>CANCVB010000010.1 GCA_947381415.1 Burkholderiales bacterium
GGGTTAAATGAATTCAATTCCAAAAAGCTGGAATTCATGGGGGGGGTGAAGATTAGTATTTTTTCATTTATCAGGCAAAGTCTACCTTCAACTAGAAGAGATCTAAGTACGAATATGTCTAGCTTGGGGTTCTGGGCTCAAGGGATCTCGCGCTGTAGGGCTGATTTGACGCAGCTGCTGTTTGCCCAAATGGGGTCTGCATTCCTTATTTTTTAAGCTGCGAAAAATTAGCACCCAGTACTTGACTTTTCATGGTGGTGAATTTTAACCTCTCCTGAGGTTACATAACTGAACTCGCACGATGCCATTTGTGAAGTTGCTGAATCCATTCATGGCGTATTGATAGCGAGCCTTGCAGCTCGCTTGTGCTTTCACAAATCCCTTTTCGCTCGTCGCTCAAGGATTTGTTTCAGCACATTCGTTTCTCGTTTGATCCTAGCGTTTGAATTGTCAATTTAATTTGATGTTGTACTGATGCTTGAAACTTTGATTGGTATTCAAGGGCTTTCGCTAGATTCAACCCACACTGAGCCTTGTGCAAACAGGCTCAGTTTTTTGGGCAACACTCTTTCGCTGAGTTCGTTACCACAGCACTTCAGCACAACCCGATAGGGCAAGGGCGGTTTCGCGGTCTCCTTTTATGTGCTGCTAATGAAACGCAACAGTCTGCGACAGCCGAAGTGCCAACTGGACGCAGGGTTTGCAAGTTGCTGTGTAGGCAGGGCTTGCTCGTGGTGCATGGACATTGAGTCCATCACCTTGGTGCTTGAATTCATTCTTGTGTCAATTGGGCAGCAACTCCCAATAACATCCTCAACGGGTAGTGACAACAAGTCTCTGCTACCGCTCAGAATTTCCGTCCCTGCGAACACCAATGTCCAGGTCTAGGGCGTCAAGTACAACTGAGTGACGCTGCTCTTTTTCTCGGTAGTAATAAATGGCAGCACAAATCCAGTTCTTTGATTTCGCTGTCATGTTTATTTAGCTGAACCAAATAAAAGCTATAAAAAATCCGGTGATTTTTATGTGATTTTGGGCAAAGTCCCAGAGGTCTTTCGGGTTTCCATGACTGCGCGGTTGCCCAGAAATGCTGGTCGAAACTAAAGTTGTTTTTGTCATTAACAAACAAGGAGCAAATGACATGAGCACAATCGCAACTCTCAAGCTGAGTACCAGCAAAAAGTCACAGGTGATGAACCCCGCAGCACAGCGCCGCAACAAGCTGTGCAAGAAATTGTGGGAGCAGATTCAACTGGCACAAGCTCACTTGGAAGGCAAAGAATTCACCACAACTCGCTTTCGCACTGTGACAGATCAAGATGGCCTGCGTCGCAGCATCGAGCTGCCCAAGCGTGTTCGCGCATGGTGGTGGAATGGGGACAACGGCAAGATTGCACTGAATGTTCGCTATGGCGCAAAAGTGGTCGAGATTGCCAAAGGCAAAAGCACCATAGAAGTTGCTACACACACAGACTTGATCCCAACCTTGGAGTTGATCAAGCGGGCAGTAGAAGCTGGAGAGCTTGACACCCAAATTGAGACTGCCAGCAACAAGCTGCGTGAAGGCTTTGGCAAGTAAACATCAGGCCTGATTGAATTTCAGGCCTGTTCACGCAGTGTCGGTTGAACCAACATCCTGAACCCTGGCTGGAACCGCACGGTCTAGGTTTTTCTTTATGCCCTGAGTACTTTTCCAATAAATAAAAGAAAAGGAGTTGCAGATGCGTATCAATGAAATTGCCAGTGCCGAGGATCAAATGGCCTTGTGGCGACTGGTCAGTGACAGTGTTTGGCAGGCCATTGAAACCCAGCGTCAGCAACAAGCACAAGAGGAGCAGGCCAAAGCTGCCAAGGCCAAGCTGAAACCTCGGGGTGGTCGCAAAGGCAAAAGCAGATCAGCTGCGCCCTTAAACTCCCCCAAGCCACCCCCACCCAAGAAGTCCCCACCCCCAGCCAACCCCAGTGCCAAGCCCAGTCAACCCCCAGCTGCCAACCCACAGGCTCAGAGTCTGGCCCATCGTCAGCAAGCACTTGCGCCCCAAAAGCCTGTGACAACCGCCACAGTGCCAAATGCGCTTATCGCACCGAAAAGCGGGGTATTTGCCCCGAATACTGCTGCGGCAGCGAAACCTGAACCATGGTCACGTCAGGCATAGTGGAAATGCTCAATCTCAAATTTGAGGGTTGATCCACCATCTGTTATGGCGACTCGAAAAAAGCCGCTGAGCAAGTGTCAGGAGCAACGGCACAGGTTTGCAATCACTGTTTTGAAAAATCATTTTCACAAGCACTCATTTTCAAAATACTGCAAAATATTGAATCATTTTTAAGGCAATCTATGAAATTTATTGTGATCATTTTTGGCTTCTGCACAACACAATCAATTTTGGCTTGCACCGAAGAATTCAAACCAGTTTGTGGCTACTGGATGCACACACCTAAGACGCAAACATTCGTCAATGAATGCAAGATGCGTGAAGCAGGTGCAAAGATTAGGCACTTAGGTACTTGCGCTGACAACAAGCAATCGACAAGAACTGAAAAAACAACTTCAAAATAATTATCGCCCTGTTGCCCAAGTGAGGGTGGAACCGACCTCCGAGCCTTCATCCCTTTACTGGACGCAGTGAAAGTTTCGTGTCACAGGACATTTCATCCTGGTTAGTTACTCATTCACAGGCGAGCAAATTTCAACCAGCGTGCCGTCGGGACATCTGACATAAGCAACCACCTGCCCCCAAGGTTTAGTGATGGGTGCTTTGATAAATTCAGCACCTGCATGGACTGCACGGTCAAAAGCAGCTTGCACATTTTCTGTGACCAAGCCGATTTCCACACCCAGCGGCTTGCCTTCATCTGCTTTGATGTAGCCTTCAGACAAGTTGCTGTTACCAAGTTCGTGTGACGCAAATGCCAATGCGGTCGCGCCTGTCTCTAATTCACCGTAGCCGCTTTCATGTACGAATCGCCGCTTCAATCCAAAGGCAGCCTCAAAGAACTCGATACTTTTTTCAACATCAGCGGTGTAGATGATGGTGTAGCCAAATTTCATTTGTTATTCCTTGCAAGCATTTTCAGTGGATTTTGCACTGAAGATTCCCAAGGCACACTGTATCCCTGCACAACTTGCACAAGCTGAAAATTCCTCGGTCTCGCACCGTCTCAAACACTCCATCAAATCACCCACGCCAGTCTCGCTATAATTCACGCCTCGGCGCTTTAGCTCAGTCGGTTAGAGCGATGGAATCATAATCCACAGGTCCGCGGTTCGAATCCGTGAAGCGCCACCATAATATACCCATATAGATTAAGCACTTAGGAGAAATCCTAGGTGCTTTTTTCATGCTGTTTTTTCATTGCACAGTCATCGCACAATCACTCAACACCGCAATACCATCCACTTTTAGAAATTCAAAATGAATTCTCACAAACTCAAAATCCTATTTGTATGCATGGGCAACATTTGTCGCAGTCCTACGGCAGAGGGCGTTTTTAAAGCAAAACTGCAAAAAAACAAACTTCTCGACACAATCCATGTCGACTCAGCGGGAACGCACAACTACCACCCCAACTCTCCACCTGATTCGCGCAGTCAAATGCATGCACTCAAACGTGGATATGACCTCTCCCATTTAAGGGCCCGGGCTGTCAATGAAATCGATTTTGAAAACTTTGACTTGCTGCTCACCATGGATTGGGGCAACCGTGCCGTGCTTGAGCAACGTTGCCCTCCTCACTTACAACACAAAATTCGGGGTTTTGCAGAGTTTTTAAAAACCTCCAAAGCCACTGTGATCCCTGACCCCTACTATGGTGACGAGAAAAATTTTGAACATGTTCTCGACTTGGTTGAGGAAGCTTCAGAGGGTTTGATGACATTTGTGATCAAGAAAGTGCATGGCCATGACTGAGCAAGTACTCAACGTACTGGGCACAGAATTAATTCCCTGCTCATATGACCCGCTTACCGGGTTTTTCAGAGACGGCTGCTGCAAGACTGACAGTCAGGACCATGGCAGTCATGTTGTTTGCGCCCGCATCACGCAGGAATTTTTAGATTTCACCCTCAAGCAGGGTAACGACTTGATGACACCTCGACCAGAATACAGATTCAAAGGACTCAAGCATGGCGATAAATGGTGCCTGTGTGCCTTGCGCTGGAGAGAGGCCTTGGCAGCGGGTGTGGCACCACCTGTGATTTTGGAAAGCACGCACCAGAAGGCTCTTGAATTTGTCACGCTCGATCAACTTAGATCAAGGCACTGACCTTTCATCGCTATGCCTAAAGAACACCATGAAATACGGATTGCGGCTCATGCCAGAGATCTACGCGAAATTAAATCCCCTGCCCTAAGGCGATGCGCAACTCATGGAAGTAGGCCTGACCATCCGGTTGCAGAAGTTGGGCTATGCAGTTTGGCAAAACTGCTGAACTACGGGTAAACAGAAATTTTTATGCGTCAAATTTCAAAAGACAAAGAGCACGACAATACAGCCTCAACAGAAAATTCCATGAGTTCTAAAAAAGTTTCTTCACGCCCGCTTAACCGATCTTCAGTCGAAGTTTCCTCACAAGGCGGACTTGACATCTACCATTCGGTGGTCTCTATGGGGTGGCTGGCTTATTTGTCTCTTTTTGCCTGCGCATTTTTGGTGGTCAATGTGGTGTTCGGGTTTTTGTACTACATCGGCGATTCAGCCATAGGTGGTTTACAAAACAACAGCTACCAAGAATATTTTTTCTTCAGTGTCCAAACACTGGCCACGATAGGTTATGGCAGTAAATTTCCACAAACTTTATATGCCGACATATTGGTGACACTGGAAGCCATGATGGGCTTGCTCGGCTTAGGCATGTTCACCGGCATTGCGTTTGCCAGATTATCTATTCCGCGCTCTAGGATTATTTTTAGCAAGGTGGCGGTCATCGCCCCCTTTGAAGGCGTGCCTACGCTCATGTTTCGTGTATCGAACGAAAGAAATAACCGAGTGATAGGTGCAGAGGTTGAACTCACTTTGTTTTTACGCACCACCACCATTGAGGGTCAAGTTTTGAGGAGAATTTTTGATTTACCACTGATACGAAATCGTACCCCGATGTTGTCTTTGACTTGGCTGGTTTTCCACCCAATAGTGCCGGACAGTCCTTTGTTTGGACACACCGCTGACTCATTGGCTGAATTGGATTTCGCGTTGGTCGCAACGATCAAAGGTTTGGATGAAACCATTTCTCAAACAGTGCATGCCAACCAAGCCTATTCAAGCAATGACATCAAATGGAATTACCGCTTCAAAGATATGTTCACTGAGAATTTGCAAACGGGTAAAGCCATGATCGATTTGAACCAGATCAGTGAAGTGGTGTCCTTAGTTCCTGAAACTTCGGATGTAAGTCGCCATGACTGAAGTGAGCATTGTGGGTCCGGATGGAAAACTCTATGCCCATGCAACAATGACCTGCTTGAACTTTGATCACTCTGAGTCCTGTAATTTTTAATTGCCCTGTCCGTCCTTGGCGTCGAATCCTCATCACTATCAACACCTAAAGTGATTTCTACGCAGTCTTTTTTGCGTTACAACTACTCCAAGCTCTCGAGGGGGCTGAAATTGAGCTCAATCTTGGCGCCACTCGGGTCTTGACAAAACAGTTGCCACGGTCCGTTGGGGCGGTGTTGCAATTTGTAAGGGTATCCTGCATCATCAAAAACTGATTTCACCGCTTTTAAATCTTTTGCGGTGAAAGCCATGTGGTCTATCACGCCGGCAGGTGGGTTGGGTATGGGGCGTTCAAAATACAAATGCAAGACAGCTGTGTCACCCGCATACAACCATGCCCCAGGAAAACCCAGATCAGGTCTAGGCCCCACTTTCAGGCCAATCATGTGCTCATAAAAATCCAAAGTGGTTTTGGGATCCTTAGCAATAGCTGTGAAATGGTTCATTCCAACAATCATGGCTCAATACTCCCCGACTTCAAGCGACAAAAGTGTTTTCAATCACACCCAATTCTGCAATTTCAATACGAACTTTATCGCCTGGCTTTAAATATTGGGGCGGATTGAGCCCCATTCCCACACCCGCAGGTGTACCTGTTGCAATCAAGTCGCCAGGGTACAAAGTAATACCGCGTGAGCAAGTTTCAATCAATGTGGGAATGTCAAAAATCATGTTCGAAGCATTGCCATCTTGTCTCAATTCTCCGTTTACCCAACATTTCACATGGGCATTCAAGCCATCAAATACATTGGCAGTCGCAACCCAAGGGCCCATGGGGCAAAAGGTATCAAAAGATTTACCCAAATCCCATTGCTGGTGGCGCATTTGCACATCACGCGCAGTGACATCGTTAACCACGGTATAGCCATAGACATGGCCCATCGCATTTGCTTTGGAAATATTTTTCCCCTGTACACCTATAACGACCAACAGTTCGGCTTCGTAGTCAATTTGTTGGGACACATTGACAGGTAAAAGCACTTCGTCGTAGGGCCCTGTCACGCATTCAGGTACTTTGGTGAAAACAATGGGCCAGGCATTCGGATCGGCATTGTTGTCTTTGAACACAGTGGTTGAAAGCTCTTTGGCATGCGCATGGTAATTTCTTCCTACACAAAAAATATTGCGCATCGGACGGGGAATAGGTGCCATTAACTTCACCTGAGACACAGCAACAGCTTCAGAGCTGACAGCTGGAAAAGGTTGACCGCTGGCTTTTCTGTCAACCAAAGCCAGTATGCCTCTCTCCACTTCCGCTGCGCTTAAATGCAAAGGATGGAGATTTAATCCATCGTCACTCAATAGACCTACATATGGGCTACCGTCGTGAAGATATGTTGCTAGCTTCATGGTTTTCCTTTCAGCGATGTTCTTTGGGAAACTTTGGGTGTTTGTGAGTTTATGCGAGCCTTAGCTTGGGTTTGGGCTGCCTCCACCAATGCTTTTGCCATCCAAAGCACTGTTGTTTCTACTTGTTTGCTCGATTCATTCCAAATATCTTTTAAAACGATGTAAGGCTCAATGCCATACACAACCGACAAGGCTTTATGCAGTTGTTTATAAATATCCTCTGGCAGCTGCGCGCGGAACGGTTCCATGGCATGCGCCAAAATTTGAATTCTGTATCCACGCCGAAACGCCGGCTCTTTCAACTGTCCCGCCAGCGAAAGTGCACGTTGCTCCAACGAAAGTTGCACAGCTGTTCGAAGTGACGTTTCATTTTGACTCAATCGAGGCAAACTTCGAGAAAACAAATCCAACACCCTGTCTAGCCCCTCTAAATGGTCAGAGGCAAAGGTACGCATCGGACCCAATGAAGCGCCCACCACTGCTGTCAGCATGGCTGCTCGGCTTGGAAAGCAACGATAAGCCGTTGCTCTGGACACACCAGCCAGCAAAGCCACTTCCGAGACCGATGGTGCCATGCCAGTCGCTTCAATTCTCTGACGCGCAATGTCTAGTAAATGGTTAAAAGTTGCTTGCTTAACACCCTGAGGCGCTAATGGTTTATCCGGAGTAGGTGAAGGAATAGGTCGTGCCATCAGGGTAAATCAGGATAAAAAAATTGCCAAGGTCACTTTCACAGCAAAGCTCCAAGCTTTAGCATGAACACAAGAAATGAGACGAGCGTCTCATTTGGTTTTCGACAGTTTATAGCCCTACCCAACTTTATTGGCAATAGGAGTCTGCATGATGTCAAAAAAGATTCGCACCACTCTCTGGGAGATGGGATGAGTTTTTACCTGCTGGACCAGGTGGCCGTAGAAGAAAGCGGCACGGGTTCGCCTGTGGTGTGCGTGCACGGTTTGGGCGGAAGTTCAAACACTTGGACGGCAATGCATCCCAGTCTTGACGCTCACCGCTTGGTGCGCATCGACCTGCCTGGCAGCGGCCGCTCCCCATTACCCAGTGAAAGTTTGAGCCTGACACTTTTGGTGCAATGTCTGCAAACTGTTTGCAAGCGTTTAGGTATTTCTCAAGCCCAATGGTTAGGCCACTCCATGGGCACCATAGTGGTTCAACATCTGGCCATTACAGCACCTTCGCTGGTGAAAAGCATGGTGTTGTTTGGCCCTTTGGCAGAGCCTCCCGAAGTTGCTCGCGAGAGCATTCGCGCCAGAGCAAGCAAGGTTCGAAACAATGGTATGCAGGGTCTGCAAGAAGTGACAGAAGCCTTGTTGACTTCTGCCGTTTCGGAACACACCAAGCGAAATAACCCCAGCGCATATGCTTTTGTACGTGAAAGTTTGATGCGACAGTCACCGAACGGGTATGCAGCAAGCTGTGACGTGTTGTCGCAAGCGCGCAGCACAGACATTGAGCGCATTTCATCTCCCGCCTTGCTTATCACTGGCGAAGAAGACAGGGTTTCACCCCCAGAGGCTGTCCATGCCCTAGGACGGCGGTTTTCATCGGCAAAGACTGTTGTCCTCACGCGATGCGGTCACTGGACCCCCATTGAAAAACCCCATGAATGTGCCCGTGAAGCACGTGCATTTTTAAAGCGACACGCTTGAAGGAAAACCTATGAGCCAAGTGCTGTTTACCAATGTCAATGTATTTGATGCCACTGGGGAAATGCCTTACCCCGGTGAAGTCCTTGTCGAAGGCAACAAAATTGTTCGTGTAACCAAGACCCACCAAGGCATGCGAAATATGCCTTTGGCTGGACAAACTGTGATTGATGGTGCCGGTTGTTTTTTGATGCCAGGCATGGTGGAGGCGCACACACATTTTTCATGGAACAACCAGCCAAGCCTCGATGCCATTCAACGCATGCCACCCGAAGAACATATTTTGTGGTGTGCCGAGGTTGCCAAAATTTACCTTGACATGGGATGGACCTCGTGTGTGGGTGCCGCTGCAGCCAAGCCCAGACTGGACGTCGTGATCCGAAATGCCATCAACGATGGAACCATCATTGGGCCGCGTTACACCGCTCCAAGTCAAGAAATCACGGTGCCTGGTGGTCTGGGCGACAGCACACAACCGCACCTGCCCCAGCAAGAATTCTCTTTTGGTGCAGTCGTCAGTGGTAACGATGAAATGCGTCGCTGCGTTCGCATGTTTTGCAAATACGGGGTTGACACTTTAAAAATCAATCTCTCTGGTGAATCCATCACTGGCATGTCCAGTGAGCAAAGCCAATTCACTGAAGAGGAAATCACCACCTGCGTTCAAGAAGCGAAAAGCTGGGGCAAATGGGTAGCTGCGCACGCCCGATCCACTTGGTCTGTGAAACAGTGCGTCAAGCAAGGCATCAACGTCATTTACCACGCCAGTTTCTTAGACAACGAAGCACTGGATTTGCTGGAGCAGCACCGCAATATGCATTTCATTGCGCCCGGTCTGGCCTGGCTGATCAATACTTGCCACAACGCCAAAGAGTATGGGCTGACTCCTGATGTGGTCCAAAAAATGGGGTATTTCAAAGAGCTCGATGCAGCCATTGAATCCATGCGCGCTTTGCACAAGCGTGGGGTACACATCATGCCCGGTGGCGACTACGGTTTTGCGTGGACACCGCATGGCACCAATGCCAAAGACCTTGAATACTTCACCAAGCATATCGGTATGTCTAACTTAGAGGCATTGCTCAGTGCCACGGCCTGGGGCGCACCCATGATGCGCAGTGCCGAACCCTTGGGCCAACTACGCGAAGGTTTCTTGGCCGATATTCTTTTGATTGACGGCGACCCCATGGCTGATATCACGGTGTTGCAGGACAAGTCGCGCATCTTGGCTGTCATGAAAGACGGCAAGTTCCACCGTGAACCGCCCTCCGTCACCGGCAGAGGAACACCCACTCGTCAGTCACCCCCCACGCGTTGGGCCGCTTAAGCATTCAAGAGGAGACCTTCATGACATCCACGCTATTTACCAATGTACGCATTTTGGATGGCTCAGGGGCCGCGCCTTACGCCGGCAGTGTTTTGGTGGAAGGTAAACGCATCAAGCACATCAGTAAATCTGCTGCGCCAATGTCTGCGGGTGATGCCATGCAAGTGGACGCTGCGGGTGCCACTCTCATGCCAGGTATGTGCGAAGCGCATACGCATTTCTCTTGGAACAATGCGGCCAATTTGGCAGGTATACAAACCATGCCTTTGGAAGAGCACGTGTTGTGGAGCGCCAAGGTTGCCAAAATCTATTTGGAAGCGGGTTGGACCTCGTGCGTTGGTGCGGCCTGCGCCAAACCGCGACTGGATGTGGTGATTCGCAACGCCATCAACAGCGGACAGATCCCTGGTCCTCGCTACTTGGCAGCCAGCCAAGAAATCACGGTGCCTGGCGCTTTGGGGGATGAAACCCTGCCGCACTTACCGTTTCCCGAATTCAGCTTTGGCGCCAACGTCAATGGTGCAGAAGATATGCGTAAATGTGTGCGTCAATTTTTGAAGTATGGCGTTGATTCCATCAAACTGAATTTGTCTGGAGACAATTTCACACCCGACTCACCAGCAGAAACACATTGGATGACTGATGCCGAAGTGGCAGCCGCCATGGAAGAGGTTCGCATGCGCGGCAAGCGAGGTGCAGCACACGCACGTTCTGGACCTTCGGTGCAACAAGCATTGCGACACGGCATAGACATCATTTACCACGCCAGCTTTTGCGATGAAAAAACACTAGACATGCTGGAAGCAGCCAAAGATCGTGTGTTTGTTGTACCTGGCATTGGCATTGTTCACGCCCTGCTCAACGAAGCTTCCGAATGGGGTGTTACACGGGCCAAAGCAGAAAGCATGGGTTATGGCATTGAATGGGAAGCTGCGTTGAAATCTCTGTCTGCCATGCACAAGCGAGGCGTTCGTGTCATGCCGGGTGGTGACTATGGGTTTGCATTTACACCGCACGGGCAAAACGCACGTGATCTGGAATTTTTCGTGCGCTACCTCGGCTTTACGCCAATGGAAGCGATTCGTTCCTGCACCTTGTACGGCGGGCAAATCATGATGAAGCCCAATGAACTGGGTTTGGTCAAAGAAGGTTATTTGGCTGACCTGCTGTTGGTGGATGGCGACCCCTTGACCAATTTAGCCATTTTGCGAGAGCCATCGCGGATGTTGGCCGTTATGAAGGATGGCGTGTTTGCCAAACATCCACCGACCACCCGCCAACGTGCTTGGGAGCGTGCCGCATGAGCCGTGGGCGTTTGGCTTTTTGGTGGTTATTGGTTTTTCCCTTGGTGTTTTTAGCACTGTGGGGTTTGTTTGATGACGCCGTTCTGTTTCTCAAAACTTTCCTCAATGGTTTGACCTTGGCTTCTCTTTACTTCATCGTCGCCAGTGGTTTTACGCTGGTGTTTGGTTTGATGCGCAATGTCAATTTGGCCCATGGCTCTTTGTTCTTGGTCGGTGCATATATAGGCTGGGTGGTGGGTGATCAAACGGGCTCTTGGTTGCTTGCTGTTCTGGCTGGTTTCGTCACCTCTGCCTTGTTAGGTATCGTGATTCAAGTGGTGGTTTTCAGGCGCATGCAGGGTGAAGATCTGAGGCAAACCTTGGTAACCATAGGTTTGTCTATCGTGCTGGCTGACTTGATGCTTTGGTACTTTGGTGGGGAGATTTACACCTTTGACCCGCCCGCATGGATTTACGGCACCATGAGTTTGCCCATCATCGAGAAATTTCCCACCTATCGCATTGTTGTCCTGCTGATTGCCATAGCCATTGGCTTGCTGTTGTGGGGCTTACTCAATGGCACACGCATAGGCATGATGATTCGCGCAGGGGTCGACGACCGAGGCATGCTTTCCGCATCGGGGGTCAATGTGCAACGGATTTTCGCGCTCACCTTTGCCTTGGGGGCAGGACTTGCTGGCTTGGCGGGTGTGGTTGGTGGCACGGCATTGTCCATTTCCCCCGGAGAAGACACCCGCTATTTATTGGCCTCTTTGGTCGTGGTGATTGTGGGCGGTATGGGGAGTGTGCCTGGGGCGGCGATTGGTGCTTTGTTGATTGGTTTGGCAGAGCAATTTGGACAAGCTTATGCGCCCACCTACAGCGTGGTATTCACTTTCGTCATCATGATCATTGCATTGGCATTCAGACCACGCGGTGTTTTAGGAAAAGCCACATGAGTGCAGCCCATTGGCGTCGAGCCATGAACACCCAGTCCCCTGGCGTCAAGGTGACTGTCAGCACACAGCCAGCTGCCGTGTCTGGCAATGTGTCTCGCACTTCGCGTTACAGCGCACCTGCCTATCAGAGCACAGGTTGGTGGTCACGCCTGTGGGCACCCGTGCACCTGCGCCATTGGATCGTCATGCTCATGGTGTTGCTCTATCCGGCAGTGGCCTCGCCTTTCTTCACTTACCAAATTGGCGCACAGTCGCTGGCACTGGGTTTGATTGCTTTGTCACTGACATTTTTAGGTGGCTATGGCGGTATGGTTTCGCTGTCGCAAATGACGGTCGCAGGACTCAGCAGTTACCTCATCGCAATCTTTGGTACCAGCAGCATGCAGGCCATCAGTCTGGGCTGGCCATGGTGGTTGGCTGCCATTTTCGCCATGCTTATTTCAGTGGTGTTTGCCACTTTGATTGGTTGGTTGTCTATCCGCACAGAGGGCATTCACACCATCATGATCACGTTGGCTATTGGCGTGGCATTCTTTTATTTGACCCAACAAAATTATGGCCTCTTCAATGGGTTCCAAGGATTCAGCAAGATTGGAGCGCCCACCGTGGGTGAAGTGGACTTCACTGACCCCGTTGCGTTTTATTTTTTGGCATTGGGCTGTGCACTGGCAGGATACTGGGCAGTCAAATACCTGGTTCGTGCGCCTTTTGGCTTAGCGTTACAAGGCATACGTGATAACGCCAGACGCATGAATTCTTTGGGTTTCAACGTCACCGCACACAGACTTGCCGCACATGCCTTTGCCGGGTTACTCGCCTCTGTGGGTGGCATTCTTTTGGTTTGGTACAACAACCGCGTTTCCCCTGGGTCTATCAACACAGGCGCACTGATCAACGTATTGGTGATTGCTGTTTTAGGTGGCATGAAACACCCCTTGGGCGCTTTCATAGGTGCAATAACTTTTGTACTGCTACAAAACTTTGCCATCGATTTGGTAGACAGGCAACGCTTTAATCTGGTGATTGGCGGTGTTTTTTTGCTGATTGTTTTTTTCTCGCCAGATGGCCTATTGGGTCTGTGGCAAAAATTTCGCTCGCGCTGGTTGACGACGTCTCCCGCGCCTGCTTCTGAAAGTCGCCGCGCATGATTGGTAGTTTCATCAATCTGTTTGGTAACTCGACGCTGTGGCCGGTGGGTCCGGGCGTCTTTTCACCGGCCATTGGCCTTTTTTCAACCTGAGGAGACAACAATGCATTCGAGTAAAAGAACACTGGCACGTACTGTGATCAGCGCAGCTATATTGGCGGCAACCACGGGATTTGCTTTCGCTGAAGGAACCTTGAAAGTGGGATTGCTTTCAATTCTTGAAGGCCCATTTGCCGTACCTGGACAAGACGGTATTCGTGGCGCTGAACTCGCCCTGAAACAAAAAGGTGGCACTGCTGGTGGCATGAAAATTGAACTGATCAGCGGTTCATCAGATGGCAACCCAGACAAAGCTGTTGCCGCCACACGCAAATTGGTTGAACAAGACAAGGTCCAAATCATGATTGGCCCTTTGTCGGGTGACGAAGGTATTGCGGTGAAAAACTATGCCAAAACACAGGCTGGTATTACCTTTGTGAATGGCTCATCAGGTGCGCAAGCTGCCACCTTGAACGACCCCTCTGTCAACTTTTTCCGTTTCAACACTGAAGGTGCGCAATGGATGGTGGGTCTGGGCGAACATGCCTTGTCCAAAGGCTACAAAAAAATGTTTTTGATTGCTGAAGACTATGGTTTCCCTTATTCACAGGTTCAAGGCTTCATGGCCAGTTACTGTGCCAAAGGCGGAAAAGTGGTTGATAAGGCATGGGTACCACTGGGCACCAAAGACTACGCTTCTGTGATTGCCAAAATTCCCAAAGACATTGATGCTTTATTGGTTGTGTTGGGTGGCTCGGATGCGGTTAACTTTTTGACCCAGTACGAGCAAGCAGGTGGCACCAAGCCCATGGTGGGCGGCTCCATCACCGTGGACCAAACCGTGCTGAATTACAAAGGAAAGCGCCGTGAATCATTGTTGGGAACAGCCTCTGCTGGACCCATGGCAGATTCGCTGGACACAGCGGAGTGGAAAAAGTTTGTTGCAGACTACAAAGCAAACTTTAAAGACGGTTTCCCCAGCCCTTCACTGTTTGCTTACCTTTACTACATCAACACCAAAGCGGCTTTAGATGGTTTGGATGCTGTCAAGGGTGATTTGAGCGGTGGTCAGAAGAAATACCGTAAAGCACTGCAAAAAACCAAGTTTGTCGGCCCAGCTGGCGAAGTGGTGATTGACGCCAACCGCAACGGTGTGGGTCCCACTTACATCACTGAAGTGACCAAGGCGGCCGATGGCTCCATGTTCAACAAAGTGGTCAAAACGGTCCCCAATGTCAGCCAAACGCTGGGCTTGCCAGAAGCCGATTTCAAAAAAATGGGCTTGGGTTCACGCGATATTCCTGACTGCCGTAAGTAAGCACCGGGCAGACAAAGATGGCATCCATCACCGCATTGCGTTCAACCGCGCCAGACTTGACGCGGCCCTTGGTGGCTTCGTCTCGCGAAGTCCCCCTCATGTCTTCCGAAGCTTTGGTTTTGGAGAATGTGACACGGGCATTTGGCGCTTTGCGGGCGGTGGATGATGTATCTTTGTCTGTTCTCGCCGGTGAAAAGCGTGCCATCCTGGGTGCCAATGGCGCAGGCAAAACCACCTTGTTCAATGCCATCACCGGCGACTTTCCGCCCACATCGGGCCGTATTCGTTTTTTTGGTGAAGATGTCACTTACATGGACCCGTTTGAGCGCATCCGAAAGGGACTGCGACGAACTTACCAATCTTCATTGCTATTTCGCGACCTGAGTGTGCGCGACAACCTGTTTCTGGCGGTCCGGGGTGTAGCCAACGCACGATTCAGTTTTAGACGGGCAGGTAAAAACCACCCCTCAACATTGGCTACCCAAGAATTGCTAGAGCGGGGTCGGCTGACCCACATTGCTGACGAGTTGGTCAGCAATCTCGCCCATGGACAGCAGCGACAGTTGGAAATTGCCATCGCCTTGGCGGGCGCGCCTCGCTTGATTTTGTTTGATGAACCAGCGGCTGGTTTGTCCCCTGCTGAACGGCGTGAGTTGGTCAAACTGCTGACATCGCTGCCCTCGCACATGAGCTTTGTATTGATTGAACACGACTTGGAAATTGCTTTGCGGGTGGTTGAAAAAGTCACGGTGATGCACAACGGTGCAGTGATTAAAACAGGCACCCCTTCAGATATTGAGAACGATGCGCAGGTACAAGCCATTTACATGGGAGGCAAACACTGATGGTCTGGTTTGGTGAAGCCCCCTCCCGCAGCCACAAAGGTCCCTTGCTTGTGGTTGAAAATTTGCATGTCTACTACGGTCAAGCCCATGTTTTGCAAGGCATCTCACTCTCGCTAAGCCAAGGGGTATTGGGGATTGTGGGACGCAATGGCATGGGCAAGACCACCCTATGTAATGCGCTCACAGGATTGGTGTCTGCCCAAGGCAGCGTGCGCTTGGCCGGTGAAGAAATTTTGGGCAAGTCCCCCCATGAAATCACCCGCCGCGGTATGGCTTATGTGCCACAGGGTCGACGTGTGTGGCCCTCTTTATCCGTAGACGAAACCTTGCGCCTTGTGGCACCGCAACGTGGCGATGTCGACCGCGTCTATGCCATGTTTCCGCGCTTGGCGGAACGAAGAAACAATGGGGGTTCGCAACTGTCTGGTGGTGAGCAGCAAATGCTGGCCATTGGACGCGCACTGCTGCTCCGTCCACGGGTATTGGTGATGGACGAACCCACTGAAGGTTTGGCGCCCGTGATTGTCGAGCAGGTAGAGGCATCGTTGCGGCAACTGGCGACCGAGGATGGTATTGCTATTTTGTTGATTGAACAAAATTTGGGCGTAGCGGTTGCCAGCGCAGACCGAGTCGCTGTGATGGTCAATGGGCGTATTCAAGATGAAATGCCGGCCACTGACTTGGCCAATGACAAGGCTTTACAAGAGCGCCTGCTGGGTTTACGTTCGTCAGGTGAGGTGATCGAAGAAGCATCGGTGGAGCCTGTCTCCCAAGAACCTGCGACGGTGCTGCGTGTTCAAAGAGCCTACAGCGCAGAAGACGAACCCTTTAGCCAACAATTCAGCAAAGCTTTTAACGCTTCAGAAGCGGCCAAGGGTGCCCCACCACTGATGGTGTCGCCGGTTCAGGTTTTTGATTTTCCCGTTGCTGCCAGCAGTGGCCAAGCTGCCTATGTGGCAGGTACGTTTGACACGAAAGGCAAGGAACTGTTTTTCTTACGGCAATGCCTTGAAAAACTGGGGTTGCGTGTCGTCACTGTAGATCTCTCCACCACAGGACGCCCTTCCCCTGCGTCGGTGCATCCACGCGAGGTCGCTCGCCACCATCCCCAAGGTGAGCAAGCAGTTTTCAGTTCTGACCGCGGTAGCAGCGTGGCGGCAATGGCAATTGCGTTTGAATGTTTTATTCGCACACGCAGAGATGTGGGTGGTTTGATTTCTGCTGGCGGCTCAGGTGGAACATCCTTGGCGACAGCAGCCATGCGTGTATTGCCTATCGGGGTTCCCAAGGTCATGGTGTCCACCATGGCCTCAGGCGATACCCGTCCGTATGTAGGGCCCAGCGATATTTGCATGATGTATTCGGTCACAGATGTACAAGGCATCAACCGTATCAGCGAAAAAGTGCTGTCCAATGCAGCACATGCGCTTGCTGGCATGGTCAAACACAAGCACCAAGGCTCAGACACTGTGAAGCCTGCCGTGGGATTGACCATGTTTGGTGTCACTACGCCTTGTGTACAAGCGGTCACCAAGCGGCTGGAAAACCACTATGACTGCCTGGTATTCCATGCCACCGGAACAGGTGGTCAGTCCATGGAAAAACTTGCCGCATCCCATTTGCTCAATGGTGTGATTGATGTGTCGACCACCGAGGTCGCTGATGAAATTGTGGGCGCGACATTGTCTGCAGGACCTGATCGCATGGATGTGTTTGCCCAGGTCGACTTGCCCTATGTGGGTTCTTGCGGCGCTTTGGACATGGCGAACTTCGGCCCTTATGACACTGTGCCGGAGCGATTCAAGGGGCGTCTTTTGTACAGACATAACCCGAATGTCACCTTGATGCGCACCACCGCAGAAGAATGTCGTTTGATGGGCGAGTTCATTGCGCGAAAACTCAATGCCATGCAGGGCGATGTTCGCTTTTTAATCCCTGAGAAAGGCTTGTCTGCCATCGACAAAGAAGGGCAGGTGTTTTATGACCCCCAAGCAAACCAGGCTTTGTTTGCCGCACTGCAATCCAACTTTCGGCCAACGGCGAAACACAAATTGGTCAAACTGCCCCTGCATATCAACGATGAAGCTTTTGCACAAGCTTTGGTAGATGCTTGGGACGAGCTCAATGCCATCAGCGCGCGCCCATCCAAAACAGCCTAAGGACCACAGGAACCTTTATGCCTCGTATTGCCCGACAAACCATTCTTGCCAATTTGCGCCACAAGGTGGCACAGGGCATACCCATCATTGGTGGGGGCGCAGGTACGGGCTTATCAGCCAAATGCGAGGAAGCCGGTGGTATCGATTTGATTGTGATTTACAACTCGGGGCGCTACCGCATGGCAGGTCGGGGTTCCTTGGCTGGCTTATTGGCCTATGGCAATGCCAACGACATCGTGTGCGACATGGCCAAAGAAGTGTTGCCTGTGGTCAAGCACACGCCGGTATTGGCGGGTGTCAACGGCACAGACCCCTTTATGTTGCCCGATGAGCTTTTACATCGCCTGATACGTTTAGGTTTTTCTGGTGTTCAAAACTTCCCTACGGTTGGACTGATTGATGGTCTGTTTCGTGCCAATTTGGAAGAAACTGGCATGGGGTACGGCCTAGAAGTAGACATCGTTCGACAAGCGCATGCCCTTGACTTATTGACCACACCCTATGTTTTTCACAGCGACCAAGCCACAGACATGGCGCGGGCTGGTGCAGACATTGTGGTTTGCCATATGGGTTTGACCACTGGT
The DNA here is from genome assembly GCA_947381415.1 of Burkholderiales bacterium. GTDB lineage: Bacteria > Pseudomonadota > Gammaproteobacteria > Burkholderiales > Burkholderiaceae_C > Limnohabitans. The sequence continues at coordinate 18,172 of CANCVB010000010.1, forward strand.
GGCAGCATTGGTGCAGACACAGCGATGAAACTCAGCGACTGCGTGGCGCCTATCCATGAATGGTGCGAGGCCGCGTTGAGAGTCAATCCCGACGTCTTACTGCTGTGCCATGGTGGACCGATTGCCACGCCTAAAGATGCTGAATGGATATTGCAGCACTGCCCAGAGCTGCACGGTTTTTATGGGGCCAGCTCCATGGAGCGACTGCCTACTGAAATTGCTTTAACGGATACCACTCGCCAATTTGTGAACCTGCGACCGCAAAGTTCCCAATGAAGCAAGTTGTTTGTGTTGACTGTTGTTTGTTTTATATGCTGGAGAATTGACCATGACGGGCTCTCAATTTGGTGAGTTTTTACTCGGCCTCATCGTTTTAGCAATTGTCGTTGCCATCGCGGTATGGTTGCTGCACTGGCTGTATTTGCGAAGCAGCAAAGAACGTGCATTTGTTCGCACGGGTTTGGGTGGCGAAAAAGTGGTGGTGGATGGTGGCGCATTTGTGTTGCCTATCTTGCATGACGTCATTCCAGTCAATATGAATACCTTGCGACTCGAAGTCATTCGCGGCCGTGACAAGTCATTGATCACCAAAGATCGTATGCGTGTGGATGTGATTGCCGAGTTTTATGTACGGGTGGCAGCCAAACCCGAATCGGTAGCAGCGGCTGCACAAACCCTGGGGCAACGAACCCTAGAGCCCGAGCGCTTGAAAGAATTGATTGAGGGTAAGTTCATTGATGCGCTGCGCACAGCAGCCGCTGACATGACCATGGAAGAGTTGCATGAAAAGCGTGGCGTGTATGTTCGTCGCGTGCGTGAGGCGGTGGCGGAAGATTTAACCAAAAACGGTTTAGAACTTGAAGCGGCGTCCTTGACGCAACTCGACCAAACCAGCATGGAATTCTTTAACCCCAGCAACGCGTTTGACGCCGAAGGTTTGACGCGCCTGACCGAGCAAATTGAGCACCGCAAAAAGCAGCGCAACGACGTTGAACAAGACACCTTGATTGCCATTCGAAACAAAAACCTGGAAGCAGAAAAACTGTCACTGGACATTGATCGCGAAGCTGAACTGGCTCGCTTACAGCAAAACAGAGAGGTTGAGTTTGCCCGAGCTCGCCAACGCTCAGAGCTAACCACCGAGCGTGTTGAACGCGATCGAGAGTCCGAAAGTGCTCAAATCATCGCCCGTCAATCCATTGAGAGTGCGCGTATTCATTCTGAAGAAACACTTGAGAAGGAACGCATTCAAAAGGAGCAGGCTTTACAGGCCATCGAAATCGAACGGCGCAAAGCATTGGAATTGGCTGAGCAGCAACGCGCCATCGCGGTAGCGATTGAGAGCAAGCAACACAGTGAGGCTTTGGCCAAAGCCGATGAAGCACGCGCTTTGGCAGTGAGTGCGGAGGAGCGCGTATTTACTGCGCGAGAGGTTGAAGTTGCCAATCGGCAAAAGGAAATTGAACTGATTGCAACCCAGCAAGATATCGAGCGCGAAACCATGCGCATCATTCAAACGGCGCAGGCTGAGCAAAGCGCCAGTGCCAGCCGAGGGGCAGCCATTCGTGCCAATGCAGAAGCCGATGCCGATGCAGAAAAAATTCGCGCCATGGCACAACGTATTCGTGCCGAGGTAGAAGCCGAGTCATTGATGATGATGAACAAAGCCCACAACACACTGACACCAGAAGCCCGCGCATCCGCCTTGCGCATGCGCTTGGTTGAAAAAGCTGAAGCCATTATTCGCGAATCAGTTCGCCCCATGGAACGTATTGAGGGTATCAAGATCATGCATGTAGACGGTTTGGCCGGTGGCGGTGGCCACAGCAGCTCAGAGCATGGCGGTCAAGCAGGTTTTGCCGATGGCATTGTCAATTCAGCTCTGCGCTTTAGAGCCCAAGCGCCCATTGTTGACCAACTTTTGAAAGAAATTGGTTTAGAAGGTGGCGATATTCAACGCTTGGTCTCAGGTGTTTCAGGTGCCAATGCAGGGATGAGCGACAGCATCACACCACCGGCTATCAAGGAGTAGTGTTGTGATTCAGGTCTACACCTCCAGCGTGATTGACGCAAGTGCAGATGCTGTTTGGGCCAAAATTCGGGACTTCAACGCTTTGCCCCAATGGCATCCTGCTATTGCTGACAGCCGCATCGAAAACAACCAAGCATCAGACCGCGTGGGTTGTGTGCGGTACTTTCACTTGCGTGATGGTGGTCTGATACGCGAGCGCTTGCTGGCTTTGTCAGACTATGACTTCACCTGCACCTACAGTATTTTAGAAAGCCCCATGGGGGTTGAGAACTATGTCGCCACTCTAAAGTTAACGCCCATCACCGATGGCGGGCGCTGTTTTGCCGAATGGAGCGCTGAGTTTGATTGCCCTGTGCAACGCGAATCGGAGTTGTCGCAATCGATCGGACAAGGGGTATTCCAGGCTGGCTTTGACGCACTGAAACGCCATTTTTCTGGCCGCCGTTAATGGCTTTGCAAAAAGTTGTTCGCTCGACGGTGATCGACGCACCAATTGAAAAGGTGTGGGCCGTGTTGCGGGACTTTAATAGCCATGACCAATGGCATACCGTTGTAGATACCAGTGAAATTGAAGACGGTAAAACCAGTGACCGTGTCGGCTGTGTGCGTAATTTCACTTTGCAAGATGGCAACCATATCCGTGAGATGCTGCTCAGCTTGTCTGACAAAGACCATGTCAGCACCTACACCATCGTGGAAGCGACAGTCCCCTTGCAACGCTATGTGGCCACGGTCACGCTCAAACCTGTCACTGATGGCCAACGCACCTTTTGGCACTGGGCTTCGACGTTTTCTACACCTGCGGGCATGGAAGCGCAATTGCGGGAGATGGTGGCGCACGGTGTGTATGAGGCGGGCTTTGCCAATCTCAAACGCCATTTGCAATTGGGACACAGTACTGCACGAAGCACCACCCGTTCAACGGGTAACTTGCCTATACGTCAGGCGTCACCGATAACGGCCCAAACCATCAAGGTAAGGGAATATGGGGATGCCACCCAACTGCGCGCAGAAACCTCGGATGTGCCGCCTCCTGGCCCAGGTGAAGTTCGTATTCGACAAACAGCAATTGGCGTGAATTATTTGGATGTGTATTTGCGCAAAGGATGGATACCCGATTTTCTCCCTTTGCCTGGCACACCTGGCATGGAGGCTGCAGGTGAAGTCATTGATGTGGGAACGGATGTGACCAGTCTTTTGCCAGGAGACCGCGTAGCTTATATGGGGCCATTGCCTGGGTCTTACAGCTCGGTGCGCAATGTTCCAGTGGCGTGGACTGTCCGATTGAGTGGTGGCATGGATGACATCACGGCAGCTGCCAGCTTGCTCAAGGGCATCACCGCCGACTATTTGTTGCACGACCTCGGGCGGGTGCAGGCGGGTACGCGACTGTTGGTGCATGCCGCTGCCGGAGGCGTTGGGAGCATGGTGTGCGCCTGGGCACGCAACAAAGGGGCTTTGGTCATGGGCACCGTCAGTTCCGAGGCCAAAGCGCGTATCGCACGCGACCATGGTTGCCAACACGTCATCGTAACTTCCGACTACACCTTCAGCGCCGCTGTTCACAGCATTGCCCAAGGGGCTGATGTCATCATTGACGGTTTGGGAGATGCGGCACGCGAGGAAAATTTTGCTGCTCTCGCACCCTGTGGGCATTGGATCAGTCTGGGCCAGGCCAGCGGGCCGTTGCAGCCCCTTTCGCCTGATTGGTTGGTCAGTAAATCAGTGAGTTTCTCGCGCCCTGTGGCGTTTGCCTATGTCGCGAACCATGCTTTACTCAATCAACGCGCTGAGCGTGTGTGGCAAGCCATGCGCGAAGGGATCGTGCCGCCCGTACAAACTGAGCGCTTTGCTTTGAAAGATGCTGCGGCTGCACATGCGCGACTGGAGTCTCGCCAAAGCACCGGCGCTTTGGTTCTTTTGCCTGGCTGATCACATGTCCAACTACGACACCACTCCTGACAACCTTCCCGTCCCCCAGGACGACGGGGCCGCAAACCATTTGCTGGGCATGCAATTACCAAGCCTTTCTCTGGCCAGCACCCAGGGGGGCGTTGTCGATGTATCTGCTTTCAGCGATTGGTTGGTGATTTACTGTTATCCCATGACAGGTATACCTGGTGTGCCATTGCCGCCAGGTTGGGACAACATACCTGGTGCGCGTGGCTGTACCCCTCAAACCAACGCCTACAAGCAGGCGCATCCTGCGCTCAAGGCGATGGGCGCCCAGGTTTTGGGACTCAGCACACAAGACACGGCATATCAGCAAGAAATGGCTGAGCGACTGCAACTGCCCTTTGCTGTTCTGAGTGACAAGCATTTGCATTTTCAACAGGCTTTGGGCCTGCCAACGTTTGTTGTTGAGGGCAAGACCCTGCTTAAACGGTTAACCCTTGTGGCACACCAAGGCTTGATACAAAAAGTGCATTACCCGATTTTTCCAAGCGATGCCGATGCCGCTTGGGTTTTGCGCTACCTGCAGTCTGTCTCATAATCTCCCCCTGCAACTTGTCTTCGCAAATCTGAGTTTTTGATCGCCAAAGGGGCCGATAGTATGTTGTTCGATATGGTGGGCGTTGCCCTTAAAAGGCCTTATACATTTGTAGTCATGGCCCTGTTGATATTTGTACTCGGACCGTTGGCTGCGCTGAGAACCCCGACAGATATTTTTCCTGAAATTCGCATCCCTGTGATCGCAGTGGCATGGGCCTACACCGGTTTACCGCCTGATCAAATGGCAGGTCGCATCACCACTTTGTACCAACGTGTGTTGACAACCACGGTCAATGACATTGAACATATTGAAGCCAATTCCTATGCCGGTGTGGGTATCGTCAAAATCTTTTTCCACCCCGGTGTCAATATTGCGGTTGCCAATGCGCAGATCACTGCCATTTCCCAAGTGATGATTCGGCAAATGCCACCTGGCACCTTGCCGCCCCTGATCGTCAATTACAACGCCTCGACCGTTCCGATCCTGCAATTGGCTTTGTCGGGCAAGGGCTTGTCAGAGCAAAACCTGGCCGATATTGGCTTGGTGCAGGTTCGAACCCCTTTGGTCACCGTTGCTGGAGCGGCCATTCCCTTTCCTTACGGGGGCAAATCGCGTTTGGTGCAAATTGATTTAAAGCTGCCCGAACTCCAAGCACGCGGTCTCGGCGCGCAGGATGTGGCCAATGCTTTGGCGGCACAAAACGTTGTCACACCTGTAGGTACGCAAAAGATTGGCAGCCTTGAGTACACGATCAATCTGAACAACGCCGCCAGCGACATCAAAGACATGGCCAACCTGCCCATCAAGTCGGTGAATGGCGCCATGATTTACATGCGCGATGTGGCCGATGTCCATGACGGTAACGCCCCGCAAACCAATATTGTTCATGTGGATGGCAACCGCTCCGTGCTGATGTCTGTGTTGAAAAACGGCGCCACTTCTACCTTGGCGATTGTGGACGGTGTTCGCGAAAAACTCATCAGCATGAAAGCTGCTTTGCCACCCAATCTGGTCGTGAAGCCAATGAACGACCAATCGATTTTTGTTCGTGCAGCCATCTCTGGCGTTGCCATGGAAGCTGCTATCGCGGCGGCTTTGACCAGTTTCTTGGTGTTTTTGTTCCTTGGCAGTTGGCGCTCCACCGTCATCATTGCAATCTCTATCCCCTTGTCCATCCTTGGCGCCATCTTTTGCCTGGCTGCTTTGGGCGAAACCCTCAACATCATGACCTTGGGTGGGTTGGCATTGGCGGTGGGTATTTTGGTTGACGACGCCACCGTGACGATTGAGAACATCAACTGGCATCTTGAACAAGGCAAAGATGTCCGAACAGCCATCTTGGATGGTGCGGCGCAAATCGTCACACCTGCGTTCATATCACTGCTGTGCATTTGTATTGTGTTTGTACCAATGTTCTTTTTGGATGGCGTCGCACGCTTTTTGTTTGTACCAATGGCAGAAGCTGTGATGCTGGCCATGGTCTTCTCCTTTTTCTTGTCACGCTCATTGGTCCCCACCATGGCCAATTACATGCTCAAACCCCATGCAGCCCATACCGACATGCATGGCAATAACCTCTCACTGCCCCGCAGTCGCAACCCCATCATTCAACTGCAAAGAAGTTTTGAAGCGGCTTTCGAGCAATTCCGTGCAGGTTACAAAAATATTCTTCACTTGGCTTTGCTCAATCGCATCAAAGTAGTGACGGTGTTCATGGCGCTGATGGCGGCCTCGTTTGCACTGCTGCCTTACTTGGGCACCAATTTCTTTCCCGATGTGGATGGTGGACAAATCTTGATCCATGCCCGCGTCCCTGTGGGTACGCGTGTGGAGGAAACCGCGTCGCGTTTTGCGGCCATAGAAAAATCGATACAAAAAGTGATCCCTGCCGAAGAAATCACCACATTGGTTGACAACATCGGTTTACCACCAAGTTGGATCAACCTGATTTATAACAACACTGGCGTGATTGGCACCCAAGATGGTGATATTCAGATCGCTTTACGCAAAGACCATTTACCCACTGCTGACTACGTGCGTGAGTTACGAAAAACCCTGCCTAGGGAATTTCCTGACACCGTTTTTTCCTTTCCACCTGCAGACATCGTGAGTCAGATTCTGAATTTTGGTGCACCTGCACCTATTGATATTCAAATTCGTGGCGCGAATTTGGCGGGTAACTTTGAGTACGCCAATAAATTGCTGAAAGAGATTCGTCGCATACCTGGTGTTGCAGATGCGCGCATTCAACAGTCATCCAAAAGCCCGGTATTCGACGTCAACATGGACCGTGGGCAAGCCCAAGATTTGGGCATCACACCCAAGGACGTCACCAATAACTTGGTGGTTAATTTGGCCGGTAGCAGCCAAGTTGCACCCACCTATTGGCTAAACCCTGCGAATGGCATTTCTTACAGCGTGGTGATGCAAGCGCCGCAATACAACCTCGACTCGCTCAGCGATTTGGCCAACTTGCCAGTCTCTTCAGGCAATACCAACGCCCAGCAACAACTGTTGGGTGGCATTGCCAGTTTCAACCGAACCACGCGAAATGCGGTGGTGAGTCAATACGATATTCAACCCTTGGTTCAAATCAATGCGACCACCCAAGATACCGATCTGGGTTCGGTGGCCAAAGAGGTGCGCCGCCTCATTGCCGAGACCGAAGCAGACCTGCCCAAAGGCACGAAAGTGGTTTTACTCGGTCAGGTACGCACCATGGAGAAAGCATTCTCGGGCTTGCTTTGGGGTTTGTTGGCTGCTGTGGTCTTGATATATTTTTTGATCGTGGTGAACTTCCAATCTTGGCGTGACCCCTTTGTGATCGTCAGTGCTTTGCCCGCAGCATTGGCAGGTATTGTCTGGATGCTGTTTGCCACGCGAACAACCTTGTCTGTGCCCGCCTTGACGGGAGCCATCATGTGCATGGGTGTGGCCACGGCCAACAGTGTCTTGGTCATCAGCTTTGCCAGAGAACGTCTTGAAGAATGGGGCGACCCCTTGGCAGCCGCTTTGGATGCAGGATTTGTCCGCTTTAGGCCCGTGTTAATGACGGCTTTGGCCATGGTGATTGGCATGATTCCCATGGCCTTAGGTCTGGGTGAGGGAGGCGAACAAAACGCGCCTCTGGGTCGCGCTGTCATCGGCGGTTTGTGTTTTGCCACTGTGGCCACCTTGGTCATCGTTCCCCTTGTTTTCAGTCTTGTGCATACCAAGCGTGGTTCATCTCGCGCTACCCCCTCGTCTTTCGGAGTCAAGCATGTTTGAGTCATCCCCGCCACCCGTGTCGCGCAGCCTGTTGTGGACCGCACTTTTTTTAGCAGGTGGTGTAGCCGCCTATGTGGTGTACACAGGCATCAGTTCTCGCTCTGCAGATGCGGTGCATTTGAAAGAACACGCTCAGTCGCAATCGGTGATGACGGTCACCGTCATTGCACCCGCCCCTGCCAATGCCACGCCCACGCTGGAATTGCCTGGACGCATTGAAGCCTTTGCCAAAGCCCCCATTTATGCACGCATCAGCGGTTACCTAAAAAACTGGAAGGCCGACATTGGCACGCCTGTGAAAGCAGGTCAATTGCTGGCAGAAATTGACACCCCCGACCTTGACCAGCAAATTCTGCAAGCCAAGGCGGAGTTAGCCAGTACGCAGGCCAATGCGGCATTGTCTGAAAACACCGCCAAGCGCTGGCAGTCTTTGCTGGCCACCAATTTTGTCTCTTCCCAAGCTGTCGAAGAAAAACTGGGGGACTACAAAGCCAAGCAAGCAATCGTGACAGCATCGCAAGCCAATGTCAGTCGCATTGAAGCGATGAAAAACTTCAGTCGCATTGTTTCCCCTTTTGATGGCGTGGTCACAGCGCGCAATACCGATGTCGGTGCACTCATCAATGCGGGGGGAAATGCTGGCAGTGAATTGTTTGTCGTATCCGACGTCAAACACTTACGCTTGTATGTGAATTTGCCCCAAACCTATGTCTCACACATTCAAAAAGGTGCCATCGCCAAGTTCACCGTACCTGAGAGTCCGGGCAAAACCTATATTGCCAAAGTTCAAACCATGTCGCAGGCCATCAATGCGGGCTCTGGCAGCATGCTGGTGCAACTCTCGGCTGATAACCCTAGTGGCAACTTGCTACCTGGTGGTTTTGCCAATGTCAGCTTTGACTTGCCAGGCATTTCAGCAGGCCTGAGTGTGCCGCCCAGTGCGCTGATTTTCACCAAATCGGGCTTGCGAGTGGCGACAGTTTCGGCAGATAACAAGGTTGTTCTGAAGACCGTGGTCATTGGACGCGACTATGGCAACAAAGTTGAACTGTCTTCTGGTTTAGACGTGAGTGACCGTGTCATTGAGAGTCCACCGGATGGCGTCACAGATGGTGACGTGGTAAAAATTGCTGTTGCTGAACCCAAGAAGCCATGAACATGACAAGCACTCGCAATCCTGTCGGTTGGTTTGAAATCCATGTCGCAGATATGCAACGCGCCAAGGTTTTTTACGAAGCTGTTTTCAAACGACCTTTGTTTGCTTTAGAAACAGGCGATGAGAGTTACAGCATGCATGTGTTTGCAGGTGATGTGCAGTCCGCAGGTGCCACAGGCGCTTTGGTTCACCACCAGATGCGACAACCTACCTCGGAAGGTGTGATGGTGTATTTCTCCTGTGAAGACTGCGCTGTCGAGTCACAGTTAGCGATCGAACATGGGGGTTGTGTTTTCAAACCCAAGCGAAGCATTGGCGACAATGGCTTCATTGCCATCATTGGAGACACCGAAGGCAATGCCATTGGACTGCATTCAATCAAGTAAATCACGAGCAATTAGCGCTAAGGGTTTGTTTGTAAATCATTTAAATCATCTAAAAAAACAAAAAAGGATTTCTTGACGCAACATGTCAAATCCGTTAATAATTAATTCATCTTGTTGGTACGTGTTCACTACATAGGAATTTTTGGTTTGATCTTCGTTAAATGATGTTGTTTCAGGCCTGCCAAAGATTGATGACACTTGTAATGATTTGCCCCATGCGCACGATGACGTTCTCAGCATGTATCACTCGGAGCTGATGCGTGTTGTTTGACCACTGTGCCGAATGTCAGCGTTGCTGCAACGTTGAGCCAGGATACCCTTCTCTTGAAATTACCTTGACCCGTCAAGAAGAGAAGAAGCTGGGCAGTATTTGTATTCAAACCCAATGCGACCATTTAGGTCACAAAGGTTGCACCTTGGACGAAGATAAACCTTTTGGTTGCACGCTTTACCCACTGAGTTACAACCCGAAAAAACAAAAATTTTATTTTGATGCTGATTGCCCTTTGATGGATGTGTATGTGCACAGCTTGGCTGACAGCAACAGTGAAGCTTCAGCCCATTTGGCCAAAGTCACCCAGACAGTGGCAAAGCTTGAAGTTTCTGATCCAGCTTTTTTGCAGCAAAACTATGAGGTGGACAAGGCGTATTTCGACTTGAAAAAAATCACACCCAAGAAAAGTAAATCTAAAAAATCAACACAAAAGGCAACACTATGAATGGCACGCTTTACCAGTTCAAACCTGCTAACCTGTTTTCTACAGCACCGCGTGTGCGGCATGTGGGTTACCAAAGTTGGACCGAAGACAACCTCTTGGTAGAAAGCGACCATAACGACATTCTTTACTACACAACACGTTGGGATGCACTTTGCCCCTATATCAATGTCTCTGATGAAATGCTGGCTTTTGCGCCACGTCCTTTTGTGGTCTATGCCCTGCCACCTGACAGCCCCTATGGCGTTCCTATCAATGACAAATACGGTTTGGTAGATACTTTTTCAGACGATTTCTGGCAAGAAGCGCGACGTGAACGTAAATTTCGCGAACTCGACAAGCAATACAAACATTTCACTTACACCGAAGAATGTATTCCTGGCAGCCAACTCACCGTAGAAGACATGTTTGAAATGGGTGGCGAGCATTTCGCCAACTATTGCATTGATGACCGGGAGGTCGAAGGTTTTGTCGACTACGTTCGCGATCTTGACGTGCTGATCTTGCGCGTGCGCGACACGGAAGGCGAATTGGTGCTGACAGATGTCTCCATCCTGCTACCCCAATACAACCAACTGTATGGCAGCTTTTGCCAATGGAACCGTGCCCACAAAAACCGCTCGCCTGGCATCTACGCCTGCTTACAGGCTTGTCGCTGGGCAGCCAAGAATGGATTACGCTACTACAACCTAGGCCCCGTCGACGACTATGGTTACAAAGCCTTGTTCGTGACTGATTTCGAACCCATTTACGCAATGGCGTTGATAGATCCCACGCATGCCTTGGCCACCGACCCGACTTCTCCCTTGGTCACTGACTTTAAACCTCATCAGTTCAATCAAGTCTTCCGAGATGTGCCTGCCGCTTGCCAAGCCGAGGAAACCATGGCCTTGGCCATGGTGGGATAAAGCCATCTAGAAAAAGTGCTTCTCGCCGAAGCTGATGTCGTAATCGATAAACAACTCTTCACCTTCGGCGATTTCTCTCAAGCTCACCAGTACACCAGCCTTCTTGAATCGCAGGTTGGGGGTTTTCGAATGGTTGAGGTAGACCGCCACATCAAATGAATTCAGCCCAATGGTGGGAATCGATACCTTTTTCTTGTCGTAGTAACAAAAGGTATCGATTTGTTGGCGAACGCCTTTGGGCAAGTCCTTGATCAGTTTTTTACTGATGTCGATTTCTTTGATTCGCAAATAGCTTTTCAAAGGGTAAATGCCTTTGGGGATGTCGCGCACGGCAAAAACGCCAATGCCATGAATGGGCGAGACCCCCAGTTTGCAATAGACCTCGCTGTGGAGGTGTTCAAGAAGTTTCTTCTGTGTCGTGGGCATGCCTGCTACTCCAATGCTTGATAAACCAATTGTTTGACCATGCGGCGGTAATATTGACGAATGGGTCCAGGGGTCTGCGCCATCAATACACCAATGATTTTTTCCTTAGGGTCAACCCAAAAGAAAGTACCCCCTGCGCCTGCCCATGCGTAGTCCCCCTCAGAACCGGGAACACTGGCGATGCCTGCACCTTGCCTGACCATGAAGCCCAAGCCAAAGGTGTAGCCCTGCACACCCATCAACAGCTCGCCGGGTTGTAGGGGGGTCGCAACCTTGGGTCCTAAGTGGTCAGAGGTCATCAAAGCCACGGTACTGCGGCTGAGGTACCGCCTGCCGTCTAAGCTGCCACCGTTGAGCAACATCTGGCAAAAACGAAGGTAATCATCTGCAGTGGTGCTTAAACCAGCACCGCCAGAATCGTTGCCTTGGGGCTGTGTCACATCCAACATGGGGGCCATGGGGGCTTTGGTCAGGGGATCCACCGCCAAAGGCTGGGCAAGTCGGTCCATTTTGCTCTGGGGCACCACAAAATGGGTGTCTTTCATCCCCAAGGGTTTGATCAACCGTTCTTCCAACAAGCTGCCTAAAGTCTTCTTGCCAACCACTTCCAAAACCCTGCCCAACAGGTCGGTAGACAAACTGTACTCCCACGTACTGCCTGGTTGCCACTGCAAAGGCGCTTTGGCAAAAGCCTGCACCTGCTGCTCTGGGGTGAGGGTGATCCACAAGGCTGAGTTGTCGAGGGAAAACAAGCCTGCCTGCTGGTAAGCGCTTTTCATGCTGGGCGAACGGGTGAATTCCGCATAGGTCAGCCCAGAGGTATGACGCAGCAAGTCATGGACCGTGATTTGGCGCGCAGCAGGCACTGTTGCGCCAGAACTGTCAGCGGGATTGACCAAGACTTGCATATTGGCCAAGGCGGGAAGAAATTTTCCCACCGGGTCAGCCAACTGAAGTTGGCCTTCCTCAACCATCATCATGGCCAACACCGATACCATCGGTTTAGTCATCGAATAGGCACGAAACAAGCTGTCACGCTTGAGCGGTTTACCACTGGCAGGGTCTTGCAAACCAATCACTTCTGAATGCACCACCGAGCCTTGGCGAGCCACCAACAAGACAGCGCCAGGCATTCGCTGCGCATCAATCTCGGCCTGTAAGACTGGACGGATGCGGGTGAGCCGCTCTGCCACCATGCCCTTGGATGCCGGGGAGGCAGAAGAGATGTCTGCGCCCAGCGCAGACCAAGGCAAGGCCAATGCCAAAACAGCCGAAGCGCATAAACGTCGGGGGAATGAAGAAGTCATCATGGGCGTTCCTGAAGATGAAAAAAAGCGCGGAATCAATGCTGGCTTAGTCTATGTGCAAATTCAGACAATTGGGTCCCAAGCCTGCAACCATTTCACAAAATGTTCCAAGCCTGCCTCCAAGGGCGTTTCACGCCAGTGGCCCAACATGCCCACCAAGCGGTCCTCGCTGGCACAAGTCAAGGCCACATCAGCCACCTGCATGGGCGCGTACTCGATGAGGGGTTGCCGTTTCAAATGCCTGGCCAGCAGGTCGATAAAGGCATTGACTTCAACGGGGCGTTGGTGCCCCATATTCACAATTTGCGCCCCTTGCAGCAGTTCAGGGCGCCCAACCAAGCCCACGATGGCCTCCACAATATCGTCCACATAGGTGAAATCACGACGCAGTTTGCCCTCGCCAAAGACCTTGATGGGCAGGCCTCGGCGAATATTTTGAGCAAACATAAAGGGGGCCATGTCTGTACGCCCCCACGGTCCATAAACAGTGAAAAAGCGCATACCTAACGACGCCATACCGTATTGCGAGTGGTAGGCATAAGCCATCAACTCGTTCGCCATTTTGGTCGCTGCATAGAACGACTGCGGCTGATCGGTGCGGTCGTCTTCCATGAAAGGAACTTGGCTGCGCATGCCATAGACGCTGGACGAACTGGCGTACAAAAGGCGAGGGATGTGTAAACGGTGGCAAGCATCGAGCACGTTGGCAAAACCCACCAGATTGGGTGTGACAAAATCCATAGGCGCTTGCATGGAATGTCTGACACCGGCCTGCGCTGCCAAGTGCACCACTGTGTCGGGTTGCCACTGCGCCACCACTGAAGCAAAGGCGTCTGTTTGCCCAATATCGATTTGAAAATACTTCACACCCGTTTGGGTGACGCTTGCAGCGAGGCGTTCTTTGCGCAAACGTGCCAACAACGGTTCAGTGGTATCGAATGCGCCAGCCAAGCCGTTGGCTGGATCGACCTTGTCACACCCCGCCACCACATAGCCCATTGCACTCAACTGCTTCACCAAATGTGAACCAATGAAACCCGCCACACCGGTTACCAGTATTTTTTTGCTCATGTCATTCCATGGTTGTCATTGCATGTTTACCGAGGCTCAAGCCAGCCATGCGCCCGCTGTTTAGTTCATCGCCTCGCATGACGGCACGCAGCCAAGGGATGTGGTTATCGCTGGCATCGCTGTGTTTGCTGATGGCATGGGGCTTGTGGCACTCTGCGTGGAACAAAGACATCTTGCTGGCAGTGCATGCCACCGACATGGGACCTGCTGCCTTGTGGATTTTTGTCACCCAATGGGGCGACGCGGCGCTGGTGTTGCTGCTGTTGCTGGCAGTGGGCCGCTCGAGTCGCAGAGGTGCTGCGTTGGCACTCAAAGGGTTTTTGATGGGGTCGGTGGTGTCGCCACTGCTCAAACTATGGTGGTCCGTGCCCAGGCCCTTGGCCGTACTGGATGTTTCTTTGCTCAATCCCATGGGTAACCCACCCGGCTCGGCCAATGCCATGCCCTCTGGCCATGCATTGGCAGCGTCCACCTTGGTGTGCCTGATCATTCTCATGTATCCCCAACTTCTGCGCCGCAAGGCTTTGCTCTGGCCTTTGATTTTAGGTGGCTTGGTGGTGGCATTCTCAAGGGTGGTGGTCGGGGCCCACTGGCCAGCCGATGTGTTGGCAGGCATAGGCCTTGGCGGATGGATCGCTTGGCTGTCGTTGCGCTTGGAGTGGCTCTGGCCATGGGCACCATTTTTATCGACGCGCTCCGGCAATGTTTTATTGCTTGTTTTGGAGTTGGGCTTGTCTATTTACTTGGTGGTGAACGCACCACCTGAAAACTCGGCCAGGATCGCCATGGGTTTGGTGGCTGTGCTGGGACTGCTGAGTGCTTTCAGCCGTTACATGGATGTGCGACACCAAGGCCTTGTCAAATGACAGCTTCGGCTTCTTTGCTTCGCTGGCTCAAATTGCTGTTGGGCTGGGGCTTGGGCGGGGGCTTGCTTTGGTGGTTGCTGCGTCAGGTCGATACCTCGCAGGTGTCTCACAGCGCCGCGCTCGTTCCGGCTTGGCTCTGGTTCATCTGCTCTTCACTGTGGTTGCTCAGCTTTGTCTGCCGCGGGCGCCGGATACAACAAGAATGGCATTGGCGACGTCCTGTCAGCTTGTCTGTGGCCATGCGACTGGTGCTCTTGCACAACGCAGCGGTGCTGCTACTGCCATTTCGAGCGGGTGAAGCAGGCTACCCTATGCTCGTGAAGCAGGTTTTTGGCGCCCCGCTGAGCCAATCGGTGCGCAGTTTGCTGTGGCTTCGTATCCAAGATGCAGGTGTCTTGGGCTTGTTACTGGTTTGGCTATGGCCAGGGCTGGACTGGCGCTGGCCATTGCTTTGCACCACCCTTGCTGTGGCCTTGATCCTGTTGCCGGCCAGCTATTGGTTACGCCTGCTCAAACGCCGCAACGCGTGGGCCCGTGTGTTGCGCACCCTGTTGCATCGCCGTGCGCCCCGCAGCGCTTGGTTGTTATCGCTTTGCAATTGGTTGTGCAAACTCAGCGTGGTGGCCATGCTGCTGTCAACGCTGTTGGATATTCCTGTCAGAGCGGCATTTCAAGGTGCTTTGGGCGGCGAGTGGGCTGGTTTACTGCCCTTGCAAGGACCTGCAGGTTTAGGCACCTACGAAGCTGCTGTCTGGTTAGCCGCCGGACTGCATGACAGCCAACTTGCCAGCCAACTGCCTGCGGCGGCCTTGCTGGTACACGTGTTTTGTCTGGCGGTATCCTTGGGCGCAGCCTTGCTTGCTTGGCTGGCCTTTCGCTGGCCAGAAACCAAGCTTGCGAATGGCGACAATAGCTGAATGACATCCTTGACCATGAACACTCATCTTTCGACCGGCGACAGCTTGGCTCACCGAATTCCTGCACACCGACTGTCGGTGGTGGTGCCTATGTACAACGAGGTCGAACTTGCGGCCGATTTGATCGACGCGGTGCAAGCGGCACTCAGCGACTACCCTTGGCCTTGGGAGTTGGTTATCGTTGATGACGGCAGTACCGACGGCACTTGGTTTCGCTTGAGCCAACGCGCCGCAGAAGTGGGGCCACATATCCGTGCATTGCGCCTGCAACGCAATTTCCGTCAAACGGCTGCCATGCAGGCGGGCATCGATTGCGCACGCGGCGATGTCATAGTCACCATGGATGGCGATTTGCAAAACGACCCGCGTGATATTCCCATGCTGGTAGAACACCTGTTACGTGAAGACAAAGACATCGTGGCGGGCTGGCGGCAAAACCGCCAAGATGGTTTTTTGTTGCGCAAAATCCCTTCCTACTTTGCCAATCGGCTCATTCGCAAGGTGAGCGGTTTGAACTTCAAAGATCTGGGCTGCAGTTTGAAAGCGTTTCGTGCGCCTGTCTTGCGCAAAATCCGACTCTACGGCGAAATGCACCGCTTCATCCCTGCTTGGCTCTCCACCGTGACATCCCCTGATCGCATGGCTGAGTTGCCCGTTCGCCACCATGCGCGCACCAAAGGTCAATCCAAATACGGCATTTCTCGCACTTTGCGGGTGATCGTGGACTTGCTGTCCATCCACTATTTTTTGCGCTTTGGCACCCGACCAGGGCATTTCTTTGGCGGCATTGGCTTGGCGGTGTTGATGCTGGGCATGGGCATTTTGGCTTACCTGATGGTGCTTAAAGCCTTGGGCGAATCGATTGGAACGCGGCCGTTGATGTTTGTGGGGTTTTTCTGTGTGTTGGGTGGCTTGCAGTTCCTCACCACCGGCGTGTTGGCCGAATTGCTGATGCGAACCTATTACGAGGGCGGTAAAGCACAGGCTTACCAATTGGTCGATGCGCCCACCCCGCAACACAACGAAGGCTGGCATGGCAGGGTCTGATGCGGCCGTCGGGCGCGCTTGGGGCTGGCTGGGCGCGTTTTTATTGCTAGCGTATTTTTTACTTGGCCTTGGCCAAAGCCTGTTGTTTGACGTCGATGAGGGTGCATTTTCCGAAGCCACGCGTGAAATGGTGGTGAGCGGCGACTGGGGCCACACCACCCTCAATGGCGCTGACCGCTTTGACAAACCCATAGGCGTTTACTGGCTGCAAGCCATCAGTGTCAAGGTGTTCGGCGTGAACGAATTTGCGTTGCGCCTGCCCTCTGCGCTGGCTGCTTGGTTGGCGTGCTTGGCATTGGCGTGGGCGGCCTTCCAGGCTTGGGGGGTGCGTGCCGCCATGCTGGCTGCCATGGTTTTTGCAAGCAGCTTAGGGCCATGGGCCATGGCTCGCACGGCCACGGCAGATGCACTGCTGGGTTTGTGGTTGATGCTCTCGGCATGGGACCTGTGGCGCTATGTTGCCAATAGCCATCCCCAAGCACTCAGACGCTTGGCCTTGTGGATGGCTTTGGGGGTACTCACCAAGGGACCGGTAGCGGTTCTGATACCTGTGGCCGTGTTGTTGCTGTGGCAATGGATAGGCCCGGCGCCTGGCTTGCTTCTTCGATGCTTGCGCGATGGCTGGTCATGGCTGATTTTTGGTGGGGTGGCCGCGCCTTGGTATGTGTATGCGTGGCTGCGCCACGGCGACGCCTTTATCCAAGGGTTTTTTCTGCGCCACAACCTCGATCGCTTCAGTGCCCCTATGGAAGGGCATGGCGGCGGTTGGCTGTATTTTTTGTTGGTGATGCCTTTGCTGTGGATGCCTTGGACACCGTTGATCATCAGTCTCTTCCCACGGTGGAAGGAACTCTGGAACACCCCACTCTTGCGCTTTGCGTTGGTATGGACCGGCTTTGTGGTGGTGTTTTTCTCCTTGTCTGCGACCAAGTTGCCGCACTATGTGTTGTATGCCGCACCTGGGGTGGTGGTGCTGCTTACTTACGCTGGCGTGCATGCCAAAACCGTTTGGTGGTGGATCTGCGGGGTGGTTTTGCTTGCTTGGCTGGCGTTGCTATTGGTGCTGCCTGCGGAATTACAAAGTCATCCCAACTGGGTTGGCGATAGCTTCTACCGCACGCTTTTACAAAGCGCCCAGCCCCCCGACTTCACTCGCACACTGAGTGCAGCGGTGCTGATGGTGCAAGCGCTGTGGTTGCTGTCAAGTTATTGTTTACCGTCTGCGCTGCAATTGCCTCGCTTTGGTTTGTTGGCCATGGGACATTGCGCCGTTTTATCGCTGGCTGTGTTGCCATGGTGGAGTCAGGCATTGCAAGGCCCTGTTCATGCATTGGCTGGCCAAGCAGTGGGGCAGACAGCGGTTCAATGGGGCGTTCATTTCCCTTCGTTTGCGTTGTACCGCCAAAGCCCTGTTCCAAGGCGTGCACCTGAAGAGGGAGAGGTGGCTTTGGTTCGAAGCGACAAACCCACTTGGCCTGCAGACTGGCCGGTGGTGGGCAGTGAACGAGGCTTTGCTTTGGTTTTGCGACCCGTGGGTTCAGCGCCTGCCAAGTAAATAACGTGCTTCAAACATGACGAACACGCCGACCACCAACCGTACCTATTTTTCAGGGCAATGGGGTGCATGGGCTTTGCTGGTACTGTTGCTGCCGGGGCTTTGGCTGCTGCGCATGTGGACCGCCGCCCACAGCGGAGCAGGGTTGTTTGTCGATGAAGCCCAATACTGGGAATGGAGTCGCGAGTTGGCTTGGGGCTATTACTCCAAACCACCGGTATTGCCTGCCTTGATCAAATTATCGGTAGGGGTCGCGGGCGATAACACCACCGGTGTGCGCTGGTTGGTGCAGCTGTGTTGGGCTGTCGTGCCATTGGTACTGTGGCGACTGGGTTGGGAGATGCAGCGCGACAGTCAACAACCGCTGGCCTCGCCCCATGCGGTGGGCGCGTGGGCCGCAGCATTGTTTGCCAGCAGCTTGGCCAGCGGCGTGCTGGGTCAAGTGGCCACCACCGATGGGCCTCTTTTGTTGTGTTGGTCTTTGCAACTGTGGGCCATGTGGCGCGCATTGAAGCAACCGTTGCGCACCAGACCTTGGCTGCTCGTTGGTGCTGTATTGGCTTTGGGTGTGTTGTCCAAATACACCATGTCCGCTGTGTTGCTGAGTTGGCTACTGTGGTGGCTGGCTGATCGATCCGTCACGGTGCTCAAGGGCATGGTCTGGGCTGGATTGCTGGCCGGGCTGGCTTTGCTGCCGCATCTGGCTTGGAACCAAGCCCATGACTGGCCCACCCTTAAACACACCGCGGATCTCTTGTCCGGTGGCCAAACCGCTTCTGTAACGGGTTTGAATGCTGTAGCGGTTCATTTGGCGGAGTATCTGGCCTCACAAGCTTTGGTCATGGGGCCTGTTTTGCTGATCATGGTGGTGGTCGGTTTGCGCCGCTTGGCTTGGCAACACCGACCCCAGTTCTTCGCCCGCCCCACCCATCACCCTGCGCTGTGGGCTTGGCATGGCAGTTGGCCTTTGTGGCTGATTGGTGGCCTGCAAGCCATGCAAGGTACGGCGCAAATCAATTGGCCTGCGCCTGCCCTGCTGGGTGCGTGTTTGGCGCTGGCGTGGCTATTGGTGTCTCAACAAGCGCAGTGGCGTTGGCGAGGACCGATCGTGGTTGTGGTGATTTCTGCTTTGCTGGCATGTGGTTTGTCACTGGGTGGCGATTGGCGTGCCCGCTTAGGTCTGCCAGTTCAAAAATCCCAATGGGATTTATGGGGACGCGCCCGTGGCTGGGAGGACGGTTTGCGTTCGTTAAAGCCTTGGTTGTCGACCTATCCACAGGCCACCTTGGTCGCGTTTGACCGCACACTGATTGTTCACGCGGCCTATGCATGGCGTGACCAGTCCACGTTGGCACTGAGTTGGCAACAAACACCCCACCCGCTACACCACTACGATTTGCTGCACCGTTTTGACCCTTCACTGGGCAAACAACCGGTTTTACTTTTGGTGATGGGGGAATTGCCAGATGCCGTGCGTGCACGCTATGCACATGTCGAACTGCTATCTGCCCCCCAACCCGTCGGTCGGCCCCTGTTCATGTGGTTACTGAAAGACCCCCGCCCATGAGAGCCCGCCAACGTGAATGCTTGGTGGGCATCAGCGGCCTGGTTTTGTCCATGGCTGTCTTTGCAATTTGGCCGGGGCTGGATGTGTGGGTCACCCAGGTCTTTTATGACCCATCCAGCCATTCGTTTCCAGCCAACCAATCGCCATGGGTGCATGCGCTTTATGTGGCCACGCCCTGGTTGACTCGCACGTGTTTTGTGGTCGCTTGTGTGGTGTTTTTCTATTTGAAAACGCAATCCAAACGCCATGCGCTTGGCTGGCAAAGACGTGTGCTTGCGTGGTTACTCATGGCCATAGTGGGCTTGGGCGTGGTGGTGGACTGGGGCTTGAAAGATAACGTGGGGCGTCCGCGCCCCGAGCAACTCGACATTTTCGGAAGCACCAAGCCCTTTGTGCCTGCTTTCACCTTGAGTACGCAGTGTGATGTCAACTGCGGCTTTGTCAGCGGCCATGCTGCAGCCGGCTTCAGTGTGATGGCTTGGGGTATGTGGTCGACTTGGTCTAGACGCAAGCGCTGGCTTGTGGCGGCAACCCTGTCCGGGTTCGTCATTGGCGCAGTGCGTATTGTGCAAGGTGGTCATTTCCTCAGCGATGTGGTCTTCGCTGGTTGGGCTGTTTGGTTAACCTATATGGCCATTCGTCAAGCCTGGTTGGTATTGCGATGGCGTCGCTGCAAGCATGCCTTGACAGGCGCAATGCCCCTTCAAAAATGACGTGATTGGCATACGCTAAAGTTCACCCCGCTTACTTTTAACGAATACACACCATGGAACTTCTGACAGACCCCCATATGTGGGTGGCCTTGGCCACCTTGACATTGCTTGAGTTGGTGCTGGGCATCGATAACATCATCTTTATCTCTATTTTGGTGAGCAAACTGCCGCAAGCCCAGCAAGAAATGGCAAGGCGCGTGGGTTTGTTCATGGCCATGTTCATGCGCATTGGTTTGCTCTTGCTGCTGTCGGTCATCATCGGATTGGTTGAACCTTTGTTGACTGTCATGGGCCAGGCATTCTCAGGCCGTGATTTGATTTTGTTGGCTGGGGGTTTGTTCCTGATTTGGAAAAGTACCGGCGAGATTCACCACTCGCTGGAAGGCGATGAGGCACCTGCAGACGTCAAAGCCAAAGTGAATGTGATGGCCACCATCGTTCAAATCATGCTGATTGATTTGGTGTTTTCGCTCGACTCCATCATCACCGCTGTAGGTATGGTGGACGATGTGCGCATCATGATTGCCGCCGTTGTCGTGTCGCTGGGCTTGATGATGCTGTTTGCCAAAAGCATTGGTGAATTTGTCGACGCCCATCCCTCTATCAAGATGCTGGCTTTGAGTTTTTTGGTGGTGGTCGGTGTGGTGCTGGTCGCTGAAGGTTTTGGTCACCATGTGCCCAAGGGATACATCTACTTTGGAATGGCTTTCGCTTTCGGCGTAGAAATGCTCAATATCCGTTTTCGGAAAAAGCGCTCGCAAGCGGTACAACTGCGACCGTCCACCATGCCTGGCGAAGACGCTTGATGACCACCCATTTCAAAGCCTTGTCTCAGGCAGCCCTGATGGCCTGTGCATGTTTACCTTCATTTGGATGGGGCCAAAGCGCCAGTTGTGTGCAGAGTGCCACTTACTACGCCGAGTTTTACCAAGGCTTGTACACCATGCACCGACATGGCTTGGACAAATTTCCAACGGATTCAGCTGATCGGCAGTTGTATTTTTTTCAAGTTCAGCGCAATGGTGACAAAGTAGAAACCAATATTGTGAAAAGCGTTCACGCAGACAACGGTTTGTCTGCCAACGACAAAACCAAGCTCATGGAATTGCACCACGCGGTGGGACAACGCCTGCGCGACATGGCAGCAGCTGACGCCATGAAGGCGCAACCCAAAGACAAAGCCAGTGCTTTGTTGGCGCTGCAAGAGGCTTGTCTGTAAGCCTTGCAGCAGCGGCCATCAGCAGCCTGAATCGTTCACAGTTCCATCAGGCATAACGGTTTTGCACAACTTGGCGTCATCGAGCTTGGCGTCATCCATCTTGGCCCCTTTGAGGTTGGTGCCAAGCAATATTGCGCCTTTCAAATTGGCCTTGCTCAGTACGGCGTCACCCAAGTCTGCACCACTCAAATTGGCTTCACGAAGATAGGCATTGGTGAAATTGGCCATGTGCAAATTGGCACCAGTGAAATCGGCGCGGCGCAAATTGGCATCTTCAAAATTGGTCACCAAGGTGCGTTTTTCCATGGGACGCTCGGCCATATTGGCTTTGTCCATCTTGGCACCCGATAAATTGGCGTTTTGGAAGTCTGCACCACGCATATCGCGACCGCTCATGGGTGCGTCGGTCAAATCACAGTATTTACAGACATTCGTGGTCTTAAAGTCTTCCAGTTTGCTTGCATCAAAGGCCACAGCCGGCCAAGCCCATGCCACACACGACAAGACGATGGGCGTACAGCATGATGAAAATTTCAATACCACGGCAATTCCTTTGTAAAACGCAATGTCAGCGCCTAATAATACCCAACCCCCTGCTTCACTGGGAATTGTGTGGCCTTCGTCTCGAAAGTGGCGATCCATGCGATCATTGCCGACCTGTTCACGAGGTTTTGCCCATGTTGTGTAACCACAAACTTTTGTCTGCTTTTCTTTCAACGTTGTGTGTGGTGAACCTAGGAATGTTCTATTCTGTGAATACCGCCCACGCGCAAACGGCCTTCAAAGCCCAAGCGCAATCTGGCCTGAAATCCTCTGCGTCATCTGGCGTCACCATCAACCAGCCGGGCGCGCCAGCCGTGCTGATTGATGGCAACAAAATCATGGACGCCAAACCTGAGACGGCCACCAAGCCCCGCAGACCTGCGGCGCCAGCGCCTGCGGACAGTTACACCTCACGCGGTGGCGTTCCACAAAGCAGCACGGAAGAAAGCCACTTATCAAATGGCTTGGTCTGTAAAACCGACAACGGAAAACGCACATGCCGCTAATGCGCTTGGTTTGCTTTTACTGTTCGGCTTTGGTGTTCAGTTGCCTGGCCAGTTTCAGCGCATGGGGCTATACGCTCACCTGCGATGCACAAGGCAGTTTTCCGGAGATGGAAAAAATCTTGGTCAAGCCAGCCACTGTCGAGGTCAACATCGAGAGCATTGGCAACCATTTGTACATCAAGATTGAAGGGCCAAAGCTGTATGGCATGTTCGTCAATACCTTGACCACTGAAGAATTCAAAGGCCAAGACCTGACCTCCAAAACCAGTATTTGGGTCAAGCGCAAAAGCCTGGCCAGCCAAGAAGAAACCGAAATCAAAATCACCCGACAACCTGTCACGCTGTTTGCCACCAAGGATATTCAGCGCTACGGTAAGAATTTAAAATTTGTCGTCACTGGCCCTTGCCAGTTACCTGCCTAAGCCTGCACTCACCATGTCTGATTTGACTGTTCGAAAACTGCTGATTGATTTGGATACATCGTTCGATGTGCGTTGGAACGGGGGAGATGCGTTCACATCGGCTTTCATGAACGCTTTGTCGATGAGTTTTCCTGTGGGTGAGCAATTCTTCATCGATTCGCTGCGCCGAGGCATCACAGAATTAAGTCCTGAGCAACAAGCCAGTTTTGCCCAAGAGGTGAAAGGCTTTGTCGGTCAAGAAGCAACCCACCGACGCATCCATGAACGCTTCAATCAACATGTGTTGAACCATGGCATGGTGAACCATTGGGAGAAGCGTGCTTTGCGCCGTATTGCCCGCATCAACGAGAAAAAAGCCATTCATGCAGTGGCTGTCACCGCCGCTTACGAACATTTCACCTCGGTATTTGCAGCCTGGCTACTGAATCACCCGTATTTTTTGGCACAAGCGCCTGAGCGACTGCAGACCATGTGGTTATGGCATGCCAGCGAAGAAACCGAACACCGCAGCGTGTCCTTTGACATTTACCGTGCCATGGGTGGCAATGAGGCTTGGCGTCGCCGCTGGATGCTCACCGTCACTGTGTTTTTCTTAAGCGACATACTGCGTCAAACCTGCAATAACCTGTGGCATGACGGCAGCCTGTTCAAAGCCAGCACGTGGCGCAGTGCGTGGCGTCATTTGTTTGCCAAAGAAGGCCTTTTTACCTCTTCTTTTGCATCTTGGAAAAGTTATTTCCGCACAGACTTTCATCCTTCTGAGCATGACGATCAAATGTCACTTCAGTGGTTGCAAGCACACCAACAGACTTACCAAGCCATTGGTCAGTCCTCTTAACAACTTCTATTTCTTGAACTGACCATGCTCGATCCTCAAGCCAAAGCCCTCTTACAACTCATGGTGGACCGTGGTGTGCCACCGGTCAACACCTTGCCGCCCAAAGAAGCGCGCGATTTTTATGTCTTGCGCAAATCCTTGACGCAACCAGACCCGCCAGCCATGTCGCACGTTCATGACCATTTACCTGCTTTGGGTGGTGTGCAAGTACCTGTCCGCGAATACCGTCCCTTGGGCGCGACCACCAACCAAGTCTTACCGGCACTGGTTTACTACCACGGTGGGGGCTGGGTGATTGGCAACATTGAAACCCATGATGTCTTGTGCCGTCAACTCAGCAACGCCAGTGGTTGTGCGGTGTTTTCGGTGGACTACCGCCTGGCCCCAGAGCATGTGTTTCCAGCGGCCTACGACGACGCACTGGCCGCTTTCAACTGGGTGGTGGCACAGGCCACGACTTTGCATATTGACCCACGCCGCGTGGCCGTGGGTGGCGACAGCGCCGGTGGCAATTTGGCGGCTGCCGTCTGTTTGGGCAGCAAAGATGCAGACCTCAAGCCTGCTTTTCAATTGCTGATCTACCCTGCCACCCTGATGTACCCCGATACCCCGAGTTACCACGCCAATGGCGAAGGTTATGGCCTGACGGCAGCGGCCATGCATTGGTTCATGGACCACTATCTACCCACCCGCGAACACGCCAACGATTGGCGTGCCTCACCCCTCAAAGCGCCGTCCCATGCAGGGCTTGCCCCAGCTTTGGTGTTAACCGCTGGCTATGACCCCTTGAAAGACGAAGGCTATTTGTACGCCGATGCCTTGTCTGCAGCAGGTGGCGTGGCGGAATATGTTTGCTTTGAGCGTCAAATCCATGGCTTTATCACCATGGGCCGCATCATGCGAGAAGCTTTGAGTGGCGTGGAAGTTTGCGCCCAAGCGCTGCGCCGGTATTTGGCCTCTTAACCCCTAAGCACACCATGAAACTTAACGTCAACGGACAAACCCATCAACTCGATGTTGAACCCGAGATGCCCTTGTTGTGGGCACTGCGAGACGAACTCGACATCAAAGGTCCCAAGTATGGCTGTGGCATCGCCCAATGTGGCGCTTGCACCGTCTTGCTCAATGGCGAACCCGTGCGCTCTTGCTCCTACCCCGTTTCGTCTGCTGCGGGCCAGCAGGTTGTGAGCATTGAAGGCTTGGCACAAAAAGGCAAACTCCATGCGGTTCAGCAGGCTTGGATAGACCACCAAGTACCACAATGCGGTTACTGCCAAGGTGGGCAAATGCTGGCCGCTGTCGCCTTGCTGAAGAAGAAACCCAAACCGACCGACGAAGACATAGACGCAGCCATGACCAATATTTGTCGCTGTGGCACATACGCACGCATGCGAACCGCTATTCAAGCCGCCGCACGTCAGGCAGGTCAATCATGAAGTCACTCCACAACGCTGGTATCAACCGCCGTGGTTTTTTGCAAGTCAGTGCCAGCACCACGGCGGCCTTGAGTCTGGGTTTTGTTTTGCCCAGCCATGCCCAAACGGGCGTCAATACCGAAGTCAATGCTTGGATTGACATTCATTCAGACGAATCGGTGGTGATTCGTTACGCACGTACCGAAATGGGTCAAGGCAGTCGCACCTCTGCCCCGATGCTGATCGCTGAAGAGCTGGAAGTTGATTGGAAAAAAGTGCGGGTTGAGAGTGTGCAAGCGCATGAAAACTTGAAGCGCAAACGCGCTTATGGTGACATGGCCAGTGTGGGTAGCCGCACTATTCGCAACTCGCAGGAGTATTTGCGCAAAGCGGGTGCTTCGGCACGCATGATGTTGGTACAAGCCGCGGCCCAGCGCTGGAGCGTTCCCGTGACCGAGTGCCAAGCTGTGCTGGGTAAAGTGGTTCATAAGCCAAGTCAAAAAACCCTGAGCTACGGACAATTGGCAAGCGATGCCGCCAAACTCAGCCCACCCACGGAAGTTCCACTCAAAGACCCCGCCACATGGACACTGGCAGGCAAACCCCTCCCCCGCGTGGACATGCATGACATCGTCACGGGTCGGATTCGGTTTGGCATTGACACCCAGTTGCCCGGCATGTTGCACGCTGCCATTGCCCAATCTCCTGTGTTTGGTGGCAAAGCCGTGAACATTGACAGCAGCAAAGTTGACAACCGCCGAGGCATTGTCAAAGTGTTGAACATGGGCGAGTTTGTGGCCGTGGTAGCAGACAACTGGTGGCGCGCCAAAGAGGCGCTGCGCGATGTGGCCATTGAATGGGACAGTGGCAAGCACGGCCAGGTCAACAGTGCCAGCCTGATAAAGTTGTACCGTGATGGGTTAAGCCAAGGTGAAGCAGCTGTCGCCCGCCAAGACGGCAACACGGTGGCCACACTGGAGAAAGCCGCCAAAGTCATTGAAGCCGAGTACTACACCCCTTACTTGGCACATGCCACGCTTGAGCCCATGGTGTGTACCGCATGGTTGCAAGACGATCAATTGCAGATTTGGGTCTCTACCCAAAACCCTGAATCAAGTTTGACCGCCGCCGCAGGCACGGCGGACGTACCCCAAGAAAACGTCAAAGTTTTTGCCATGCAAATGGGTGGGGGTTTGGGCCGAAAAAGCCCGCAAGACTTCACCCGACAAGCGGTTGCCATTGCCAAGGCCTTGCCTGGTAAACCTGTCAAACTCTTGTGGAGCCGAGAAGAAGACACCCAACACGATCTGTATCGACCCGCCAGCATGGTCAAGGTGCGCGCCAGTCTTTTGCCTAACGGCAAACCTGAAGCACTGCATATCCGTGTGAGCGCGCCATCGATTTTTTCGCAGTTGCTGCGCATGCCTTTGCAAAACGGCGTCGATCCGCAAGCTGTGGCCTCTTTCAACGATCACCCCTACGACATCGCGCACTGCTTGGTGGACTTTGCCCAGCGCGGTGCTCATGTACCGGTGGGGTTTTGGCGTACTGTGGGTCACTCGCAAAACCCCTTTGTGCGAGAGTGCTTTATTGACGAGTTAGCCCATGCAGCGGGTGCGGATCCCTTGGCTTACCGACTCTCGCTCTTACCCAACAACGAAAAAGCCAACCGTGACCGCGGCATTTTGCAAGCCATTGCCAAGGCCGCCGATTGGGACAAGGCATTGCCTGCTGGGGTGTTTCGCGGCATTGCAGAAACCGAAGGCTATGGCAGTTACACCGCCTGCGTCTGTGAGGTGTCCGTTAACGCCAAAGGCGAGGTGCGCATCCACCGCATCGTCATTGGCATTGACCCTGGCTATGCGGTCAACCCTGACAATATCCAAGCACAACTCCAAGGCAGTGTGGTGCACGGTTTGTCAGCCATTTTTTGGGGCGAAATGACGGTCAAAGACGGACGCATTGAGCAATCCAATTTCCACGATTACCGCATGATGCGCATGAATGAAATGCCCAAAGTGCAAACCGTGATCGCCCCCAGCGGTGGTTTTTGGGGCGGAGTGGGCGAACCCGCCCAAGCACCTTTGGCGCCTGCTTTGGGCAATGCCTTGTTTGCGGCCACTGGCAAACGCATTCGTTCCTTGCCTTTGAAAAACCACGGCTTGAGTTTGGTGAAAGCATGAAGCGTCTTGTGTTGCTTGCGGTATTGGCGTGTAGCCCATGGCTGTGGGCCGCCGATACGCTGCCTGCAACGCCGTCAGCGGCCACGGCAGATGCAGCGCGTGGTCGCAAACTGCTGCTCGCACGCCAAGATACCGGATGTATCTTGTGTCACCAACTGCCTGGTTTCAAAGAGGGTGGCGAGATGGGGCCCTCGTTAGTGGGCGTGGGCGAACGACTCAGTAGCGAACAAATTCGCCAGCGCATCGCCGACCCGCGTGTACTCAACCCCCAAACCTTCATGCCTGCTTATTTCAGTACAACAGGTCTTCATAATGTCGCCAAAGCTTTGCAAGGCAAGACCGTACTCACTGAGCAAGGTTTGGAAGACATCATTGCTTACTTATTAAAAAACCCTGTATGAGGTCTGACTTGTTATCTCGTCGTCAATCGATCTTGAAGCTTTTGCAAACCACTTTGGCCACCAGCCTAGGGGCTGGCTGGTTAAGCTCGGCCTATGCCCAAGTGGACAAGCTCACAATCACGGGTTTGGCCGAAGCGCGTTTGCGCACCTTTGAAGAAATGGTGCGCCCCTATGTGCAAACCCAAACGCTGACAAAGGAAGCGGTGAGCTTGTCTTTGCCCTTGTTGGCTGACAACGGCCACATGGTGCCCTTGAGCCTGAAAATCGACAGCCCTATGACCGAAGAAGCGCACATCACCCACGTCTACCTTTTATCGCAGCGCAACCCCGTGCCTTTGATGGCCAAATTTGTATTAGGTCCTTGGAGCGGTCGCGCCGATCTGAGTACGCGGGTGCGCTTGTCGGGCAACCAAAACGTGATCGCATTAGCCCGACGATCCGACGGCAGTTTTATTTACGATGTGCAAGAGGTGGTTGTCACCGAAGCCGCCTGTGTGGACAACGGCTGATGACTTCCGCTCGCTTGCAAGTCCCACCCCGCATTGTCCAAGGCGATGTATTCAAACTGCGCTTGTTGGTCAACCATCCCATGGACAGTGGTTTTTTACGTGACATAGACGGCGTGCTGATCCAGCGCAATGTGATCCGTCACCTGCTGTGTACCTTGAATGGTAGAGAGGTCTTTCGGGTCGAACCGACCACGGGCGTTGCCGCCAACCCTTTGTTTGAGTTTTATTTGCGGGCAACCGAGTCTGGCGATATGTTGTTCCGTTGGGTAGATGACAAGGCCTATATCGGGGAGTTGCGCCACACCCTGGTGGTAGAGCCCGCCAACGCCTCCAAACCTGCCGGTAACTGAGTCTTCACCATGTCCTTTGCGGTCTGCAGGTCTTTGCTTGTTGGGTTTGGGATGGCTTTGACATTGGTCTTCTCTTTGCACGCCCAACAACGCGTCATTGCACTGGATAAATTGCAGTCTGGACTGCAATTTTCAGGCGCCGAGGTGCAGTCCTTGCAAGCCGATGAATTTGCCAACCCAGGCAATATCGCTTTGGACAATGGCAACAAGCTTTGGAGCAAGCCCGACGGTAACAGCAACAAAAGCTGTCAGTCTTGCCATGGCGAAATCGGTCGCATGAAAGGCGTGTCTGTTCTCTACCCTGCGATCGACAAAACCACTGGCAAATTGTTTAACCTCGAAGACCGCATCCGCAACTGTCGTGTCAAGCACCAAAAAGCTTCCGATTGGGTTTTCGAGTCTGATGAATTGCTTGCGGTGAGTTTGGCGGTGACCACAAGTTCGCGTGGTCTGCCTTTGCAAGCTTCCATCGACGGTGCAGCCAAAACCCATTTAGAAAACGGTCAACGTCTCTTCATGACCCGCCAAGGACAAATGAACTTGGCCTGCACCCATTGCCACGACCAAAGGTATGGACAAAAACTCTTTACCGACCCCTTAAGCCAAGGTCAAGCCAATGGCTACCCTTTGTACCGCATCGATTGGCAAAGGCTTGCGTCTTTGGAGCGGCGACTGCGCTTTTGCTACACCGGCGTGAAAGCCGAAATCCCCCCTTGGGGCCACAGTGACATGCGCGACATCAGCTTGTATTTGATGTGGCGAGGCCAAGGTTTGCCCGTAGAAGCACCCGCCGTACGCAAATAAGCAAGGCTAAAAAGTAGCAAGTACCTTGCGCCACAATGCAGGGGTCACCTCGGGCATGACCCCAAACCATGCGGCGAACGCAGGCCTTGCCTGATGTAACAGCATCCCCAAGCCATTGACTGTCGGGTTGCCTTTGTCTGCCGCTCTTTTGAGCAAATCGGTTTGCAACGGGGTGTATACGATGTCAGACACCAAGGCATGGGCTGGTAAGTCATCCAAATGCAATTCCAGCGCGGGTTGTCCCTGCATACCTTGCGTGGTGGTGTTGACCAACAAGGACGCGCCATCCAGTGCGCTGTGTCGCTGCGACCAAGCAAAGGCTTTGACAGGCAAACCAAATTCATCTGCCATGGCCTGCGCTTTGTCGCTGCTACGGTTTAACAAGCGAATTTCTTTGGCACCCGCATCCGCCAAAGCCCAGACCACCGCCCGCGCTGCACCCCCTGCACCCAAAACCACGGCGGGTCCTGCGTTGGCTTGCCACTGGCTGTGTGCTTCACGCAAACTTTGGATGAACCCAAACGCATCGGTATTGGTACCATGCAAACGGCCATCGGCCTTGACTGACAAGGTATTGACTGCGCCTATGCGTTGCGCCACCGCTTCCAATTCGTCCACCCACGGCAGCGCCTCAATTTTGTGCGGCAGAGTCAGGTTACAACCTGCAAAGCCAAGCGCTTTCAAACCCGCCAAGGCCTGGGGCAAATGCGCGGGATTGACAGCCAAAGGCACATAGGCCCCATGCAAACCGTGCTCGTCTATCCAGTGTGAATGAATCAGCGGAGAACGTGAATGGGCAATCGGCCAACCCATGACTCCCGCCAAAATAAATGATGAAGCTGCCATAAGACCCTTAGCATATCGCCAGTTGGACGGGGATCTGTTCCCGCCCGCATGTGAAACAATCAGCCCAGTTATATCAACAGTTCCGAGATGCCAGCCGCCACGCCCACTTCCATTGCCCGTTTTCACCATTTCTTGGCGCAAATCACGCGCTTGGTGGATATTGCACCTGCAGAGGCCGAGTTATTGGCCCAAGGTCGCCAGTGCTTGCACGAACTGGTGTCGCATGATGACTGGTTGCTGCCAGAGTTTGCCCAGCCTGATGCAAAGTACTACCAACAGTATTTGTTGTATGCCGACCCACAAGACCGTTTTTCAGTGGTGAGTTTTGTCTGGGGCCCAGGTCAAGCCACACCCATCCATGACCACACGGTATGGGGGTTGGTCGGCATGTTGCGTGGTTCAGAATCGTGCCAGCCCTATAGCCGCATGTCTGATGGTCGCTGGGTACCCGCAGGTTTTCAAGTCGACATGTTGCCAGGTGATGTGGAAGCTGTTTCACCCCGCATAGGCGATGTCCATAAGGTCTGGAACGCTTTGCCCGACCAGGTTTCGATCAGTATCCATGTGTATGGCGGCAATATTGGATTGATTGAACGCAACAGCTACCGTGACGATGGCACCCGCAGCAAATTTGTATCTGGTTACACCAATGTCCAAGCCGTGACAGACACGCAAGCACCTATACCCGCGGTCACCGCAACCGTTGCACCGCCGCCTGCACCACCATCGCCATCCGTGCAGACCGACACCTCTGCCGCCACGATCGTATCCACGGTTTTGGCACCTCAGCCAACAGAAGAAACCGTACACCAAGCTGTTGTGCTACCCAACAGCGAAGTGGCCCCCGAGGTTTTGGCCATAGATGTCGCCCATCCCTACGCCATCAGCAGCTATGCACAAGTCAGGGCGGCATTGTTAGCCAAAGAAGAAATCGCATTGGTGGATGTTCGTGAAGAAGACCCTTATGCACAAAGCCACCCGTTGTTTGCGATCAACTTGCCTTATGGCCGCATTGAATTGGATGCATGGCGACGGATTCCCCGACGCGATACACCTGTGGTGGTGTACGACAACGGCGAAGGATTGGCCCTGCAAGCCATTCCCATATTGCAACGCTTAGGCTACACCCAGCTGAGTATGTTGCAAAACGGTTTGGCAGGTTGGGCTGCGGCAGGCGGCGAATTGTTTCGCGATGTGAATGTGCCCAGCAAATCGTTTGGTGAACTTGTGGAGTCGCAACGCAAAACCCCCTCGTTTTCTGCGCATGAAGTCAAGGCCTTGCTCGAACGAGACTCAGACATGGTGATATTGGATGCGCGCCGTTTTGACGAATACCAAACCATGAGCATCCCCAATGCCATCAGTGTCCCAGGCGGCGAATTGGTTTTACGCGCGCGCGCCTTGGCACCCAGCCCAACCACGCGCATTGTCGTCAACTGTGCAGGCCGTACACGCAGCATCATCGGCGCGCAATCCCTCATCAATTCAGGCATACCCAATCCGGTTTGCGCTTTGCGCAACGGCACCATTGGTTGGACACTGGCGGGGCTGGATTTGGTCAAAGGTGCTGACAAACGGTTTGGCAGCATCACCGACAACGATCAGAGCAAAGCCGCTGCTTCCGCACTGGCCTTGTTGTTTCGCGCGGGTGTGCCAAGGGTTGATCAGGCCACGGTAAAACAGTGGTTGACTGAAAACGATCGCAACACCTATGTGTTTGATGTACGCACCCCGGAAGAATATGCCCAAGGCCATTGGCCAGGTGCTGTCAGTGCACCCGGTGGTCAGCTGGTACAAGAGACCGATCACTTTGTGGGCGTGAGGGGTGCGCGTGTTGTGGTCTATGACGATGATGGTGTGCGCGCCAGCATGACGGCGTCTTGGTTGGCGCAAATGGGCTGGCAGGTTGCGGTCATGAAAGACGTTACCAGCCAAGATTTGTCCAGCCAAATTGTGGCGTCTGAAGACGATTTGCCGCTGACTCTGGCGCCCGTGGCGGTGGTGGATCCCCCTACCCTCAAAACCTGGTTGGCCAATCGCAGCAACCTCAGCATGGTCATCGATGTGGGCGACAGCGCCACCTATGTCAAGCGCCATATCCCCGGTGCATGGTGGTTGTTGCGTTCGCAATTGGCACAAGATTTCACCCGTGTGCACAAAGCCAATCGCTATGTTCTCACCTGTGGCGATGGACGGGTGTCACGCTATGCCGTGGCAGAGTTACAACCCTTGTTGAGACCCGGTGTAGAAGTCTTCTGGCTACCGGGTGGCAACGCTGCATGGCAAGCAGCAGGCTTTAGCACCCAACAAGGGGAGTCTTATGTGGCCAGTCAACGCATTGACCGCTACCGTCGTCCTTACGAAGGTACCGATAATCCTGCACAAGCCATGCAAGCCTATCTAGATTGGGAATACGGTTTGGTCGAACAACTCAAACGTGATGGCACCCACCATTTCAAGGTCATTTAATTCAACATGGATACCGCTTGGGTTGCGCTTGCACTCACCTTGAAAGTGGCCGGTTGGGCCACGGTCATCAACATGGTCTTGGGTGTTGCTGTGGGATTGGCCTTGTCGCGCTGGCGATTTGTGGGTCGCGATGTCATTGACGCCCTGCTCACCTTACCCATGGTGTTACCGCCTACCGTCTTGGGCTATTACTTATTGGTTTTACTGGGGCGGCACGGCGTGATCGGTCAATGGTTAAAAACCACCTTGGGCATACAACTGATTTTCACTTGGCAGGGCGCTGTCATTGCGGCCAGTGTGGTCGCTTTCCCTTTGGTATTTAAAGCCGCCCGTGCCGCATTTGAAAATGTGGAACCCAGCTTAGAGCAAGCAGCCAGAGTACTGGGACTGAGCGAAGCCGCCGTATTTTTTCGTGTCACCCTGCCTTTGGCTTGGCGCGGTATTTTGGCTGGCAGCTTACTGGCGTTTGCACGGGCCACAGGCGAGTTTGGTGCCACCTTGATGGTGGCAGGAAGTATTGCGGGCGAAACGCAAACGCTGTCGATCGCTGTGTATGAAGCCGTGCAAGCTGGTCAAGACGCTACAGCGAATTTTTTGGTGCTGGTGACCTCGGTGAGTTGTTTGGCCTTGCTCTTGAGTGCAGGCTATTTGGCTCCCGGTCGCATCGCCGGCCACACCCAACGGGGTGCGCGATGATGTGGCAAGTTCAGCTGCACAGCCGGCTCGGTCATTTACCGTCGGCTTTCGATCTGAACATCTCTTTTGCCAGTGATGCAAAACGCTTGGTGTTGTTTGGGCCATCGGGGGCTGGCAAGACACAAACCTTGATGATGATGGCCGGTTTGACCACGCCCCAGCAAGGCAAAGTGGTTTTCAATGAAACGCCTTTGTTTGACAGTTCAAGCCAACTGAATGTACCTACACGCCAGCGTGGTCTTGGCTATGTGTTTCAAGATTACGCTTTGTTTCCGCATCTGACCGTGCGTCAAAACATGGGGTTTGCATTGCACCAGGGATGGGGCAACCCGTCCCCTACACACACCAGCCCTGAGGTAGACCGTTGGTTACAAGTGTTTCAGCTTCAAGCTGTTGCCCATTTGTTACCCGAACAAATTTCTGGTGGGCAACGACAGCGAACAGCGTTGGCTAGGGCATTGGTCGCACAACCAAGGGCTTTGCTGTTGGACGAACCATTCGCAGCCATGGACCGACCACTCAGACAGCGTTTGCGCAGCGAGTTGTTACAGCTTCAAACCGAATTGTCTTTACCGATGGTTTTAATCACCCACGACGAAGAAGATGTAGATGCCTTTGCCCAAGCGCTTATTCATATAGACAAAGGCAAGGTCGTCAGCGGCGCCAACCCATCCGACTCAACAAACCATCGCGTTTGACAAACTGATGCCACAGTGCAGCAATGACATGCAAGGCGATCAACGTCATCAGTACATCGGCAGACAGTTCATGCAATTCGCCAAAAAACTCCTTGCCTTCTGGCGATGCATCCCATAATTTTGGTAAAGCCATGCCAAAGAACTTGACAGGGTAAGGTGAAAAACTGGAGCCCAAAAAACCGGACACGGGTAACACCACCATGCACAGGTAGAGCAATCGGTGGTTCCAAGTACCTAGCTTTTGCAGAAAGGGACTCACTCCCAAAGGCGCAGCGGGAACGGAGTGGGTGACACGCCAACCCAAGCGCCACAAAATCAACAGCCCCAAACAAATGCCGATTGATTTATGAAGATTGAACCACTGCGCACGAATGCCGGGTGGGTCTTTGGGAATATCTTCCATCCACACACCCAAGCCTAATTGGGCAATGAGGCCAAAGGCCAATACCCAATGCAAGACGACCAACATTCGGTCATATTTCAAAGCAGGCGTTGGATCGTTAGGCGCCGTCTCCGTTGTGACTTCTGGATTCATAAGGTCTTTCTCTGTGTTCAAGTTGATTACTTCATTTACTTCATTGCGCAACCACACCCCAAGGCAATTTACCCGTTGGGATTTCTTTAACCATCTTGCGGCTGGCTATATCGACCACGCTGACTGAGCCACTGCGGCCTGCGGCCACATACAATTTTTTGGCATCCGGGGAAAATGTCATGTTCCATGGGCGCTGACCAATAGCAATGTTGTCGACCAACTTGAAAGTTGCGGTGTCGACCATAGAAACATTGGCATCGCCACCGTTGCTGGCAAACACATAAGCGCCATCTGGTGACACGATCACCCCAGCGGTTCGCTTGCCCACAGCTTGCTTGCCAACTACTTTTCGTTCAACCATGTCAATGGCTACCAGCAAACTGGCGGCCTCTACAGCAACATAGGCTTTTTTTCCATCAGGGCTGAATGCAATGCCACGGGGACGCTCGCCTACTTTCACAGAACCCACTTGCTTGCGTTTTTCAAGGTCCAAAATGTCCACTTGATCGGCTTCTTCGGCGGAGACCAGCATGAATTTCCCATCGGGACTGAACACCCCATGCTCGGGGTTTTTGCCATGCACCACGATGTCAAACTCCACTTTCAATCGCTGTGTGTGAATGAAGCTGATGCTGTTCGCGCCTTCATTGGCGATACCCAACCAATCTCCATTGGGGGAACAATACACAGCTTCAGGTGAGTCCCCCAATTGCACACGTTGTTCGATCACTCCTTTGCCAGGATCAATCACCCACAACTGCGCTTTGGTCTGTTCAGTGACATAGAGTTTTTTGCTTCCCTTGCAGACAGCCAGTCCACGCGGTTTACCACCCGTCTCAATGGTGGAGATGACCGTATCGGTCGCAACATCAATGACAGAAACAGTACCCGCGCCTTCATTGGTGGCGTAGGCAAGCGACTGTGCAAACACTGAATTGCTGAATAACAACAAGAAAAGAAGGGATACACAATGCAAGCGTTTCATCTCAAAACTTTCAAGTCATAAAGCAAAGAAACCATCTTAATTGAATTAAATGCCCTTAACAGGCATGAGAGTACTCAGCTACATTTCGGTATGGACACCGTCAAGACATTTGAAGAGAACACCTCGCCCACAAGCACAACCAAACGTATTCTTCCCCTGATAGTGGGTGTGTCTTTGTTCATGGATCAGCTTGACGCCACCATCGTCAACACGGCCATACCGGCCATGTCGCTCAGTCTGGGGGTTGCCCCGCTGAGTCTCAAAGCTGTCATGACGAGCTACATCCTTAGCTTGGCTGTGTGCATCACGCTCAGCGGCTGGATGGCAGACCGTTTGGGCACGCGCCGCGTATTTGCCAGCGCCGTTGCGCTGTTCACAATTTCATCTTTGTTATGTGGACTGTCCAATTCGCTGGAGATGCTGATTGCCTCCAGAATATTGCAAGGTATTTCTGCGGCACTCATGATGCCAGTTGGACGTCTTTTGATTGTCAGGACCTTTGACAAATCAGAGCTGCTAAAGGCCATGAATTTTGTCATTGTTCCAGCCTTGATTGGCCCATTGCTTGGGCCGACCATTGGCGGTTTGATCGTCCATTGGTTTTCGTGGCACATGGTTTTTTTCATCAATATCCCTATTGGGATTGCTATTTTGTGTTTGGTCAAAAACCATGTGCCTCAGTACCTTAGCGATGAGAAAAAACCCTTTGATTGGCTAGGCTTTTTGTT
Organism: Burkholderiales bacterium; assembly: GCA_947381415.1. Lineage (GTDB taxonomy): Bacteria > Pseudomonadota > Gammaproteobacteria > Burkholderiales > Burkholderiaceae_C > Limnohabitans. The sequence continues at coordinate 54,747 of CANCVB010000010.1, forward strand.
GTTTGGAACAGGTTTTGGACTGTTGACTTGGTTGTTGGATTTGCTTGGTCACACCCACGCACATTTTGAGTACGTCATTCCTGTGGGTGTCATTTCCGTTTTGATGCTCGTCAGCTATGTTTTGTATTCTCAAAGGGTCAGTGCACCCTTGCTGAATTTGCATTTATTCCGTATCCGAACATTTCGTATCTCTATGCTCGGCGGTTTTTTTAGCCGTCTTGGCTTGGGCAGCTTACCCTTTCTGATGCCGTTTTTTTTCCAAGTTGGGCTGGGCTTTCCTGCATGGCAAGCTGGCTTGTTTACCATTCCCATGGCGCTTGCAGCCATCAGCATGAAGGTTTTCTCCTCCCATATTTTGGCGAAGTTAGGGTACAAAAACGTGCTGGTTCTGAACACCCTCTTGATTGCAATGGCTTTGTTTGTTTATGCGTTGATAGATAAACAAACACCCATTGAACTTATTTTGCTGATGAATTTAGGCTTGGGTTGCCTGAGCTCTTTGCAAATCGCCAGCATCAACTCGATGGCTTTTTCAGACATCGCCAAAAAAGACGCCAGCATGGCAAGCACCATCAGCAGCTCGATGCAACAAATGACAATGAATTTTGGCTTAGCCAGCGGTGCTTTAGTCACTGGGTTTTTTCTGCAAACCACAGAACCTGCAGTGCTTCGCAATATCACTGCCGCGGTGCATCAATCTTTCATTGCACTCAGCTGGGTCACAGCCGCATCAAGCATATGGTTTTTGTACTTGAAACATGAAGATGGCGCGCAAATCAGTGGGCATCAGTGAGATGCCTCATTGCACTCACTCCACTTTGCTCAATTTTTTGGAATTGATACTGTCGCGAAAAATCAAAGGCTTGATGTCCACGCGCTTTTCGTCTGGCAATTGGGCCAGCGCCAGCGCATCCTGAACCACCTGGTGATGCGGTGATTTGTCACAAACGGGATCGGCATTCGCCGCATCGCCTGTCAGCATCAAGGCTTGGCAACGACAGCCACCCAAATCTTTTGTTTTCTCAGGACAACTGCTGCAAGGCTCTTTCATCCAAGCATCACCTCGGTAATGGTTGAATGGTTTGGACTCGTACCAAATGTCTTTCACAGACATGTTTTTCACATTTGGAAAATCCAAATGCTTAATCATCTTGGCAGTGTGACATGGCAGCGCTGTGCCATCAGGGGTGATGGTTAAAAACACATTGCCCCATCCGTTCATACATTTTTTTGGACGCGTTTCGTAATAATCGGGCACCACGAAAAAGATTTTCAGTTTGTCCCCTAATTTTTCTCGATAGGTATTCGTGATGTGCTCGGCACGAACCAGCTGCTCGCGACTCGGCATCAAACCATCTCGGTTGAGTTGGGCCCACGAATAATATTGGCTGTTAGCCAATTCAAGGTACTCTGCACCTAAATCGACAGCCAACTCAATGATCTTGTCGATGTAGTCAATATTCAATCGATGCACAACGCAATTGAGCACCATGGGCCATCCGTTTGACTTGATCAAATCTGCGGCTTTTTGCTTTAATGCATAGGTTTTGGTGTGTGACAAAAAGTCATTCAATTCTCTGGTGGAGTCTTGAAAAGACAATTGAACATGGTCTAAACCTGCCAGCTTCAATGCCTTAGCGCGTTCTGGCGTGAAGCCAATGCCAGAGGTAAGTAAGTTGGTATAAAAACCCAGTTTATGTGCCTCTGCGACCAACTCTTCTAAATCGTCTCGCACCAAAGGTTCACCACCAGAAAAACCGCATTGAACACTGCCAGCGGCGCGCGCGTCACGCAAAACATGAATCCACTGTTGGGTCGTTAACTCTTGGCCATGTTGGGCGAAATCCACTGGGTTGTAACAAAATACACAATGCAAAGGACATGCGTAAGTGACCTCCGCCAATAACCAAAGGGGTGGCCCGACCTGGGGGGTGGCATGGTCAAGATTGGTACTCATAGCTTCACCCATCCTTGTTGAATAGCGATTTCCAAGAACCCCAGCACCTCTTTTTGCAAACCAGTGGTTTCAAACTCCGTTTCCAGTTCGGTGATGAGCGCTGACATGGTTTTTTCTCCATCGAGGCGTTTCATGATCTCACCTGCACTGTTGTTGAGTTTGACCATACCCTCTGGGTAAAGCAAGACCCATGACTGTTGAACTTCTTCCCACTGCAAACGAAACATGGAAGAAACAACAGGCTTACTTGTCAGCATCGCTTCATCTGTCATCATTTTTTAGGGCCGGTGATTTGAATTTCGCACTGATCGAGCATGATCGCGTCCGCCAGCGACCATAAAACATCGAGCTTGAATTGCAGGATTTCCAAAGCGCGTTCTTGCAGCGCGCGGGTTTGACTGAAGTAATTTAATGTAAATCCCAGTCCATGCGCCACATCTCTGCGCGCTTGCGTCAATCTGTTTTTAAAGTAAGTCAATGCGACCGCATCTACCCAAGGGTATTGTTGTGGCCAAGTATCGATTCGCTGCTGATGTATGTGCGGCGCAAACAGCTCTGTCAAACTTGAGGCAACCGCTTCTTGCCATGAGTGTCTGCGTGCGAAATTGACATAGGCATCCACTGCAAAACGGCTTGCAGGCGCTACATAGCGCAAGGACACCATGTCTTCACGGCTGAGCCCAACCGCTTGCCCTAACTGTATCCATGCTTCAATGCCACCTTCGTCTTTGGTGCCGTTTAAATCGAATCCATCGTGGTCCAGAATGCGCAATATCCACTCACGCCGAATTTCCCTGTCATTGCAGTTGGACAAAATGGCCGCATCTTTAATTGGGATAGAAATTTGATAGTAGAAACGATTGGCCACCCATCCACGCAATTGTTCGGCAGAGAGTTTTCCCTCTGCCATCATGACGTGAAAGGGATGGTGAATGTGGTAACTCGTGCTTTTACCCCTTAGCAGTGATTCAAACTCTTCCTTGCTCCAAGGTTCACGTTGGTCATTAAAGACCTCGATAGATACATTTTTCATAGGTTGATAACCATTCCGTCGTAGGCCACTTCAATGCCGTGCGCAGTCAGCATTTGACGCTCAGGGCCGTTCTCATTCAAGATAGGGTTGGTGTTGTTGATGTGAATCAAAATTTTTCGAATATGGCTGGGCAATTTGTCTAACCATTCAATCATCCCGTCAGGACCGGTTTGTGGCATGTGCCCCATACCACGAGAGGTTTTCTTTGAAGCACCTAAATCAATCATTTCATGGTCTGTCCATAAGGTGCCATCGACCAAAACACAATCGGCTTTTTGCATGGCAGCCCACACATGGGGTTCCATTTGTCCTAACCCAGGTGCATAAAACAATGTTTTGCCTGTGCTTTCGTCGACAACACGCAAACCAATGTTGTCACCTGCTTGTGGTCGATCGCGGTGTGGGGAGTAAGGTGGTGCGTTGCTGATCAACGGGATAGCCTCAAACATCAGTTGATGCAGTTTGGGAATATGGAAGGGTTGCTGAAGCGCCAAGGAGTTCCAGTCAACGCCGCAGTAATATTCCAGCACATTGAACAGAGGATTGCCGGTTGTCAGGTCTTCTTTGACCAATGGATGGCACCACAGAGGTAAACGCCCTTTGTGTTCACGCAGCATCAAAAGCCCTGTCGTGTGGTCAATTTGGGCATCCATAAGCATGACCGCTGCGATACCTGTGTCGCGCAATGCGCGCGCAGGCTGCAAATCTGGCAGGGCTTTGAGTTGCTGAAGAATATCTGGTGAAGCGTTCACCAACAGCCACTCTTGGGCATTCGATGAAATCGCAATAGAAGACTGTGTGCGTGCTTGGTGATGTGGACTTCCTGCCCGCACAGCGCTGCATTGTGTGCAATTGCAATTCCACTGCGGGTATCCACCGCCTGCTGCCGAGCCAACAACTTGAATTTTCAAAATAAATTACCTAAAAAAAAACCGCGTCAAGCGCGGAAATAGTCAAACAACTCAAGAGGTCTGTTGAGTTGCCTCAACAGACCACCGTCAAATTAACGGTTTGCAATGTACATGGTAATTTCGAAACCGAAACGCATGTCGCTTGCTGCAGGGGTTTGCCATTTCATGTTGGATCTCCTAATGAAAGCCGCAAATTACGGCTAATCGTGAACAGAGACATTCTGAACACAAGTGAATATTATGCTTGTTCGAGCCTTGTTAGCACTCCATATTTCAAGGAATTTGACCTCATGAATATCTTGATGTTTACCTAGGGGAAATCCCTAGACCCTACCAAGACAATCGAATCATTCGTGACTTCAAGCCTATATTCTGAGCATGCACATTGAGAACACTTCGGGTTTGTTTGCACCCATCGCGCCTTTTCACCATGGTCACTTGCCTGAAGAAGATGGTCACTTGGTGTATTTCGAGGAATGCGGTAATCCCAAGGGCGTTCCCGTCATTTTTCTGCATGGCGGGCCAGGCAGCGGATGCAGTCCGCGGCACCGACAATTCTTTGATCCGCACAAGTGCAGAGCTGTCTTGTTTGATCAGCGCGGCTGTGGCCGAAGCAGCGCCAAAGATCTGTTGTTTGCCAACGATACGCCGCATTTGATTCATGACATGGAGCGTTTAAGAAAACATTTGAACATCAACACCTGGTTGGTTGTGGGGGGGTCATGGGGTGCCGGACTGGCCTTGGCATATGCCAAACAACATCCGCAGGCTTTGACGGGCGCTGTTCTCAGAAACACCTTTCTCTCGAGACAAAGTGATTTGCAATGGTTTTTCCAAGATGCCAAACAACTGATGCCTCAAGCCTGGGATGCGCTTGTCGCGCATATTCCTGAACATTTCAGAAACGATGTCTGTCAGTATTTATGTCGCCATATTCTTGAAAGCGATCGGTCCACAGCACTCCAATTGGCCAACAGTTGGAGTCAATGGGAGAACGCCCTGTTACAACGATCATCAACTGTTTTATCAACGGCTCCCGCAAGCCCTCAAGAAACAGAAACACTTTTAAGTAAATTCAAAATTCAAAGCCACTATCTTCAAAACCTTTGTTTCTTCCCTAAAGAAGGCCTGTTGCCTTGCCTAAAAAACCTAGGCGGTATAGAGATTGATTTGTTGCATGGCACCCTTGACTGGGTTTGCAGACCTGAAACCAGCTGGGAGATACACCATCAACTGCCGCACAGTCGTCTCCAATGGGTGAACCCAGCGGGGCACGGGCTGTTTGAACCCCCTATGGTTCTCAGCATGACAAACACCATTTCACAAAGAGTGTCAGCACTTGAACACCCATCGGTTGCGTGACATGACCTCCCAATGACTGCGCTTAGATTGATGCTGATTGATGACCATTTGTTGGTGCGAATGGGCTTCAAAAGTTTGCTCACGACTTTTCAAGATATATCCGTCGTTGCTGAAGTTTCTTGTGGGGAAGAGGCCCTGGATGCGTACAAGCTTCACCAACCTGATATCGTGATTTCGGAAATTGACTTGCCAGGTATGGGTGGCTTGGAAACCATGAAGCGACTGTTGAGCAAACACCCCCATGCCAAGATCATTGCTCTCACTGGGCACGAAGAAATCATTTACCTCAAGCGTGTTCTTGACCTGGGTGTCTTAGGTTATCTCTCCAAAAAATCAGCGCATTCGATCTTGCATGAAGCCGTCAAAACAGTCGCGCAAAAAAAACGCTACATCGACCCATTGCTTTCGCAAAAGTTACTTATCGATGGCTTAGATGGCAATATCGACCCCTTGAAAGACCTTTCATCCAGAGAATTTGGGGTGTTTTTACAACTGGCCACGGGACTTCCCCTGCCCAAAGTTGCTGACCGATTGAACCTGTCCCCATCGACCATTTCTACCCACTTGGCCAGCATCAGGCAAAAGCTACAGGTCAGCAGCAACTCCGAACTTATTTTGATAGCTCGACGTCTGGGTTTAACCCATTTAAGCGATTAATGGTTATTGGGGATACATACCCAATGCCTGAGACAAGTCCGTTATCATCCGCCCCACTTTATACAAGGCCGTTCACTTGAAGTCTTTTTTTCAAAGCTTGAAAAACACAAACCCGCATTGGGAAGTCGAGCCACTGTGGTTTGAGTGGTTGGTATTGGTGGGTTTGTTTGTCTTTGCCACTTGGCTGCTTGGCATTCAAGGGGTATGGCACTTGCTGCTCAGCTCAGACCCTACCGGCATCACACTGGTCATCATCATTGTCTTTGGAGTTTCCACTTTATGGTGTGGTGTTCGTTCGCGAGAATTGGCGCACCAAAGAGAGTTGCTTGCCTCTGCAAGCAAAGGTAACTTGGAGACCTTGGTACTGGCCGAGGGCTGGGCTGGCGAATACTGGAATGCCTTGGCTTTGAACCCCCAAGACAGCGGAGCACCTTTGGATTTGTTGATGGAGCACACCCATGGCCCACACGCCACCGCATGGTGGGTCAATGGCGTGCAACTGAAGTTGGGACTGCTGGGCAAAGTCATTGGTTTTTCTGTGCTGGCTATGCAAATTGGTCAAATCCAAAGTTTCGATCCCTCCCAAGCCCAAGACCTGTTGCGTAACCTGACCTCTGGCTTGGGTGTGGCATTGCTGACAACCATGGTGGGTTTGGTTGGCAATATCTTGCTGGGCTTGCAACTCACCCGCATGGACCGTTTTGCCGATGACTTGGTGGCCCAAGCGCAGCGCCATGGCATGCGCATCGCACGCTAAGCACAGCGGGTTGTATGCGCAAATCTCGACATTCACGCGAACCCGAGGTTGATCCTTTTTATGACATGTTATTCAACATGCTCATTGCGTTTGTTTTTTGCTTCATCATTGCTTTGCTGGCCATGAACCCCAAGGCGCTGAAATCAGGTGATATTCCTGCCAAAGCGGAGTTCATCATCACCTTATCTTGGCCCGACATGGATCCCAATGATTTGGATTTATGGGTGCAAGGTCCCTCGGGTGAAAGTGTGTGGTTTCGCAACCGTGAGGCTGACCTCATGCACCTAGACCGCGACGACCGCGGCAACAGCAACAACACCATCATGATCAACGGCAAAAAAGTGGTCAATCCTTTGCGCCAAGAAGTGGTGACGATTCGCAGCATCGTGCCAGGTGAATATGTGGTGAATGCGCATTACTACGAAACCAAAGAAATTGACCGCAATGACCCAAAGGTCGGACAACCGGTGGAAGCCACCTTGTCAGTCATCAAAGTCAACCCTAAAGCCGAAGTTGTCTACTATGGTCAGGCCACGCTGGACAGTCGCGGCAAAGAAGTCACCATGGCACGTTTTACAGTCACGCCCAATGGTGGTGTCGACAACATCAACACCATTCCTAAAATTCTTGTGAAGTCCTTTTGATATGACACTTACTTTTATTCTTGCCTTTGTGGCTTTTACCTTGCTGGTCACCCTGGCTTTGGTGTTTTCGCGCTGGCCGAACTGGCTAAAAGGCCTATTGGCCTTGGGCGTTGCGGGGTTTTATTTCTTTGGTTTTGGCAGTGTGCATTCTTTGCTGGGTTTGCCAAGCACCGATGCCTTGCCCGAGCGTTTTGTCATGATTGCGGCCATCGTGGATGAACCCAGAGGCAAATTCCCTGGCGCTTTGTATATGTGGGTCACACCCATTGAAGAAGGTAAAAGTGTGATGCAACCACGTGCCTACAAATTACCCTACTCACGCGTGCTACACGAGCAAATTGCGGACGGTATGAAAAAGGGCCGTGAAGGCGTGCCTCAAATGGGCACAGCCGAAGTCAAGGCGGGCAATGGCAAAGGGCCCAGTTGGCTCAATCCGGGCACCGATGAACAAGAGGTGAAGATTTTGGATTTGCCCACACCCCAAGTGCCTGAGAAATAAGCATGCGCTACCCGTTTATTTTTCTATGCAGTATGTTGGCACTTGCGGCTTGTGACAAGCCTTCCAACGACAACCCTTTGTTCCCTTTGGCAGAGGGCAAACGCTGGACTTACCAGATTGAAACTGTCTACGACAACCCGGAAAGCAAAACGGTCAAACAAACCTTGGAAGTGCACAACTTAGGCAGTGCCAGTTTGGCCGATGGCTCGAACGCTTGGCTTAGACGCACGAGCAACGGCCATGAATACTGGTTTCAAATTTCGGATCAAGGTGTGCAACGTGTGGCCATGAAGTCGCCTTTGCAAGAGCAAGCGGTGATGGACGAAGCGCCACGTCAAGTCATCTCCAACGCCATGGTTGTGGGGACCCAATGGAAGCACAACACCACGCCGTATTTCTTGCGTCGTCGCAACGAAACACCCTCAGAATTTCGCTATGTAGACAAGTTCAAAAGTATTCCCATGACTTACACCTTGGCTGCGGTGGATGAAGCCTTGGATACCCCTGCAGGTCGCTTCGAACATTGCGCACGGGTAGAAGGTCAAATGGAGTTGATGCTGTGGCATGACGACATCTATGCTTACAAACCCACCCCTTTATTGACCCGAGAGTGGTATTGCCCGGGGGTGGGACTGGCGCAGTTTGAACGTGATGAACCGACCACAGCCAAGTTTTTCCAAGGTGGTCACTTGCGTATGCGTTTGCTCGGTTTCACGCCTTAACTGAACCCAAACTTACTTATAACTTTTCAGCTTCTTACACATCCAAACGCGGGTGTGTTTCTTTTTGAGAATTTCGATGAATTGAATACCCCAACTAGGGTTTCCGCTAGGCTCGGTCTTATATAAGTCTTTCAAAATGTATGGGTTAGTTGAATTTCCCGTTGTTCTTTATTTAACCCTGAAGGAACTTGTATGAAACTGTTAGTGAAATCAGTCGCGTTGGCTGCCGTTCTCGGCACAGCAACGTTGGCCAGTGCGCAAAGCTGGCCCACCTATGGTGGCGACACCGGCAACACACGCTATAGCGAAGGCACACAAGTGACCGCCGCTAACGTGAACAAGTTGTCTGTCAAATGGGCGCTGCAACTCGGCTCCAACCGTTCACAAGAATCGTCCCCCATTTTGGTTGGCGATACTTTGTACGTGACCTCTTCTTTCGGCCCCAAAAACGTTTTTGCTGTGAATGCAAAAACCGGTGAAATCCGTTGGAAATACTCTCCTGAGATGCCCAAAGCGATTGACCAATACGCTTGCTGTGACGTGAACAGCCGCGGTGTGGCTTACAACGACGGCAAGATCTTCTTTGGCCGCTTGGACTCTCAAGTCACTGCTCTCGACGCCAAAACCGGTAAAGAGTTGTGGACTTCCAAAGTGGTTGACTACACCCAAGGTTCTGTCATCACTTCACCCCCCACCATTGCTAAAAACCTGGTTATCACCGGTTTCGGCGGCGGTGAGTACGGCGTTCGTGGCGCATTGGTTGCCCTAGACCAAGGTACTGGTAAAGAAGTGTGGCGTACCCACACTGTGCCAATTGGCAACGAAAAAAATGCTGACACCTGGAAAGGTGACTCTGGCAAAACAGGCGGCGGCGCTGCTTGGAACGTTGGCTCCTACGATCCCAAGTTGAACTTGGTTTACTACGGTACCAGCAACCCCTCTCCCTGGTCTGCTTCTGTTCGCGGCAACGACTCCTCTGACGTGGGCAAGTTCTCCAACTTGTACACCGCTTCCGTCGTGGCTTTGAACCCTGACACCGGCAACATCGTTTGGCATTACCAGTTCACACCCCATGATGCATGGGACTACGACGGTGTGAACGAATTGGTTTTTGCTGACCTGCCTGTTGACGGCAAAAAAGTGCCTGTCATCATGCAAGCCAACCGTAACGGCTTCTTCTATGTGATCGACCGTGCCAATGGCAAGTTGATCTCTGCCAAGCAGTTTGTGAACGGTGTGAACTGGGCCACTGGTATTGACCTGAAAACAGGTTCTCCCATCGAAACAGCTGGTAACGCTAAGCGTCCTCAGCTGAAAAAATGGGCCAAAGACATTTGCCCCAACTTGCTTGGCGGCAAAAACTGGATGCCCATGTCCTACAACCCCAACACCGGCTTGGTCTACATCCCCACACTTAACCTGTGTATGGACCTCGAAGGCGTGCAAGAAGAGTACAAACGCGGCCAATTCTTTTTGGGCGTGAACTTTGACTTGGGCAAAGTTGGTCCTGGTGGCCACGGCGGCGGTTTGAAAGCTTGGGACCCCGTTGCACAAAAAGAAGTTTGGTTCAACAAAGACGAACTGCCTTGGGGCGGCGGCACCATGACCACCAAAACAGGTCTGGTGTTCTCTGGTGACCTGAAAGGTAACTTCCGTGCCAACGACGCCAAGACTGGTAAAGAACTGTGGAAATTCGCTACAGGTTCTGGCATCTCTGCCGCACCTATCTCCTACACCTTAGACGGCAAGCAATACATCGCCGTGGTGTCAGGCCGTACACAATCCATCCCCGCCTTCTTGGGCGCTTTGGGTGAAAAAATGGTTGCTGCCAGCCCTGAAGGCGGCACCTTGTTTGTGTTCGCTCTGAACTGATCGAAGATGTGAGCTAAACACCGCCTTTCGGGGCGGTGTTTTTCCATCCAAAGCCAAAGGTTGGCTTTTAAAACGCTGTAGACAACAACAGTTTTTTCAAAGTCTTAACTTTATTTTCCTCGGAGATTGTTTATGTTTAAGCTGATTTCAACGCCTGCACGGTTGGCGCTTGCCTCGTTATTCATGGCAACTGTCACCTCCTCAGCCTTGGCTGCTGAGCCATTGCGTGTGTGCTCTGACCCCGATAACCTGCCATTCAGCAAATCGGACGGCCCAGAGAAAGGGTTGTACATAGATTTGGCGGAAATGGTCGGCAAACGATTGGGGACCACTGTGGAATACGTGTGGTGGTTGTCTTTCAACCAACGCAGAGCATTGCGCAACACCATGGAAGGTTGCGACGCTTACTTTGCATTGCCAGCAGATGCTGAATACCGCGTCAAAGGTGTCGAAAAAAGCAAGGCTTTTTTAAATGTCAGCTACGCCATCGTTGCCCCTGCGGGTCAATCCTTTACAGGTTTGCCTGACCTCAAAGGCAAGCGTGTCGGGGTGATGTTCGGCTCGCCTCCCCAAATTTTGCTGGCCACTCGCGAGGGTTACACATGGAACACTTTCCGTACCCACGAGCAATTGTTTGAAGCGCTCAACAAAGGCGAAGTGGATTTGGCATTGATGTGGGGACCCAGCGCTGGTTTTGACAATCTCAAGCAATTCAATAGCCGCTGGCAAGTGTTGCCTGTGCGTGGAGAGAGCTTGGGTGGACAGGTGGCTGTGGCGGTTTCCAAGTCTAAGCCAGGTCTGAAAGACCAAATCAACCAAGCCTTGGATGACTTGCAACCTGAGATCTCCAAATTGGTGGTGAAGTACGGATTCCCAACACAATCACCTATTGATTTGGTTAGAAGCACCAAATCTCTGCATACACCTGCTCTGCCTTTGCAAACAGCACAACAAAAACCATCAACAGCGTCTTCCGGCTTTATGCGTGTGGGCATGAAAGAGCAGCAAAGGACTGAGTGGGTTGTTGCCAATGCTGGTTTAAGCCCTGAAGAAGCGAAATCGGTTTTCAACAACAAATGTTCGCACTGCCATGGTCAAAATGGCGCTTCACCCGTGATGGAAAGGGACCTGCGTAAACTCAGCATGCGCTACAAAGAAAACTGGAAAGATGTGGCATTTACCACCATCACCAAAGGCCGTCCTGACTTGGGTATGCCCACTTGGGGCGGCATCATTCCCGAAGATGAAATCAAGAGCATCATCGAGTTCTTGGTGACCGTTCAAAAGAACTGATCCCACTGCCAGTCTCAGTGAAAACCACCTCTTTAGAGGTGGTTTTTTTTCGCCTAGCGTTGGTGTGAGGGAGGCAAGCCGTTTTGCTCCGCCACAAAATCAGCCAGCATTGGGACAAACAATTGCCCTTCGCCCTTGGCCTCCATGGCGGCAAATGCGGTTTTGACCATGGCCTGAATAGGCGACAAGGCGCCTATCTCATTGGCCAAGCTTGCCATGTAACGCATATCTTTGTGGGCATTACTGATGGTGAATTTGTGTGCATTGCGGTCACCATCGATAGTCCATTTCATGAAGGTATCGTAAAAGGGGCTACGCATCCTGCCTGAACCTATAACGGAATGAAATTGCTCTTTGCTCAAACCGGCTTTGCGGGCAATAGACAATGCCTCGGAGAACAATGCTGCATAACCCATAGCCAGAAAGTTATTGACCAGTTTCATGGTGTGACCCAATCCCACGGGACCTAAATGCACGATATTGGCAGCCCAACATTCGATGACCGGTTTGACTTTGGCAAACAATGCATCGTCTGCACCCACCATGGCATCCAAGGTGCCAGCTTCAGCTTCGACAGGTGTTCGTCCCAGCGGCGCATCCATGAAATGCATACCTTGGGCTTTTGCAGCCTCAGCAAGTTGTTGGGTGGATACAGGGTTGGACGTGGAGCAATCAATCACGATCAGGCCTTGTTTGCCACTGGCCAACAAGCCTTGTGGACCATGCATCAAGGACTCTACCTGGGGTGAGCCTGTGACACAGATATGAACAATGTCGCACTGTTGTGCCAAGGCTTTGGCCGTGGTGACCTCGGTGGCGCCTAGGGCTTTAAGGCGTTCGACAGGTTCACGGTTCTTATTGCCCAGAATGACCAACGGGTAGCCTTTGGTAACCAAATTCTTTGCCATCCCTGCGCCCATAAATCCGACGCCAATAAACCCAATCACTGGTTTTGTCATGCTGTTTTCCTTTCATGAAGACGAAAAAAAAGAGCGGGATAAACCGCTCTTTGAAGGCATATCTGTCTGAGACTGCCCAACAGCTTGTGCTGTTGGGCAGGTCAGAGGGAGATTTAAGCTTCTTGGATCGCTTTGCCAGTGATAGGCAGGTTGCGAACACGCTTACCAGTGAGCTTGGCAACAGCGTTGGCCAAAGCTGGCACGATGGTGGCAGTGACTGGCTCGCCAATACCGCCAGGCTTCTCAGCGCTCTTGACCAAAATAATATCCACCAAGGGAGATTCGTTGGTACGAACCATGGGGTAGGTATTGAAGTTGGTTTGCTGAATCACGCCGCCTTCGATGGTGATGGCTTGCTTGAGCGCAGTACCCATGCCCATGATGACCATGGACTGGATTTGTTGCTCAACGATTTCAGGGTTCACGATGATGCCCATGTCGGCAGCGACAGTGGCTTTGTGAACTTTGACTTCGCCATCAGCGCCTTGGCTGATTTCTGCAACGACTGCAACATAAGTGTCGTAGCCTTCCATGATGGCAACACCCAAAGCACGTCCTTTAGGAGCACCTTTGCTGTAACCAGCCTTGGCTGTTGCCAGCTTCAGCACGTTTTGGAAGCGTGGCTTGCCTTCCAACATAGACATACGGAACTCGACAGGGTCTTTGCCAGCAGCCAGCGCCATTTCGTCAACGAAGCTTTCGTTGGCGAAACAGTTCATGTTGTGGCTCACACCGCGCCAGTAACCAACACGCAAACCAGCGTCATGGATGACGAGATCGTGCTGGGTATTGGCAATGTTGTAAGGAGCAACCGCTGCTTCAACCATGAAGGGGTCCATGGTGTCTTTTGGCAGACCAAACGCACGCTGTGTGATGGACTGTGAAGTGACCTTGAAGTGCAGGCCAACAGGCTTACCGCTTGCATCCAAGCCAGCGTGGAGCTGGTTGTAACCAACGGGGCGATAGAAGTCATGGGTCATGTCGTCTTCGCGTGACCAGATCAACTTGACGGGCAATTTGACCGCTTTGGAGATTTGGGCAGCTTGTACAACGAAGTCCAACTCGATACGACGACCGAAGCCACCGCCCAAGAAGGTTGTTTCCACTGACACGTCTTCAGGCTTCATGCCCAGAGCAGCAGCTGCAGCACCTTGGGCGCCTTGCTGGAACTGGGTTGGGCCAATCAGTCGAGCCTTGCCACCGCTAACGTGAGCCGTGAAGTTCATGGGCTCTAGGGGTGAATGTGACTGCAAAGGTGTCACGTAAGTAGCGCTGAGCTTTTTGGCGGCACCTGCGATGGCACCAGAAGCATCGCCTTTGGCAGGCTGAATGGGCAGCACTTTGCCTGAAGCAGCAGCTTCTTTGTGGCTGGCCAACATGGAAGCGGTTGACAAAGATGCGCCAGCACCGCTGTCCCATTGGATTTTCAGGGCTTTGCGGGCTTTGACAGCTTGCCAGTAAGTTGCAGCAACCACAGCGACGCCATCAGGAATTTCAACCACATCAACCACGCCAGGCATGGCTTTGGCAGCAGCGCTATCGACACTGGCTACTTTGCCACCGATGACGGGAGATTGCTCCAAGCTGGCGTAAACCATGCCTGGTAATTTGACGTCGATACCGAATTGGGCTGTACCGTTGACTTTGGCGGGTACGTCAGTACGGGGAACGCGCTTGCCAACCACACGGAAGTCTTTGGCAGCCTTGATAGCGGGCTTCTCGGGAACAGGTTGCTTGGAAGCAGCGTCAGCCATTTGACCGTAGGTGGCTTTCTTGCCGCCGGGGCCAATCAACATGCCGTTGTCAGCTTTCACAGCGCTGGCAGGGACACCCCACTCAGCGGCAGCGGCAGCCACCAACATTTCACGCACTTGTGCGCCAGCGATACGCAGCTTTTCGTAGCCTTCGCGAACGGATGTAGAACCGCCAGTGATCATGGCGCCCAACAAGGCGTTGACGTAAACAGCGTTAGGTGCGCCAGCAGCCACATTGACTTTGGTCACGTCGATGTTCAACTCTTCAGCGATCAACATAGGCATAGAGGTGTAAACACCTTGACCCATTTCTGAACGAGCAGAAATCAATGTGATGCTGTTGTCGTCGGCGATATGCACCCAAGCATTTGGTGTGTGCAATGTGCCAGCGGCCATGGTTTCTGCGACTGTGCCAGGCAACACCACGCCCAAAACGAGGCCGGAGGTGGTGACAGTGGTGGTTTTAAGGAAGTCGCGACGATTGGTTTGTGTGCTCATCATGGTGTATTTCCTTTGAATTAGGCTTTGCGCATTGAGGATGCAGCATCTTTCACAGCAGCACGGATACGTGTGTATGTACCGCAACGGCAGATGTTGCCAGCCATGGCTGCATCAATGTCTGCATCGCTGGGGTTTTTGTTTTTGCTGAGCAGTGCCGCAGCGCTCATGAGCTGACCAGACTGGCAATAGCCGCACTGGGGAACTTGGTGCTTGACCCATGCTTTTTGCAATGCATGGCTACCAGCAGCGCCCAAGCTTTCAACGGTGCTGACTTTTTGGCCAGCAGCGGTGCCGATTTGGGTTTGGCATGAACGAACAGCTTCGCCGTTCAAATGCACGGTACAAGCACCGCACAGGCCTGCGCCGCAACCAAATTTGGTTCCGGTCATGCCGAGTTCATCGCGAAGAACCCACAGCAGAGGGGTATCTGCGTCGGAGTGGGACTGAACGGTTTTACCGTTGACTTGAAGTTGAAGGCTCATAGATACTTCCTTGATTGAGGG
Source organism: Burkholderiales bacterium (assembly GCA_947381415.1). Classification (GTDB taxonomy): domain Bacteria; phylum Pseudomonadota; class Gammaproteobacteria; order Burkholderiales; family Burkholderiaceae_C; genus Limnohabitans. The sequence goes on from CANCVB010000010.1 coordinate 70,171, forward strand.
ATGCGGACAGCAGACATATTACTAATTAATCGTTCTTTATACCCTAGGGGAACCCCTAGTAGGGTCTCTCAAATTCTCGTTTTGAAACACCTGTCATGAAGGTGTTGGCGACCTATTGCAGGAATTTTTCCCTAGGCTCAACCTAAAGTAGCACCTAGAGTCTGCAAATTGTCATATTTTTGAAATTCATTCCCCGTGATGCCGTCTCCTAAAGTCGTTTCCAGCAAATCCTTGAATGCTTTCGCTTTGAACAATGTCTCCAAGCTGACATTGTTCATGTGCTTTCTCGCTGTTTCGAATCTCTATGCGCAAAGCGCCAGCGATACCAACGGTGTGCTCCAAGAGGTCCGCATCATTGCGACAACACCCATCGGTGCCACAGGCATACCCATCACCAAATTTGCGGGCAACGTACAGACCTTACAAAAGCAGGATGTGCCAGTGGATGCACAAGGCTTGGCCGATGCATTGAACCAAAATCTGGGCTCGGTCAATATCAATGACACGCAAGGTAACCCACACAATGTTGATTTGCTTTATCGCGGCTTCACCGCTTCGCCCATCTTAGGTTCACCGCAAGGAATTTCGGTCTTTATGGATGGCATGCGTGTCAACGAACCCTTTGGCGACATCGTGTCTTGGGATTTGATTCCTCACATTGCGATTGACAACGCCATTGTTGTGCCAGGCTCCAACCCCGTGTACGGGCTGAACACCTTAGGCGGCGCTATCGCCATGCACACCAAAAATGGTTTTACGTCAGCATCAACCGAAGGCAAATTAACCTTGGGATCTTTTGGGCGCAAAAGCATTGACGCTGAAAAAGGTGGCCATGCTGAGACCACCAGTTACTACCTTGCCACCAGTTTGTATGACGACAATGGGTGGGCGGCTTACAACCCCAGTTCAGTCAGACAGTTTTTTGGCAAAGTTGGCACGCAAGATGACACCCATGACGTTCATCTGTCATTGGCATGGACCGACAACAGTTTGCATGGCAACCAAAGTGTGCCGGTATCGATGCTGTCAAACGCCAAACAAGGCTACACCCACTCCGACTACACCAATACCGAAAACGCCAATATCAACCTCAATGGCCTTTTCGAACTGGGCAATGAGCAAACGTTCTCTGGAAACCTCTATTACCGATGGATCAAACGCAGCGTGCTCAACAGCAACCTCAACGATGTGTTGCCAGCAGGTCTGACTTGCACGGGATACGCAGACTGTGTTGCCAGCAATTTGATGGCCAATTATGGACAAAACATCATGGGTATGAACGCGCAATGGAACAATTCGTCCAAATGGTGGAACAGAAGCAATACCTTGACGGTAGGCTACAACGCGGAAGTGGCACGCACCAGTTTTACCAACAATGGTCAAGATGCCAATGTCGACGCAAGCAATGGCATGGTTGGCGTGAATGCGTATGCTGTCCAAGCTTCTGTCACTTCTAAAAACCGCAGGTATGGCGTGTTTTTGACGGACACTTTGGACTTCAGCGACCGCTTGGCCATCACCGCATCTGCACGGTATGACGCAGCAGCCATTCAACTTGATGGTTTAACCTGCTCCAGTAACTCAACCAACACATTGTGTGGAACTGGCGCGACTGACGAATACACCCCCGTTGTTGGTAACCACACCTACCGACGCTTTAATCCTGCACTGGGTGCCACTTACCAGCTGAATCCCGACACAACCATCTTTACCACTTACTCTGAAGGTTTTCGCACACCATCAGCCATTGAATTGGCATGTGCTGACGAGACAAAGCCTTGTTCTGGTATTCCCAATGCTTTTGGCGCAGATCCAGAGCTCAAAGCCGTGGTGTCCCAAACAGCAGAATTGGGTTTTCGCGGCAACTTCAACCGCAACAATAATTGGCGTTTTGCAGTCTTTCGAACGGAGTTGACCAATGACATTATTTTTAACTCAACGACCATTACCCAAGGGTATTTTTCGAATGTGGGTCGTACCCGTCGTCAAGGCTTGGAGTTGGGTGTCAATGGCAAAAACCACCCATGGGATTACGCCCTGAATGTCAGTTGGATGGATGCCACATTCCAATCCGCTTTTCACATCGCCAACGAAGCCAACAGCACTTGCTCAGCGGGTTCTTGTCCCCTCAACAAAAAAGGTGACAAGATTCCCGGCATCCCAGAAAGCATGGTGAAATTGCACTTAGGTTATGCACTGTCTGCGCAAACCCATCTCGGCGCAACCGTGCTGATTCAAGGATCGGTTTATGCGCGCGGGGATGAGAACAACCTTGACCAAAACGGCAAAGTACCAGGCTTTGCCACGCTTCGATTTGACAGCACGCACCGCATAGACAAGTCGCTTGAATTGTTTGCAGGCGTGACCAATGTGTTTGACAAACGCTATGCAACGTATGGCGTTATCGCCAGTAACAACTTAGCAGCTGGGGCAGCAGAACAATTTAGAAGCCTAGGGGCGCCGCGAGCATTCTTTGCTGGCGTAAGAGGCAATTTTTAAAGCGCAATCGTGCCTCAATTAACCCGATCTGAGTTGTTGTCAATCACGCCATGTCGCTGCGCCAAATGCACCATCGCCGCCATGGTGTCGATGTGTAATTTTTCTTTGATTTGGGTTTGGTTATTGGAAATGGTTTTTTGGCTGACATACAAAGCATCCGCGCATTCTGCGATGGTGTGACCCAAGGCCAGCAGGCGAAATATTTCATACTCCCGTGGCGTTAGCGAGGCAATGCGTTCGACCTCGTTTTCAAAGGCGCTGCTGAAGGTCTGAACGTTCAATCCTTGGCTAAGGTATTGCTGCCCACGGAAAACAGCCAACACAGCCTGAACCAATTCTTCGGGTTCGGCATTCTTGGAAACGAAACCTTTGGCACCATTTTGAAGTGCCCGTTCGACCAACGCCGGTGCATCGTACATGCTGCACACCAAGACCTTCGCATCCGCTTGTCTTTGCAAAATCTTTTGCAACAAGGACAAACCGCCAGCACCAGGCATGGACACATCCGTAACGGTGACATCCGGTTGGTGCGCGACAAATGCTTGGTAGCCCTCTTCAGCATTTCCTGTTTCAGCAACCACTTCAAGACCAGGCTCTTGCAACAGCAAACGCTTATAGCCGGTTCGCACCACCGGGTGGTCATCGACCAGAAGTACGCGCATCACAAAGATACCTTGGGAATTAGGATAGACAAGTGGACACCCAGTCCTGGCTGACTGCTTATTGTCAACTTTCCGTCCAAACTGGCAACACGCTCTTGCATACCCAACAGGCCAAAACCTGCATGGACGGCTTGTGTATCCGCCATCCCTTGTCCATCATCCTCAATGGTCAAGTGCAGCCCTTGCTGATCTTGCATAAGCTCTACTTGCACATGCTTGGCTTGGGCATGGCGTGCAATATTGGTTAACGCTTCTTGCACGATACGGTACACCGTCACACAGGCATAGTCATTCAAGCCATGAGGTACTTGCGACACTCTGCACGCACAAGGAATTTGGCTGCTGTTTTGCCAGTCATTGCACAAAGCCCGAAGGGCCTCTTCAACACCCATGCTATCGAGCGCAGGGGGTCGCAAGCGCTGCAACATCTGCCGCGTCATTTGCGATAAATGCTTGGCTGACTGGTCAATGCGGCGCACAGCCTGCAGGGCCTCGTGCACCACCGAGGAGTCACGCTGCAGCAAGGCCACTTCCGTGCGAATGGCGGTGCTGGTTTGTCCCATCTCATCGTGAAGCTCTCGCGCCAATGCAAGTCGCTCGTCCTCTTGTGCTGTGAAAAGCCTTTGCAACAAATCACTGTTGTGCTTTAACAGTTCTTGCACTTTGTTTTCGGAGTGAGTGCGCTCTTGTATTTGTTGCTGGGCTTCTTGGGTGCGTCGCCAAGCAAACCACAGCAACCCCAAACTCATCACAAGCAATATCAATGGCCATTCATCCAGTTGCAATGCTTCGTAATGTCGGCTAAACAAAGCCACCCGTTCTGACAATTCACCCCAAGAAGCCAAACCACCAAACGCCACAACCATGCTTAAAACCAGCAAAAGGTCTTTGTGAATTTGCGTGAATTTCATAAATTTTGTAAGTTTGACTTAATCTATTTTATTCATTTGTAATTTAAAAAAATAATACTAAATAGCAATTTATTTTCACAGAAGAAACCCTTTGAGGGAAAATACTAAGTGTATTCTGAATTCAGAATACTATATTTCCTGAAATTACATCAAAAGCCATTTATGAAAGACGCCCTTTCTTCTTCAGCCTGCAGTGGATGCGACAAACACATCGCTTGTTCAGACTTGGATCGCCGCCAGTTGTTGCAAGTTCTTGCGACAGGGCTGGCCACCTCTTTGCCGTTCCTGGCAAACAACGCCAGCGCCGAAGAAACTGTTCACTTATTGGTTGACGCCGATGCTGAGAAAGATTTTGTCCCTCTTCGCCCCAGCGATTTGAAAGTAGGCAAGCCCCTGCTGGTGTTCCCCTATGACGCAAAAGCAGGCGTGCCTAAAAATGAATCGCGCTTGAACAAACTGGTGGTGATTCGATTGCCTGAAGACCAGATGGCACCAGATACCCAAGCCCGCGCAGCCTCTGGTGTTTTGGCTTACTCCGGTATTTGTACCCATCAAGGGTGCGAAGTAAAAACGTGGTTAGCCAAGGAAAACGCATTGGCCTGCTATTGCCACTCCTCTAAATTTGCTTTGCTCGATGGCGCCAAAGTTATCAGCGGCCCTGCACCCAAAGCCTTACCAGCCATTCCCTTAACCATGAGTGGTGAATTCGTCGCCATTTCTACCTCGGTTCCACCCAACTCAGGACAACCGTCTTGAGCCCTTCCCAGACTCACTTTTTAGGAGACAGTTCATGAGTCATTTGTTCAAGAAAGTGTCGATCGCAGTGGTCAGCGCTTGTGCTGTGATGGCGCATGCAGCTACCCTGGGTCCCTACAAGCCGGTAACGGATGCCAGGTTGACCAACCCTGAGTCCAGCAACTGGTTGATGTACCGTGGTAATTACCAAGGTTGGGGTTACAGTCCCTTGGAAAAAATCAATGCAGGCAACGTCAAGAAGCTCGACTTGGCATGGTCCTTTTCAACAGGCGTTACCGAGGGTCACCAAGCACCTCCCATTGTGAACAATGGCTATATGTATGTCACCACGCCGAATGCCCAAGTCATTGCACTGAATGCAATCACTGGTGAGGAATTGTGGCGATACAAAAAAGAAATTCCTGCTGACTTGCTGATGCTGCACAACACCAACCGCGGCGTTGCACTCTACGGTGACAAAGTGTTTGTCGGCACCGTTGACTCTCACCTGATCGCGTTGGACGCCACCACAGGCAAAGTCGTTTGGGACGCCACGGTGGGCGACGTCAAAGCCTTGTCGTACATCACACTGGCGCCTTTGGCGGCCAAGGGCAAAATTTTGGTTGGTTCTTCAGGCGGTGAAACAGGTGTCCGTGGTTTTGTGGCTGCTTTCGATGCCAACACCGGTAAAGAAGCCTGGCGCACCTACACGACTGCCGCTCCTGGCGAGCCTGGTGGTGACACATGGCCAGCAGGTGATGGCTATAAAAACGGTGGCGGCAGTGTCTGGATCACAGGGACTTACGACGCCGCCACCAACATCGCTTACTGGGGTACAGGTAACCCCGCACCTTGGCCCACTGAAGGCCGCCCTGGCGATAACCTTTACACCACATCCACCATCGCACTCGATGTGGATACGGGCAAGATCAAAGGCCACCACCAATACCACTACAACGATGCGTGGGACTGGGACGAGGTGAGCGCACCCGTGCTGATCGACACAAACATCAACGGTCGCAATGTCAAAGGTGCGGTGCATGCCGGTCGTAACGGCTACCTCTGGATGTTGGACCGACAACCCAGTGGCAAGATCGATTTTGTCAATGGCATTAACTATGTCTACAACGACGTGATCAAGAGTTTGGACAAGAAAACCGGTCGTCCTACTTACGACATGACGAAAAAACCTGGCATGGGTAAAGCTGTTAGCTTCTGTCCTTCCTTGTGGGGTGGCAAAGACTGGCCCCCAGAAGCGTGGAACCCCAAAACCAAATTGTTCTACATTCCTGCCAACAACCACCTGTGTTCAGAGTTGCCAGCAGCTGACACCGCCGCCTATAAAAAGGGTGACTTGTACATCGGTTACCCCATCGACGGCGTGTTGGGCAGCTTGCGCTACCAAGGCGGTAAAAAGCCTGAAAGCATCGGTGAATTGCAGGCTTGGGACTTGAACACAGGCAAAATGGTTTGGGTACACAAATATGACCGTGCCATTTGGGCTCCACTTTTGACCACAGGTGGCAACCTGGTGTTTACTGGCGGAACCAATGACCGTAAATTCCGTGCATTTAACGCCACCAACGGCAAAGTCTTGTGGGAATACAACATGCCTTCTGGCGTGACAGCGGTCCCCTCCTCTTTCGAGGTGAACGGTGAACAGTACATCGCTGTTCAAGCCGGCTGGGGTATCGATGCAGAACGCATGCAAGCAGGTATCAACACGCTCAACAACACCAAAACGGCTGTGCCCCAAGGCGGTACTGTGATGGTGTTCAAACTGGAAAAATAATTCCAATCCTCAGAAAAGGGGGCAAGCATCGTCGCGGACTGCTTGCTCCCTGATCTTTAAGGCTGCTTTGGCAGCCTTTTTTTATGCATGGAATACCTTATTGGGAGATAGCTTGCTGCTCAAAAGCGTCAACGAATTGTTGCCGCAAATGTCTGTGCACAATTTTCCCTGTTGCAGTACGTGGCAGTTCTTGGCTTTGCAAAAACACAAATTGACGTGGTCGCTTAAAGCCAGCCAAACGACTGCTACAGAATGCTTGTAATTCTTCGCTGGTGACAGGCGTGCCATCCTTGGTGACGACCGCCGCCAATACGCTTTCCCCCCATTTAGGATGGGGCACACCGACCACCGCAACCTCTTGCACATCAGGGTGTGAGGCGAGAACATTTTCGATCTCACTGGGGTACACATTTTCTCCGCCGCTGATGATCATATTGCTCTTGCGGTCTATGAGCCATATATATCCGTCTGCATCTCGTTTGGCCATGTCACCAACGGACACCCAGGCGCCTGCAAAGGCTTCGGCTGTTTTCTGGGGAGCTTGCCAATAGCCTTCAAAAGCATATGGCGTGCATGAAAACAATTCGCCCACTTCGCCATCTGGTACTTCTTGTCTGTTTTCATCTAGCAATTTGACCGGCCCACTGCCGGCCCACTCTCGCCCTACAGAGCCCAATTTGGTGAGTTGGTCTTCAGGGCGCAACAATGTGACCCAGCCCGCCTCGGTCGAACCATACAACTCATAAAGGCTGCCGTTTTCAAATAAAGCCATGATGTCGCGCTTTAAGCGCTCGCTGGCAGGCGCAGAAGAAATCAACAAACGCGCAACACTCGACAGTGCATAGTGGGCCTTGACCTGCTGAGGAAGGCCCAACACCATGATGTAGTGGGTGGGCACCAAAGATGTGAAAGTGATGTTGTGTTGCGCCAAGTTGTGCAGCAACCCCTCGGGATTGAAACTGACACTGTCATCGATGACAACGCGCGCACCCAAATGGATAAAAGTGTTCGCGAAATACAAGGAGTTCGCATGACACAAGGGCATCACCAACAAGGCCTTGTCTTGGCGGGTAAAACCCATCTCCATGGCTGTGGCGTAGGCGATCAGGGTGCTGGCCTCGTGACTGCGCAATGCACCCTTGGGTTTGCCTGTGGTCCCAGAGGTATACATCAGTGCACAAACATCCTGCGGACTGACATCGGGCCATGCCATTGAGCAAGGCGAATTCACCACCTCTTCATAGTTCAACCAGCCTTGACTGCCTGCGCCACCAAATACCACACAGGCTTTCAAAGGCAAGTTCTGTCGAACTTCTTCAATCAGCTGGTGTAAGTCATGGCCAGCAATCACAGCTGTGACTTGGGCGTCTTGCATGATGTAGAGCAACTCGGGTGATGTCAGGCGAAAATTCAAAGGCACAGCGACCAAACCCGCGCGCGCCAGTGCCACATACATTTCCATCCATTCGATGCGGTTGTAGGCCAGCAAAGCCACGCGATCTCCCGGCTGTAAACCCCGAGCCATCAAGCCTTGTGCCAGACCACTGGCCCTGTCATCCCATTCTTTGTAAGTCAGACTTCGCTTGGAATCCAGCGTCCCTTGGTCGTTTGGACGCAAACGTGCATGGCTTCGTACCATGTCTGAAATATTGAGTGTTCGTCGCAAAATGGTGTTCCTTCTCTGATCGATAGGGTTTTTCAGGGTTGCTTCGATGGTAAATTGGTGAAATTATAGTATTCTGAATTCAGAATACACTTAGGATAATCCCGCTAAACCCATTTGCTGAACTTTATTGTTAACTATTTAACTAAAATTTAAGGAAATTTGAAATGATCTCAGCTTCTTCCCCAGAAACCTCGGTGGCAGACGTGATTGCCCGTTACTTGGTGAGCCAAGGCATCAAACGGGTCTATGGCTTGTGTGGCGGCCACATCATGCCGATCTGGATGCGTCTGGATGCACATGGTATCGAGTTGATAGACGTGCGCGACGAACGCGCTGCGGTCTATATGGCGCATGCCGAGGCCGAACTCACAGGTGAACTTGGCGTGGCATTGGTGACTGCGGGGCCGGGTGTGACCAACGCCATCACGGGCATTGCCAACGCACATGTGGCACGTGCAAGTGTGCTCGTGTTGTCAGGCACCTCCCCCACCGCACAAGAAAACCGAGGCGGACTGCAAGACATCAACCATACGGCCATGGTGAGTTCCATCACCCGCTATGCACGCACGGTCAGGCATCCAGCTTTGGTGTTGCAGGAGTTGAATGAAGCTGTCGCTCGCGCCCATGGACATGGCGCGGACAGCGGCCCTGTCTACCTTGATTTTCCGGTGGATACCTTGCGCAGCGAGGTTCCCCAGGCTGTGCGATTACCCGAATTTTTTGTGAAATATGTCGCACCTGTCAGCGTACCCCGTGCCGAAGATGTGAACGCAGCTGCGGAGCTACTTTGGCAGGCTAAGCGTCCTTTGTTCATTTCTGGGCGAGGCGCCAGAAAAGCAGGTCCTGCCTTGCAACAATTGCTCACCCTCACAGGAGGGGTGTATTTGGATACGGGGGAAAGCAAAGGCTTGGTACCTGAAGATCACCCAAGCGTTGTGGCTGCCATGCGTGGTCAAGTCATGGGACAAGCAGATCTGGTCATCACTGTGGGCCGCAAGCTGGATTTCCAACTGGCCTATGGGTCGCCTGCTGTCTTTGGTGAGGCCAAGTTTTTGCGACTGGCAGACAACGCAGCCGAACTGCGCGACAACCGTCGCGGCTGTGTGGAGTTACTGGCCGACGTCGATCAATCTTTACAAGCTTTGGTCAAGGCGAGCAGCGGCAAAACACCCTCTACCGACAAAACTTGGGCCAGTGGTTTGCGCGAGCAGCATCTGCTGCGCGCCAACAAATTGCAAGAGAGCATGCGCCAATCGCCCGCAGGCACAGATGGATTGATGCACCCCAACCGCCTGTTATCCGCTTTGCGCGATGCCTTGCCTGCAGACAGCGTGGTGGTCGCTGATGGTGGCGATTTCTTGTCATTCACCCGGGTCGGGTTGCCCGCTTCAACTTACCTAGACCCGGGCTCTTTAGGCTGTATTGGTATCGGTACCCCTTTTGGTGTGGCCGCCAGTTTGGTTCACCCTGAACGCACGGTGGTGGTGGCAACAGGCGATGGTGCATTTGGTTTTAACGCCATGGAAATAGATACCGCCGTCCGTCATAAAGCACCCGTCTTGATTGTGGTCGCCAATAATGGCGCTTGGGCGATAGAAGTGCGAGACCAGCAAGAAACGCACGGCAAAGTGGTAGGTACGCGCCTGCAGTTTTCCGATTACGCTGGCATGGCCAAAAGCTTGGGCATGCATGCCCAGCGGGTTGAACGTCCTGAAGATTTGGCCCAAGCCATACAAGTGGCCTTGAAAAACCGCCCCGCTTTGCTCGATGTGCTGGTAACGCCTGAAGCAGCCTCATCCGATGCAAAATCGGGTCTGGCGTGGGTGCCCGATTTGCAAGCACTCGCGGCGTGGGATGATGCGGAACGCCAATGGCGGGAAAAGCAGCCCAGCCCAAAATGATCAGAACAACAGGTGTCGCGTGAAAATTTTGTCAGTCCAACCCAACCTTGTCGAACAAGTCCATGAAGCCATTTTGTTAGAGATCTCCTCTGGCAAGTTGGCGCCAGGTGCGCGCATTATTCAAGAGCAAATAGCCACTGAATTAGGCGTCTCACGCCAACCGGTGCAACAAGCTTTGCTGCTATTGCGAAACCAAGGGCTGTTAAGCGACGCGCCCGGAAGAGGCTTGATTGTGGCCCCGCTTGACCTAGACCACATTCGCCATATGTATGACGTGCGCGCTGTGATTGAAGGTTTGGCATTCAGAAAAGCAGCCCTGAACAACGCAGCGCTTGCCAAACAAGATGGCCCCGCTTTCATCGCCAAAGGTCGAACAGCTGCACAAAGTGGTTCTGTCAGCGAATTGATTGCCGCTGACATGGCTTTTCACCACTTTGTCTATTCCTTGTCTGAAAATCTGCTGGTTGCACCCGCCATGGATGCCCATTGGACTTACACCCAACGCGTGATGGGTGAAGTGC
>CANCVB010000011.1 GCA_947381415.1 Burkholderiales bacterium
ACTTGCAAGAACATAGCGTTGTGCTCGTGCGCGGCGGTCGTGTCAAAGACTTGCCTGGTGTGCGTTACCACATCGTGCGCGGTTCACTCGACTTGCAAGGCGTGAAAGACCGCAAGCAGTCCCGCTCCAAATACGGCGCCAAGCGCCCCAAGAAAGCCTGATTTTTGTCAGGTGGTTTGCAAGCTCTGGCTGGGCTTGCAAATCAAAGATCCGTTGGAGCAAGCCTGTTGTTTGCGCGGGTCGAGTAAGTGGAGGTCTATTGGCCTTCGCGGACATGTTCCACATGTCCAACTGAAACTGAAAAGGAAGCAACATGCCACGTCGTCGCGAAGTCCCGAAACGGGAAATACTGCCTGATCCCAAATACGGCAACATCGAACTCTCTAAATTCATGAACGTGGTGATGGAAAGCGGCAAAAAAGCTGTCGCTGAACGCATCATCTACGGCGCCTTGGAGCAAATCCAGGCCAAATCTGGCAAAGACCCTTTGGAGCTCTTCAGCCACGCCATCAACAACGTCAAGCCCATGGTCGAGGTCAAATCCCGCCGTGTCGGTGGTGCCAACTACCAAGTGCCTGTCGAGGTTCGTCCTGTTCGTCGCTTGGCCTTGTCCATGCGTTGGATCAAAGAAGCTGCTCGCAAACGTGGTGAAAAATCCATGGCCTTGCGTTTGGCCAATGAACTGCTGGAAGCAGCTGAAGGCCGTGGCGGCGCCATGAAAAAGCGTGATGAAGTTCACCGCATGGCCGAAGCCAACAAAGCGTTCTCTCACTTCCGCTTCTAAGAGCGCCCGCACAGCGGGTCTTTTGTGTCGCTGGTCTCGTGGGCGTGCTGTCACGTATGTTTCTCACAACCAACCTAGACTAAGACCCGCTCGCTACCCACCACAAGTGGTGTAGCGATTTTTGTTTTTTACTGAGTCCCCAAGAGGTTGACCATGGCACGCAAGACTCCTATCGAGCGCTATCGCAATATCGGTATTTCTGCCCATATTGATGCTGGCAAAACCACCACCACCGAACGTATTCTTTACTACACCGGTGTGAACCACAAAATCGGCGAGGTGCACGATGGTGCGGCCACCATGGACTGGATGGAGCAAGAGCAAGAGCGTGGCATCACCATCACCTCTGCGGCCACCACCTGTTTCTGGAAGGGCATGGATTCTTCATTCCCAGAACACCGCATCAACATCATTGACACCCCTGGACACGTGGACTTCACCATCGAGGTGGAGCGTTCCATGCGCGTGCTCGATGGCGCTTGTATGGTTTACTGCGCAGTGGGTGGCGTACAACCCCAGTCGGAAACTGTGTGGCGTCAAGCAAACAAATACAAAGTGCCTCGCTTGGCCTTTGTCAACAAAATGGATCGCACAGGCGCCAACTTTTTCAAGGTTTATGACCAAATGAAATTGCGCTTGAAAGCCAACCCCATTCCCATCGTTATCCCCATTGGTGCAGAGGAAAACTTCCGTGGCGTGGTTGATCTGCGCAAGATGAAAGCCATCATTTGGGACGAGGCCTCACAAGGCATGAAGTTCACTTTCGAGGACATCCCCGCTGAATTGCTGGAAGACGCGAAAAAATGGCGCGAAGGCATGGTCGAGGCTGCTGCTGAAGCCTCTGAAGAGTTGATGAACAAATACCTTGAAGAAGGTGACTTGACAGAAGAAGAGATCACCCATGGCTTGCGTGTGCGCACCATTGCCAGTGAAATTCAGCCCATGATGTGCGGCACCGCTTTCAAGAACAAAGGCGTGCAACGCATGTTGGACGCGGTCATTGAATTGATGCCTTCTCCCATCGATATTCCGCCTGTCACCGGTACCGATGACGATGAAAAAGAAGTCAGTCGCAAAGCGGATGACGGCGAAAAATTCTCCTCCTTGGCATTCAAACTGATGACCGACCCGTTTGTGGGACAACTCACATTCGTGCGGGTGTACTCCGGTGTTTTGAAAAAAGGCGACACGGTTTACAACCCCATCAAGGGCAAGAAAGAGCGCATTGGTCGTATCGTGCAAATGCACGCCAACAACCGTGAAGAGGTCGACGAAATTTGTGCGGGCGACATTGCCGCTTGCGTGGGTTTGAAAGACGTCACCACAGGCGAGACCTTGTGCGACCCCGACAACATCGTGATGCTCGAGCGCATGGTGTTCCCCGAACCAGTGATCGCCCAGGCCGTGGAACCCAAGACCAAAGCTGACCAAGAAAAAATGGGCATTGCCTTGCAACGCTTGGCTGCTGAAGATCCGTCTTTCCGCGTGAAAACCGACGAAGAATCCGGCCAAACCATCATTGCAGGTATGGGCGAGTTGCACTTGGAGATCATTGTTGACCGCATGAAGCGTGAATTCGGTGTGGAAGCCAACGTGGGTAAACCTCAGGTGGCCTACCGCGAAACCATCCGCAAAACCATCGAAGACAGCGAAGGCAAGTTTGTTCGCCAATCAGGTGGTAAGGGTCAGTACGGTCATGTGGTGTTCAAAATCGAACCCAACGAAGCCGGCAAAGGTTTTGAATTCGTCGACGCCATCAAAGGTGGTGTGGTGCCTCGTGAATACATTCCCGCGGTTGAGAAGGGCGTGATTGAAGCGCTGACGACTGGCGTATTGGCTGGCTACCCTGTGGTGGATGTGAAAGTCACATTGCACTTCGGTTCTTACCATGATGTGGACTCGTCTGAGATGGCTTTCAAAATGGCCGCCATTTTTGGGTTCAAAGAAGGCTGTCGTAAAGCCAGCCCCGTCATCCTTGAACCCATGATGGCGGTGGAAGTGGAAACACCTGAAGACTACGCCGGTAACGTGATGGGCGATTTGTCCTCACGTCGCGGCATGGTGCAAGGCATGGAAGACATGGTTGGTGGCGGCAAGGCCATCAAGGCCGAAGTGCCACTGTCGGAAATGTTCGGTTACTCCACCACATTGCGCTCCATGTCGCAAGGTCGTGCAACCTATTCCATGGAGTTCAAACACTACACCGAGGCACCTCGCAACGTGGCTGAAGCCATTGTGGCGGCAAGAGCCAAGTAATTCATCAAGAGTGTCTGCGACGATGCGCCGCCCTGTCACCCGTGCGGGGCGATCCAGCAGCATCGTGCAGACGTAAAACCTGTACACGGGCCTGTTCTTTGGAGAATTGAAAATGGCAAAAGGCAAGTTTGAGCGGACCAAACCGCACGTGAACGTGGGCACGATTGGCCACGTTGACCATGGCAAGACGACGCTGACGGCGGCGATCACGACGATTTTGTCGAGCAAGTTTGGTGGTGAGGCCAAGGCCTACGACCAAATTGACGCAGCGCCCGAAGAAAAAGCGCGCGGCATCACTATCAACACGGCGCACGTGGAGTACGAGACGGCTAACCGTCACTACGCGCACGTGGACTGCCCTGGACACGCTGACTATGTGAAGAACATGATCACGGGTGCGGCGCAGATGGACGGCGCGATTTTGGTGTGCTCGGCCGCTGACGGCCCCATGCCCCAAACACGTGAGCACATTTTGTTGGCCCGCCAAGTGGGTGTGCCTTACATCATCGTGTTTTTGAACAAATGCGACATGGTCGACGACGCCGAACTGCTCGAGCTCGTTGAAATGGAAGTTCGCGAGTTGCTCGACAAGTACGATTTCCCTGGCGACACCACCCCCATCATCCACGGTTCAGCCAAGCTGGCTTTGGAAGGTGACAAGGGCGAGTTGGGCGAGGGCGCGATTTTGAAACTGGCTGAAGCCTTGGACAGCTACATCCCCACACCTGAGCGTGCGGTGGACGGTGCGTTCTTGATGCCTGTGGAAGATGTGTTCTCTATCTCGGGTCGCGGCACGGTGGTGACTGGCCGTATCGAGCGCGGTATCGTCAAGGTGGGCGAAGAGATTGAGATTGTGGGTATCAAAGACACCGTCAAGACCACTTGCACGGGCGTGGAGATGTTCCGCAAGTTGTTGGACCAAGGTCAAGCGGGCGACAACGTGGGTATTTTGTTGCGCGGCACCAAGCGCGAAGACGTGGAGCGTGGCCAAGTGCTGTGCAAGCCCGGCTCGATCAAGCCGCACACCCATTTCACGGCTGAGGTGTATGTGTTGAGCAAGGATGAGGGTGGACGCCACACGCCTTTCTTCAACAACTACCGTCCTCAGTTTTACTTCCGTACGACGGATGTGACCGGTGCGATCGAGTTGCCTGAAGGCAAGGAGATGGTGATGCCTGGTGACAACGTGTCGATCACGGTGAAGTTGATTCACCCGATTGCGATGGAAGAGGGCTTGCGCTTTGCTATCCGCGAGGGCGGCAAAACCGTCGGCGCTGGCGTCGTTGCCAAGATCATTGCTTAAGGAATACACATGTCAACCAAGCAAAAAATCCGCATTCGCCTTAAAGCATTCGATTACAAATTGATCGATCAATCTGCTGCTGAAATTGTCGACACCGCCAAACGCACTGGTGCGATTGTCAAAGGCCCCGTGCCTTTGCCCACCCGCATGAAGCGCTTTGACATCTTGCGTTCGCCGCACGTCAACAAAGCCAGTCGTGACCAATTGGAAATCCGTACCCACCAACGCCTGATGGATATCGTCGACCCGACCGATAAAACCGTCGATGCATTGATGAAGTTGGATTTGCCCGCTGGCGTCGATGTTGAAATCAAGCTGCAGTAAGTAATACCAAAGACATCGCCAACAACAATGTCTAGGTTCGAGATGTAAAGAAAAACTGGCCTTTGGCCAGTTTTCAGTTACAATCTCAGGCTCTGTGCATTTTGTACAGGGAAATTATCAACCTTCTCTCATACACCAAACGCTGTTGCCAATTGAAGTGACGGCGGTGAGAGTTTTGGAGAACAACATGAGTCAAAGCAACCGTTTGGGGTTGCTGGGCCGCAAGGTGGGCATGATGCGTCTGTTCACTGATGATGGGGACGCAGTGCCTGTCACAGTGGTGGATGTTTCAAACAACCGTGTAACCCAGGTCAAAACCCAAGAAAACGACGGCTATGTGGCCTTACAGGTCACATTCGGCGCGCGTAAAGCGTCGCGCGTGAACAAGCCCCAAGCAGGTCACCTGGCCAAAGCCGGTGTCGAAGCGGGCGAAGTCACCCAAGAATTCCACGTTACCGCTGAAACTGCTGCGCAGTACCCCGCTGGAACGACTGTGCCCGTCACCGCCATCTTCAATGTGGGCGAAAAAGTTGACGTGCAAGGTACTTCTATCGGTAAGGGTTTTGCCGGCACCATCAAGCGTCACAATTTCCGTTCACAGCGTGCCTCCCACGGTAACAGCCGTTCGCACAATGTGCCTGGCTCTATCTCTATGGCCCAAGACCCTGGCCGCGTTTTCCCCGGCAAGCGCATGTCTGGCCACATGGGAGACGAGACCGTTACCACCCAAAACCTGTCGGTGATTCGCATCGATGAGGGCCGTCAACTCATCCTGATCAAGGGTGCAGTTCCCGGCTCCAAGGGTGGTTTTGTCACGGTTCGCCATGCCATCAAGGCTGCGCCTCAAGGAGTCAAATGATGCAAATCGAACTCCTCAATGACCAAGGCCAAGCGGCTTCAAAATTTGATGCGCCCGAGACCCTGTTTGGTCGCGATTACAACGAAGACCTGATTCACCAAATCGTGGTGGCTTACCAAGCCAATGCGCGTCAAGGCACCCGTGCCCAAAAAGACCGCGAACAGGTCAAGCACTCCACCAAAAAGCCATTCAAGCAAAAGGGTACCGGCCGTGCCCGTGCGGGTATGACTTCTTCTCCCATTTGGCGTGGAGGCGGTCGCGCTTTCCCCAACAGTCCTGAAGAAAACTTTACACAAAAAATCAACAAGAAGATGTACCGCGCAGGTATGGCCTCCATCTTTTCTCAGTTGGTGCGTGAAGGTCGTTTGGCTGTGGTGGACTCCATCAAGATTGAAGCCCCTAAAACCAAATTGTTGGCTGCCAAACTCAAAGCGATGAACTTGCAATCGGTGCTTGTCATCTCTGAAGAGGTGGACGATAACTTGTACTTTGCGTCACGCAACCTGGCCAATGTGCTGGTGGTTGAACCCCGTTATGCCGATCCCGTTTCCTTGGTGCATTACAAAAAAGTGCTGATCACCAAAGGCGCGATCGACAAACTCAAGGAGATGTTCGCATGAGCACACCTAAGTTTGATGAAGGACGTTTGATGGCTGTGCTGGTCGCACCCATCGTCTCCGAGAAAGCCACCATGGTGGCTGAAAAGTCCAATGCAGTCACTTTCAAAGTGCTGCAAAACGCCACCAAGCCCGAGATCAAGGCTGCCGTGGAATTGATGTTCAAGGTTGAAGTCAAGGGCGTGTCAGTGGTGAATACCAAAGGCAAGACCAAGCGCTTCGGTCGCTCCATCGGTCGTCGCGACAATGTTCGCAAAGCTTATGTGACATTGAAAGCTGGGCAAGAGCTCAACTTGTCAGGAGAGGTGGCTTAACCATGGCAGTCGTCAAAATGAAACCCACTTCACCTGGCCAACGTGCCGTGGTGAAAGTGACCCGAGACCATTTGTTCAAAGGCCCTGCATATGCGCCTTTGCTCGAACCGCAATTCCAAAAAGCGGGTCGCAACAACAATGGTCACATCACCACCCGTCACAAGGGCGGTGGACACAAGCATCACTATCGCGTGGTCGATTTCCGTCGCTCTAAAGATGGCATTCCAGCCAAAGTAGAGCGCATTGAATACGACCCCAACCGTACAGCACACATTGCATTGGTTTGCTACGCTGACGGCGAGCGTGCCTACATCATTGCACCTCGCGGCTTGGAAGTCGGCGCCACCATCCAAAGTGGTTCTGAAGCCCCTATCCGTGCTGGCAACACTTTGCCCATTCGCAACATCCCAGTGGGTTCAACCATCCACTGCATCGAATTACGTCCCGGCAAAGGCGCACAAATTGCGCGCTCTGCAGGTACATCGGCCACTTTGTTGGCGCGCGAAGGTACCTATGCCCAGGTGCGTATGCGCTCTGGCGAGGTCCGCAAAATTCACATTGAGTGCCGCGCCACCATTGGCGAGGTTGCCAACGAAGAGCACAGCTTGCGTCAATTGGGCAAGGCGGGTGTCAAGCGTTGGATGGGTATTCGACCCACAGTGCGTGGTGTTGCCATGAACCCTATCGATCACCCACACGGTGGCGGCGAAGGTCGTACCGGCGAAGGCCGTGCAGCAGTTGACCCATGGGGCAACTTGACCAAGGGCTATCGCACCCGTAACAACAAGCGCACGCAAGTCATGATCGTCTCGCGTCGCAAGAAATAAGGGTTAACACATGACACGCTCACTCAAAAAAGGTCCGTTTGTCGATCACCACTTGTTGGCCAAGGCGGAAAAAGCCGTTGCCACCAAGGACAAAAAACCAATCAAAACCTGGTCACGTCGCTCTATGGTCTTGCCTGATTTCATCGGTTTGACCATCGCGGTTCACAACGGCAAGCAACATGTGCCGGTCTACATCACCGACCAAATGGTGGGTCACAAGTTGGGCGAATTCGCCTTGACGCGTACCTTCAAAGGCCATCCGGCGGACAAAAAAGTCCAGAAGAAGTAAGGAGCAGCTATGGAAACACGTGCAGTTCTGCGAGGTGTGCGCTTATCGGTCGACAAAGGCCGTTTGGTAGCAGACTTGATTCGCGGTAAAAAGGTGGACCAGGCTTTGAACATCCTGACCTTCACACAGAAAAAAGCAGCGGGCATTGTTAAAAAGGTGCTCGAATCCGCTATCGCCAATGCTGAGCACAACGATGGTGCTGACATTGACGAGTTGCGCGTCAAGACCATTTACGTGGAGCAAGGCGCAACCCTCAAGCGTTTCACAGCTCGCGCCAAAGGCCGCGGCAACAGCATCAGCAAGCCCACATGCCACGTGTATGTGACGGTTGGCAACTGAAAGGTCTAGGAAAATATGGGACAAAAAATCCACCCCACCGGTTTTCGCCTGTCGGTGAGCCGCAATTGGGCCAGCCGCTGGTATGCAAGCAACAAAGACTTCGCTGGCATGCTGGCTGAAGACATCAAGGTGCGTGAATACCTCAAGGTCAAACTCAAGAGCGCTGCTGTCTCGCGCATCTTGATCGAGCGTCCTGCCAAAAATGCCCGCATCACGATTTTTTCCGCACGACCTGGCGTGGTCATCGGCAAAAAAGGTGAGGACATTGAAAACCTCAAGAAAGAATTGGCCGCACGTTTGGGCGTGCCTGTCGCCGTCAACATCGAAGAAGTGCGCAAGCCCGAAATCGATGCCCAATTGATCGCTGACAGCATCACCCAGCAGCTTGAAAAACGCATCATGTTCCGTCGCGCCATGAAGCGCGCCATGCAAAACGCCATGCGTCTGGGTGCCCAAGGCATCAAGATCATGTCGGCTGGTCGTTTGAACGGTATCGAAATTGCGCGTACCGAGTGGTACCGCGAAGGTCGTGTGCCACTTCACACCTTGCGCGCTGATATTGACTACGCCACCTCTGAAGCCAAAACCACTTACGGCATCATCGGTGTGAAGGTGTGGGTCTACAAAGGCGACACACTGGGTCGCAATGACGCACCTGCTGCACAAGAACCACGCACAGAAGACGAACGCCGCCCACGCGGTCCACGTCGCGATGCTCGCCCAACTGGCGATCGTCCACCAGCACGTGGCGCTCGTCGCCCTGCTGGCACCAATGCCGCACCGGCGGATGGCAGCGATAAACCCGCTGAAGCCACCGATGCTCCCAAAACCACCGTCAAGCGCGTCCGCAAGGTAGCCGCGCCCGCATCCACTGGCACGGCTGCGGACGGCAAAGGAGAATAAGCATGCTGCAACCAGCGCGCCGTAAATACCGCAAAGAACAAAAAGGCCGCAACACCGGCATTGCCACCCGTGGCAATACCGTGGCCTTTGGTGACTTTGGCTTGAAATCAACCGACCGTGGTCGTTTGACAGCTCGCCAAATCGAGTCCGCTCGTCGTGCCATCTCTCGTCACGTCAAACGGGGTGGACGCATTTGGATTCGCATCTTCCCCGACAAACCCATTTCCCAAAAGCCTGCTGAGGTGCGTATGGGTAACGGTAAAGGCAACCCCGAGTACTACGTGGCTGAAATTCAGCCCGGCAAGGTGTTGTATGAAATCGTGGGTGTGCCCGAAGAACTCGCGCGTGAAGCATTCCGTTTGGCCGCTGCCAAACTGCCTTTGCGCACCACCTTTGTTTCCCGCCTGATTGGCCAATGATTCAGGAGACACCATGAAAACATCTGAATTACGTCAAAAAGACACTGCAGGTTTGCAAACGGAAATCAAAGAATTGCAAAAAGCGCATTTCAATATGCGCATGCAAAAAGCCACCCAACAACTCAACAACACGGCCCAAATGAAAGTGGCCCGTCGCAGCATTGCGCGTGCCAAAACCATTTTGGCCGAACAACAAGCCAAGGCGAAGGAGTGAACATGACAGAAGCTAAAACCTCACTCAAACGCACCTTGATTGGCAAAGTTGTCAGTGCCAAACGTGCCAAAACAGTCACCGTGTTGGTGGAGCGCCGCGTCAAGCATGCGCTCTACGGCAAGATTGTGGGCAAATCCAGCAAATACCATGCGCACGACGAGAACGGTCAATACCACTTAGGTGATGTGATCGAAATCACTGAAAGCCGCCCCATCTCCAAAACCAAAAATTGGGTAGCTACCCGCTTGGTTGAAAAGGCACCTGCGGTTTAAGTACTATCAGATTGTTTCAAAACACAATCTTCAAAATGACCCACAATCGTGGGTCATTTTTCATTTCAAGGAGCAAAACATGATCAAAGTTGGCGACACCCTGCCCCACTCCGTGCTGATGGAGTATTCCGAAGTTGAGGGCAATGGCTGCAGCATTGGCCCCAACCCGGTCGATGTGGCCAAAGCCTCTGCTGGACAAACCATCGCTTTGTTTGCCTTGCCTGGTGCCTTCACGCCAACCTGCTCGGCCAAGCATGTGCCTGGCTACTTGGACAAGCACGCTGAATTGACCGCAGCGGGCGTGGATGAGATTTGGTGCGTCAGCGTCAATGATGCGTTTGTCATGGGCGCATGGGGTCGTGAATTGCATGCTGCAGGCAAAGTGCGCATGTTGGGTGATGGGGATGCCGAGTTCACCAAAGCCACTGGTTTGACACTTGACCTCACAGGCAAAGGTTTGGGCTTGCGCTCTAACCGCTACTCTATGCTCGTGAAGGACGGCAAAGTGGTCACGTTGAATATCGAAGGCCCAGGTAAATTTGAAGTCAGCGACGCTGACACCTTGCTCTCTCAGACCAGACACTGATTCACAGATCAACCGTCAGACAGTGCCAGCCAGCATCAAAGTGTGACGGCAGGTTGGCACTTCTTCCCTAGCAAGCCCTAAATGGCTTGCGCTTGGCGCAAGGCCTCGCGTTGGACGGAATCGAGATTGAGCCATTCTTGCAACACTTCGTCGGTATGCTGACCCAACAGTGGTGGCGCTAAGTCACAGCGAACAGGCGTCACGCTGAGCTTCATGGGACTGGCCACCAAATCCAGCGGTACGCCTAAAGCATGTTGCCAGTGGTCAACCATGTGGCGCGCTTGAACATGGGGATCGGCAAACACTTCGGCCAAGGTATTGATGGGACCGCACGGCACCTTGGCGGCCTCTAAGGCCTCCAGCCAAACATACTTGCCCCGCGTGCGTAAAACAGCCGCTAGCAGAGGTACCAGCACTTCGCGAAAACGAACCCGGTCTTGGTTGCGAACAAACCGAGGGTCTTGGGCCCAATCGGCATGGCCAAGCACTTCGCAAAGTTTGGCGAATTGACCGTCGTTACCCACGGCCACAATCACAAAATCGCGCTCGCCCGATGCTTTCGGTGCGGTTTCAAAGACTTGGTAGGGCACGATATTCACATGGGCGTTACCCATGCGTTGCGGGGGAGCTGCAGTGGCACCGTTGACCAAGAAATTGGCGCCTAAATTGGCCAGCATGGCTACCTGGGTATCCAGCAAGGCCATGTCAATATGCTGGCCCAGACCCGTGCGTTCAGCATGGCGAATCGCCGCCAAAATGGCAACGGTGGCATACATGCCCGTGAACAAATCTGCCACCGCCACACCGACCTTTTGCGGGCCACCGCCGAGGTCGTCGCGCTCCCCTGTCACACTCATCAAGCCACCCATCGCTTGCACCGCAAAGTCATAACCAGCGCGTGCACGGTAGGGGCCAGTTTGGCCAAAACCGGTGATGCTGCAGTAAACCAAACGGGGATTGATGGCTTTGAGTGTGGCGTAGTCGATGCCGTATTTCTCCATATCACCGACTTTATAATTTTCAATGAACACCTGACTATGTGCGGCCAGCGAGCGAATCAGGTCTTGCCCTTGGGGACTGGCGATGTCGCAGGTGACGGAGCGCTTGTTGCGGTTGGCACCCAGGTAATAAGCGGATTCAGCGCTGGCTTCACCTTGTGCATCATGCAAAAAAGGCGGCCCCCAACCACGGGTATCGTCACCGGTGCCGGGTCGCTCAATCTTCACCACGTCGGCGCCCAAATCGGCCAATATTTGGGTGGACCAAGGGCCGGCGAGGACACGGGACAGGTCTAAAACACGGATGCCGTTCAAAGCGTTCATAGATTCATTATTGCAAAGCCAACAACAAGGGTGATAATTCAAGGGTTTTTGACAAATTCACATGAGCACCCGCATTCTTCTCATTGCACACGCCCCCTTGGCCACCGCCCTGAGGGATTGTGCTTTGCATGTTTTCCCCGAATGCGCCAGCGAGCTGATCGCCATCGATGTGCCTGCGCACGAAGCCCCTGAAGACACACTCAAAGCGGCCCAACAATTGTTAGGCCAATCTTTGGATGAAAACACCTTGGTGTTGACCGACGTGTTTGGTGCCACGCCTTCCAATATTGCGAAGCGCTTGGTCGAAGGTGTGCAGTCGCGTCTGATCGCAGGTGTGAATTTGCCCATGCTGTTGCGCAGCGTCTGCTACCGCCATGAACCTTTGGATGTGTTGACACAGCGCGCCCTCTCGGGCGGTGCGCAAGGTGTGATGCAGGTTGCCTGTGACAACACTTCTGTATCTTCTTGAAATAACTATGCTCAAACAAACCACCAACGTCGTCAACAAACTGGGCTTGCATGCCAGAGCATCGGCCAAGCTCACCAAACTGGCGGGTGCTTTCCCCTGCCAAGTCTGGATCACCAAAGGTGAACGCCGCGTCAATGCCAAAAGCATCATGGGTGTCATGATGTTGGCTGCAGGCATAGGCAGTGTTGTCGAAATTGAAACCGATGGCGACCAAGAAGCCGCAGCGCTGCAGGCCTTGCTCGACTTGTTTGCCGATAAATTTGGCGAAGGTCAATAAGCCCATGACATTTTCAATACACGGCTTGGCAGTGGCGCGTGGCATCGCCATTGGTAAAGCCGTGTTGGTCGCCTCAAGCCGTGTAGATGTCGCCCATTACTTCATTGAACCTGCTCAGATCGCGTCGGAGCTAGCGCGCATTGACCAATCGCGGCAAGCCGTGATGTTGGAAGTGCAGCGCTTGCAAAAACTGGTGCCCAAAGATGCCCCGCCCGAACTTTCAGCTTTGCTGGAAGTTCACCTGATGCTGTTGCAAGACGAGTTACTGGCTGAAGGCGTCAAGCACTGGGTAACAGACCGTTTGTACAACGCCGAATGGGCGCTCACCTCGCAGCTGGAGGTCGTGGCCCGTCAATTTGATGACATGGAAGACGCCTATTTGCGTGAGCGCAAAGGGGACCTGGAGCAAGTGGTTGAGCGCTTATTGCGCCACATGAAAGGCTTGCCCACCAGTTTGCCGCAGCCCGCGCAGCGCAAACCTGGCACATGGCAACAAGACCAGTTGCTAGACGACAGCCATGATGTGCCCTTGGTATTGATCGCCCACGACTTGTCGCCAGCAGACATGTTGCAATTCAAGCAAAGCGTGTTTACCGGGTTTGTCACCGATGTGGGTGGCAAAACCTCGCACACAGCGATTGTGGCAAGAAGTTTAGACATACCGGCCGTGGTGGGTGCGCGTAACGCCAGCCATTTGGTTCACCAAGACGACTGGGTCATCATCGATGGCGATGCCGGCGTCATCATCGTCAGTCCGTCACCGATCATCTTGGCGGAATACGCCTTCAAGCAGCGCCAAGCACAGCTAGAACGCGAGCGACTGACCCGTTTGCGTCACACGCCCTCGGTGACCTTGGCTGGCCAAAAAATTCAGTTGCTGGCAAACATTGAGTTGCCCGAAGACGCCGCTGTGGCCTTGTCGGTAGGCGCGGTTGGCGTGGGCTTGTTCCGAAGTGAATTTTTGTTCATGGGGCGCGAGGGCGAGTTGCCGGGCGAAGAAGAACAATACCAAGCCTACCGTCGTGCTGTCGAGGGCATGAAAGGTTTGCCAGTCACTATTCGCACAGTAGATGTGGGTGCAGACAAGCCCTTAGACCGCACCAGCAAAGACGAAGCCCACCTTAACCCTGCTTTGGGCTTGCGCGCGATACGTTGGAGTTTGGCAGACCCCAGCATGTTCTTGAGCCAATTGCGCGCTATTTTGCGTGCAGCATTGCATGGCTCGGTGAATTTGCTCATACCCATGCTGGCGCATACCCGTGAAATCCATCAAACCTTTGTGTTGCTGGCGCAAGCAAGGGAACAATTGGATAAAAAAGGTGTGGCATACGGCGCCGTCAAAGTGGGTGCCATGATTGAGGTGCCCGCAGCTGCACTCAATTTGCCGGTATTTTTGAAGTATTTTGATTTTTTATCGGTCGGTACTAACGATTTGATCCAATACACCTTGGCGATTGACCGCGCCGATGAGCAGGTGGCCCACCTGTATGACCCATTGCACCCAGCTATTTTGCAACTGGTCGCCAACACCATCGCGCAAGGCGCGGCCGCGGGCAAAGACATCAGTTTGTGTGGAGAGATGGCAGGCGACCCCACACTGACACGCTTGCTGTTAGGTTTGGGCTTGCGTCAATTTTCAATGCACCCTACCCAGATTTTGCGAGTCAAACAAGAAGTCTTGCGTGCAGATGCCGGGCGCTTGGCGGCTTGGGCCCAGCGCGTGATGGCGGCGGAAGACCCCGCAGCCGAAATGCTGGTCCCTTAAATCAAACCGATCACGCTGTCGTCGGTGAACACCGTCTCTAAGGGGAAGCGTTGCCCGCGTGCGTGGTCTTGTGCGCAGCGCAGCAGCAAACGACTGCGGTGACGGCTTTCGGTGGCTTGCATTTCATCCATGCCCATCCACAAGGTACGCACAATGCCCTCGTCCAGCGACCTGTGGGCCTCATGCGCGCCGAGTACACCGGTGAAAGCAAAACGCAGGTAAGTGATGTCTTGGGCGGGCGCGTCGGCGCTGGCTTGTTTGAAAAAGCGAGACAAATACACGCCGACCAAGGCGGTGGGGGTGAAGTGATAAGCCGTTTCTTCCAGTACCTCACGCACACAGGCTTGCACGGGCGACTCCCCGGGGTCGAGGTGACCGGCTGGGTTGTTGAACATCAAGCCATTGGGGGTGTGTTCCTCAACCAGCAAGTAACGACCGTCTTTTTCAATGATGCCAGCAACGGTGACGCTGGGCTTCCATCTTTCCATCATGGTGCAAAATCACCCCTTTGTCTGGGCGCATTGTGAATCTGCGATGATTCTCGCCCATTGAGTGGAGGAGATAACCATGCGGATTGGCGTGCCTGCCGAAACCACGGCGGGCGAAACCCGTGTTGCCGTGACCCCTGAGACGGCTAAAAAAATCATTGCCCAAGGGCATCAAGTGCATGTGCAAGCTGGCGCAGGCGTGGCCGCGAGTGTGACCGATGCGGCCTTTGAAGCGGTTGGCGCACACATCACTGACGCTTCGGGCGCCCTCGGTGCCGAGTTGGTGTTGAAAGTGCGTGCGCCATCGAGCGCTGAGTTAAGCCATATGGCCTCTGGCGCGGCGTTGGTGGGCATGCTCAATCCTTTTGATGCCGACGGCTTGCAGCGCATCGCCAAGGCGGGCCTCACCAGTTTTGCGCTGGAAGCCGCTCCCCGCACCACCCGTGCCCAAAGCATGGACGTGTTGTCTTCCCAAGCCAATATTGCAGGTTACAAGGCGGTGATGATCGCCGCTGACAAATACCAACGCTTTTTCCCCATGCTCATGACTGCCGCAGGCACCGTCAAAGCCGCCCGCGTGGTGATCTTGGGTGTGGGCGTGGCCGGTTTGCAAGCCATTGCCACGGCCAAGCGTCTGGGTGCGGTGATTGAAGCCTCGGACGTGCGACCCAGTGTGAAAGAACAGGTCGAGTCTTTGGGTGCCAAGTTCATCGACGTGCCTTACGAAACTGCCGAAGAAAAAGAAGCGGCTGAAGGCGTGGGCGGTTATGCCCGCCCCATGCCGCAAAGCTGGCTGGACCGCCAAAAGGCGGAAGTGGCCAAGCGCGTGGCGCAAGCCGACGTGGTCATCACCACCGCGCTCATCCCGGGCCGCGCCGCACCCGTGCTGGTCACCGAAGACATGGTGAAAAGCATGAAACCCGGCTCGGTCATCGTGGATTTGGCCGCACCTGCGGGCGGCAACTGTCCCTTGACCGAAGCTGGGCAGACGGTGCTCAAACATGGCGTGACCTTGGTGGGTGAAACCAATTTGCCTGCCTTGGTCGCCGCTGACGCTTCAGCGCTGTACGCGCGCAATGTGCTGGATTTTTTGAAATTGGTGTTGCCCAAAGACAAGGGCTTCACTGTTGACATGGAAGACGACATCGTGGCTGCGTGTTTGATGACACAAGGCGGCGAGGTCAAAAGGAAATAAGCATGGACCACACCATCACCAACCTCATCATTTTCGTGCTCGCCATTTACGTGGGCTACCACGTGGTTTGGAACGTCACGCCCGCCTTGCACACCCCGCTCATGGCGGTGACCAATGCGGTCTCGGCCATCATCATCGTGGGCGCCATGTTGGCAGCAGCCCTCACCGTCACGCCTTTGGGCAAAACCATGGGCGTGTTGGCCGTGGCGCTGGCCGCGGTCAATGTGTTCGGCGGTTTTTTGGTGACACGGCGCATGCTGGAGATGTTCAAGAAAAAAGCCCCCAAAGCAGGAGCTGACAAATGAGCATGAACCTTGTCGTTCTTTTGTATTTGGTGGCCAGCATCTGTTTTATCCAGGCGCTCAAAGGGCTGTCGCACCCCACTACCTCGATTCGAGGCAATCTGTTTGGCATGAGTGGCATGGCCATTGCGGTCGTGACCACGGCGGCCTTGATCGTCAACTTGGCCGGTCATGCCGATGGCTTGGGCTGGGTGTTGCTCGGCTTGGTGATTGGCGGCGGTGCGGGCGCCATCATGGCGCAACGCGTCGAGATGACCAAGATGCCCGAATTGGTCGCCTTCATGCACAGCATGATCGGTTTGGCGGCGGTGTTCATCGCCATCGCCGCGGTGGTCGAACCTGCGGCCTTTGGCATCGTGGCGCAAGGCATGGGCACGCTGGACATTCCCAATGGCAACCGACTTGAACTGTTCTTGGGAGCGGCCATCGGTGCCATCACCTTCAGCGGATCGGTCATCGCCTTTGGCAAGCTCTCGGGCAAGTACAAGTTCCGTTTGTTCCAAGGGGCGCCCGTGGTGTTTGCGGGTCAACACATGCTGAATTTGGTGATGGGCGTGGCCACCGTCGCGCTGGGCGTGTACTTCATGTTCACCGGCAACTGGGACGCCTTCCTCATCATGCTGGCGCTGTCGTTCGTGCTGGGTGTGCTGATCATCATCCCGATTGGCGGTGCGGACATGCCGGTGGTGGTGTCCATGCTCAACAGCTATTCGGGTTGGGCAGCGTCGGGCATTGGTTTCAGCTTGAACAACAGCATGCTGATCATTGCGGGCTCGTTGGTCGGGTCATCCGGTGCGATCCTGAGCTACATCATGTGCAAGGCCATGAACCGCTCCTTCTTCAACGTCATCTTGGGTGGCTTTGGGGGCGAGGCGGGCAGCGCTGCGACTGGCAGCACCGAGCAGCGCCCGGTGAAAAGCGGCAGCGCAGACGATGCCGCCTTCATTTTGGGCAACGCCGAAACCGTGGTGATCGTCCCCGGCTACGGCCTGGCCGTGGCGCGTGCCCAGCATGCGGTGAAAGAGTTGGCCGAGAAGCTCACCCACAAAGGCATCACCGTGAAATACGCCATTCACCCGGTGGCGGGTCGCATGCCAGGCCACATGAACGTGCTGTTGGCCGAGGCCGAAGTGCCTTACGACCAGGTGTTTGAGATGGAAGACATCAACGGCGAGTTCGGCCAAGTGGACGTGGCCATCATCTTGGGTGCCAACGATGTGGTCAACCCTGCTGCCATGATCAAAGGCTCACCCATCTATGGCATGCCGATTTTGGAGGCCTACAAAGCCAAAACCGTCATCGTCAACAAGCGTTCCATGGCCGCAGGTTATGCCGGTTTGGACAACGAGCTGTTCTACATGGACAAAACCATGATGGTCTTTGGCGATGCGAAGAAAGTCGTTGAGGACATGGTCAAGGCGGTTGAATAAGCCTTTTGCGCCTCCGAGGTGAGCCCATGAAGCCGATCGTCATCATGGGCGCCATGCAGCAAGAGTTGGCGGGCCTCAAGCAGGCTTTGCAAGGCTTGCACACGGTCACATTGGGTTCGCGTCAGGTCACCACAGGGACTTGGCACGGCCATGCGGTGGTGTTGGCCTTGTCCCATATTGGCAAGGTGGCAGCAGCCACCACCGCCACCGCGCTCATCGAGCGCTTTGATGTCACCGAGATTGTGTTCACGGGTGTGGCGGGTGGCTTGGGTGCTGGCGTGAACGTGGGTGACATGGTGGTCGCCACCGAATTTTTGCAGCACGACATGGATGCCTCACCCTTGTTTCCCCAATACGAGGTGCCCATGTACGGTCGGGCGCATTTCCCCACCGACGTGCGTTTGACCCATAGCCTGCACTCAGCGGCCCAAGCTATTTTGAAAAACCCAGCCCAATGGATGGACATGGATGTGCTGCGCGAACTGCATGTGCAATCCCCCCAAGTACACCAAGGTTTGGTGCTCAGTGGTGACCGTTTTGTGGCGACCAGCGCCGAGAGCAAGGCTTTGTTGCAGCAACAACCCAAAGCCATGGCGGTTGAAATGGAAGGTGCGGCGGTGGCGCAGGTGTGTTTGGACTACGGCGTGCCTTTTGCCGCGGTTCGCACCATTTCAGACCGTGCAGACGACAGCGCGACCACCGACTTCAACCGTTTTATCCATGAAGTTGCCAGCCGCTACACCAGTGCATTGATGGGCACATGGTTGTCCCAACGTACCAGCGGTTAACGCAGCCAGCCTTTTTTGTAGCAGTACCACATGGGCAATGCCGCGCTCAGGAACATCAATGACACCACATAGGGGTAAGCCAAACTGCCCAGCACAGCGAATTCAGGGAACTGCAAGTTCATGCCGTAAATGCTGGCCACCAAGGTAGGTGGCAGCAAGGCCACGCTGGCGACAGAGAAGATTTTGATGATCTTGTTTTGGCTGATGTTGATGAAACCCACGGTGGCATCCATCAAGAAGTTGATCTTGTCAAACAAAAAAGCCGTGTGACCATCCAGCGAATCGATGTCGCGCAAAATTTGCCTTGCGTCGTCAAACTGTTCGGCGTTCAACATGCGCAGACGCATGGCAAAACTCAAAGCGCGGCGGGTGTCCATCATGTTGCGACGAATGCGACCATTCAAATCCTCTTGGCGGGCGATGGCACCCAGCACTTCCGCTGCTAACTCGTCGGTGACATCACCCGACAACACCATTTTGCTGACTTTTTCCAATTCGTCATAAATGCCTTCCAAGGTATCGGCAGAGTATTCGGCGTCGACAGAAAACAACTCCAGCAGCACATCCTTGGCATCTTCAATCAAGCCAGGTGCTCGGCGTGCACGCAAGCGCAGCAAGCGAAACACCGGTAAATCTTCATCATGGATAGAAAACAACACGCCATGGCTTTTCAATGCGTCGTTGTGTTGGTTCAAGATAAAAGCGACGCGTACAGCGCGCGGCTCTTCAATGTCGGCAATCAAGAAGTCGGAGCGAATATGCAACTCACCGTTGTCTTCTTCGTAAAAGCGGGCCGACTCTTCGATGTCCTCGTCCATCGCGTCTTCGGGAATCTGTACGCCAAAGTGCTGGTTGACCCAGCGCTTTTCTTCCAAAGTCGGGGATTCCAAATCTACCCAGATGGGTTGAAAACGTGCCAGTTCTTCCAAGGAAGAAATTTCTTCCTGAAACAAGCGGCCGTTGGCAAGCGAAAAAATATTGAGCATGGCAGGTTCTCTGTGCTGGGGGAGAGGCAAAGGTCGAAGGGTTCAGGTTCGCTTTCGACTTTGCACGGCACAGGTTGCCGAAGAAGCCGAAAGCTACCAACTAGGGTAGGTTTCCAAGGAGGGTGCTCCAAAGCTATTGAAGTGAGAATTATGGCACCGACCGGTGAAATAAAGGTGACACACTGTTAGAGTGTCGGGTTTGCCACCACACTTATTTATGCATACTGTTTTGACGCCGCGGCGCGAGTTTTGGTTACTGTTGACGTTGGCTGGCATTCAGTTCACCCATGTGCTGGATTTCATGATCATCATGCCGCTGGGGCCGCAGTTGCGTACCTTGTTTGACATCAATGATGCGCAATTTGGTTTTTTGGTCTCGGCGTATACCTTTGCTGCAGGGGTTTCAGGTCTGTTAGCGGCGTCGTTTGTTGATCGGTTTGAGCGCAAGCGCTTGGTGGTGGTGTTGTATGTGTTGTTTGGCTTGACCACCTTGGCATGCGCGTTGGCACCGAGCTATGTCTTGCTGATGCTCTCGCGAGTGGCTGCAGGCACCTTTGGCGGCATTCTGTCAGCGATGACCCAAACAGTTATCGGTGATGTGATTCCTTTCGAGCGACGTGGTCGCGCGACCGGTTTTGTGATGACCTCATTTGCCATGGCCACCGTCGTGGGTGTGCCCAGTGGTTTGATGTTGGCCAATTGGGGAGGATGGCACAGTGCATTTTTGGCCATTGCCTTCATGTGTGCGGGTGTCTGTGCCATGGCATTGGTGTGTTTGCCCCGCTTAGATGCCCATGTGGCCAAAGCCCAGGGGCAAAAAATATCGTTTGCCATGCGACAAGTGTTGGCAGACCCCAATCACCGTCGAGCCTTGTGGATGTCGGGTTTCATGATGTTTGCAGGCTTCACCATCATTCCCTATATCACCATCTATACCCAAGCTAACCATGTCTTGGCACCAGATGAAATTCCTTATATTTATTTGTGTGGGGGTACTGTCACCTTGCTCACGGCGCGTTGGGTGGGGCGTTTAAGCGACCGTATCGGTAAGCGGAAAATGTTTCAACGCATGTTGCTGCTGGCAATGGTGCCTATGACGATAACCACTGTCCTGCAACCGGCCCCTTTGCCTTGGGTGCTGATGGTGTTCGCTGGTTTCTTTTTTTGCATGAATGCACGCATGATCCCAGGCATGGCTTTACTCACCTCTGCGGCGCAGCCGCAATGGCGCGGCACCTTCATGTCCTTGAACGGTGCTGTTCAATCGGTGGCGATTGGCATGGCCTCATGGTTGGGCGGAATGCTGATTCAGCGCGACGCTGGCGGCCAGGTAACCCATTTTTGGCTCTGCGCTTTGGTCGGAATAGTGGCAACTTTGCTCGCCTTTACCCTGTCTAGGCGTGTGGAAATGCACAGCGCCCCCCAGACGTCTTGAGCTTAAGTACTCGTTTAAAAGGGTGACTTAAAAGGGTGACGCGGGGAATTGATTTTTTCCTCAACTGGGCGCATAGTGGGGGTGCCTGTCTTTGATCTGGCATGTTGCTTGATTAAACGGTCAGGTAATTCTCTGGAGGAGTCGTATGAATTTGACGATCAGCGGTCATCATCTCGAAGTCACCCCTGCACTGCGTGGCTATGTCACCCACAAACTCGATCGCATCAACCGACATTTTGACCAAGTGGTCGATGTGCGCGTGATCCTCAGTATTGAAAAGCAAAAAGAAAAAGAGCGCCGACAGCGCGCTGAATGCAATATCCATGTCAAAGGCAGCGATTTGTTTGCAGAGTCTTGTAACGAAGACTTGTATGCCGCTGTCGATGAGTTGGTCGATAAATTAGACCGACAGGTGGTGCGCCATAAAGACCGCCTGCAAGACCATGGCCACACCAGCGCCAAACGTGCCGAATTGATCTAGGTTTTCCCATTCTGCACAGCAAGCCGCCTGTCCCTCAGGCGGCTTTTTCACGAATAAAACCTGATAATTGAAAACCAAACAATTAAATATTTACCCTAGCTTGACATGGCTAAGCGGTGCATAATCAGCACCCCAATATGAACAGACTCGCTGCCATCTTGCCTTCTGCACAAGCCCTTGTGCAGGTAGACGTCACCAGCAAAAAACGCGCTTTTGAAGAGGCCGGTTTGCTGTTTGAGAATTTGCATGGCCTCAACCGCGCCTTGGTCGCAGACAGTTTGTTTGCGCGAGAGCGCCTAGGTTCGACAGGTTTAGGGCATGGTGTGGCTATTCCCCACGGCCGCATCAAAGGCATGAAGTCGCCCTTGGCGGCGGTATTTCGCCTGTCCCAACCCATTGGTTTTGATGCACCTGACGAGCAACCGGTGTGCTTGTTATTTTTCTTGCTGGTGCCAGAGGCCTCAACCCAAAAGCATTTGGAAATCTTGTCCGAAATTGCAGAAATGCTCAGCGACACCGGCATGCGTGAGCGCTTGAAGAAAAGCAGCGATGCCCAAGACTTGCATCACTTGATTGTGTCTTGGCAGTCCACGCTCACGGTTTAACCCCCACACAAAAAATTTGAAGCCAACCGCTGTCAGTGCCGATGTCTTGTTTGAGGACTTCAGAGAAAAGCTGCAGTGGCAGTGGATCTCGGGGCAAGGCGCCTCGGAGCGTCATTTTGATGAAGTGGCTGTTCGCATGGCGCGCTCGGGCGCCGATTTGGTGGGCTACCTCAACTACATCCATCCTTACCGTTTGCAAGTGCTGGGCGAGCGTGAAATTCGTTACCTCAACAGCAGCCCTTTGGTGGACACCGAGCGGCGCATTCAGCGCATCGTGACCTTGGAACCACCGGTGTTGGTGGTGGCCGATGGGCAAGTCGCACCCCCGTCCTTGCTCAAGATGTGCGAAGGTGCACAAATCCCTCTGTTCACGACCAGCGAATCTTCCGCTTTCGTGATCGATTTGTTGCGCGCCTACCTGTCCAAGCATTTTGCCGATCGCACTACATTGCATGGGGTGTTTTTGGATATTTTGGGCATGGGCGTGGTCATCACCGGTGAGTCAGGCTTGGGTAAAAGCGAGTTGGGCCTGGAGTTGATTTCGCGCGGTCATGGCTTGGTGGCAGATGACGCGGTCGATTTGTACCGCATCAACCAAGCCACCATCGAGGGACGTTGTCCCGAGTTGCTGCAAAACCTGCTGGAAGTTCGCGGCATTGGCTTGTTAGACATCCAAGCCATCTTTGGTGAAACCGCCGTGCGCAGAAAAATGCGTTTGAAGTTGATTGTGCATTTGGTGCGCAAAGAAACCTTGGAGCGCGACTACGAAAGACTGCCACACGAACCGCTCACGCAAGATGTGTTGGGCATACCCGTGCGCAAAGTGGTGATTCAGGTGGTGGCCGGTCGCAATATTGCGGTATTGGTTGAGGCCGCCGTGCGCAACACCATCTTGCAGATGCGAGGCATCGATACCTACGATAAGTTCGTGCACCGGCATCGCCAAGCCATGCTGGCCGATCAAAAAACCCCTGAGAATTGAATCAAGCGTTTTTGTAAGGGCAGGCTGTTTGCTTGCAATGGGCGTACAAACTCAGCGCGTGGTCGGCGAGCTCAAACCCCTTGGCTTGCGCAATATCGTGCTGGCGTTGCTCGATACTGGCGTCATAAAACTCCTCTACGCGGCCACAGTCTAAGCAAACCAAATGGTCGTGGTGCTGGCCTTGATTGAGTTCATACACCGATTTGCCGCTCTCAAATTGGCTGCGCGACAAAATGCCCGCTTGTTCAAACTGCATCAGCACACGGTAAATCGTGGCCAAGCCAATGTCGGCACGGTCATCTAGCGCTAAGCGGTAGACGTCCTCGGCGCTCATGTGGCGAAGCCCGCTTTTTTGGAACAGCTCCAAAATTTTCAAGCGTGGCACGGTTGCCTTCAGGCCGGTGTTTTTCAAGCCGTCGATCGATGGCATGGGTGCTTTCTGTTGCGAAATATCAGGGTGATGAGGCCCATCGGTACAATGTTTCCATCATAACTTGCCCCATCCCACCATGACACTTTTGCGCCAGTCGATGGCTTATTGCATGACATTTGCGGCTTTGCTGGTGGCGGGGTGTTCCACCATTGACGACCCTGTGGCCAAAGCCATTCGCAAAGTCACCCCTTACCGCGTGGAAGTGGTGCAAGGCAATTTCGTGTCCAAAGAGCAGGTGCAGGCATTGCGCCCAGGCATGGGTCGCAATCAGGTCAAGGAAATTTTGGGCACGCCTTTGATTGCCAGCGTGTTCCACGCCGATCGTTGGGACTATGCCTTCACCATTGTGCGCAAAGGCACCCAGCCACAGCAACGCCAGTTGTCGGTGTACTTCAAAGACGATCTCTATGTTCGCTTCGAAGGCGATGACTTGCCCAGTGAATCCGAGTTCGCAGAGCGCATTGCCGTGCCTGAAGACCGCAAAGTGGTACCGCGTTTAGAGGCCACGCCCAAAGAATTGGAAAGTTTCCACAAAAACACACCCACACCTGCGGCCACCACCCCCAAGCCTGCCGCTGCATCGCCCGACAAAACCTATCCACCCTTAGAGAGACCCTGATTTTTTATGAACGCTAGCCTTGCCCAAGCCCATCGCGTCGCTATCGCTGGTGCCAGTGGCCGCATGGGTCGCATGTTGGCGCAAGCCCTGTTGGAGTCTGCGGATTGCCAGCTGGCGGGTGCCTTGGATGTTGCCGACAGCATTCACCTGGGCAACGATGCCACAGGCTTTTTAGGCCAAGCCAGTGGCGTGGTCATTCAATCTGATTTGCATGCTGGCTTGGCAAACGCGCAGGTCTTGATTGACTTCACGCGGCCTGAAGGCACCATGGCGCACCTCAAAGCCTGTCGTGAACTTGGCGTGAAGATAGTGATTGGTACCACCGGTTTTAGCGACGCCCAAAAAGCCGAGATCCAAACGGCCAGCCAAGACATTGCCATCGTGATGGCGCCCAATATGAGTGTGGGCGTGAACGTCACTTTGAAGTTGCTAGAGATGGCCGCTGTGGCACTGGCCACTGACTACGACATTGAAATCATCGAGGCCCATCACCGCCATAAAGTGGATGCCCCATCCGGCACTGCGCTGAAGATGGGAGAAGTCATTGCCCAGGCATTGGGGCGAGACCTCAAGCAATGCGCGGTGTTTGACCGTCAGGGCCACACCGGTGCGCGCCCCGAGAACGCGATTGGGTTTTCCACCATCCGTGGTGGCGATATTGTGGGAGACCACACGGTGATGTTTGCGGGCACGGGTGAGCGGATTGAAATCACCCATAAATCTTCTAGCCGCAGCACCTATGCAGAGGGCAGTTTGCGTGCCGTTCGTTTTGTCACCCAACAACCGCATGGCTTGTTTGATATGTTTGATGTGTTGGGCTTGAGGAACGCCCAGCCATGAGCCTGTGGCACTGGCTTGCGCAAGCCGACTTGTTAAGCCAAGTGGTGGCGCTGGCCTTGTGCGCAATGTCCGTCGTGAGTTGGGTCTTGATTGTTTACAAGTCATGGTTGTTGTCGCTGGCCCGCCGAGATATATCGCTGTGTCAGGCGTCTTGGGCGCAGTCGACCAGTTGGTCACATGTGGCGCAAAATTGGCGCGCCTTGGACACCCAACACCTGTTGGGTGGCTTGCTGCAAGACCACTTAAGCCTTGCCAAACAGGGCATGGCCGCATTCACCTCGCGGGAAGACCAACTCAACAGCAGTTTGCGCCAAGCCTTACAAGGCATTCGCCAACGCTTGCGGTATGGCCAAGACCTGTTGGCCACGATTGGCGCCACATCCCCGTTCATTGGTTTGCTTGGCACTGTCTGGGGCATCTACCATGCCTTGGTGAATTTGGCCCAAATTGGGCAATACAGCTTGGACAAAGTGGCGCAGCCCGTGGGTGAGTCTTTGGTGATGACAGCGGCAGGTCTGGGTGTTGCCATCCCTGCGGTCATGGCTTACAACTTGTTGGGCAGGCGTTTGGTGGCCATTGAAGCGGCGTTGGACGCCTTGGCATTTGATTTGCGGGCCTATTGGTTGGCCCAGCCCGCACAGCCCTGAGGTGACTGGCATGGGCTTGGGCGAATTTGAGTCTTCTTCAGCGCATGCACCCATGGCGGACATCAATGTCACACCCTTGGTTGATGTGATGTTGGTGTTGCTGGTGATTTTTCTCATCACCGCGCCTTTGATGGGCAATGCCTTGCGTTTGGATTTGCCCCCCGCGCAGGCAGCGTTTTCGCCAACCCCTGTCACTTCTATGCGTTTGAGTCTTGACGCAACAAGCCATGTTTTTGTGGATGACAAACCGGTTGAGTTACAGGCCTTGCCTGCCATTTTGGCCATGCAAGCTGGCGTTGATGCATCGATAGAGGTGCAACTGCAGGCTGACCAAAGCGTGCCCTACGGGCGCGTCGCCGAGGTGATGGGCCTGTTGCAAAAAGCCGGGCTGGCCAAGGTCGCTTTGGCGGTGCAGCCCCCTGCGCCTAAAATCCAAGCATCTTCCCCGCCCCTGCGCCCCTGATGGCTGCAGGGGCTATTTACTGAGCCCCATGCAAGAGACCTATACCCCTAAAGACGTTGAAACGGCGGCCCGTGGCGAATGGACAGCTGCTGATGTTTACCGCGTCACCGAAGACAACAGTCGCCCCAAGTACTACGCTTGCTCCATGCTGCCTTACCCCAGCGGCAAGCTGCACATGGGCCATGTGCGCAACTACACCATCAACGACATGCTCACCCGCCACTTGCGCATGAAGGGCTACAACGTGCTCATGCCCATGGGCTGGGACGCCTTTGGTCTGCCCGCCGAAAATGCCGCCCTGAAAAACGGTGTACCCCCTGCGAAGTGGACTTACGAAAACATCGCCTACATGAAGCAGCAGATGCAGGCCATGGGCCTGGCTGTCGACTGGTCGCGCGAGGTGGCCACCTGCGATCCGACTTATTACAAGTGGAACCAGTGGTTGTTTTTGAAGATGCTGGAAAAGGGTGTGGCCTACCGCAAGACCCAGGTGGTCAATTGGGACCCCGTGGACCAAACCGTTTTGGCCAATGAGCAGGTGACTGACGGCAAAGGCTGGCGCACGGGCGCGGTGGTGGAAAAACGCGAAATCCCAGGCTACTACCTGAAGATCACCGACTATGCGCAAGAGTTGCTGGACCATGTGCAGGTGGGCAACCCCAAAGCCACTTTGAACGGTTGGCCCGATAAAGTGCGCCTGATGCAGGAAAACTGGATTGGCAAGAGCGAGGGTGTGCGCTTTGCGTTCACCCACACCATTGCAGGCGCTGATGGTCAGCTGATCCAAGACGGGCGCATGTACGTGTTCACCACCCGAGCCGACACCATCATGGGCGTGACCTTTTGCGCCGTGGCACCTGAACACCCACTGGCGCTGCATGCGGCGGCCAGCAACCCGAAGTTGGCAGCGTTTTTGGAGGAATGCAAAGAGGGTGGCACCACCGAGGCCGAACTGGCCGTCAAAGACAAGGTGGGCATGCCCACCGGATTGCATGTCACCCATCCGTTGACGGGCGCGCAGGTGGCGGTGTGGGTGGGCAACTATGTGTTGATGAGCTATGGCGATGGCGCTGTCATGGGCGTGCCCGCGCACGATGAGCGCGACTTTGCGTTCGCGCTCAAGTACCAGTTGCCCATCACCCAAGTGGTGGCACTCAAGGACCACAGCTTCAACGATCAGGCCTGGCAAGAGTGGTACGCCACCAAAGACGGTGCGTGCGTCAACTCGGGCGAACTCGATGGACTGCGTTTCAAAGAGGCGGTGAACCAAGTGGCCGAGATGCTCGCGGCCAAAGGCCTGGGCGAGAAAAAAATCACCTGGCGTCTGCGCGACTGGGGCGTGAGCCGCCAGCGCTACTGGGGCACCCCCATTCCCATCATCCATTGCGACGAACACGGTGCTGTGCCTGTGCCTGAGAAAGACCTGCCCGTGGTGCTGCCGCAAGACTGCATTCCTGACGGCTCGGGCAACCCCTTGCACAAGCACGAAGGTTTCCACAAAGGCGTGGTGTGCCCGACCTGCGGCAAAGCGGCGCGCCGCGAAACCGACACCATGGACACGTTTGTGGATTCGTCGTGGTACTTCATGCGTTACTGCGATCCGACCAACGCCGAGGCCATGGTGGCCGAGGGTACGCAGTATTGGATGCGTGAGGGCGACAAAGCCACGGGCGGCAGCGGCATGGACCAGTACATCGGTGGCATCGAACACGCCATCCTGCACCTGCTGTATGCGCGTTTTTGGACCAAGGTCATGCGCGACCTTGGCTTGGTCAAGGTGGACGAGCCGTTCACCAAGTTGCTCACCCAAGGCATGGTGCTCAACCACATTTACTCGCGCCGAACGGCCAAGGGTGGCAAAGACTATTTCTGGCCACACGATGTGGAGCATGTGCTGGACGACACCGGCAAAGTGATGGGCGCCCAGCTGAAAAACCCTGCCGACAGCGGCGACGGCAAACTGCCTGTGGGCACGCCCATCGACTACGAGGGCGTGGGCACCATGTCCAAGTCCAAGAACAACGGTGTCGATCCGCAAGACCTGATCGAGCGCTATGGTGCGGACACCGCGCGCCTGTACACCATGTTCACCGCACCGCCCGAGGCCACGCTGGAGTGGAACGACTCCGCGGTGGAGGGCAGCTTTCGGTTTTTGCGCCGGGTGTGGAACTTCGCGTTCAAACACGAAACCATCCTCAAGGCCGCCACTGCTGGCGACCTCAGCCAAGCCAGTTACCGCAAAGAAGCGGCCGATTTGCGCCGCGATGTGCACCTGACGCTCAAGCAAGTCAGCTATGACTACGAGCGCATGCAATACAACACCGTGGTGTCGGGTTGCATGAAATTGCTCAATGCCTTGGAAGACTTCAAAACCGACGGCAGCTCGGGTGACCAAGCCGTGCTGTGCGAAGGCACATCGGTCTTGCTGCGCATGCTCTATCCCGCTTGTCCCCACATCAGCGCCCACTTGTGGCGCGAGCTGGGCTATGCCAACCGCAGCGGCGACCTGCTCGACGCCCCCTGGCCCAGCGTGGACGAGCGCGCTTTGCTGCGCGATGAGATTGAACTCATGCTGCAAGTCAATGGCAAATTGCGCGGCGCTATTTCAGTGCCAGCCACCGCCAGCAAAGAAGACATCGAACACGCCGCTTTGGCGAGCGAGGCTTTTCAGAAACAGGCCCAAGGTGCGGCACCGAAAAAAGTCA
Source organism: Burkholderiales bacterium (assembly GCA_947381415.1). Classification (GTDB taxonomy): domain Bacteria; phylum Pseudomonadota; class Gammaproteobacteria; order Burkholderiales; family Burkholderiaceae_C; genus Limnohabitans. The sequence goes on from CANCVB010000011.1 coordinate 28,539, forward strand.
TCGTGGTGCCGGGTCGTTTGGTCAACATAGTGGTTTGAACATGATGCAACGTCGCGTATTTGCTTCAAGTGTGTTGTTGATGGGGGTCACGGCATGTGGCTTTCAGTTGCGCCAAGCGCCCAATTACCCGTTTCGCACGCTCTTTAGCGGCTTGCCCGAAGCCTCTGTGTTTGGCCAAGAACTCAAGCGCAATATTTCGGCCTCTGGCAAGGTGGAGGTCATCAGCGACCCCAGGCAAGTCGAGCGGGCTGATGTGATTTTTGATTTGTTGCAAGAGTTGCCTGAGAAGGTCATTCTGAGTCGAACCTCTGCCGGCGCGGTGCGCGAATTTCAGTTGCGCTTTCGCATTCGCTTTAAGCTGCGAACCCGCGAAGGCATCGAGTTGATTCCAGACACCGAACTCGTGCAAGAGCGTGACATCAGTTTCAGTGAAAGTTCCGCCTTGTCCAAAGAGGCTGAAGAGGGTTTGCTCTACCGCGATATGCGTTCCGACTTGGTGCAACAGGTGCTGCGCCGAATCGCTGTGGTGCGCATGCCCTAGGCTTGGCGACGCATGCAACTTTCTGGCCAACGCTTGATCGAACAATTGCCGCAAGCTTTGCGCTCGCTCTACACCTTGCATGGCGATGAGCACTTGTTGCTGCAAGAGGCGGCCGACGCGATCCGTGCCAGCGCCAGACAACAAGGGTTTTTAGAGCGCCATGTGTTTACCGTGGCCGGCGCGCATTTTGATTGGGGCGAGGTGGAATCAGCCACCTCGGCCATGAGCTTGTTTGCCGATAAACAGCTGATTGATATTCGCATCCCCTCGGGCAAACCTGGCAAAGATGGCAGCGAAGCTTTGCAGCGCATGGCCCAGGCTTGCGAAGGCAATGACGGTGTGTTGGTGCTGCTGTCTTTGCCGCGCTTGGACAAAACCGCCAAGTCTTCAGGTTGGTTCACTGCGCTCGATGCGCATGGCATCAGCGTGCAAATCGACCCCATAGAGCGCGCCGCTTTGCCCGAGTGGATTGCCAAGCGTCTGTCTCTGCAGCAGCAGCGTGTGCGTGCGGGTGAAGAGGGGCAGCGCAGCTTGCAATTTTTTGCCGACAGGGTCGAGGGCAATTTGCTGGCGGCGCACCAAGAAATTCAAAAGCTGGCCTTGCTCTACCCGCCTCAGGAGTTGAGTTTTGAAGACATTGAAACCGCGGTTTTGAATGTGGCGCGCTTCAATGTGTTCAAGCTCAGCGAAACGGTTTTGGCAGGTCAACACCAACGGGTGCAGCGCATGTTGGACGGCTTACGCGCCGAGGGAACGTCCGAGGTGCTGGTGCACTTTGCGTTGGCTGAGGATATACGCGCGTTAAAGCGTGTCAAAGACGCGGTGGCCAGCGGGCGGGCATTGCCGCAGGTGCTGCGTGAGCAACGCATTTGGGGGCCCAAGGAGCGGTTGTTCGAGCGGGTGTTGCCCCGCTTGACGCCAGCCATGATGGACCGCTTGCTGCAAGCCGCACACCAAGTGGATGGCGTGGTCAAAGGCTTGCGCTTTGCACAGTGGCCGCAAGACAGCTGGCAGGCTTTGGGCCGTTTGGCTTTGATGCTCAGCAAAGCCTGTCAACCGTCTTGAACACCATCTCTGCCAAAATCCAGCCATGAACGCTGTCACCACCATCCCTGAACTCATGCGCACCTTGGGCCTGCAAGCGCGTTGCGCGGCAGCAGGCATGGCGCGTGCCACGGCGGCGCAAAAAAACCGGGCCCTGCGGGCGCTGGCGCGCTTGCTGCGCGAACACACGGCGGCTTTGCAAACCGACAACGCCAAAGACCTGAGCCGCGCCCAAGCCGCTGGTTTGGCCGCGCCTCTGGCGGACCGACTCAAGCTTTCGCCGCAAACCTTGGAAACCTGTGCGCTGGGTTGCGAGCAACTCGCTGCCATGCCCGACATCATTGGCAGCATCAGCGGCATGAGCCAGCAGCCCAGCGGCATCCGCGTGGGGCAAATGCGCGTGCCCATTGGCGTGTTTGGCATGATTTACGAGAGCCGCCCCAACGTCACCATCGAAGCGGCGTCACTCGCCATCAAGAGTGGCAACGCCTGCATCTTGCGCGGCGGCTCCGAGGCCATCGACTCCAACAAAGCCTTGGCAGCGCTGGTGCAGCAAGCCTTGGCAGAAGCCGGCCTGCCCACCGACGCGGTGCAACTCGTGCCCACCACCGACCGTGCGGCCGTGGGTGAACTCATCACCATGCCCCAGTATGTGGACGTGGTCATTCCGCGCGGCGGCAAGGGCTTGATCGAGCGCATCAGCCAAGACGCCAAGGTGCCGGTCATCAAGCATTTGGACGGCAACTGCCACACCTATGTGGACGACCCCTGTGACCTCGACATGGCGTTGAAAGTCGTTGACAACGCCAAGACACAGAAATACAGCCCTTGCAACGCGACAGAAAGTTTGTTGGTGGCCCGTGGTGTGGCGGCGGCGTTTTTGCCGCGCATCGGCCAGGTGTTGGCCGACAAAGGTGTGGAGATGCGTTGCTGCCCTGAAAGCAAAACCTTGTTGCAAGCTGTCAAGGGCGCGGTGCTCAAAGACGCCACCGAGCAAGATTGGTTCGAGGAGTATTTGGCGCCCATCATCAGCATCAAGCTGGTGGACGGCTTGGACGCGGCCATTGCCCACATCAACCACTACAGCAGCCACCACACCGACGCCATATTGACGCTGAACCATGTGCACAGCCAGCGCTTCATGCGCGAGGTGGACTCGGCCAGCGTCATCGTCAACGCCAGCACCCGCTTTGCCGATGGTTTCGAGTACGGCTTGGGCGCCGAGATTGGCATTTCCACCGACAAATTCCACGCGCGTGGACCCGTGGGCATCGAGGGGCTCACCTCGCTGAAGTATGTGGTGTTGGGGGCGGGGGAAGTGCGGGGGTGAGATGCAGTGCATCCATCTCTCACAACACGCTTAGGGCCAAGCCAGGCGTGTGACGATCAGTTAGATTGAAAGCGATTCAGCAAGGGCTGAAGCAAAGCTTGTCCAAACACATTCAACAGTAAACCCAGCATCAGCAGCGCGCCACCGGCCCAGTGCAGTGGCCCCAGGGATTCACCAAAAACCCACCATCCAGTGCTCAGGCCCACCACTGGAACCAGCAGGGTAAATGGCGCCACACGGTTGATTGGATACAGGCTCATCAAATACGTCCACAGGCCATAGCCCAAAAGCGTTGCCATCCACGCCAAGTAGGCCACTGCTGCCAGTGTGGTTGAAGACAAATGCGTCAGCGATTGCACGATGGCCTCAGGCCCATCCAACCACACAGACAAAGCGATGAATGGCAGAGGCGGCACCAGGCTGGCCCAAACCACAAAAGCCAGTTGGTTCATGGGACCATAACGGCTCACAACCCGCGTGACAATGTTGCCGCAAGCCCATGACAGTGCAGCCAATAGCGTGAGTCCAAAGCCCAGCAGCGGCACGCTGAGCCCGTTCGCCAATGAACTGTGCGCCATGCCGATCAGCACCAGACCCAATAAGGCCAGCAACAGTCCTGCCATTTGGTGCCCGTGCCAGCGCTCTTTGAGCCACCAACTGGCCAGCAAGAGTGTGAAAAACGACTGCGATTGCAGCACCAGCGACGCCAGTCCTGAAGGCATGCCCTCATGGATGGCACTGAACAAAAATGCAAATTGACCGACCGAAATCGTCAGGCCGTAAGCAAGGTACCAGCGCAGTGGCACCCCGGGCGGTTTGACAAACAGCAAGGCCGGAAACGCCGCCAACATGAAACGCAAAGCCCCCAGCAGCATGGGCGGCACACCGACAACGCCAACCTTGATGACGGCAAAGTTCACGCCCCAGACACCGATGACCAGCAAGGCCAAGGCCAGGTCTTTGGGGCGCAGTTGGCGCATGCGGTTTGGGCTTTCGTTTCAGAGGCTGGACAAACAGGCGTCCACGCTCACGATGCGCGCAAAGCGATCGGCCAAAACCAGCTCGGTGCGTGTGGTGATCTCTTGCGCACTGAAGGTCTGGCCCGTGCCCTTGTGGGTCATGGGAAAGGTCAGCGTGGCCTCAGACACAAAGTCCACCGCATAGCCCAGATCCGAACCCACACGTGCCGTGGTTTCGCAGCATTGCTCGGTGCGCATGCCGCTGATGATGAGGTGCTGCACCCCTTGACGGCGCAGCCACACATCAAGGCCGGTGTCGGTGAAGGCGTTGTGTACATGCTTGTCAAAGCGCACCGCAGGCTCACCCGGCAGCCAGTCCATGGGTTTGACCAGTCCAGAGTCGAGCAAAAAGGGCCCCGCCAGTCCTACATGGTAGATGTGCACCACAGGCACATTGGCGGCCCTGCACCCAGCGTCCAGTCGCAGCAGTGCTTGCTGGAAGGGGGCGATGTCGCCGAGTTTCCAAAACGGCATGTGCATGAAGGACTGCTGAACATCGATGACCAGCAAGGCAGATTGTCGGGGGGTGGTTGGATGGGTCATGGGGCGCTTTCAATGGAGTGGGCCATCATGCCATGCGGCGGGTCAGGTCGGGCGGTGCACAGGTGTAGGCAAGACCAAAAATATACCAAAAAGAACAACATGGAAATGTTGTGATTGATATTTTTGCAGTACTTTAGAATTTATGTGACCACCACTATAACTTCAGGAGACTCACCATGTTCCCCCTTGAAATTTGGCTGACTTACAGCGCGGCTTGTTTGTTATTGGTGTTGTCTCCCGGCCCGGACAACCTCTTGGCCATGGGGCGCGGTCTCAGTCAAGGTAAACCTGCGGCCGTCGTATCAGGCCTGTCTTCGGGGGCTGGCATTCTTTTTCATGTGGGCGCAGCGACCTTTGGCTTGACCTTGCTGATGCAAACTTCTTCTTTGGCGTTCTGGGTGGTCAAACTGACCGGCGCGGCTTATTTGCTTTGGTTGGGCGTCAAGGTTTTACGCTCGCGCAACTTGATCAGTTTTGCGCCTGCGGCCCAACAACCTTTGTCCCGCATTTTTGCGACGGGTTTTTTGTCGGCAGCGCTCAATCCCAAACCGGGCTTGTTTGTCTTGGCCTTCATTCCGCAGTTTGTCAGCCCTGAGCGCGGCTCGGTCACCATGCAGATGTTGGTGTACGGCGTGTGGTTCGCGTTTCTAACGGCACTGAGTTTTGCCTTGATGGGTGTGTTTGCCTCACGCCTGTCCTCATGGCTGCGTCAACGGCCCCGGGTGGTTGCGGGGCTCAACATCGGCGCCGGTGTGACCTTTGTGGCTTCGGGCTTGTCGGTGGCAGTGCTCAGGCAAAAGTGAAATAGGCGTGTTCCGTCATTGCTCCTGACACCCCGTTGTCAGTACCCCTCAGGCACAGTCCTTTCCGGAGCGCAGACGGTCTGCGCTGATGCCAAGAAAGGACAATATGAAACAAGTGATCGATTGGTTTGAGATTCCCGTGCGCGATATATCGCGGGCCCAGGCGTTTTATGAGGCGGTTTTGCAAACCTCTTTACACCGAGAAAATTTTGTGGGCCCCAACATGGAAATGGTGGTGTTTAAAGAAGATGGTCATCGCGCCAAAGGTGCTTTGCTGTCTGGTCACCCAGCATTGCAACCGGGCACCAGCGGCACCTTGGTGTATCTGTATGCAGGTGCATCGTTGGATGCTGCTTTAAAGCGTGTCGTGGCTGCGGGCGGGCAAGTCGCCATGGGTCAGGTGGCATTGCCAGAAGGGGCGGGATTCATGGCACACATGGTGGATGTGGACGGCAACCGGGTGGGCTTGCATGCTTACGCCTGAAGACCCTAGACTGGTGCCCATTTTTTAAAACACGCACCTCGCCATGCGCCGCGCAGACCGTTTGTTTCAGATTGTCCAACTCATCCGAGGTCGCCGCCTGACCACGGCCCAGTGGCTGGCGCAGCGGCTAGAGGTATCCGAGCGCACGGTGTACCGCGATGTGGCTGACTTGCAATACCAAGGTGTGCCGATTGAAGGGGCGGTAGGAGTGGGCTACCGTTTGGGTCAAGGTTTTGAGTTGCCGCCACTGATCTTCACCCCACAAGAGGCGCAGGCCTTGGTGGTGATGACGCGGGTGGCGCAGCAGTGGTTGGACCCGGCCTTGGCGCGTGCCAGCGAATCGGCCTTGTCGCGGGTGTTGAGCGTCATGCCTGCAGACCAGCGTCATGCGGCGCAACACACGCCGGTGTATTCGCCGCCCTGGGGTTTGACACCGGCGCAACAACCGCACTTGCAGCTGTGGCGCGAGGCCACACAAGCCAGTGACAAGCTGGCACTGGTCTACAGCGATGCCCAAAGTCGCACCAGAGAACGCACGGTATGGCCCTTGGGCAGCTTCTTTTGGGGCACGGTCTGGACGCTGGTGGCTTGGTGCGAAAAGCGCCAAGACTTTCGCAGCTTTCGACTGGACCGCATCCAGTCCATGCGTGCGCTGGGTCAGCACTTCAAGCTGGTCGATGGGCAGCGCCTCATCGACTATTTGCGCCTGCAAGGCGTGGACCCGCAGGCCTTGGCCGACGGTCGCTGACAGGACCTGTTGATGAAACCCATTGAGATTCAAACAAAAAAGGTGCTGGGCCTGTTGGTACGCACCTGCAATGCAGATGAAATGCAGGCCAGTACCGCACGCTTTGGCCCATTGTGGAAAGACTTTGCAGCGACAGTCGCTCCAAGCCTGCCTCTAACAGCCCAGGTGTTGGGTGTTTATTACCGCTATGCATCAGATGCCCACGGCGCTTTTGAACGCAACGGCCCCGAAGGGAAGATCGAGATATTCATCGCCGTGGTGCAGCCATGAATCACTGGATCGGCGTGGTCAGCCGCTCGCATGTGCTTCGCGGGGTTGCGGGTGGTTTTGCGCAGATGAACCACGGCAAGCAAGCGCCGCTCCAGCGCATGAAGGCCGGGGATGGGTTGATTTATTACTCACCGCGGGAGGACTATCCCGATGGTGCACCCTTGCAAGCCTTCACCGCTTTGGGGTTCATCCGCACGGGTGAGGTTTACGCATACGACATGACGGCAGATGGTGTGCCGGGGTTTGTGCCCTGGCGCATCGATGTGGATTTCGTTCCAGCGCAATCGGTGCCCATCAAGCCCCTGATTGCGCAGTTGGAGTTCATCAAAGACAAAACCCACTGGGGTGCGGCTTTCCGGTTTGGGCAGGTCCGAATTGGCGAAGTGGACTTTCGGTGCATTGCGCACGCGATGGGATGCATATTGCGGGGATGAATTAAAGGCCGTCGTCCTTTGATGCAGCCTTGCTTTTTTCTTTGGCTTCAAAGTAAGACGCAGCCAAAGACATGGCGCACATCAATATGGTGAAGCCAATCACGATATAGACGATATTCATGCGCTGTTCCCTTGTGAATTGAGAAACTCAGCTTCATCGTCAACGCCAGAACCGATTTGCCGATGGTTTTGAGTACGGCCTGGGTGCCGAGATTGGCATTTCCACCGACAAATTCCACGCCCGTGGACCCGTGGGTATTGAGGGGCTCACCTCGCTGAAATATGTGGTGTTGGGGGCGGGGGAAGTCAGGGGTTGACGGCTAAATCCAAGTGGTTGGTCTGGTTAAGACATACCCATCTGGCCTAGTCACTTCATCTGGTAATTGCGACTGTCTGAGATGTGCTTCGCCGATGGTAAAAAAACCGTTGGATGCCTTTGACAACTCGTTGGATTTGCGCCCAGGTGGAAAAGCAACGATCAAGCGCTTAGAAGGAAATTGCCGTCGCAGCGTGGTGACAGGTGTGGTGAGGTCGCTGTCACCTGAAATCAAGATGGCGGTATCAAAAAGATCTTCGTAGGCATCGGTCAACAGTTGAACCGCCATGTTGACGTCGGTCATTTTTTCTTCATAACTCAACCATTGGGCACCACAGGCATGGCATTGCCGAGGTTTTTCCAAGAAATGTCCCCAATGAATATCAAGACCAGATAGGCAAGCCAATGCCTCAAGGTAGGTCGTTTGTCTTTGAATATCGGTTTGGTTGTTGTTCGTGGAGCGAATGCGTGACGTGAAGTAATGAACTTTGCGCAACTGTTGATCGTGCTTGAGCAGTGCACTTGCCAAAGCCACTAAATTAAGCCAATAGAGTTTGCGCCAGCCTTTGCTTTTCATGCCAAAGTAAAGGTTAAAGCCGTCCACATAAGCCACAACGCGTTGCATGTGAAAACCAATTTCGGTTTTAAGGGTAAATGGGGACATCGACTTTGCACATTTGTCAGGTTTTCCTTATAAAATTCCCTCTGTTAACCCCCCCGGAGATCGCATCTCCGGACCGACGCCTCCCATGTGGAGGCGTTTCTTTTTTTAAAGACTAAAAAACTAACCCATTTCAGGCTTGCTCTACAAGAGCCCCAAAGGATACATAAAAAATACAAATACAAATGTATTTTTAATTTATTTTTACTAATTCAGGGTTCAGCACAAATTCACCCATCGTTGCGACGGGTGTCGCGTTGAGCGCTTCGCTGCAATCTAAATGAAGTAACCGCACAAATACATGGCGGCTGGAGCTCATACGACTGCGGCCACTACCGAAGCGTGGTTCTAGTAACCGCACAAATACATGGCGGCTGGAGCGAAGCCGATACAGAGGGGTGTTTGTTGCTGTTCTAGTAACCGCACAAATACATGGCGGCTGGAGCGAAGCAAATACAAACAGCCATGGATATTAGTTCTAGTAACCGCACAAATACATGGCGGCTGGAGCGATGTAGAGCATTCGGATATTGGTTTCCGTGTTCTAGTAACCGCACAAATACATGGCGGCTGGAGCTGCCATAGGGTTCTTTCAAATAGTTGAGATGTTCTAGTAACCGCACAAATACATGGCGGCTGGAGCCAAAACCCACCAAGGCAAGGGGTGTGGACAGTTCTAGTAACCGCACAAATACATGGCGGCTGGAGCCGCCCTCTTGCTCTGTGCACTGGCCGCTGTGTTCTAGTAACCGCACAAATACATGGCGGCTGGAGCTTGATGCAATCACTTGATCGTATGTTTCGCTGTTCTAGTAACCGCACAAATACATGGCGGCTGGAGCAAGAACTGTCATAGGTACAGCATTTTTAACGTTCTAGTAACCGCACAAATACATGGCGGCTGGAGCCGACCCGCTTCAAACCTTTGATTGCAAAGGATTTTCTTCAGTTTGGCCATTCGAAAAAAAGGCTTGGTGCAGGTCATGGTGAGCCTGGGCATGGTGGTTTTTGCACAAAATCTGTACCGCATCAAGTGTGGTGCGCCGCTCTCCTTCGCTGATGGGTCGGGTGTGGTGCACATCCAGCAAATGCACGGCGGTCACACCGCAGTCTGCGTGCATGCATTGGGGGCCGTGGTGCTTCAAAGCGGCTGCGCGCAGTTGCGCGTTGCGCTCGCGCTGCAAATGGGTTTGCAAGACTTCAGCACCCTCTACAAAACCGTCCCAGTCCACATGGAAGCGCTCAGGAATGGCGGGGCGCAAAGCCATGCGAGCGCTTCGGGGGTCTAGCAGCAGCAGGGTGCATTGGGCGTCGGGGGTGCGCAGCCCTCGGTGCAAGCCTTGGTGGGTGCGGCGCAGCGCCACCACTTGGCTGTCGATGAAGTGGTTGAGGGCTTGCCCATTCACTGCCATGGGCTGGCCATAAGGCGTTTGCGGGATGACCACGGTTTGCCAGCGCAAGCGGGGTTCGTCCAAGCCCGACCACGCACCCGCCGCGATCAGTACCCCGCCATCAGGGCAGCGTTGCACAGCATCAGCCAAGGGCTCTTGCGGCATGCGGACCACCGCGTCGGGCAACAACGCACCCAGTTGGGCGCTCATATGGTGGCTATTGGTCAGCACCAAGCAGGGTTTGGCGGCATGGGCGATGCGCTGCGCCATGGCGTCGTGCGTCAAGGTGTCGGTGGCCACCTCCACCTTCAGGCTGCCATGCTGTGCGGGGTCGAGGTGGCGGCTTTCGGGGGCGATGGCTTGCAGGCCAAGGCAGCGCACGAAATGGTCAAAACGGCCATTGACTTGCAGCGTACCGCTGGTGAAAACACAGCGCGGCACATCGCGCACCAAGGGCTTGAGCATGCGCCCCGGCATGCGGTGCTTGAGCAGCAAAGCGCCGTCGTCGTCATGACCCACCACTTTGTAGGCCGCAGGGTGGGCCAAGGCATACAAGATGGCACTGGCGGCGCAACGGTCTTCGGCTTGGCTGGCGTGTTGCAGCACCTTTTGCGCGGCGATCGCCGGTGCCAACGAAGCAGCACCGCAGTCGGCAAGGGTGGCGGCGCTGATGTGGAAGGTGCTGCGCAGATCGGCGGCATCGGCCAGCAAATCGGCCTCGTCAAACAGCACCACATCACGTTGGCGCAGTTGGGCGTAGCCTGGCTGCAAGCTGTCAATCAAAGCCGCTGCATGGGTCAGCACCAGCACTTGCGCTTGCATGGCTTGGGTGCGGTGCGTTTGGTAGTCCTGTTCGCTGGCAAAACTGTGGCGGGTTTGCAAAGCCACCACGCTGATGGGGTGCGATTCACAGGCCGAGTGAAGTGCAGCGCTTTGCAGGTATTGCTGCATCAATTGTCGCGTGCTCATGGCAATGGCGATGCGTTTGCCCGAGCGCACCAAGGGAATGCTGTAACCATGGGTTTTGCCCAAACCTGCTGCGGCGCCTGCCAACAAGGGTGGACCAGGGCGCAGCGCGGTCTCGATCAGCTTGGCATAGCGCTGTTGCTCAGGGCTGCGAAAACTCATGCCGATGCATGCGCTGGTTCTGCTGCTTGAACAAAGGTCTGACCTTGCGGCGTCCATGCACATTGAGCCGCTTGCAGACCACCAAAGTCCAGCACCAACAACACCTCGCCATCGGCAGTGCTGAAGCGCACTTGCCCCTTGATCTCGCCGCAACCCCTGGCTTGTTGCGCACCGATGAACGGTTTTCGGCTCAGGCCGTCAAAGGCGGTGACCAAGGTTTGCAGGTCGAAGGCTTGGGCATGCATCATGGTGAGCTTGCCGCTGAGGGTGATGCCAGCGGGAATCACTTGCAATTCCAGCAAGTGCTTGGAGTTGTCAGATGTGTCGCCGCCCTTTTGTGTTTTTTTAAGCGCTTTGAGTTCTTCAACTTTGGCTGTCAAGGCGTCTATTTTTTCTTGGTCTTTCAGCTTGCGGGCGGCACTCAGTTCGCGCATGCTGAGTTTGATCAAGCCCTCGGCTTTGGAGGCCAAACCTTGCTTGCCTTGACGCTCATAAAAGCGGTCTTGTTCTGTGTCGTCGAGCAAGCCCATCATGTCTTGGTTGGTGTCCAAGTCGTGTCGAATGTGGCTGATGTTGTCGGGCAAGACATTGACCGACGGCAAAAGGTGCGAGACATAAAGACGGCTGGCCACCTTCCAGGTGCCAAACAAATCGAGAAACGGGTTTTGCTGTCGAAATGCGATTTGCTCTTTCAGTTTGATGGCTTCGGGTTCGTCGTCTTCGCTAGGGCGCAGATCTTGTCCCAGTGCCAACAAATATGCATCCTCCAGCTTGGCTTTGTGGGGGCGCCCGCGCAGTTCGGCGAAAGCAGCTTCGTGGCGCAAGCGGCCCCGCAGTTGCGCGGCGGGGATGTAGACGCTGCGCTGGTGGCGGCCTTCGGCATCGATGCCACGGGTCAGCAGGGGCAGGCCATCTGTGCCGTGGTGGGTGAAGGTCAGGGGTTGCACGGTGTGCAGGTCGATGGTGGCAACCAAGGTAAGGCTAGAGGTCATGGTGTGGTCTTTCGGGGTTATTGAACGATCAAGAGGTTCAGGCCAAAGGCTTTGCCCACCTTGCCAATGCCTTTGCTCAGGCACAGGGCAAACGCTGCGGGCTCGTTCACTTTCAAAAGGCCGGTGAATTCAGTGGCGTCTAACTTGAAGCGTCTGCCGTCATGGGTTTGCACTTCTTGCATGCCGGGTGTGATGTGCACGCCGACAATTTCAAAGCCGTGCTTCATGCCTTGTTTGTCCAGCCAAGCCCTGCGACCACGCCAATCAGCCAAAGGCAGGTATTTGTGTTTGTGGCCGCTACTGAACGACACGCAAGCGGTGGTGGTGAACGCCAACAATTTGCCACTGTCGTAGTGGGGCGGTGTGGCCTCTTCGGGGCGGATGCGCAGTTGTTGCCCCTCATCGGCCCACAAAGCGGGTTTGCCGTTTCGGTATTGCTCAACAATGCGGTGCAAGGCATAGCCACGCACACGCGGGGGTTTGTCTATCAAGATGTCCATGTTTTCTCCTGGGTGGCGTCGTAGGTGTGGACTTTGCCTTCGCTGCACAAGCGAGCTGCGCGTGGGTCATAGGTGACAAACAGGTCCCGAGCGGTCATGTTTCGCTTGCCCAGAGCAAGCAAGATGCATGGATCGCCAGACTGAAGGGCTTCTTTGATGGCGGTTTTGCGCTCCATGTCTTGGCGAAAACCAAGCGCAGGTAAGAACTTGAAGTTGGTGGCCACCCATTGCGGTGTGACCACCATCCAACAAGTTTGAATGCGTCTTTGTTTTTTGCTCTTCTGGATAGTTAGCGACAGACGCAATAGCGTGTCTGCGTCGGTCACAGCATCTTGGGTCTGTTGGTCAGTTGGCAGCAGGCGGTAACCGACATGGCGCATGAAAAAATCGGGTCCGTTCATGGCTCATACCTGTGGCGCAAAACATCGGGTGCGGTTGCGCACATCCCAATAGGGGGCTTTCCAAGCGGCTTCGACAGCAACCCAATCGCCGCCTTGTGTCCAGCGCTCAGTGGGCACAGGACGCAAGGGGTCGTCTGCATAGCCCACCACGCCATCCAGTTCGCCAACCTCTGCATCCCAGCGAACCACTTCGCCATAGCCTGCGGTTCTGCGCTTACCAATGAAAGGGATGGAGCGCACCACCTCCAACACAGCTTTCATGTCGCCCGTGGCATACCACTCGATGGCGTTGGCAACAGTCGCGGTGTAGGCGTTGATGATGTTGCCGGCTTCACGCTGCCTGCCCAAGCCAATTTTCAGGTCACCGTCTTTGGTGTTGGACTGCAACAGCGCCAACCAATGGGGCGAGTGTTCTGGCCGCATGCTGGCCACAAACGACGCTCGTTGCGTGGCGTGGGCTTCTACCGCAAAGCCCGAACTGGCAAAGTACAAATCGTTTTCGCAATGCAGCAGGTGGGACACATCACCACAGGCCAAGCTCGACATGAGCAGCGCATCCAAGGTGACGTGACCGCGCCGAATCACGGGGGTGCGCAAGTGTGCGCGAAGGACAAAAGGATTCAAGCATGCTTCCTTTGAAGTTCATGGGCGGTTCAGCCGATGTGTTGAAATGAGTGGAACTTATAGAAGTAATATTAAGCGAAATACCGATAAATATGAAATCTTTAATACGAATTAATGTGTGTTTCCAACCCAAGATCTTTGGGCAGGAAGGGATGGTCGTGTGAAACGCATGAGCCATGAAAAAAGCCAGACGATGGTCTGGCTTTGTCGTTGAGGTTGGGAGGGAATTACAGATCGATGTCTTTGGCTTCAAAGTAAGACGCAGCCAAAGACATCACCATCCAGATAACCAAGCTTTCATCCCCCTCATGCTTGAAGCTGTCAGAATCGGCCCCACATCCAAAATTCAAACAGACAAGCGACCCATGGTTCCTCACCTCATCACAGCGCTCACCGGCCCCATCAACGAGCTCGAGCAACGCATCCTCGACTCCATGCCCGCCATCGAGCGCTGGTTTCGCATGGAATGGATGGAGCACACCCCCCCTTTTTACAGCTCGGTGGACATCCGCAACGCCGGTTTCAAGCTCGCGCCAGTCGACACCAACCTCTACCCTGGTGGCTGGAACAACCTCACACCCGAGATGCTGCCCTTGGCGGTGCAAGCGGCGATGGCCGCGATTGAGAAAATTTGCCCCGAGGCGCGCAACCTGCTTCTCATCCCCGAGAACCACACGCGCAACACCTTCTACCTGAGCAATGTGGCGCAGTTGGCGCGCATCTTCAACATGGCGGGCCTGAATGTGCGCATTGGCTCGATCAACCCCGAGATCAAAGAAGACACGGTGATTGACTTACCCAATGGTGAATCCGTGAAATTGGAGCCCGTGATTCGCAGCAAAACCCGCTTGGGGCTCAAAGACTTCGACCCTTGCACCATCTTGCTTAACAACGATTTGAGCGCAGGCATTCCTGGCATCTTGGAAGATTTGCACGAGCAATACCTGCTGCCGCCCTTGCACGCGGGGTGGTGTGTGCGGCGCAAAAGCCAGCATTTCGCCAACTATGAAGAGGTGTCTAAGCGTTTTGGCAAGTTGCTCGGCATCGACCCTTGGTTGATCAACCCCATGTTCAGCCACTGTGGCGAGGTCAATTTCGCAGAAGGCACCGGCATGGAGTGTCTGACCACCAATGTCGATATGTTGTTGACCAAAATCCGGCGCAAGTACAAGGAATTTGGCATCCATGAAAAGCCCTTTGTCATTGTCAAGGCGGACAACGGCACCTATGGCATGGGCATCATGACCGTGCGCAGCGTGGCCGATCTGGAGGCGCTCAACCGCAAAACCCGTAACAAAATGAGCGTGGTCAAAGACGGTCAAGAGGTCAACCAGGTCATCATCCAAGAAGGGGTGCTGACCAACGAGCGTATCAACGACGCGGTGGCCGAGCCGGTGGTGTACATGATGGACCGCTATGTGGTGGGTGGCTTTTACCGCGTGCATGCCGAGCGCGGCGTGGACGAAAACCTGAATGCCCCAGGATCGAGCTTTGTGCCCTTGGCCTTTGAGCAAAGTGCACACACGCCCCAGCCAGGTGCCAAGGCCGGTGTCAGTTTGCCCAACCGTTTTTACATGTATGGCGTGATTGCCCGTTTGGCCATGTTGGCTGCAAGCTACGAAATCGAGCAAACCGACCCCAATGCCGAGGTATACGAATAAAAAAGCATGCCTGTGCTGCACTGCAATATAGGTAAACTCCGCGCATCTTGTAAATGGATGGAGAGGCGATCAGCCGCTTCATAGGCTGATGAGCGGTTCTGACTTAGATTCACACAAATCTTCACTTGCCAGTTTGACTTTGGGCGCTATCGGGGTTGTCTACGGTGACATTGGCACCAGTGTTCTTTACTCTATCAAAGAGGTGTTTGGTTCGGGTCATGTGGCTTTCACACCTGACAATGTGATGGGTATTTTGTCCATCTTTTTCTGGACCCTGACCTTCATTGTTTCGATTAAATATGTGATGTTGGTGCTGCGTGCGGATAACAACGGCGAGGGCGGTTTGGTCGCCATGCTGGCGCTGGCTTCTTCCTCGGTGCGCGACAAGCCACGGCTGCGCAGCATTTTGCTGGTCGTGGGCATTTTTGGCACCTGTTTGTTTTATGGCGATGGTGTCATCACACCGGCGATTTCGGTGTTGTCTGCGGTAGAGGGCTTGGAGGTGGTCTCGCCTAACTTCAAGCGCTACGTCATTCCCTTGACCCTGATTATTTTGTTGTGTTTGTTTGCCGTGCAAAAGCGCGGAACAGGTGGCATCGGCAAATTTTTTGGCCCCATCACCTTGGTCTGGTTTGCCTCGATTGCCGCTTTGGGCGTCTACCACATCGCCAGTAATCCGGCGATTTTGTGGGCCATCAGCCCTTACTACGCTGTCCATTTCATTTGGGAACAACCCGGCACCACGTTTTTGATTTTGGGCGCGGTCGTGTTGTGTGTGACCGGTGGCGAGGCGCTGTATGCCGACATGGGGCACTTTGGCAAAAAGCCCATCCGTTTGGCCTGGTTTGGCATCGTCATGCCTTGTTTGACTTTGAACTATTTCGGCCAAGGTGCTTTGCTGTTGACGGAACCTTCCGCGGTAGAGAACCCCTTCTTCAACATGGCCCCTGATTGGGCGTTGATCCCCTTGGTGATCTTGGCGACAGCGGCCACCGTGATTGCCTCACAGGCCTTGATCACCGGCGCATTCAGCGTCACCAAGCAGGTGATTCAGTTGGGCTTTTTGCCGCGTTTGCAAGTGCAGCACACCAGCGAAAAAGACACCGGGCAAATCTTCATGCCGTTTGTGAACTGGGGCTTGTTTGTATGGATTGTGTTGGCGGTGGTGATGTTCAAAACCTCCAGTAATTTGGCGGCGGCCTATGGTATTGCGGTGTGTACCGACATGCTGATCACCACGGTGCTGACTTTCTTTGTGATTCGCTATGCATGGAAATACCCCCTGTGGCTGTGCATCAGCGCCACCTCGGTGTTCTTTGTGGTGGACTTGGCCTTTTGGAGCTCCAACCTCTTAAAGCTGGTTGACGGTGGCTGGTTCCCGCTGTTCATTGGCGGCATGATTTTGGTGTTGATGCTGACCTGGCGTGATGGCCGCGCCTTGTTGCACCACAAGACCCGCAACGAAGCCATGGAGCTGTCGTCGTTTTTGGATGCTTTGTTCATCGCACCGCCCACCCGCGTGGAGGGCACGGCGGTGTTTCTCACTTCCGAAGACGGCATCGTGCCCAATGCCATGCTGCACAACCTCAAGCACAACAAGGTGGTGCACGCGCAAAACCTGTTTGTGTCGGTGCGCAGCCATGAGGTGCCCTGGATCGCTGAAAACCAGCGTATTGAGTTGACCGACATGGGTCACCAGTGTTGGCAAGTGAAGATCCACTATGGCTTCAAGGATGACCCCGATGTGCCCGGCGCGCTGTCTCTGCTCAAAGGCCAGGTGGGCAGTATCGATCCCATGAGCACCAGCTTTTTTCTCTCGCGTGACAGCATCGTGCCCACGGTGGGTGGTGGCATGGCGCAGTGGCGTGAGAAGCTGTTTGCCCAGATGTACCTCAATGCCAGCGCAGCAGCGGACTTTCTTAACCTGCCCAGCAACTCGGTGGTTGAGATGGGTAGCAAGATCGAAATTTAAGTCAACGGCAGGCCAAACTTGCCTGCCGGTGCTGGTAACCTAGGGTCTATGAACCTTTTGTTTATCACCGATCCGCTTGACGGATTCAAGCTCGACAAAGACAGCAGCTTGGCCATGATGCGTGAGGCACAACGTCGTGGCCATGCGGTGTGGGTGTGCGGTACCCCTGATCTGCAGTGGCGAAGCGGCGAGCGCGTCAGTGCAGTGGTGCAACGCCTGCACTTGCAAGAGCAGACCCATGATTGGTACCGCATCGAAGAAACGCGCAGCCTAGCCGTGTGTGAAATGGATGCGGTTTTGATGCGCAAAGACCCACCGTTTGACAGCGAATACTTTTACGCCACCCACTTGCTAACCCAAGCCGAGCGCGAGGGTGCCAAGGTGTTTAACCGCCCCAGCGCTTTGCGCGAGCACCCCGAAAAACTCGCTCTGATGGAATTTGCCGCGTGGACCACGCCCACCTTGGTTACCCGCCGGCCCGAGGCCATTCGGGCTTTTCACCAGCAACACCAAGACATCATCTTGAAGCCTTTGGATGGCATGGGTGGCATGGGTATTTTTCGGGTGCGCGCCGATGGCCTGAATTTGGGCAGCATCATTGAAACCCTCAACCGCGATGGGGCAACCAGTGTCATGGTGCAGCAGTTTGTGCCAGCGATTGCCCAAGGCGATAAACGGGTGTTGGTGATAGGTGGCAAGCCTGTGCCTTATGCACTGGCACGCATTCCCCAAGGCAACGAGGTACGAGGCAACCTGGCGGCAGGCGGCAAAGGCGTGGCCCAGGCCTTGACGGCGCGCGACCAAGAAATTGCCCATGCCATAGGCCCTGTGCTGGCTGCCAGAGGCTTGTTGCTGGTGGGTTTGGACATCATTGGCGACTGTCTGACCGAGGTCAATGTCACCAGTCCCACCTGTTTCCGTGAAATCACCGACCAAACCGGTTGTGATGTTGCCGCCCTCTTCATGGATGCCTTGCAACAAGCACTGAATCACCCCCAAGCGATGACGCTGGCATCGGGCGCATGAAACTGTTTTTGGACCAGCAGTTGTTTGAGCCCTATGCCCATGCGGCACAGGCGCGCTTGGCGTCTATCCGTCCCTTTGAGTACGCCCAAACCCGCAACCATTTGGGTGGCGCGGTCACACTGTTGTCACCGTATCTGACCCACGGTTTGCTGAATGTGCCGCAAGTGGCCCAGTATGTGTACAAAGCACACCGCATCGGTGTGCAACACAAGTTCATGTTCGAGTTGGCGTGGCGAGAATATTTTCAGCACGTGCACGAGGTTTTGGGCGATGACATCTTGCACAACTTGCACGAAGGCGTTTTGCCTGAAGATGCCTATGCCCAGAGCTTGCCCGAGGATGTGCGACGCGGCGCAACCGGTGTGCCGGTGGTCGACCAAGCGGTGCGTCAGTTGTATTTCAGTGGTTATGTGCACAACCATGCACGCCTGTGGTTGGCCAGCTACTTGGTGCATATGCGCAAGGTCCATTGGCGCGTGGGCGCCGAGTGGATGTACAGCCATTTGATCGATGGCGACATCGCCAGCAACCACCTGAGTTGGCAATGGGTGGCTGGCACGGGCAGCCACAAACCGTATTTGTTCAATGCCGACAATGTGGCGATGTATGCGCCAGACCTGTGGCACAGCCCGCAAACAGTGATCGACAAAGACATGGACATCATTGACATGATTGCCCGCAGTCGCGCCACCTTTACCCAGTCGCAATCCAGACACGCGCCGGTCGAAGAACCCACGCTGTTTGCGCAACCGCCAGCGGTCGCCGATTTGGTGGCCAGTGGCGTGGCTGCAGACAAGTTGGTGGGGCGCGATGTGTGGTGGATACACCCTTGGGCCATCAGCCACCATACCCCCCAGGCCTTGCCCGCTGATGTGATTCACATGGCAGCGTGCTGGCAAAGTTGGACCGAGCAACACCCTTGGAGCGAGGCGCGTTGGCGCTTTGTAGGCAAAGGCATGAACGATGTGGCCTCGCATTGTTGGTTTGAGCCCGATGCCCAGTTGATGGCGATGTTTGCCAAAGCCAAGACGGTGCATGTGTGGGACCACGCCTGCTTGCCCCAATGGCCGGGTATTCATTGGGTGCGCCATGCACCCCCCAGGCTATGGCCCAGGCAAGCCGAGCACAGCCCATCGTTTTCGCACTGGTGGGGCCGGGTCAACCGCTACAAGCAGTCGATCCCGCAGTTGTTGCGTAAGCTCTAAGCCGCCTTCACCTTCAAGCGCCAGGCATGCAGCAGTGGCTCGGTGTAGCCGCTGGGTTGCTCCTTGCCTTTGAACACCAGGTCCAGCGCCGCTTGGTAAGCCTTGGAGCTGTGGAAGTGACCCGCCATGGCTTGGTAAAGCGTGTCGCCCGCGTTTTGCTTGTCGACCACGGCCGCCATGCGCTCAAAGGTGGCGCGCACCTGAGCTTCGCTCACCACACCATGTTCAAGCCAATTGGCAATGTGCTGGCTGGAGATGCGCAGCGTGGCGCGGTCTTCCATCAGGCCCACGTTGTGGATGTCGGGCACCTTGGAGCAGCCCACGCCTTGGTCAATCCAACGCACCACATAGCCCAAGATGCCTTGCACGTTGTTGTCGAGTTCTTGCTGTTTCTCGGCCGCGCTCCAATCGGCTTTGGCCACCACGGGCACGGTGAGCAGGTCTTGGAGCAACTTGGCGCGCTGTTTGTCGGCGTCAATTTTTTCCAGCTCTTTTTGCACATCGCTCACCAACACCTGGTGGTAGTGCATGGCGTGCAGCGTGGCACCGGTGGGGCTGGGCACCCACGCGGTGTTGGCACCGGCTTTGGGGTGCGCAATTTTTTGTTTCAGCATCTCGGCCATCAGGTCGGGCATGGCCCACATGCCTTTGCCAATTTGCGCCTTGCCGCGCAGGCCACAGGACAAGCCCACCAGCACGTTGTTGCGCTCGTAAGCAGCAATCCAAGCACTGCTCTTCATGTCGCCCTTGCGCAGCATGGGGCCAGCGAGCATGGCGGTGTGCATCTCGTCGCCAGTGCGGTCCAAAAAGCCGGTGTTGATGAAGGCCACGCGGCTGGCTGCCGCGGCGATACAGGCTTTCAAATTGACGCTGGTGCGGCGCTCTTCGTCCATGATGCCCAGCTTCACGGTGCTGTCGGGCAAGCCCAAGACCTGCTCGACACGGCCAAACAATTCGGAGGCAAAGGCCACCTCGGCGGGACCGTGCATTTTGGGTTTGACGATGTAGACCGAGCCCGTGCGTGAATTGCGAATGCCGTTGGCACCATGGCCTTGCAGGTCGTGCAGGGCGATGGTGGTGGTGACCATGGCGTCCATGATGCCCTCGGGGATTTCATGCGTTTGGCCGTTGGCACCGGTGTAGAGGATGGCCGGGTTGGTCATCAAGTGGCCCACATTGCGCAAGAACAAAAGCGAGCGGCCATGCAACTTGACCTCGGCGTCACCTTTGGGGGCGTGGTATACGCGGTCAGGGTTCAGGCCGCGCTTGAAGGTGGTGCCGCCCTTGCTCACATCCTCGGTGAGCGTGCCTTTCAAAATGCCCAGCCAGTTGCTGTAGGCCAAGAGTTTGTCCTCGGCGTCCACGGCAGCGACGGAATCTTCCAAGTCCAGGATGGTGGACAAAGCGGCTTCCACCACCAGGTCGCACACGCCTGCGGGGTCGGTTGCACCGATGGGGTGTTGGGCGTTGATTTGGATGTCCAAATGCAAGCCGTTGTGAATCAGCAAGACGGAAGAGGGGTGGGCCGCATCACCTTGGTAGCCCACGAATTGCTTGGGGTTGGCCAAGGCGGAGGTTTTGCCGCCTTGCAGGGTGACCACCAAAGCGCCTTTGACCACGGCGTAGCCAATGGAATCGATGTGCGAGCCGGTTTTCAAAGGGGCAGTGCGGTCCAGCACATAACGGGCGTATTCGATGACCTTGGCGCCACGCTTGTCGTTGTAGCCCGGGCCTTTGGCGCAGCCATCGGCTTCAGAGATGGCGTCCGTACCGTACAGCGCGTCGTACAACGAACCCCAGCGTGCATTGGCCGCGTTCAGGGCGTAGCGCGCGTTCAGGATGGGCACCACCAACTGCGGGCCGGCTTGGGTCGCCAGTTCGGCGTCCACGTTGGCGGTGGTGGCCTTCACGTTGGCAGGCACGGGCACCAAATAGCCAATTTGGGTGAGAAAGGCTTGGTAGGCCTTCATGTCGGTGACCGGGCCTGGGTGGGCGCTGTGCCAGTGGTCGAGTTCGGTTTGCAAGCGGTCGCGTTCGGCCAGCAAAGCTTTGTTTTTCGGGGCCAAGTTGGCCACGATGGCGTCAAAGCCGCGCCAGAAATTGACGCTGGTGACACCGGTGCCGGGCAAAACCTGTTGGTCAATGAATTGGTAAAGAGGGGTGGCTACTTGGAGTCGGTAAACAGAGGTACGAGCAGTCATGGTCAATCACTAAAGTAGGGGCGTTGAAAAAACAAAAAGCCTTGAAAGGCCGCGCAGCCATTGTAGAGAAAGGGCGCAGACAAGGTTCAGGGCAGGCCTGCCTCGTAGAATGAGCGAATGCTTTTGGTTCAAAATGATTTACACACTGCGCTGGCGCAGTCCTTAGAGGCATTGATGCCCGGCGGCGCAGCCAAGGCGGTATTGGAATACCCCAAAGTGGCCGCCCATGGCGACTGGGCGGTAACGGCTGCCATGCAATTGGCCAAGCCTTTGAAACGCAATCCCCGCGAATTGGCCGAGGCTTTGCGCCAATCCTTGCTTGACTCGGACGCGGCCAAGCGCTGGGTGCAAGCCATTGAGATTGCAGGGCCTGGCTTTATCAACATCCGCTTAACCCCTGATGCACATCAGCAGGTGGTGCGGGAGGTCTTGCGTCAAGCCGCAGGCTTTGGCCGCCAAGCCGCGCATGGTCAACGGCTGTTGGTGGAGTTCGTCTCGGCCAACCCCACAGGCCCTTTGCATGTCGGCCATGGCCGCCAAGCCGCCTTGGGCGACGCGATTTGCAATTTGTTCGACAGCCAAGGCTGGTCGGTGCACCGTGAGTTTTATTACAACGATGCGGGTGTGCAAATCCACACCTTGGCGGTCTCCACACAATGCCGTGCCAAGGGCTTGTCACCCGGCGACGCGGCATGGCCGGAGAACGCCTACAACGGCGACTACATCGCTGACATCGCGCTCGATTTTTTGGCCAAAAAAACCGTTTCAGCCGATGACCGCCAATTCACCGCCAATGGCGATGTGGAGGACTTGGACAATATCCGCGACTTCGCTGTCGCGTATTTGCGGCGTGAGCAAGACCTTGACTTGCAAGCCTTCCAAGTCTCGTTTGACCATTACTACCTGGAGTCCAGCCTTTACACCGATGGGCGTGTCGACCAAACCGTGGCGTCATTGATAGCCTCGGGTCACACCTATGAACATGAAGGGGCGCTGTGGTTGCGCTCTACCGATTTTGGTGACGACAAAGACCGTGTGATGCGCAAGTCCGATGGCGGCTACACCTATTTCGTGCCCGATGTGGCTTACCACTTGGCCAAGTGGGAGCGAGGATTTACTAAGGTCATCAATATCCAAGGCACCGATCACCACGGCACCATCGCGCGTGTGCGCGCGGGTTTGCAAGCGGCCTCACAGCAACAGGGTTTGCATATTCCCCAGGGCTATCCCGACTATGTGTTGCACACCATGGTGCGGGTCATGCGCGGCGGTGAGGAAGTGAAAATTTCCAAACGCGCGGGCAGTTATGTCACCTTGCGCGACCTGATTGAGTGGACCAGCAAGGATGCGGTGCGCTTCTTTTTACTTAGCCGCAAACCCGACACCGAGTATGTGTTTGATGTGGATTTGGCGCTGGCGCAAAACAACGACAACCCGGTGTTTTATGTGCAATACGCGCATGCACGGATTTGTTCGGTGTTGGCGAGCTGGGCTGAATCCAGCGGCTTGACGCCTGCCCATTTGGCCGATGTCGACCTGATCGCATTGGATTCGCCTGCCGCACTGTCACTGATGCGGGTGCTGGCGCGTTATCCTGACATGCTGCAACAAGCCTGTACCGACTTTGCCCCGCACGATGTGAGTTTTTACCTGCGCGAGTTGGCCTCGGCTTACCACAGCTATTACGATGCCGAGCGGATCTTGGTCGATGCGCCCGAGGTGCGCCAAGCACGGGTGGCGTTGGTGGCCGCTGTGGCGCAGGTTTTGCACAATGGATTGGCGGTGTTGGGCGTGTCAGCCCCCGCCCGTATGTAAAGGTCAAGCATGGTTTCTTTTTCTCGACAGCGCGGCAACACCGTCTTAGGCTTTATCTTGGGCTTGGTGGTGGGTTTGACGGTGGCTTTGGTGGTGGCGATTTACGTCACCAAGGTACCCATCCCCTTTTTGAACAAAGGCCTGAGCCGCAATGCCGAACAAGACGCGGCCGAACAAAAAAAGAACAAAGACTGGGACCCCAACGCCCCCTTGTATGGCAAAAACCCAGCGGCCAACGCACCCGCCGACAAGCCTGCGGTCAACCCGGCAGCGCCTCCCCCACCCCCTGCCGCAGAGTCGACAAGCGCAGACCCTTTGGGCGATTTGGCGCAAAGCAAAACCCAAGCGGGCGAGGCCTTTTACTATTTCGTTCAGGTCGGCGCTTTCAATGGCAGCGAGGACGCACAAACCCAACGCGCCAAATTGGCTTTGGGTGGTTTTGACCCCAAAATTTCTGAGCGCGAACAAAGCGGCAAAATCGTTTACCGTGTTCGCTTGGGCCCGTTTGAGACCAAAACCGAGGCCGAAGACACCCAAGCCAAACTCAAAGCCACCAAATTTGAATCTGCCCTGATTCGGGTTCAACGCTGATCTTTTTTCCAAGAGGCCCTTTATGCAACGCCGCACTTTTTCTGCCCTGACTTTGGGCGCTTTGTCGTCTGTACCTTTTGCCTCTGCCCACGCGCAAGCCGGCTTCAAAGAAGGTACCGATTACTACAAACTCAGCCAAGCCGTGCCCACCGAAGCGGCCAAGGGCCGTATCGAGGTGTTGGAGTTCTTTTGGTACAACTGCCCGCACTGCAATGCGTTTGAACCCAGCTTGAGTGCGTGGAGCAAAAAGTTGCCCAAGGATGTTGAACTCAAGCGTGTGCCAGTGCGCTTTCGTGCCGAGTTTGAGCCACAGCAACGCGCGTTTTATGTTTTGGAAGCCTTGGGCAAGATTGAAGAATTGCAAGCCAAAATGTTTGCCGCCATCCACACCGAGCACCAAACCCTGACCAGCTTAGAGCCTTTGCAGGCATGGGCCGAGAAAAACGGGATTCCCAAAAAGCAGTTCACCGACTTGTTCAATTCGTTCGCTGTGATTGGCAAAGCCCGCCGCGCCGCACAGTTGCAAGAGCTCTTCAAGGTCGAAGGGGTGCCCGCCTTGGGTGTGGCGGGCCGGTTTTATGTGGACGGCTCTTTGGCGGGCAGCATGGACCGCGCTTTGCAAATTGCGGACTTCTTGGTCGCCGAGGTACGCAAAGGCCGTTGAAAGCGCGGGCGATTCTGCCCCTACAATGCAGGCCATCTGTCTTTCAGCAATTTTCGTGCCTTGAAAAATTTTCTCTTTGTGTGTTGTCTCGCTGCGGCTTTGCAATCCCCCTTGGTTGCTTGGGCGGAAAAAGCCGACCGTGGCAAACCCATGAACATCGAGGCCGATAACCTGGACCATGACGAGTTAAAACAACTCAGCATCTTCACGGGCAAAGTGGTGGCCACCAAAGGCAGCTTGGTTTTGCGGGGTGCGCGCTTAGAGGTGTTGCAAGACCCCGAGGGTTACCAATACGGTTTGTTGATTGCCGAGCCTGGCAAAAAAGCGTTTTACCGACAAAAGCGTGAAGGCCTGGACGAGTGGATGGAAGGCGAAGGCGAGCGTATCGAGTACGACAGCCGCGCAGACCGCGTGACCTTGATCAACCGTGCAGAAATTCGACGCTTTCGTGGCACCGTTTTGAACGACGACATCACCGGACAGCGCATCGTTTACGAAAACTTGACCGACCAATTCACGGTCGATGGCAAACAGGCCGGTAACAAGCCCAGTGCCGAATCCTCTGGGCGGGTGCGTGCGGTGCTCACACCGCGCAAAAAAGACGAGGCAGGCAAGTGAATTCCACGCCTGCCCCCATCAGCCGGTTGGTGGCGCAGCATCTTCAAAAAACCTATATCAGCCGCACCGTGGTGCACGATGTGTCTATTTCGGTTGCCAAGGGTGAAGTGGTCGGCTTGCTCGGCCCCAATGGCGCGGGCAAAACCACCTCTTTTTACATGATTGTGGGTTTGGTGCGTGCCGATGCGGGCAGCATTTCCATCGATGGTGTGTCGGTCGAGCATTTGCCCATTCACCGCCGCGCCCGCATGGGCTTGAGTTACCTGCCCCAAGAGGCATCCATTTTTCGCAAGCTCAATGTGGCAGACAACGTGCGTGCGGTGTTGGAGTTGCAAACCGACGAGCAAGGCAAGCCTTTGGACAAAGGCACGATCGAGACCCGTTTGAGTGGCTTGTTACAAGAGTTGCGCATCGAACATTTGCGTGATTCGCCAGCGCCGTCCTTGTCGGGTGGCGAGCGTCGGCGGGTAGAGATTGCGCGCGCCTTGGCCACCCAACCGCGGTTTATTTTGCTGGATGAACCCTTCGCGGGTATCGACCCGATCGCGGTGCTGGAGATCCAGCGCATCATCGGCTTTTTGAAAGCCAAGGGCATTGGCGTGCTCATCACCGACCACAATGTGCGTGAAACCTTGGGCATTTGTGACCACGCCAGCATCATCAGCGAAGGCCGGGTACTGGCTGAGGGCACGCCCGAAGCGATTGTCAACAACCCTGAGGTACGGCGGGTGTACCTGGGCGAAAACTTCCGCATGTGAGGCTTAGGCACAGCTTATGAAGCAAGGCCTGTCACTTCGCGTCTCGCAGCACCTCGCGCTCACGCCCCAGTTGCAGCAATCCATTCGCTTGCTGCAACTCTCCACCTTGGAGTTGAGCCAAGAAATCGAACAAATGCTCGACGACAACCCATTTCTGGAAAAAGAAATGGAAGACTTGGCGCCGCGCGAAGACTTTGGTCTGGAACAAGAAAACACGGTGGCACAAACCTCTGAAGCAGAGCCCGAGAGCTGGGACGGTCCGATGGACCGGGTCAGCGAGGTGCGGGTGGAAACCGCCAGCGAAGCCGCCGCCCCCTTGGATGCCGAAGGTGTGGCCGAGAGCTGGGACGGCGATGGCAGCGTGGACTTCTCGCCCGACGACAGCGAATGGGGCGGCGACGCACCCGCGCGCAACAACAACAGCAATGACGACGATGAAAAAGCACAAGCCACTGAACTGGCGCGCAACCAAGAGTCGCTGACCGCGTTTTTGCACCGCCAAGCGTTGGCGCTGCGCTTGGACGACACCGACCGCGCCGCCTTGCGCTTCCTCATCGAGTCCTTGAACGATGATGGGTATTTGGAGGACAGCTTCCAAAGTTTGGCCGAGAGTTTGGCGGGCGACGACCTGGAGCAGTGCGAAGAACTGGTGCACCGCTTCCAAGTGGCGCTGGGCTTGTTGCAAAGCCTGGAGCCCACAGGGGTGGGCGCGCGCGACTTGGGCGAATGCCTGCGCTTGCAGTTGCAAGCCATTGCCGCCGACACCGAAGAGCGCGCCGCTTTGCGCGCCTGTGCCTTGGCGATTTGCAAGCAACCCTTGGAGTTGCTGGCCAAGCGTGACTTCAAACGCTTGGCCGTGGCGGTGGGGGACACCGAGGCGCAGGTGAAATTGGCCATGGCGCTGATTGCCCGTTTAGAGCCCAAGCCGGGTCGTAAATTCATCGATGTGGAGCGCAACATCGTCATCCCCGACGTCTTGATCTTGCCGCATGGGGTGGACAAGCAAGGCACACCGCAGTTTCGCGCCATGCTCAACCCCGAGGTGATGCCGCGCCTGAAGGTCAACGACATTTATGCCAACGCCTTGAAGGGTGGCAAGGGCGATGGCCACGCGGGTTTGCAACAGCGCTTGCAAGAAGCGCGCTGGATGATCAAAAACATCCAGCAACGCTTTGACACCATCTTGCGCGTGAGCAACGCCATCACCCAGCGGCAAAAAAACTTTTTCATCCATGGCGAGCTGGCCATGAAGCCCATGGTGCTGCGTGAAATTGCCGAGGAACTGGGCTTGCACGAGTCCACCATCAGTCGCGTCACCACCGCCAAGTACATGCACACGCCCTATGGCACCTACGAGCTGAAGTATTTCTTTGGCTCGGGGCTGGGCACCGACAGCGGCAACAACGCGTCCAGCACCGCGGTGCGTGCGCTCATCAAACAGCTCATCGCCAGTGAGAACCCGAAAAAACCGCTGTCTGACAACCAACTCTCGGACATGCTCAAAGAGCAAGGCATCGACTGCGCCCGTCGCACCGTTGCCAAGTACCGCGAAGCCCTGCGCATAGCGCCCACCAACCTGCGTAAAGCCCTGTGAATTCCTTGCAATTGTTTGTGCCCTGCGCTGCAGGGGTTGAGAGCTATTTGGCGCATGAAGTGGCGCAGATCACCGGCTTGCCCGCGCGTGACCTGCAAACCTTGCGCGGGGGGGTGCAATTGCAAGCCTCTTGGCGCGCGGCCATGCAACTCAATTTGCACAGCCGCTTGGGCATGCGGGTGCTGATTCAACTCGCCCACCAGCCTTATGCCAGCGAGGACGACATTTACCAAGCCGCCAGCGCCGTGGCCTGGGAAATGTGGTTCACGCCCAAGCAAAGTTTCAGGGTGGAAATCACCGCGCAACACAGCCCTTTGAAGAGCCTGAACTTCGCCACGCTGCGCGTCAAGGACGCGGTGGCAGACCGCTTTCGCGACAAAAGTGGCGTGCGCCCCGATGTGGACACCCAACGCCCCGATGTGCGCGTGCACGCCCACCTGACCGACAAAATGCTCACCCTGTATTTGGACACCACGGGTGAACCTTTGTTCAAACGCGGTTGGCGCGAAGACAAGGGTGACGCCCCTTTGAAAGAAACCTTGGCCGCCGCCATGCTGGCCGCCAGTGGATGGAGCATGCCGGTGCTCACCGCGCCTGGCGAAACCCCGCCTTCCGTGCCCGCCGTCGCGGGTGTGGAGCAAGGCCTGCCCTTGTACGACCCGTGTTGTGGCAGTGGCACCATCGTCATCGAGGCGGCGCAAATCGCTTGTCGCATGGCGGCGGGTTTGCAGCGGCGTTTTGGCTTTGAGAAGCTTCGCATGTACGACGCCCATGTGTGGCGGCAGTTGCAAGACGAGGCCCGCGCCCAAGAATGCGCCCCGCGCGCGCCAGTGTTTGGCAGCGATTTGGCGTTTCGCATGGTCGACTTTGCCCAGCGCAACGCCGAGCGCGCGGGTGTGGCCAAGGCGGTGAATTTGCGCGGCGGCGACGCTTTGCAGCGCATGCCACCAGGCGACGCACCGGGTGTGATGTTGGTCAACCCGCCTTACGGCGAACGCATCGAAGCCGGTGGCGTGGCGGGTGCGGCCAGCCTGGCACGCGGCGGTCGCGAGGTCGGGCAGGTGGAGGACGGTGGCGAGTTTTTCAGCCAACTGGCCAGCCATTGGAAGCACCACTACGCGGGCTGGCGCGCCTGGGTGCTGACCCCCGATTTGAAGCTGCCTGGTCGCATGCGCCTCAAAGAGTCGCGCCGTGTGCCGATGTGGAATGGCCCCATCGAGTGCCGCATGTTTCGTTTTGACCTGATGGCCGGTTCGGCACGCAAACCTGCAGCACAGGTCGACCAGCCGCCAGTTGCGCCATGACGCAGGGCGTGGTGACGCCATCAGCATCGGTGGCCCCGGTCCCTGTGGTGATAGACACCAACATCGTGCTGGATATTTGGGTTTACCAAGACCCCGCAACACCTTCCTTGTTGACGGCCTTGGCGCAAGGTGCTGTGCAGTGGTTGGCCACAGCGCCCATGCGCGAGGAGTTGTTGCGGGTGTTGGACTATCCGCACATCGCCCAGCGCCGCGAGCGAGATGGTGTGACTGCGCTGGAGGTATTGGCCTGCTTTGACCGCTTGGCGCAGATGCGCCCTGTTGCCCCCAAAGCCCCTTATGTCTGCAAAGACGCGGATGACCAGAAGTTCATCGATGTGGCCGTGGCGCATCAAGCCCTTCTGCTGAGCAAAGACAAGCAGGTGCTGCGACTGACCAACCGACTGGCTCGGCTGGGGGTGGAGGTGCGCGCACAATGGCATTCAACACCGAGGGAAGATGCATGACCCCATCTTTGCGCACAGAACAAGCCCTTGCAGCTTTTCAACAGCTGCAGCGCCAAGCCCATGCGCCTTGGCGTTTGCAAGAAAACGCCTTGGAAGTTGAATGGATGTTCAACGATTTCCGGCAAGCCATGGCGTTCATGAACGCGGTGGCCGAGGTGGCTGAGCGCATGAACCACCACCCCGAGTGGACCAATGTGTACAGCCGCGTCACTGTGCGCTTGACCACCCATGACGCGGGGGGCCTGACTGCGCTGGATTTTGAATTGGCGCAGGCGATGGAGGCTTTGGCCATTACCGCTTCACAGAGTTAACGCCTAAGGCTCTGGGGCATGAGTCGCGTGGTTCAAATCAAAGTCAAACCCCAGTCGCGGGTAAGTACCCTCAGCCAAACCGAGGACGGCAGTTGGTTGGCACAGATCAAATCGCTGCCGGTGGACGGCAAAGCCAATGAAGAATTGATCGCTTTGGTGGCCAAGCAGTTTGGCTGCGCCAAGTCCCGGGTCAGCATCAAAAGCGGGGCAACTTCGAAAACCAAGCGAGTCCTGATCGAGGACTGACTTAGCTTGCAGCGCCGCGTTGGTCGAAAAACGCCAACAACTCGTGCAAAGCATGGGCCAAGGTGGCTTGGCGCACAGCGGCGCGGTCGCCTTCAAAGCGGCAGGTTTGGACTTTCACCCATGCGGTTTCAGCGCCCACGCTGGGGCCGCCGTCGGTGGGCATTCCCCAGGCAAAACACACCGTGCCCACGGGTTTGTTGGCGCTGCCGCCCGTGGGGCCAGCAATACCCGTCACGGCTATCGCCACCTGCGCTTGCGAGGCGGTCAAGGCACCCCGCACCATGGCCTTTGCGACTTCTTCACTGACCGCGCCATGCTGTTCAATCAGCGCCTTTGGCACAGCCAGTAACTCGTGTTTGGCTTCGTTGCTGTAACTGACAAAGCCGCGTTCAAACCATTGGCTGGAGCCGGCCAAGTCGGTGCACGCCGCGGCGATCATGCCGCCGGTGCAACTCTCTGCGGTGGCGAGCATCCAGCCGCGGCGCAGCAAATGGGCCGCCAAGGCAGAGACGTCACGCTCAATACTCATTGGGTCACCTGCCACAAAGCCAAGGTCAACAAGGTGCAAAACGCAGCCACCACATCGTCAAACATGATGCCAAAACCGCCACGCCAACCTTGGCCATGGAATGCCTGATCGGCCCAGCCCACAGGGCCTGGCTTGAGGGCATCAAACAAGCGAAACAATACAAATGCGACGAACTGCCCGCCCAAACTGGCCGGCGTCCAAACCAGCAACACCAACCAAAACGCGGCAACCTCGTCCCACACGATGGCACTGGGGTCGTTGACCTGCATGTGGTCAGCCGTGACGGTACATGCCCACCAACCCACAGGCAAAGAGACGGCGACCACCCAAGCCAACTGTGTGGTGTCCAGCCAATAGGCCATCAACAGATAGGCCGCCCAAGCCCATAAAGTACCTACTGTGCCCGGCGCCCAAGGACTCAAGCCTGAGCCAAAACCCATGGCCAGCACATGCGCGGGGTGGGTGCGCATGAACAATGAAGCTTGCCGAGCGGCGGGGAAAGACATGGCTGCCATCTTAATGGCCGAAATGCTCAAAGCTGGCAAAGCGCCGAGACAAGGGCACGCCTTGCAAATCCAGTACCTGCACACCGGCCACCGGGGTGATGCGGCCAATGCAGGTGACGCTCACACCACATTGCTCGCCCGCGTCTAACACCTCGTCGGCCTGATCGGGCGGGGCAGTGAACAACAGTTCGTAATCGTCGCCACCGGCCAAGGCAAAGTCCAAGCGTTTGTTAAACGCCACCGACTGCATCGCATCGCTGATGGCCGCGCTGTCTTGCACCCAAGCGGTTTCAATCACCGCACCCACTTTGGCGCGCTGCAAGATGTGGCCAAGGTCGCCCAACAAACCATCGCTGATGTCGATGGCGGCATTGGCCACGCCGCGCAATGCCACGCCCAACTCCACCCGTGGCGTGGGCTTGTCCATGCGCTGCCTGGCCGCTTCAAAATGCGCGCTGTCCAAGGCCAACTGGCCGCGAAACACCTCCAAGGCCATACGCGCGTCACCCACCGTGCCGCTGATGTAAATATCGTCGCCCACTTGGGCGTGCTGGCGCAACAAAGCGTCGCCCGGTGGCACTTCGCCCAACACCGTGATGCAAATGTTCAAAGGCCCTTGGGTGGTGTCGCCACCGATCAGTTCACAGCCATGCGCATCCGCCAACGCCCATAAACCCTTGGAAAAACCACTCAACCACTGCTCGTCGATCGAGGGCAAGGCCAACGCCAAAGTGAAAGCCAAAGGCTTGGCGCCACACGCGGCCAAGTCACTCAGATTGACCGCCAAGGCTTTGTGGCCCAAACCGGTTGCCGGGGTGGTGGACAAGAAATGCCGCCCTTGGACCAACATATCGCTGGACACGGCGAGTTGCATGCCCGGTTGCACTTGCAGCAACGCGCAGTCGTCCCCCACACCCAGTACCGCGTGGCGTGGGGGCCGGGTGAAATAGCGGGCGATCAGGTCAAACTCACCCATGCGGCTCAATGCATTTGGCGCTTGCCGTTGCCGCTCAAGGCATCCAGCACAAACATGGGGATGTCGACATCAAATTTTTCACCGTCTTCGGCCACGCAAAAATAACTGCCATGCATGGTGCCAGTGGGTGTGCGAAGCCGAGTTCCGCTGGTGTACTCAAACACCTCGCCGGGCTGCAACAGCGGCTGGTACCCCACCACGCCCAAACCCTTGACCTTTTCATGCAAACCCTCGGCGTCGTTGATATGCCAGGTGCGGGCAATCACTTGTGCGCCAATGTCGCCGGTATTGCGGATCAGCACCGAGTAGGCGAAGGCGTAGATGCCGTCCTGTGGTGCAGATTGCTCGGGCAGGTAGTGGGGTGTGACTTCGACGCGGAGTTGGTAAGACGACATAGGCAACGGGAAATTGGGGAAAGTTCAGCTTAAGCGGCATTCTGACACCATAATCACGCCCATGACTACCACATACCGCATCGCCCCCTCCATTTTGTCCGCCGACTTTGCCCGCCTGGGTGAGGAGGTGAAAAACGTCATTGCCGCAGGCGCCGACTGGATTCACTTTGATGTGATGGACAACCACTATGTGCCCAACCTGACCTTTGGTCCCATGGTGTGCCAAGCGCTCAAGCCCCATGCCAAAACCCCCGCAGGTGTGGCCGTGCCCATCGATGTGCACCTGATGGTGCAGCCCGTGGACGCCTTGGCCGCTTTGTTTGCCCAAGCCGGTGCCGACCTCATCAGCTTCCACCCCGACGCCAGCGCCCACGCCCACCGCAGCGTGCAGGCCATCAAGGCGGCCGGTTGCCAAGCGGGTGTGGTGTTCAACCCCGCCGAACCGCTGGATGTGCTGGACTGGCTGATGGACGACATCGACCTCATCCTCATCATGAGTGTCAACCCAGGTTTTGGTGGCCAAAGTTTCATCGACTCGGCGCTGCGCAAGGTCGAACACGCCCGCAAACGCATTGAGGCCAGTGGCCGCGATATTCGCCTGGAGGTCGATGGCGGCATCAAGCCTGACAATATTCGCCAAGTCGCCAACGCCGGTGCAGACACCTTTGTGGCGGGCAGCGCCATCTTTGGCAAGCCCGACTACAAAGCCGTCATTGACCAAATGCGTGTGGCCTTGGCCTAACTTTTTGAAAGCCCCTATGTCCCTTCGAATCCATGGTTTGGCTCTCGCCGCTTCGCTGGCGCTGGTGACCAACCTCGCCCAAGCCGTGTGTTTTGCCGACTCGCCCTTGACCCGTCCGGATGACCGTTACCAAGCGGTGGATGGCAGCAATGGTGCCGAAGTCAAAGACAGCCAAACCGGCTTGGTATGGCAGCGTTGCATGCACGGTCAGACCTGGGATGGCACCACCTGTTCGGGCAATGTGCTGCCCCAAGATTGGTCTGGCGCCAGCAAAACCGCCGCTGCCGCTAAACCTTGGCGCTTGCCCACCCAAGCCGAGTTAGAGGGTTTGATTGAGAAAAGCTGCAGCAAGCCCGCGTTGAACAACCACTGGTTTGGCACCGGACCCATGGGTTGGGTTTGGACCGCGACCGACATGGGCAGTCCAGATGGCGCGGTGGTGGTCAATACCGAATCAGGCTTGATCGCCAACCTCATCAAAAAGCTGCCCCTGTACGTGCGCTGGGTACGTTAACCAACCCCCTGTTTGAAGCCTATGCATCTACCCTCTTTACAAGCCCTCATGATCGACTTGGATGGCACCATGGTCGACACCATGGCCGACTTCGAAGCCGCACTGAATTTGGCCTTGGCTGACATCGACCTGCCCAAAGTGGACAAAAGTGTGGTCAACATTGCCGTGGGCAAAGGCTCTGAACATTTGGTGCGAACCGTGTTGCAGCACCAGTTGACCCTGCCCGAAGTCACAGCCAGTGGCCTGGTGTGCGACAACACCACGGTAGAGACACTTTATGAGCCGGCTTTTTTGCGCTACCAGCACCACTATGGCCGCGTCAATGGCCAGCATGCGCAGGTCTACGCGGGGGTATTGCAGGGCTTGCAGGCTTTTCAGGCCAAAGGCCTGCCCATGGCTTGCCTGACCAACAAACCCACGGCCTTTGCCAAAGACCTGTTGGCCCGCAAAGGCTTGGAGGGTTTTTTTGCGCATGTCTACGGTGGCGACGCTTTCTCTCTCAAAAAACCCGACCCCATGCCACTGTTGGAAACCTGCAAAGCCTTGGGCATCGTGCCGTCCCAAACCTTGATGCTGGGTGACTCGCAAAACGACGCCCAAGCGGCGCGGGCGGCGGGCTGCCCTGTGGTGTTGGTCACCTATGGCTACAACCACGGCGAACCCATCCGCGGCGTGGACTGCGATGGCTTCATTGACAGCTTCACCGAACTGCGTCTTTGAGCGCCTGCAGGCGCATTTGATACACTTTCTGACATGTTTATCCATCTCAACACCCTCACAGGTTGCAACGACCGGGGAGCTTGGCCTTGGCGTCGCCAGCCCTGCTCGGCAGTGTTGGTGTTGGCTTAAACCCTTTACTGCCTCCTTCTCTTGCGCCTTGCTTGGCGCCCTCGTTTCAATTTAATAGCCCAGATGGGCCGAGCTGTGGAGGCTCAGGTGTCATGACAGAAACCGAATTCAATCAACTCGCTCAGCAAGGCTTTAACCGCATTCCTTTGATGCTGGAAGCCTTTGCAGATTTGGAAACCCCGCTCTCGCTCTACCTGAAGCTGGCGTTCCACCAAGACGGCGGCAAACACAGTTTTTTGCTGGAGTCGGTGGTGGGTGGCGAGCGCTTTGGCCGCTACAGTTTCATTGGTCTGCCCGCGCGCACCTTGCTGCGCGCCAAGGGTTTTGGACAGGCCGCCCACACCGAGGTGGTGACCGACGGCGTGGTGGTGGAAACCCACCATGGTAATCCGCTGGATTTCATCGCCCGTTACCAAGCCCGTTTCAAGGTGGCGCTGCGCGCGGGCATGCCACGGTTTTGTGGCGGCTTGGCGGGTTATTTTGGCTATGACACGGTGCGCCATATTGAGAAGAAATTGGTGCATACCTGCCCGCCCGACACCTTGGGCTGCCCCGACATCTTGCTGTTGCAAACCGAAGAATTGGCGGTGATCGACAACCTGTCGGGCAAGCTGAGCCTGCTGGTGTATGTGGACCCTGCACTGGCGCAGGCTTACGAGCATGGTCAGCAACGATTGCAACAACTCAAAGACATGCTCAAGCGCTCA
Source organism: Burkholderiales bacterium (assembly GCA_947381415.1). Lineage (GTDB taxonomy): Bacteria > Pseudomonadota > Gammaproteobacteria > Burkholderiales > Burkholderiaceae_C > Limnohabitans. The sequence continues at coordinate 63,416 of CANCVB010000011.1, forward strand.
GTGCTGGCACCTGAACTCAAGCCTTCGCAGGCCCACCCCGCCGAGCGTCAATTCGACAAAGCCGATTATGTGAGCGCGGTCGAGCGCGCCAAACGCTTGATTGAAGCGGGCGATTTCATGCAGGTGCAAGTGGGGCAGCGCATTCAAAAGCGGTTTACCCAAAGCCCGCTCTCGCTTTACCGTGCGCTGCGCTCTTTGAACCCCAGCCCCTATATGTACTACTACCACATGGGCGATTTCCATGTGGTGGGTGCCTCGCCTGAAATTTTGGTGCGGCAAGAAACCACGCCCGAGGGCAACAAGGTCACCATTCGTCCGCTGGCGGGTACGCGTCCCCGAGGTGCAAGCCCCGAGGCCGACCTGGCCACCGAGCACGAACTCATCAACGATCCCAAAGAGCGCGCCGAGCATGTGATGCTGATTGACTTGGCGCGCAACGACATTGGCCGCATCGCCAAAACCGGCACGGTGAAGGTGACCGAGGCCTTTGCGGTGGAACGCTATAGCCATGTGATGCACATCGTCAGCAATGTCGAGGGGGTGCTCCAAGACGGCATGAGCAGCATGGACGTGCTGCGCGCCACCTTTCCAGCCGGCACGCTCACGGGTGCGCCCAAGGTGCACGCCATGGAACTCATTGACCAACTCGAACCCGTCAAGCGCGGCATTTACGGCGGTGCGTGTGGCTACCTCAGTTTTGCGGGCGACATGGACGTGGCCATCGCGATTCGCACCGGCATCGTCAAGGACGACACCTTGTACGTGCAGGCGGCTGCGGGTGTGGTGGCCGACTCCATCCCCGAGATGGAGTGGCGCGAAACCGAGCACAAGGCGCGGGCGTTGCTCAGGGCCAGCGAGTTGGTGGAGGAGGGCTTGGAATGAAACTCCTCATGATCGACAACTACGACAGCTTCACCTACAACCTGGTGCAGTACTTTGGCGAGCTGGGGGCCGAGGTGCTGGTGCACCGCAACGATGAAATCACCCTGGCCGAAATGGAGGGCTTGCAGCCCAGCCATTTGGTGGTGTCACCTGGCCCTTGCTCCCCAGCCGAAGCAGGTATTTCGGTGGCAGCCATTCGTCATTTCGCGGGCAAGCTGCCCATTTTGGGTGTGTGCCTGGGCCACCAAAGCATTGGCGCGGCCTTTGGTGGGCGCATCATTCGCGCGCAACAACTCATGCATGGCAAAACCAGCGTCATCCACACCACCCAGCAAGGGGTGTTTGCCAATTTGCCGCAGGCCTACACGGTCAACCGCTACCACTCGCTGGCCATCGAACGCAGTTCTTGCCCGCCCGAGTTGGAAGTCACGGCTTGGACCGAGGACGGCGAGATCATGGGCGTGCGCCACCGCAGCCTGGCCATCGAAGGCGTGCAATTCCACCCCGAGTCCATCCTCACCGAGCATGGTCACGCTTTGTTGCGCAACTTTTTAAGGCCATCCGCATGAAGCCCATCGATTTGCGCAGCGACACGGTCACACGCCCCACGCCAGGCATGCGCGAGGCCATGCTGAGCGCCCCTTTGGGTGATGATGTGTATGGTGACGATCCCACGGTGTTGGCCTTGCAAGCCCGCATCGCCCATTTGACGGGCAAGCAAGCCGCTTTGTTCATGCCCACTGGCACGCAAAGCAATCTGTGTGGCCTCATGGCCCATTGCGAACGCGGCGAAGAATACCTGGTGGGCCAGTTGGCCCACACCTACCGCTATGAAGCGGGCGGCGCGGCGGTGCTGGGCAGCATCCAGCCCCAGCCCTTGCCACAGGATGCGCAAGGGCAAATGGCCTTGTCAGACATCGCCACCGCCATCAAACCCGACGATGCGCACTTCGCCCGCACCCGTTTGCTGGCCTTGGAAAACACCTGGAATGGCCGACCCATGCCCATGGCGTATTTGCAAGAGGCCAGCGCCTTGGCACGCCAGCATGGCTTGGCGCTGCATCTGGACGGTGCGCGGGTGTTCAACGCCGCGGTTGCGCAGGCCAGCGACTTGGGCACCGATGTCTGGACCGAGTTGCGTGCCATCACCGACTTGTTTGACAGTGTGTCGGTGTGTTTCAGCAAAGGACTGGGCGCGCCGGTGGGCTCGGCCTTGTGTGGTTCGCAGGCCTTCATTCAAAAAGCCCACCGCCACCGGAAAATGCTGGGCGGGGGCATGCGTCAGTCTGGCGTGCTGGCCGGTGCCGCGCTGTACGCGCTGGACCATCATGTGCAGCGCCTGGGCGATGACCATGCCTTGGCGCTGCGTTTGGCCCAGGGCTTGCAAGGCCTGCCAGGGCTCTCGGTGCGGTCGGCGAATACCAATATTGTGTTTGTCGATGTCAGCGAGGACAGAGGGCCGGCACTGCTGGCGCATCTGCGGCAAGACGGCGTGTTGGCCACGGGTTTGATTGGCTTGCGCTTTGTCACCCACTTGGACGTTGATGCCGACGACATTGACCACACGGTGGACAGTGTGCGGCGGTTTTTCCAGGCCGCCCCTGAATTGGAGATTTCATGACCAGCATCACCCCCACCGAAGCCCTGCAACGCACCATTGAGCATCGTGAAATTTTTCACGACGAAATGTTGCACCTGATGCGCATGATCATGAAGGGTGAGATCACGCCGCTGATGACGGCCGCCATCCTCACGGGCTTGCGCGTGAAAAAAGAAACCATTGGTGAAATCACTGCGGCCGCGCAGGTCATGCGCGAGTTCTCCACCAAGGTAGAGGTTGCCGACACCACCCATTTGGTCGACATCGTGGGCACGGGGGGTGACGGCGCCAACACATTCAATATTTCCACCTGCGCCATGTTCGTGGCGGCGGCGGCGGGCGCCCGCGTGAGCAAACACGGCGGGCGCAGTGTCAGCAGCAAAAGTGGCAGTGCCGATGTGCTGGAGAGTCTGGGTGTGCACATCAATCTCAGCCCTGCGCACATCGCCCAAGCCATCGCGCAAGTGGGCGTGGGCTTCATGTTCGCGCCCAACCACCACCCGGCCATGAAAAACGTGGCCCCTGTGCGCAAAGAACTCGGTGTGCGCACCCTGTTCAATATCTTGGGACCCCTCACCAATCCAGCCAATGCACCGCATATTTTGATGGGCGTGTTCCACCCCGATCTGGTGGGCATTCAAATCCGCGCCTTGCAGCGCCTGGGCGCCGAGCATGCGCTGGTCGTTCATGGCCGAGACGGCATGGACGAAGTGAGTTTGGGGGCGGCCACCTTGGTGGGCGAGTTGAAAAACGGTGAAATCACCGAATATGAAATTCACCCCGAGGACTTTGGCCTCACCATGGCCAGTCACCGCGCCCTGCGGGTGGACACGCCCGAGCAGTCGCGCGACATGGTGTTGGCTGTGCTGGACAACCATGCAGGTGCGCCGCGTGACATCGTGGCCTTGAACGCGGGCGTGGCCTTGTACGCCGCCAATGTCGTGCCCACCATGGCTGAAGGCATCGCGCATGCCCAACGCGCGTTGGCCGATGGTTCAGCCAAGGCCAAGTTGGCACAATTGACGCAATTCACCGTTCAACACGCTTCGGCGTGACACACACAAAGGCCCTGCCCGTGAGCGACATCCTCAACAAAATCGTCCAAACCAAGCACGAGGAAGTGGCCTTGCGTCAACGCAAAATACCGCTTGAGGTGGTGCGTGCCGACGCAGAAAGCCGAGTGATGACGCGCGGCTTTGAAGCGGCCTTGCGTGCCAAGATGGCCGCTGGACAGGCGGCCGTCATTGCCGAGGTGAAAAAAGCCAGCCCCTCCAAAGGCTTGTTGCGCGAAGACTTTATTCCCGCCGACATCGCGCAAAGTTACGCTTTTGGCGATGGCCAGGTGAATGCGGCCTGTTTGTCGGTTCTCACTGATCAGCAGTATTTCCAAGGCAGCGCCGATTACCTCAAGCAAGCCCGCGCCTCTTGCGGTTTGCCAGTGCTGCGCAAGGACTTCATGGTCGATCTCTACCAAATTTACGAGTCGCGCGCCATGGGCGCAGACTGTGTCTTGCTGATCGCTGCTTGTTTGGATGACGCCCAAATGGCTGAATTCGAGGCTGCCGCCCAGCGTTTAGACATGGCGGTCTTGGTCGAGGTGCACGACCGCGCCGAACTCGACCGCGCGTTAAAGCTCAAAACAGCGTTGGTGGGTGTGAACAACCGCAACCTGCGCACCTTCGAAGTGTCGCTGGACACCACCATCGAACTCATGGGGCAATTGCCCGCTGACAAATTGCTGATCACCGAAAGTGGCATTGCCACCCGCGCCGACGTCACGCGTTTGCGCGAGGCGGGCGTTCACGCTTTTTTGGTGGGCGAGGCCTTCATGCGCGCGCCCGAACCCGGTGAGGCTTTGGCCGAATTGTTTGGTGACTGACGCTTGTCTTCAGCCTGGTCATTTGGCGCGTGCGCCAGTGCATGATTCTTGGCAATCACTGCTTCAAGGCTTTTGGCGCAGCGAGAAGGGGTCTTCCCTTTCGCAATTCCTTGAAGACCGCATTCGGGCGGGTGCGACTGTTTTCCCACCTGAACCTTTGCGGGCGCTGCGCCTGACCAGCCTGTCCCAAATCAAGGTGGTCATCTTGGGTCAAGACCCTTACCACGGACTTGGACAAGCTGAGGGCTTGGCTTTTTCGGTGCAAGATGGCGTCAAACTGCCGCCCTCTTTGCTCAACATCTTCAAAGAACTCCATGCGGACGTGGCTGTGCAACCCCCTTTGTCCGGTTCATTGTTACCGTGGACGGCGCAAGGGGTCTTGTTGCTCAACACCTGTTTGACGGTGGAGGAAGCGCAGGCGGGTTCGCATGCCAAACGCGGTTGGGAGGTATTGACCGACAACATCATCCAGGCCGTAGCAGAACGTCACCAAGCCTGTGTTTTTATGCTGTGGGGTGCCCATGCCCAAGCCAAGTTGGCCTTGATTCAATCGGCGATGGGTGGCCCGCATCGGGTGTTGGCGGCTAACCACCCGTCACCTTTGTCGGCATTGCGTGGTCCCGTGCCTTTTCTAGGTTGCCGGCACTTTTCTGCTGCCCAAACCTGGTTGGCAGATCAAGGATTACCTTTAAATTGGCAGTTGGAGGCTTGATTTTTCAAGGTTTCTAGGTTGCTAAAGCGGCAAGCGGCCCGCTGTGATGCAAAGCTGTGCTATAGTATTTGGCTCGCTGGAGGGGTGCCCGAGTGGCTAAAGGGGGCAGACTGTAAATCTGTTGGCTTACGCCTACGCTGGTTCGAATCCAGCCTCCTCCACCACAAGGTGCTTGGGTGACCTGCAACTGTGATGACGACGACAGACCCAGGGTCTGTGGTCTTCGATGCGGGAGTAGTTCAATGGTAGAACCTTAGCCTTCCAAGCTAATGACGCGGGTTCGATTCCCGTCTCCCGCTCCAAGCGGATTTGGTATGCAGGTGAAGAGTTTCGCCCTTGTGGCTCAGTGGTAGAGCACTCCCTTGGTAAGGGAGAGGTCGCGGGTCCGATTCCCGCCAAGGGCACCAGTTAAGTTTTTGTTGTGAGTTTTTTTTCGGAGTCGAAGAATGGCAAAAGGCAAGTTTGAGCGGACCAAACCGCACGTGAACGTGGGCACGATTGGCCACGTTGACCATGGCAAGACGACGCTGACGGCGGCGATTGCGACTGTTTTGGCTGCCAAGTACGGCGGCGAGGCCAAGGCCTATGACCAGATTGACGCGGCACCGGAAGAAAAGGCGCGTGGTATCACGATCAACACAGCGCACGTGGAATACGAGACGGCGAACCGTCACTATGCCCACGTGGACTGCCCCGGCCACGCTGACTATGTGAAAAACATGATCACGGG
>CANCVB010000012.1 GCA_947381415.1 Burkholderiales bacterium
GCATCAATGCGGCAGGAATCATCAGCCAAAAACTGAAGTTGTTCATGCGGGCAAAAGCCATATCGGCTGCACCAATTTGCAATGGAATCATCCAGTTAGCAAAACCCACAAATGCAGGCATGATGGCGCCGAACACCATGATCAGGCCGTGCATGGTGGTGAGTTGGTTGAACAACTCGGGGTTAACCAATTGGAGTCCGGGTTTGAACAGCTCGGCACGGATACCCAAAGCCAAAATGCCACCAATGATCAACATGGTGAATGCAAACAGCAGGTACAGGGTGCCAATGTCTTTGTGGTTGGTCGCATAGACCCAACGGCGCCAGCCGTGAGGCGCGCCATGGTGGTCGTCGTGTGCGTGGTCGGCCCCGTGGCCATGGGGGTGAAGTACAGCGCTCATAGAAGATTCCTTCGATTTAAACGGGGTTACTGACGGGCGGCATGCACTTCGGCAGGCTGAACCATTTGTCCGGTCTTGTTAGACCAATTGTTTTTGGTGAAGCTGATCACAGCAGCGATTTCGCTGTCAGACAACTGTTTCCAAGCAGGCATGGCGTTGTTTTGGCCATGCAACAAGACGTGGATTTGCTTGCCCTTGTCGGTATCCAAGACAACAGCCGAGCCGTCGAGAGGCTTGATGGGGCCCATGCCTTTGCCGTTGGGCTGGTGACAAGCTTGGCAGTTAGCGGCGTACACCTTCTCGCCCTTTTGCATCAAATCGGCCATGCTCCACACTTTGTTGGGATCGTCTTGCTTGGCTGCGAGTTTTTTGTTTTGCTCAGCCACCCAAGCGGTGTAGTCTTCAGCACTGACGACTTTGACATGGATGGGCATGTAGGCGTGTTCTTTACCGCACAACTCTTGGCATTGGCCGTGGTAATCGCCCACTTTTTCCGCGCGGAACCAGGTGTCACGCACAAAACCTGGGATGGCGTCTTGCTTGACACCAAAGGAGTTGATGGCAAATGAGTGGATCACGTCGTTAGAGGTGGTGATGATGCGCACTTTGCGATCCACAGGAACCACCAAGGGATTGTCGACTTTCAACAGGTAGTCGTCGGTGGGTTCAGGGTGACCACTGTTGGACATTTCGCGTTGCGCGTTGTCCAAGGTAGAGATAAAGCCAATGCCTTCACCTTCACCCTTGATGTAGTCGTAGCCCCACTTCCACTGGTAACCCGTTGCTTTGATGGTCAGGTCAGCATTGGAGGTGTCTTTGCTGGCCACGACCGCTTTGGTTGCGGGTAAGGCCATCAAGATCACGATGACAAAAGGCACCACGGTCCATGCAATTTCCACTTTCAGTGATTCATGGAAAGTGGCTGCTTGGTGGCCTACCGATTTACGGTGTTTCCAAATGGAATAAAACATGACGCCAAACACCGCCACAAAAATCACCGTGCAGATGATCAGCATGAACCAGTGCAACCAAACTTGCTCTTCAGCAATTTTGGTGACAGGTGGATGCAGGTTCAATTGACGCACTGCGGGGCCACCCGGCAAATCGTTGACGGCCCATGCCATGGTGGAAACCAAGGCAAACAAGGCAATGCTTGCCTTTTCAAATTTTTTGTAAATGTTGTTCATCATGTTTGTAAAGATTCAACAAGGGGGTAAAGCCACCAAAAACCCAACGATTCTAACCATCCCCGACGGCGTGGAGCCTGACACCAATCTTTCAAGTACCAAGCTTGTCATTGCGACGACTTGGCAACTGCATGCGCAAGTCCTGTAATGACACCTCAACCAAGTTTGACTGCGATGGTTTAGCTGGCAGTTTAAAAGCATGTCCGTAAATGATTTCAAACGTCAGGGCCAATCGCCCTGAAGAATCAGGGGCAAGCAAGCCCATGCGCAAAGCCTCGCGGAAACGCAACAGCCATTGCCGACCGCGCAAGCCCTGAAAACGCTGGGGATGCAAGTTGCGCCCCAAGGTTCGCAACTCAGCCAGCAAGGCGTTTTCATCCGCATAGGTCAAGGTGATGCGCTCCATGTCCATCACAGGTTGTGCAAACCCGCTCGCCAGCAACATATCGCCCCAGTCGTGCATGTCGGTGAAGTTGTGCGCAGCGGGTGGCCAGCCCTGCTGGAGATGCAAAGATTTCAGGGTTTGCAAGGTATCTGGGCCCAAACACGAAAACATCACAAAACCTTCGGGGGCCAAGGCCGCGTGCCATTGCGCCATCACGGCCTGGGGGCGTGCCTGCATGTGCAAACCCATGTTGGCCCACAGCATTTGCGCAGGTTGATCGGGCATCAAGGCAAACTGCGGCGATGCGGTGAGCCAACGTCGCCACCACGGCGGCATCCATTTTTGTCGCGCTTGTGACAAAAGTGATTCATTGGCCTCCACCACGGTGCACCGCGCTTGAGGGTATTGCTGGCTGACAAGGGCCTGCGAAGCCCACCCGCCCATGCTGGCTTGCCAATGCACCCAATGCTGGGGCTGGTTGCGAATCAGCGCCAAGCGCTGGGCCATGCGCTTGCCAACCTCGTCGTGCAACCACGCAGCAGGTGCGTGCATGGCCAACCGCGACCATCGCTTGGCAGCCAAGGGGTCTAAGGGGGGAAGCAGTTCACTTTTTTCGAGTGAAGAATTCGCAGACATGTGTGGTGATACGTGTTGTGATCTTGGCTATGCCAACGATTCCCTCAGCATACCGAAGATGGACAAGCCGCTTTGCTTGGCCTCGCCTGCCACTGCCCGGACTGTGCCATGCCTGTGGTCAATGGGCTTGGCAGGCCTTGTGCACCTCATGCTGGGATGCAACGGCCCTGCTCACCACACTGCGCTGCCAGGCTTGCGCGCTTCCCGAGGCACAAACCCTCTGCCATGCGTGCCTCACGCATCCGCCAGCGTGGTCGCGTTGTTTGGCCGCAGTTCCCTATGCCCATCCTTGGAAAGACATGATCACGGCTTTCAAGTTTCATGCCCAGCCGGGTTTGGCTCGGTTTTTGGCTGATGTCATGCGCAGCCACCCCGCCATAGCGAAACTGACGCACGAATGTGATGCGCTGATACCTGTTCCCTTGTCGGCACAGAGACTGCGTGAGCGTGGCTTTAACCAAGCCTTGTTGCTGGCCAAGCAACTCGCCCCCCAGCGTGTTGTGGCAACCGGTCTTTTGCGTATTCGAGACACTGCTGTGCAATCCAGCCTGACGCGAGAAGCGCGCTTGCACAACCTGACACATGCCTTCATGGTGGCGCCCGCGCACACGGCAGTTTTGCGTCAATCTCGGGTGGTGTTGCTCGATGATGTGATGACCACAGGTGCAAGCTTGCGCGCCTGCACCCAGGCTTTGCTGGTTGCGGGTGTTGCGCGGGTGGATGTGGTGGTGTTGGCCCGCACCCCTTTGTGAGTCAAGCCACAATGCATGCTTCACAGAAAGACCGCATGTTTCACATCGTTTTGGTTCAGCCTGAAATTCCCCCCAATACCGGCAACATCATTCGCTTGGCCGCCAACACCGGATGCCGCTTGCATTTGGTTGAACCGCTGGGGTTTTCCATGCAAGACAAGCAAATGCGCCGTGCCGGCTTGGATTACCACGAATACGCCAGCGTGAAGCGCCATGCCGATTGGCAAGCCTTGGTGGACAACGAGCACCCTGATGTGTCACGCTGTTTTGCGCTAACCACCCATGGAACATCTTCGGTGTTTGGTGCGGCTTTCCAAGCAGGTGATTGGTTGGTATTTGGCTCGGAAACCAGTGGTTTGGCCACCGAGGTAAGGGCCTTTTTTCAAACCCACAACATGCTTCGCTTGCCCATGTTGGCAGGGCAACGCAGCTTGAACCTCTCTAACGCCGTCGCCATCACTGTCTACGAGGCTTGGCGTCAAAATAGCTTTGCGATTGCGCCGCCTCAGGGGTAACGACGCACCAAAGATTCGGCCACACACACTGGCTTGTCCGAACCCTCACGCTCCACACTCACCTTCCATGTCATTTGCATGCCTTGGTTGTCAATGGCTTCGCATGCCAGCAAATGCATATGGGCGCGCAAGCGGCTGTTGACCGGCACTGGTGCGGTGAAACGCACTTTGTTCAAGCCGTAATTGATACCCATGCGCGAACCTTTGATGTCAATTGACGACTCAAAAAATTGGGGCAACAGCGACAGGGTCAAGAAACCGTGGGCGATGGTGCTGCCAAATGGGCCGCTTTGGGCTTTGTCGGCATCGGTATGTATCCATTGGTGGTCGCCCGTGGCTTGTGCAAACAAGTTGATTTGGTCTTGGGTGACAGTGACCCAGTCGCTGACCGCGACATCTTGGCCCACGCAGGCCATCAGGTCTTGCAAAGCGTTGAATATTTTCATGAAACAACCTGTTGTGACGGTCTAAAAGAAAGCAGTCTAGCGCCTTGGCATTGCAGCAGGGCTGGCTCCTTTAAAATCGACCGTTTTACCCACAGCCAAAGTACCGCTATGAGCGCTTTTAACGACGAAACCGTGTTGTCTGTCCACCATTGGACCGACCGCTTGTTCAGTTTCACCACCACCCGTGACATGGCTTTGCGCTTTTCCAACGGTCACTTCACCATGATTGGTTTGCGCGTCGAGGGCAAGCCTTTGTTGCGCGCCTACAGCATCGTCAGCGCCAACTACGAAGAGCACCTCGAATTTTTAAGTATCAAAGTCCCCGATGGCCCACTCACCTCCAAACTGCAACACATTCAAGTGGGCGACAAAATTGTGGTTGGGCGAAAACCCACGGGCACTTTGCTGATCGATTATTTGCTACCTGGTAAAAACCTGTATTTGCTAGGCACCGGTACGGGCATGGCACCTTACATGTCCATCATTCGTGACCCCGAAACCTACGAGCGCTTTGAAAAAGTGATTTTGGTTCACGGTGTGCGTGAAGTGAAAGAACTGGCTTATCACGACTACCTCACGCAAGACTTGCCTCAGCATGAACTCTTGGGCGAAATGGTCAGCGCCCAAATGCTGTACTACCCCACCGTCACCCGTGAACCGTTTCGCAACCAAGGCCGCATCAACGACTTGATGGAAAGTGGCAAGCTGTTTGCCGACCTCGGGCTGCCCGCGCTCAACCCCGAGACCGACCGCGTCATGCTCTGCGGCAGCCCGCAAATGCTGAAAAGCTTGAAAACCCTGCTGGAAGATCGCCACTTCAAAGAAGGCAACACCACCACACCGGGTGACTTTGTGGTGGAGCGGGCTTTCGTCGAGCAGTAAGCCTCAAACCCTCTCAATGATGACTGCAATGCCCTGCCCCACGCCTATGCACATGGTGCACAGCGCATAGCGCCCACCGGTTCGGTGCAGCTGGTTGGTGGCGGTGGTGACCAAGCGTGCGCCACTGGCACCCAGTGGATGACCCAAAGCAATCGCACCACCATTGGGGTTGACGCGGGGGTCGTCGTCTTGCAAGCCGAGCAACCGCAACACAGCCAGTCCTTGCGCTGCAAACGCTTCATTGAGCTCAATCACATCCATTTGTGCCAGCGTCAACCCTGTCAGCGCCAGCACTTTTTCAGTGGCAGGCGCAGGTCCTATGCCCATGATGCGGGGGGGCACACCTGCGGTGGCCATGCCTAGCACTCGTGCGCGTGGGGTTAAACCATGGCGGGCTGCGCTGGCTTCATCGGCCAACAAAATCGCACAGGCGCCATCATTCACGCCGCTGGCATTTCCTGCCGTTACCGTGCCATCGGGGCGCACCACACCTTTGAGCTTGGCCAGGGCTTCCAAACTGGTTTCGCGGGGGTGCTCGTCTTTATCGACCACGATAGCGTCGCCCTTTTTTTGGGGAATGGTCACTGATGTGATTTCTTGCGCCAAGATGCCAGCTTTCTGCGCTGCCACGGCCTTCATCTGGCTGGCCAAAGCCATGCGGTCTTGGGCTTCACGCTCGATCTTGTAGTCGGTGGCCACGTTTTCTGCGGTCTCAGGCATGGCATCCACGCCGTAAAGGCTTTTCATGACAGGGTTGACGAAACGCCAACCGATGGTGGTGTCATAAATTTGGGGGTTACGGCCAAATGCAGCCTCTGCTTTGGGCATCACAAAAGGGGCTCGGCTCATGCTTTCGACGCCGCCTGCAATCATCAGGCTTGCTTCGCCTGCCCGAATGGCCCGTGCAGCAGTTCCCAAGGCATCCATGCCAGAGCCACACAGTCGGTTGAGGGTGGCGCCGGGTACTTCAAGCGGCAAGCCCGCCAACAAACTCGCCATGTGTGCCACATTGCGGTTGTCCTCGCCGGCTTGGTTGACACAGCCATACAAAACATCAGTCACCGCTTGCCAATCCACATTGGGGTTGCGTGCCATCAAGGCTTTTAATGGTACGGCGGCCAAATCGTCAGCGCGCACGCTGGACAAAGCGCCACCGTAGCGGCCAAAAGGGGTGCGAACAGCGTCGCAAATAAAAGCGTGTGTCATGCAAATCTCTGGTTAACAATACAAGCCATGTTCAATCCCTCACAAGAAGATGTCAGGCGGTTTTTCTGCCAAGTCTATGCCAAGCAGCTAAGCGATCAATTAAGCGACGCTTTGGAGACGCTGGCAGGTTTGTGGGTGGACGAACACCCGGAGTACCACAGCGACTTGGCAGACTCCGAAGCGGCCCTGAAACGCCATTACGGTGGCGAGGCGGGACAGTCCAACCCGTTTTTGCATTTGTCTATGCATGTTTCCATCAGCGAGCAATGCTCTATTGACCAACCCCGGGGTATCCGTCAGGCGGTAGAGTTATTGGCTGCCAAGCGCAACAGTTTGCATGACGCCCACCACGAGGTGATGGAATGTTTGGGCACCATGCTTTGGGAGAGCCAACGCAGCGGTCAGCCGCCCGATGGCCAAGCGTATATTGATGCGGTGCAACGCCAAGCCACACGCGACTGACAGGCACAAAAAAGCCCACTTGCGTGGGCTGTTTTGCTTAGGTGGGGAGTTCAGCGGAACTTAGACTGAGGGACAGTCTTTAACTCGCCCTGCTGGCTGCTGACGTATGCAGCCAATTCTTTGAGTTCGGCCAAAGTGAACTGCTTGGCAATACCACCCATGACGCCATTGGCACGGCCCCAAGTGGATTGGCCATCTTCTTTGTACGATTTGAGCGCAACGTAAAGGTAATCTTTGTGTTGACCCGCGATTTTGGGGTAGCCAGGCACCGTGGGTTTGCTCAGGTTGGCGCCGTGGCAAGAATTGCAAGCACCTTTGGCGACCAAAGCTGCGGCAGCACCGGTAGGCTCAGTGGCTTTTTCAGGCAATGTTTCGGAAGCATCCTTGCCATGGGATTCGTAATAGGCAGCCACATCGGCCATGTCTTTGGCCGACAGCGAAGCGGCAACACCACGCATGGTGGGATGTTTACGCTCGCCTTTTTGGTAAGCATTCAAGGCTGAAACGATATAGGCCGCGCTTTGGCCAGAAATCTTGGGAACCTTGTAAACCTCGGGGAAGGAAGCTTGGTAACCTTTGATGCCATGACAGCCAATGCACATGGCAATTTTGGTTTCACCCGCTTTGGCGTCTCCAACTGCATCTTGGGCGTAGGCCACCGAGGTCGCGGAAGCGACAAAAACCATGAAAACCGATGTTATGAGCTTGATCATTTTGGACAGACAATCATGAAAAGAAACTCCGAAGATTATATCGACGCAGTTTGTAAGCTCCATGTTGGAAAAAAATTAAAAGGCGCACTCCATGAAATTCGCAGGATCTGATAACTATGTCGCAACCCAAGACCTGATGCTGGCAGTCAATGCGGCCATCACCCTCAAACGCCCCCTGTTGGTCAAGGGCGAACCAGGCACCGGCAAAACCATGTTGGCCGAGGAAGTCGCGCAAGCCTTGGGCATGCCACTGCTGCAATGGCATGTGAAATCCACCACCAAAGCCCAACAAGGCCTGTATGAATACGACGCGGTCAGTCGTCTGCGCGACAGCCAAATGGCCGATTTAGACGGTGGCGAGCGGGTGAAAAACATCGACAACTACATCGTCAAAGGGGTTTTGTGGCAAGCCTTTACCGCCACCGAACCCGTGGCCTTGCTGATTGACGAGATCGACAAGGCTGACATTGAGTTTCCCAACGACTTGCTGCGAGAACTCGACCGCATGGAGTTTTATTGCTACGAAACCCGCGAACTGATCAAAGCCCAAACCCGTCCCTTGGTGTTCATTACCTCAAACAACGAAAAAGAATTGCCCGACGCTTTCTTGCGCCGCTGCTTTTTTCACTACATCAAATTTCCTGAGGCCGACACCATGCGGCAAATCATTGATGTGCATTTCCCCAACTTGAAAAAAGACCTGCTGGCCGCTGCACTGAAAACCTTTTACGACGTGCGCGGCCTGCCCGGCTTGAAGAAAAAGCCCTCCACCTCAGAGTTATTGGATTGGCTCAAATTGCTGGTGGCCGAAGACATCCCCTTGGCTGCACTGCAAACCCAAGACGACAAAGTGGCTGTGCCGCCACTGGTTGGCGCTTTACTGAAGAACGAACAAGACGTCACCTTGTTTGAAAAACTCGTGTTCATGCAAAGCCGCAATCGGTAAGCCTCGATGCAGCTTTCGCCCATCACCTTGACTGGCCAGCATGTGCGCCTTGAGCCGCTGGCCATGGCCCATCTCACGGGCTTGCAAGAGGCTGTCCGAGATGGTGAGTTGTGGAAGCTTTGGTACACCACGGTGCCCCACCCAAACGACATGGCGACAGAAATTGAACGCCGCTTGAATTTGCAATCACTGGGTCAGATGCTGCCCTTTACCGTCATCGATGTGCAACGCGAGCAGGTGGCGGGCATGACCACCTACATGAACATTGACCGAGCCAACCGCCGCTTGGAAATTGGCTCGACTTGGTACCGTCAAAATGTGCAACGCACTGCCTTTAACACCGAAGCCAAGCGTTTGTTGCTCAGCCATGCTTTTGAAGCGCACAAATGCATTGCCGTGGAATTTCGCACGCATGTATTCAACCAACAAAGCCGTCGTGCGATTGAGCGCTTAGGTGCCCGCTTGGACGGGGTGTTGCGCCAGCATCAAATCAACACACACCCTTTGGCACAACAAACCCTGCGTGACACCTGTGTGTACAGCATCATCGATACCGAATGGCCCAATGTCGAGTTGCATTTGGGGCATCAACTCAGCCGCCATCGGCTTTGAACCTTTGGAAACCCTATGCTGATCGACTTCTTTTATACCTTGCGTGCCGCCAAACTGCCGGTCTCGGTCAAGGAATACCTCACCCTGTTGGAAGCCTTGCAAGCCAATGTCATTGGACCGCAAAGTGAGGCTTGCAGCATGGATGATTTCTACCACCTCAGCCGCATGATTTTGGTCAAAGACGAAAAACATTTCGACAAGTTTGACAAGGCCTTTGGCGCCTATTTCAAAGGCGTTGAAATGCTGACCGACTTCACCAACGACGTGCCTTTAGAGTGGCTGAAGAAAACCCTGGAAAACGAACTCACGCCCGAACAAAAAGCCGCTATTGAAAAGATGGGCTGGGACGAGCTCATGGAAACGCTGAAAAAGCGTTTGGAAGAGCAAAAAGAGCGCCACGAAGGCGGTAGCAAATGGATAGGCACGGGTGGCACCTCCCCCTTTGGCAATGGCGGCTACAACCCGCAAGGCATTCGCATCGGCGGCAAGGGCGGCAATAAAAGTGCCATCAAAGTGTGGGAACAACGCGCCTACCAAGACTATGACGATGGCGTGGAATTGGGGACGCGCAACATCAAAGTGGCGCTGCGGCGCTTGCGCCGCTTTGCCCGCGAAGGTGCGGAAGATGAATTCGACTTGGACAACACCATTCGAAGCACCGCTGCTAACGCAGGCTACTTGGACATCAAGATGCGACCCGAGCGCCACAACCATGTGAAGGTGCTGTTGCTGATGGATGTCGGCGGCACCATGGACGAACATGTAGCCCGTGTCGAAGAGTTGTTCTCAGCGGTCAAAGGTGAGTTCAAGCACCTGGAGTTTTTCTATTTCCATAATTGTGTGTATGACTTTTTATGGAAAAACAACCGCCGCCGCTTTGCCGAAAAGTTCGATACCTGGGACGTGATTCGCAAATACAACAAGGACCACAAACTGATCTTCGTCGGCGACGCCACCATGAGTCCCTATGAAATTTTGCAGCCCGGTGGCAGCGTCGAATACAACAACGAAGAAGCTGGCGCTGAATGGTTGCAGCGCCTGACCCACGCCTATCCCAAGTTTGCTTGGATCAACCCCGAGCCCTTAGGCGTGTGGCAATACCGTCAAAGCATCAGCATCATCCAGCAGTTGGTCAGCAACCGCATGTTTCCCCTGACCCTCAAAGGTTTGGAAGACGCCATGCGTATGCTGAGCAAATAGTTCTTTTTCTCGTCACATTGCAAATCTATATTGCAAACCTTCACTACTTGGATCCGTACCGTGCAAAACCCCTCCCTTGGCTCGCTCAACAGAAGAAACGTCCTGCGACTTTTAGGCATCAGCCCAGTGCTGACGGCAGGCGGGTCTTGGTTTGCCTTTCCCGCCCAAGCGGCACAAGACAAACCCTATGCCACTGCGGTCAAGTTCAACGCATCGAGCAACCCGTCCACAGCAAGCCAACGGGCTGCGGTTTTCACGGATGCCACCATCGACATCACCTACAGCGACAACACGGTCAAGACGGCGCAGGCCTTGGCCTTTATAGAACTGTTTCGCACGGGTCAGACATTGACCAAACCCCCTGCAGCAGGTGGAGGCAGCGTCCTTGCAGCGGGCTATACACGCCCCGACGGTGTCACACCCATTTTGGATACCGATGGCAAACAAATGTTTTCTGACTGTGTCGACGGCCAATCCTTGATCAGACTCGCCAACCCCTCAGTGCCCGGCATTGATGGCCACACATTGTTTTTGGTCACGCAATACGAATACAAGTCGGTCAATCTGGCTGGTGCAGCCATTTATGGCACCTTGCCCTGCCCGATGTCGATCACCACATTGGCGCAGAACACCCAAACCGGCGCATTGAGTGTCAAGTACCACTTCCCCTTACCCACCAAAGCCGTGCATGGCTTGTGGACCACCTGCGCCGGCAGTCTCTCGCCCTGGAACACCCATTTATCCAGTGAAGAGTACGAGCCTGACGCTTGGTTGGTGATGATGCGAAAAGCCAAAGGTTCTGCCTTGACCGCCGCAGAGCTCACGGGGTGGAGAGCCTCGCATGTTTCACTGGCCAACACCAGTTTGTCCAAGTTCTTTGAGTTCAGCCGCAACACACTTGATGCGCCAAACACACCTGAGGCCAACACCTCCGCCAACCCCTACCACTATGGCCATGTGCCTGAAGTCAGCGTCAACCCTGATGGCACTGGAAGCATCCAAAAACACTATTGCTTGGGCAGAATTTCCCGCGAATTGGTGCAGGTCATGCCTGACCAACAAACCGTATTGATGGGCGACGACTACACCGGTGGTGCCATGTTCATGTTCATCGCCGACGTTGCGGGGAACTTGTCAGCGGGTACTTTGTATGGGGCCAAGATGGAACAAACCAGTGCCACCTACGGCGGCACCTTCCAACTGCGTTGGATCAAATTGGGCAGTGCCAAGAGCGCAGAGATCAAGGCCTTGGCCGATTCGCTCTCACCCAAAGACATCTTGGATGTGCGTTTCATCGACCCTGGCGACAAGGCTTATACCCACATGGCCTTGGATGGCTGGGGTTACCAATGGGTGAAAGTGTTGCCCAAACAAGCCAAAGCTGCCGCATTTTTGGAAACCCACCGCTATGCCGCGATTGCGGGCGTGACCATGGAGCTGACAAAACTCGAAGGCGTGAGTGTCAACGCCAAAGACAAAATTGCCTATTTCGCCGTTTCACGCATTGAAACCACCATGTTGGCAGGCCCTGAACAAACGGCGACAACCCGCCCTGATGCAGACGATATCCAGCTACCCGCCCTGCGCCCAGGGGCAGTCTATGCAGCCGAACTCAGTGCGGGTCAAGTTGACAGCATGGGGGACCCTATTCGAAGTGCTTGGGTGCCCACGCGGTTTTATGTACCCAAGGGCTTATTGGGTGAAAACATCGCGACAGATGCAGATGGCAATAATGCCAATATCCTCAAAATTTCTCAGCCCGACAATGTGAAGTTTTCAGAAGCTATGCGAACGTTGTTTGTGGGCGAAGATGGCTCGGGCCATTTAAACAACTATGTCTGGGCCTACAACGTAGATACGCAGCAACTCACCAAACTGTTGTCTACACCTGCTGGCGCCGAATGCACAGGCTTACAAGCGGTAGACAACCTCAACGGCTTTGCCTATGTCATGTCGGCATTCCAGCATGCAGGCGACTGGTCCTATAACGCCACCACAGGCACCGGAACCTTGAACGGTAAAATCGTTCCCGCTGAGCTTATGTCTGCCATCAGCAGCCAGTGGGGCGGCATCAACCAACAATCTGCGGTGGGCTATATCAGTGGATTGCCGGTGGTGCGTCCTTGATTCAAATTAAATGCAGCCTTAATCTGGGGCTCATCACTTTGGCGCATGCCTACCCCCCAGGATGCTGCTCATCCGATGCTTTTTGACTTTCCCTTTTGATTCGCTCTTTCTTCAAGTCATTCCATTGGTGGATAGCGAAAACAAAAACCAAAGCAAAAACACCTAATTCAATCCACATGCCCATCATGTCCTCCTTTTGGTCAGCACAAGGACACTGTATCTTGCAACCCTACAATTGAACTGAACGCCGCCGTAGTTCAATGGATAGAACGAGCGCCTCCTAAGCGCTAGATACAGGTTCGATTCCTGTCGGGGGCGCCATCTATATGCTTATACAAACTAGGGTTATTCTTTTCTCTTGGGGTTTATCCCATCTTTAATTAATCAATAGTATCTTGTTTTGGCAACCATAGCCCTTTAAATTACCCTTTTGTTTTCAGGCGTGGGTGATGTTTACCAAAATTCGATTACATAGCTGGTGTGTTGGGGTGTTTGCGCTGTGTTCTGGCATTGCCCTTGCACATCCGCATTTACGAATGGCCTACCAAATTGAACCCTTGCTCAACGATGGCGCTATTCATGGCTTTCACATCAGTTGGCAAATGGATGCACAAAACAGCTTGCTGGTTCGTGAAAACATCGATTTAAACCAAAACGGGCAACTCGACCCCGACGAGTTGCAGGCTTTCGCCGATGGCAACCGCTCGTTGATGCAGCCTTACAACTATTTTTTAACCCTTGAAGACGGGCAAAGTGCCATGCCCTTGTCGTTTGAAGTAAGCCATTTTTCTGCGCGCGATGGCGGACGAGGGTTTCAAGGTGGTGTCTACCTCGAGTTTGATGTGCAACTCGCCCAACCTCTGAGCCACAACCAAGCCCATATGCAAATGCAAGACCCCACTTGGTATATCGGTTTTATGCCTCGCATGGGGCAGGTGCTGACCGCTGACAGTCAGTGCAGTTCTGATTTCACGCGTGAAAAACGACAAACGCCAACGCAAGGCGAACAAGAAGTTCAACGCATCGTTGTTCAATGTGCAAAGGGCGCCGCGGCTCAGCCTCATGCACAGGTTTCCCCCTTCAATGAGCCCACCAACGGAGACAATTCATGAAAATCAAAAAAATGACTGCCGCACTCTTTGCAAGCGCCCTTTTGGGTAGCTTGTCCATGGGAAGCGCCTTGGCATATGAAAGTTGCCATAAATCCAAATGGGGTCCCAACGACCAAATCGGTGCCCTGAACAACATCACGCAGGACAATATTTTGGCGGCCACCAAGCTGATCAAAAAAGGCAAAAAAATGGCCATGGCAATTGAGACCAATGCCCAAACGCCCGCTTTTGCGCCCCGAACCTATTCCGTGACCATCGTCAAACCTGGCCAAGAAAATGGCCAAACGCTGGGTGTCACAAAAACCAGTTACCACGATGACATTTTGCAAACTTGGGTAGGTATCGGTACACAATTGGATGGACTGGGCCACATTGGTATTGACAATGTGTTCTACAACTGCACGCCAGGTATTGAAGTGACAGGTATCAGTGGATTGAAGAAATTTGGTATTGAAACCTTCCCAGGCGTGGCCACCCGTGCTGTCATTCTGGACATGACCGGTCTGATGGGTAAAGACATCGTTCCCGAGGGCACGGCTTTTAACCAAGCAGAAATTGAGGCGGCCCTCAAGCGCCAAGGCAATATGAAAATCAACAAAGGCGATGTGGTGATTTTCTATACCGGTTGGCACAAACTGCTGGGCGTTGATAACAAGCGTAACGGTTCTGTTGAACCTGGTTTAGGTGTGCAAGGCGCTCGTTACTTGGCCTCCTTGGGTGTAGCCATGATTGGCTCAGACACATGGGCCGTGGAAGTGATTCCATTTGAAAACGAAGGCCAAGTGTTCCATGTGCACCAAATCTTGTTAGCAGAAAACGGTATCTTCATTTTGGAGAACGTGGTGGCCCAGCAAGCAGTGAACGACAAGGTGTATGAAGGCATGATCACAGTGGGACCACACCGCACCACCGGTTCGGTACAAGCCATCGTGAACCCTATTTTTGTGTACTGATTGTTCTTTCTGTTCATGAAAAAGGGCGCCTCACAGCGCCCTTTTTTTATGCCCATAGCGAATCAATATTTTTTAGTTGCTGGCAACTCAGGAAACGCCTCGTGAATGGTGGATACCTGTCCACAGTGCGCAGCGGTATAGCCTGGGAGTTGGTTAACCGCGAACTGAAATTCATCGCTGTTGAGCACCTTGAGGACCGCTTGCAAATGCGGGCGCTCCAAGTCCGATTGGTTGCACAACAAAAAATAACGCTCGGTCGCTAAAGGTAAAAATTCCAGCTTAAAACGCCTGGCCGGCGTCTCCACGCCAAAGCCAACATCCGCCATGCCACTGGCTACGAATGCCGCCACCGCCGCATGGGTGAACTCGGCTTGTTCGTAACCTGAAATCTGGGTGGGATCGATATGGGCTTTCTTCAAAAAGCATTCCAATAAAAACCGCGTGCCGCTGCTGGGTTGGCGGTTGACAAAACGAATTCCTTTGCGAGTCAG
Source organism: Burkholderiales bacterium (assembly GCA_947381415.1). GTDB lineage: Bacteria > Pseudomonadota > Gammaproteobacteria > Burkholderiales > Burkholderiaceae_C > Limnohabitans. The sequence goes on from CANCVB010000012.1 coordinate 15,026, forward strand.
GTCTTGCACTTCATAAATTTTGTGGGGATTACCACTGGTCACCATAAAGCCTTGGCGACGCGTGGCGACGTGGATGATGCGACTTTCCTTGGGCACAAGCCACTTTGCATAGTGCTTGAAAGCCGTTTCCTCAAACTCACCTTGCGGAATATGAAAACCTGCAATTTCACAGGCACCCTCATGCAAAGACGCCACAGCTTCATTGCTTCCAACATACTTGCGCTCCACACGGGTGCCAGACAAGGCCAAGGTTTGAATCAATTTTTCTACCGCAAAGCCATGGCTGGCATGCACCCTCAGCACCTCACTGCCAGCCGACAAGACGCGCCCAATTTCGCCCTCTAACTCAGAAGCCAAGGTTTCCAACATAGGGGTCAATCGCGCAGAAATACGGTGTCCAGCCCACACCAGCTTTTCTGCCAGCGGCGTCAACGTGGAGCCCTTGCCACGTTCCATGTTCAACAAGGGCATGCCCAGTTGTTCCTCACCTTGGCGAATCAAACTCCACGCATGACGGTAAGAAGCCCCGGTTTTTTTACAAGAACCCGACAAACTGCCATGCCCTTGCACCTCCGAGAGCAGTTCTAGCAACCTGGGCGCCAGGTTTTGCCCTTTGGCGTCGCTGATGGTCCATTGCGGTTTGATCGAAACTTTATGCATGCGAATATAGGCTCTTCAAAGCATATTAGTTGTGTTGATGAAGCGAAGCTTACCTTACCTACACTGTCATATTGCCGCAATACAGTGATTTCCCTAGACTTACATGTGCTTCAAAAGCATAAGTTCAGTTAAAGTCTTGGGGTTAACTCAGAACTTATTCCAAGAATGGAGACAACATGACTACTGTTGATGACGCCCCTGGTTTTTTGTCCAAAGAACGCATCGTTGCACCTGAAGGCTTTAACCGTTGGTTGGTGCCACCTGCCGCCTTGGCTATTCATTTATGCATTGGCATGGCCTATGGCTTTTCCGTGTTTTGGTTGCCCTTGTCCAAAGCCTTGGGTATCAAAGAAGCCATCAAATGCGGTCCTGAGATAGGTTTCTTCCAAGAACTTTTCATCACCACCTGCGATTGGAAAGTCTCCACGCTCGGCTGGATGTACACCTTGTTTTTTGTGCTGTTGGGCAGCTCAGCAGCTTTATGGGGCGGCTGGCTGGAACGCGTGGGCCCACGCAGAGCAGGCGTGGTCAGCGCGTTATGCTGGTGCGGAGGCATGTTGATTTCGGCGGTGGGTGTGTATTACCACCAGTTCTGGATGATGTTGCTGGGGTCTGGCTTTATCGGTGGCATTGGCCTTGGCTTGGGCTATATCTCCCCTGTCAGCACCTTGATCAAATGGTTTCCTGACCGCCGTGGCATGGCCACAGGCATGGCCATCATGGGTTTTGGTGGCGGCGCCATGATTGGTTCGCCTTTGGCCGCTGAATTGATGAAAGTCTTCGCTTCGGATAGCCAGGTCGGGGTTTACCAAACCTTTGTCTGCATGGCCTTGGTTTACTTTGTCTTCATGATGTCCGGTGCTTTGGGTTACCGCATCCCTGCGACCGGTTGGAAACCCGCGGGTTGGACGCCCCCTGTGAATCAGCAGGCCAACGCCATGATCACCCAAGGCCATGTGCATGTCAGCAAAGTGTGGGGCATTCCCCAATTTTGGATGGTGTGGGTGGTGTTGTGTATGAACGTCTCAGCGGGTATTGGCGTGATTGGCATGGCCAGCCCCATGCTGCAAGAGGTGTTTGGCGGTAGCTTGATGGGCGTGGATGCCAAGTTTGTCGACCTGGACAAAGCCCAACTGACCACGATTGCGGGAATTGCCGCAGGTTTTACCGCGTTGTTGAGCCTTTTCAATATTGGTGGTCGGTTTGTTTGGGCCAGTTTGTCTGACAAGCTTGGACGCAAGTTGACCTACATCATTTTCTTTGTCTTGGGTGGAGCGTTGTACGCATCGGTGCCAGCCAGTGCCATGGCGGGAAACAAACTGTTGTTTGTTGCGGCTTTTTGCATCATCTTGAGCATGTACGGCGGTGGTTTCGCCACCGTGCCAGCTTACCTTGCTGACTTGTTTGGTACACAAATGGTGGGTGCGATCCACGGCCGCTTGCTCACAGCCTGGGCCACCGCTGGTATTTTGGGCCCCGTGGTGGTGAATTACATGCGTGACTACCAACTGGGCTTGGGCATCCCCCGAGAACAGGTCTACAACCAAACCATGTTCATCTTGGTAGGTATGTTGGTCGTGGGCTTGATTGCCAACCTGATGATCAGACCGGTGGACGCCAAACACTTCATGACCGCAGAAGAGTTGGCACACGAAAAGAAACTCGCCCATGAAAAAGCCAGCGCCTCTGAAGTAGGAAGCGCCAGTGCCAACGCCAGCGTATCTAACCCCTTGTGGGTCGCTTTGGCTTGGACGGCGGTGGGTATTCCGTTGACCTGGGGCATTTACCGCACGCTGTTGAGCGTGGGCAAATTTTTTAACTGATTGAGCCATGAATTCATCCCAAGCTTCGCCAGATCAGGCACTTATTGATCAACTTGTGCAACAACACGCAGCAGAGCCTGGCGGGTTGTTGCCTTTGTTGCACGCCATTCAAGACAAGCTTGGATTTATTCCTGCCAGTTGCGTGGCTTCGGTCGCGCAAGGGCTGAATTTGTCTCGCGCGGAAGTCCATGGTGTTGTGACCTACTACCATTTCTTTCGCAGCACAGCGCCCGGTAAACATGTGATTCAGGTCTGCCGTGCTGAAGCCTGCCAATCATGTGGCAGCGAGGAACTGTGGGCATTGGCCGAACAATTACTGGGTTGCAAAGCCCACGAAACCAGCGCCAATGGTTTGTACTCGCTAGAGCCGGTGTATTGCTTAGGGCTGTGTGCATCCTCTCCCGCTGTGCAGATTGACGACACCTTGCACGCGCGCGTCAGCGAAGCCAAACTGACGCGTTTGGTGAAATCTTTGGAAAGCGCCGCATGAGCATCACCGTTTTTGTTCCCTGCGACTCTGCCTCAGTTGCCGCCGGTGCCAATGAGGTCGTCGATGCCATTCACAAAGAAGCTGCTGCGCGTGGTTTGGGCGTTGATGTTCAGCGCAACAGTTCGCGCGGGATGTTTTGGCTAGAGCCTTTGGTGGAAGTGCTCACGCCACAAGGTCGCGTGGCTTATGGTCCGGTGGAATACGAAGATGTGTCTTCGCTTTTTGATGCGGGTTTTTTGAATGGGGCTCAACATCCCTTGTTCTTGGGTGTTACCGACCAAATTCCTTATTTGGCCAAGCAGCAGCGCCTGACCTTTGCGCGCATGGGTATCACCCGGCCTTTGTCACTCGACGACTATGCAGCTCATGGTGGTTGGGTGGGCTTGCAACAAACCGTGGCCCTGGATGGCGCTGCCGTGGTGCAAGAAGTGCTGGACTCCGGTCTGCGTGGTCGCGGTGGCGCGGCTTTTCCTGCGGGCATCAAATGGCGCACGGTGCGCGGCACCACCGCAGCGCAAAAGTACGTGGTGTGCAATGCCGATGAAGGCGACTCGGGCACTTTCTCTGACCGCATGACCATGGAGGGTGACCCTTACATGCTGATCGAAGGCATGGCCATCGCCGGATTGGCTGTGGGGGCGACTCAGGGTTACATCTACATCCGTTCCGAATATCCCCACGCGATTGCCACCATGAATACCGCCATTGCCTTGGCTGAAGCTGCAGGCTATTTGGGCGAGAACGTGCTGGGCAGTGGCAAGGCTTTTCATCTGCAAGTTCGCAAAGCAGCAGGTGCTTATGTGTGCGGCGAAGAGACTGCCATGCTCGAGAGCATCGAGGGCAAGCGCGGCGTGGTTCGTGCGAAACCACCGCTGCCTGCACTCGAGGGTCTGTTTGGCCAACCCACCGTCATCAACAACGTCATCACATTGGCGAGTGTGCCCATCATCATGGCCAAGGGCGCGGCCTTTTACAAAAACTTTGGCATGGGCCGCTCCACTGGCACCCTGCCCTTCCAAGTCACCGGCAACATCTTGCAAGGTGGTTTGGTGGAACGGGCATTCGGTTTGACATTGCGTGAACTCTTGTTCGAGTTCGGTGGTGGCAGCCGCAGTGGTCGACCCATCAAAGCGGTACAAGTAGGTGGCCCCCTGGGTGCTTATGTGCCCGAGTCCCAATGGGATGTGCCCTTGGACTATGAAGCCTATGCCGCCATGGGTGCGGTGGTGGGTCATGGTGGCATCGTGGTGCATGACGACAGCGCCAACATGGCCAAGCTGGCCCGCTACGCCATGGAGTTTTGTGCCCTGGAGAGTTGCGGCAAATGCACACCCTGCCGCATCGGTTCCACACGCGGCATGGAAACCATCGACCGCATTGGCAGCGCCCAGAACAAAGAACAACAAGTGCATTTGCTGCGCGATCTGTGCAACACCATGTTGCATGGCAGTTTGTGCGCCATGGGCGGCATGACGCCCTTTCCCGTGCTCTCAGCACTCAACCATTACCCGGCAGACTTTGGCTTGCCAGCCCAAGTTGCAACCGAGGCTTAAGGAAACACCATGTTGATGTACTTGAAACAAGAGCGTGACCACGGCACCCCAGAGCGCAGCTCCACTGAAACCGTGCAACTCAGCATTGACGGTTATGAGGTCAGCGTGCCCAAAGGCACTTCCCTCATGCGCGCCGCCGTGGAAGCTGGCATCCAAGTGCCCAAACTCTGTGCCACCGACAGCCTGGAGCCCTTTGGTTCCTGCCGTTTGTGTTTGGTGGAAATTGACGGGCGCAAAGGTTTTCCCGCTTCTTGCACCACACCTGCGGAAGCAGGCATGGTGGTACACACCCAAACACCCAAGCTGCAAGACCTGCGCAAAGGCGTGATGGAGTTGTACATCTCCGACCACCCGCTGGACTGCCTGACCTGCAGTGCCAATGGCAATTGCGAATTGCAAGACATGGCGGGCGTCACGGGGTTGCGCAATGTGCGCTATGGCGTGGGAGCCGCCGCTGGTGCCCACCACTGCGATGCTGAGAAAGACGAGTCCAACCCCTACTTCACCTATGACGCCAGCAAGTGCATTGTGTGCAACCGCTGTGTGCGAGCTTGTGAAGAAACACAGGGCACCTTTGCGCTCACCATCTCGGGACGCGGGTTCGAGAGCCGTGTGTCGCCTGGCCAAGACCAGCCGTTCATGGACAGCGAATGTGTGTCTTGTGGCGCCTGTGTGGAAGCCTGCCCCACGGCCACCTTGCAAGAAAAATCCATCATCGAACTCGGCCAACCCGAGCACAGCCTGATCACCACCTGCGCTTATTGCGGCGTGGGTTGCGGCTTCAAGGCCGAGATGAAGGGCAACACCGTGGTGCGCATGGTGCCTTGGAAAGATGGCAAAGCCAACGAAGGTCACTCCTGCGTGAAAGGTCGTTTTGCCTGGGGGTATGCCACCCACCAAGACCGCATCACCAAACCCATGATTCGCGCCAAGATCACCGATCCATGGCAAGAAGTGAGCTGGGACGAAGCCATCAACCATGCGGCCTCTGAGTTCAAACGCATCCAAGCCAAGCACGGCAAGGATTCTGTGGGCGGCATCACCTCATCACGCTGCACCAACGAAGAAACCTACCTGGTGCAAAAACTGGTGCGCGCCGCTTTTGGCACCAACAACGTGGACACCTGCGCCAGGGTATGTCACTCGCCCACTGGCTACGGTCTGGGTCAAACCTTTGGTACCTCGGCAGGCACGCAAACATTCAAATCGGTTGAACACACTGATGTGATGTTGGTCATTGGTGCCAACCCCTCGGACGCGCACCCTGTGTTCGCATCGCGCATGAAGCGCCGTTTGCGCGGTGGCGCCAAACTCATCGTGGCCGACCCCCGCAAGATCGATTTGGTCAGCAGCCCCCATGTGAAAGCACAACACCATTTGGCCTTGAAGCCCGGCACCAATGTGGCACTCATCAATTCGCTGGCCCATGTGGTGGTCACCGAAGGCCTGGTTGCCAAAGACTATGTGGCCCTGCGTTGTGAAGACAAGAGCTTCAACGAATGGTGTGAATTCATCTCCAAACCAGAAAACTCGCCTGAAGCCTTTGAAACCGTGACAGGCGTGCCCGCCGCCGAAGTGCGTGCTGCTGCGCGTTTGTACGCCGCAGGCCCCAACTCAGCCATCTACTATGGCCTGGGCGTGACCGAGCATTCCCAAGGCTCCACCATGGTGATGGGCATTGCCAACCTCGCCATGGCCTGTGGCATGGTGGGACGTGAAGGCGTGGGTGTGAACCCCTTGCGCGGCCAGAACAATGTGCAAGGTGCTTGCGACATGGGCAGTTTCCCGCACGAGTTGCCTGGCTATCGCCACATCTCAGACACCACCACCCGAAGCCTGTTTGAAGGCGCATGGGGCGTGGCACTCAGCCCAGAGCCCGGTTTGCGCATTCCCAATATGTTTGAAGCCGCCATGGACGGCAGCTTCTTGGGTTTGTATTGCCAAGGCGAAGACATCGTGCAGTCCGACCCCGACACCCAGCACGTGGCCGCCGCTTTGTCCGCCATGGAATGCATCGTGGTGCAAGACATCTTCTTGAACGAAACCGCCAAATACGCCCACGTGTTTTTGCCCGGGTCTTCATTCTTGGAAAAAGACGGCACCTTCACCAATGCCGAGCGTCGCATTTCCCGTGTGCGTCAAGCCATGCCCCCCATGGCCGGTTTGGCGGACTGGGAAGTCACGGTCAAGCTGGCCAAGGCCTTGGGTTACGACATGCAGTATGCCCACCCCGAAGAGATCATGAAAGAAATTGCGGCCTTGACGCCCAGCTTTGCAGGTGTGAGCTATGCCAAGATCGACCAGCACACCAGCCTGCAATGGCCTTGCAACGACGACACGCCCGAGGCGGGCATGGACATCATGCACACGCAAGGTTTCATGCGCGGCAAGGGCAAGTTCTTCCCCACCCAGTACGTGGCGAGTGACGAAAAAGTCACCCGCAAATTCCCATTGCTGCTCACCACGGGGCGCATCTTGTCGCAGTACAACGTGGGGGCGCAAACCCGTCGCACCGACAACAATTTGTGGCACAGCGAAGACCGCTTGGAAATCCATCCACATGACGCCCAAGATCGTGGCATCCAGCAAGACGACTGGGTGGGCATTGAAAGCCGAGCAGGCCGCACTGTGTTGCGCGCGCAAATCAGCGAGCGCATGCAAGCGGGTGTGGTCTACACCACCTTCCACTTCCCCGAGTCTGGCGCCAACGTCATCACCACCGATGCCTCGGACTGGGCGACCAACTGCCCCGAATACAAGGTGACGGCGGTGCAAGTGGTGGCCGTGAGCCAACCGTCCGAGTGGCAACAGAACTACCAACAGTTCAACAAAAACCAACTCGGTTTGCTGGCCCAGGCCCAACACAAATCCGAAGCCCTTGAGGTGATGGGCAAGTGAACACCGCACGGGGCACTGAATGGGCTTTGGCCGAAGAAGTGCCAGTGGCTTTGGTGTTCAATGGCATTTCGCACGCAGTGATGATGGCCAGCCCATCTGACCTGCAAGACTTTGCGCTGGGCTTTGCCTTGAGCGAAGGCTTGCTGCAAACGGCCTCACAGCTTTACGGCGTGGATGTCGAGGTCTTGGCTCAAGGCATTGAAGTGCGTTTGGAAGTGGCTGCTCAAGCCGAACAACATTTGAAAGAGCGCCGCCGCAGCATGGCAGGGCGCACGGGTTGTGGCTTGTGTGGCGCGGACAGCTTGGGCCAAGTGCGTTTGCCCCTGCCCCAGGCACCTGCAGTGACGCTGGACACCCAAGCCCTGTTCAAGGCGCACGGCATGTTGCGCTCCTTGCAACCAGAAAAACAACGCACAGGCGCCACCCACGCGGCGGCATGGGCCTCATTGGATGGCGACATTCTCTTGGTAAGAGAGGATGTGGGCCGACACAATGCTTTGGACAAACTCATTGGTGCCATGGTGAAAACAAGCACCGACCCGACCCAAGGTTTTGTGTGCATCACCAGCCGTGCCAGTTTCGAGATGGTGCAAAAAACCATTCAAGCAGGCGCTGGGGTTTTGACTGCGGTCTCAGCACCCACCGCTTTGGCGGTTGACATTGCGCAAGATCACAACCTGCTGTTGACTGGCTTGGTCAGAGACGGTAGTTACATAGCCTATAGCCAAGCCCATCGGATCAACACTTCACAACCTTTGGAAGCACTTCATGGACATTAACAACTTAGTTCGAATGGCCAATCAAATTGGTGAATTTTTTTCGGCATACCCTGATCGCAAAGAAGCCTTGGATGGCATTGCCAACCATATTCACAAATTTTGGGAACCCCGCATGCGCGGGTTGATTTTGAGCCATTTGTCGCCAGAACAAACACCGGAAATGTCGCCACTGGTGCGCGAATCTCTCAACTTGCATGCCAATGAATTGCAGCCAAAATTTGCCACATCTGCCACTTGAAAGCGGGTTCTGCTCTATATTTACTGAAAACTATTTTAAATTTTTGAAGCCTGTCCAAGCTTTTTGAATTCTTCCGAATGCATGTACTGACAGGGATGTTTGCTTTGTGTCGCGCCTGTCAAAAAGCCAGCAAACAGCTGGACTTTGATTTGCTTTTCTCCTGCGCAGCCCACAGGAGATTGACATGCAACACAAAGTTTCACACCTACAAACCAAACCAGTCCGCGCCCGCTTCAACTACTGCAACGAGGGGATCGTTGGCGTTATCCTGAGTTTGACCTTGCTGTCACCTGTGGCTGCCCAAACAACCACCTTGGGACTGCACACCGTGAGTTACCACGACCATGGCAATTTCAACAACAACAACACCGGCGTCTATTTACAGCACAACGGATGGACGGGTGGGTATTACAAAAACAGCATTAACCAAGATTCGTTTTATGGTGGCTATGTGCTGGAGTGGGATTTACCTCCCAACCCTGTATTCCAATCTGCATCCATCCTGGGTGGGGTGGTATCGGGTTATCGCAGTCGCACCTACAACCACGACTATTCAGTCATGGGTGCATTCAGTTTGAAACACGATTTCAATGAACAGCAGGGTTTGCGTTTGTCTATCCTGCCTACCCACAGGAAAAGTCCAGCCAACTATGTGTTACACCTGAGTTATGAGTTCAAGTTAAACTGAACATCAATTACCGAATCCAAATTTCATCAATACGGCCTGACCACTGGGAGATTGCACAAACGCCACAAACTTACTGGCCAAATCGGGGTGTGCGCTTGCAGACAGTTTGGCAATAGGGTATTGAATGGGGCTAACCGTTGGCACCGTGATCAACACTTTGACTTTTCCAGACATCAACTGCGCATCGCTGGCGTACACAAAGCCTGCATCCACTTCATCGCGGGCGACGTAATCCAAGGCTTGTCTTACATTGCTTGTGCTGATGATTTTGTCTTTTACCTGACCCCACAGCCCCATTTTTTCTAAAGTCATTTGCGCGTAGTGGCCCGCAGGCACGCTGGCAGGTGTACCCATGGCAATGCGCTTAATTTCGGATCTCTTCAAATCAGAGAGCTGTTGAATATTTGCAGTAGACGGGGCAGGCGCTATCAATACCAATTTATTGGTGGTAAATATTTTCACGTCAGCCAAAGCAAGGACACCTTTGGCTACCGCTTTGTCCATGGTGTCTGTGTCAGCACTGGCGAACACGTCCACAGGCGCACCATTGGCAATCTGCTGCATCAAAGCACCCGACGCGCCAAAGTTGAACTTCACTTTGGTACCCGGGTTTAGACTTTCAAATTGAGCGCCAATGTCTTGAAACGCCTGCGTCAAACTGGCGGCAGCAGACACCGTTAAATCTGCTGGCCAAGCGAGGGCGTGAAAAAAAATAAGGTGTGCAACAGCCCATTTCTTCATTTGTCTGGCTTAATTATCAGAATTGGAATTGCTATTCATGAAATGAATTTAAATATAACATTTACGCTTGCACGTTTAAACAATAAATCTCCAATTTTTTATGTCACTGCCTTCGAGAGAAATGCAAAGCGTTACATTTAGTCACCCATCAGGAAAACCCAATATGCGCAACACTTCTGCCTTGCTATGCAAAACTTTGTTTGCTCAGTGCTTGCTTGTTTGCTTCTTTCAAGCGCAAGCGCAAGAATCTGAAAAACTTCACCAACGTGCCAATGCCGCCATGTGCGCCAATTGCCATGGCAGTGAAGGCAGAACGGTAGACAAATCTGCGGTCCCCCCCTTGGCAGGCTTGCCTCGCGACTACCTCATTCAACAAATGCAATCATTCAAAGACGGGTCGCGTAAAGCGACTGTGATGCATCAAATCAGCAAAGGCTTAAGTGATTCGCAAATCACCAGCCTGGCCGACTATTTCGCCACTCAATCTCGCTGAAAGCCCGCCATGCAAAGAAGACAACTGCTTCGATACAGCCTTGCCATGGGGTCCACGACCTCCCTGTTGGGCCATACTGTTTTGGCACAAAATGCGTCCTCTAAAGCCCAAGTCATCGTGATTGGGGGTGGCTACGGCGGCGCGACTGCGGCCAAATACATTCGACTTTTGTCAGGCTACAAAATTCCTGTCGTGCTGATTGAGCCCAATGCACAATTCATTTCATGCCCAATGTCCAATTTGGTCTTAGGTGGTAGCAAAAACCTGCAAGACCTCACGACCTCTTACGATGCACTCGCCAAAAAACATGGCGTTCAGATGGTGCGGGATCGCGTTACCCGTATTGACCCCGAAAAGAAAACAGTGACGCTGGCCAATGGCCCCACCATGGCCTATGACAAGCTGGTACTTTCTCCAGGTGTGGACCTGATGCTTGATAGCATAGAGGGCTTGAAAGCGGCCCAAGAAAGTGGTCGCATTCTGCAAGCTTGGAAAGCAGGACCAGAAACCACGGCTTTGCGCAAACAACTGCAAGACATGCCCGACGGGGGCGTATACGCCCTCACCGTTCCTGAAGCCCCCTACCGCTGCCCACCTGGTCCCTACGAGCGAGCCAGCCAAGTGGCCTTTTACTTTAAGCAACATAAACCCAAATCCAAAGTGCTTATTCTTGATGCCAACCCGGATGTGACATCTAAAGGGCCTTTGTTCAAAAAATTCTGGTCAGAGCAATACAAGGACATCATTGAGTTCCGACCCAACCACAAAGTCACTGCAGTGGATGCCAGCGCTGGGCTGATCAAATTTGACGTTCAAGAAAGTATTCATGCAGATGTGCTGAATGTCCTCCCCAGCATGCGTGCGGGCAGCATTGCCACGCAAACTGGACTGGCCAATGCCAACCAGCGTTGGTGTGGCGTCAACTACCTGACTTTTGAATCTTCTGTGGCAAAAGACATCCACATTTTGGGTGATGCCATGCTGGCAGCACCTGCCATGCCCAAATCAGGCCATATGGCCAATTCCCATGCCAAAGTTGCTGCGGCGGCTGTCGTTGCCCAACTCAGCGGCCTTGAGATCAACCCTGCGCCTTTTTTGACCAATACCTGCTACAGCTATGTCAGTGACAACATGGTGGTTCATGTGGCCTCTGTGCACCAGTTCAATGTTGAAGAAAAAACCTACAAAACTGTGCCTGGCTCGGGCGGTGTTTCCGCGGAAGCCAATACCTTAGAAGCGACCTATGCTTGGAACTGGGCCCAAAATATTTGGTCAGACAGTTTGCTTTAACCCAAGCCTGGCGCATGGTAAGCCATGCGTCCATCCACCAAAGTCGCCCTGACTTGGGCAGTCATCTCACTGCCGCTCAAGTCGAAAGCAAACGGCGTGTGTTTGCTTTGGCTTCGAAGGTTTTCAGGCAGAACTTGCCAACTTGCTGCAGGGTCTATCACGCAAATATCTGCAACGCCCCCCACTTGCAATCGACCTTTGCCAAGCTCTTGACCCAGCAATGCGGCAGGTGCACTGGTGAGCACTTGCAATGCACGCAAACTGTCAACCTGGTCTTGTGCAGCCCATTTCAAACTGGCGCTGAGTAACAACTCCAGACCTGTGGCACCTGGCAGCGCTTGCGCAAAAGGCAAGGCCTTGGCATCTCCCTCTACTGGCGTGTGGTCTGACACCAAAACATCTATCGTGCCATCGGCTAAACCTTGGCGTAAAGCGGCACGATCGCTTTGTTGCCTCAGCGGCGGGGTTAAACGAGCCCGCGTGTCGAAATAGCCGATGTCCGCATCAGTGAAATGCAAGTTATGAATGCTGACGTCACAGGTCAAAGGCAATCCCTCTGCTTTGGCTGAACGCACCAGTTCCACGCCTGCAGCACTGGAGAGCTTGCTGACATGAACGCGGGCACCCGTCATGCGCATGAGGTCAATAAAGGTGTGCAGTGCAATCGTTTCAGCAGCAACAGGCACGCCACTCAAGCCCATGCGTGTCGCCAAAGGTCCACTGGCCACAATTCCCTGACCCAAGAAACCATCTTGCGCCCTGAGCCAAACACAAAAACCAAATGTGGCCGCGTATTGCATGGCACGCTGCAAACCTTGGGTGTTTTGAATGGCTTTCTCTGCCTGGGTAAAACCAACGCAGCCAGCGGCAGTGAGTTCGACCATGGGGGTCAAAATGTCACCCTCTAGACCTCTGGTCAATGCCCCCAAAGGAAATACATTGGCCAATTGCAGCCGCTTTGCACGAAACTGCAACATCTCGACCAAGCCCGGCTCGTCCAACACTGGTTGCGTGTCTGGCAAACACACCACACTGGTGACCCCACCAGCCACGGCTGCGGCCAGTTCACTTTCAAGCATGCCTTCATGCGCATGGCCTGGTTCACCCAAGCGAGCGCCAGCATCGACCAAGCCGGGGGTCACCCAACAATGCGACGCATCTATGTGCGAATCGGCATAAAAGTCAGAGGGGATGACGCCTATGCCGACGACAGTGCCATGCGCAACTGCCACATCAGCTTGGGTGTTCAAACCACTGGCTGGGTCCATCACATGACCGTTTTGGATCAAAATTCTCATGCGCCATTCCCCGCAACGATGGACATGACAGCCATGCGAACTGCGATACCAAAAGTCACCTGATTCAAAATCACACTTTGTGGTCCATCAACCACGGCCGACTCGATTTCAACGCCTCGGTTAATGGGGCCTGGGTGCATCACAATTGCATCGGGTTTGGCAGCTTGCAATCTGCTTGTCGTCAATCCGAAATTTTTAAAGTACTCTTGGCTCGAAGGCAACAAGGCACCACTCATGCGTTCGTTTTGTAAACGCAAGGCAATCACCACATCGCAATCGCGTATCCCTTCCTCTAGGGAATAAAAAACCTTGACCCCCAGCTGCGACAAGTCAGAAGGTATGAGCGTTCGCGGCCCCACCACCCGGACCTCTGCACAACCCAGGGTTGTGAACGCATGAATATCCGATCGCGCCACGCGTGAGTGCAAAACATCACCCACAATCGCCACCCTTAAATTTGAAAAATCATTTTTGAAATGGCGTATGGTGTATGCGTCAAGCAAGCCTTGGGTAGGATGGGCATGGCGACCATCGCCAGCGTTGATCACATGCACGTGCGGCGCAACATGCTGTGCAATCAAGTACGGGGCGCCCGATTCGCTGTGACGAACCACAAAAATATCGGCAGCCATGGCACTCAGATTGGCGATGGTATCCAACAGTGTTTCGCCTTTGCTGGCCGATGAGCGCGCTATGTCTAAATTGAATACATCGGCGCTGAGGCGTTTGGCGGCTATTTCAAAGGTGGTACGGGTACGGGTGCTGTTCTCGAAAAAAAGATTAAACACCGACTTGCCACGCAGCAGAGGAACTTTTTTGACATCGCGGTCACTGACCGATACAAACTGGCTGGCTGTGTCCAAAATATGTGTGAGGATGTCGCGCGACAACCCCTCTGTTGACAGCAAATGGATGAGTTCGCCGTTTTTATTGAGTTGCGGATTACGTTTGTACAGCATGCCTTAGTCTTCCAAGGAAAACGTAAATTGACCTTGATTGTCACGTGTCAAACGCAAGGTCTGGTTAGATGGCAAGCTGACTTGCGTCGCAACCACATCAGCTTGGACAGGTAACTCACGCCCTCCACGGTCGACCAACACAGCCAAATGAACCGCTTTGGGGCGACCATAGTCGAACAGTTCATTCACCACAGCGCGCATGGTTCGTCCTGTGAAAAGCACATCATCGATAAGCCAAATCACTGCACCTTCAACGTCAAAAGGCAATTTGGTGGCGACGCTTTCAGCCATGCCACGCTTGAAAAAATCGTCTCGATGCAGGGAGGAAGAGACGATACCCAAAGAGGTGGGCATGGCCAAGTCTTGGTGCAAGGCCTGCGCCAACCAGGCTCCGCCCGAGGTGATGCCCACCAAATGCGCGTCAGGTGTGACAACACGTTGCAGGTTTTTGACAAGCTGTTGGTACAGCGCTTGCGCATCCATCGAGAAAAGACCTGCATTCATGTATTCAGACTTCGAAGAAATTGATCCAATATGACACAAGCCGAGGCTGCATCCACATCTTTTGCGCCTTGGCTGCGGGCTTCCGTGGTGGAGTAACGCTCATCCACCTCAAACACGGGTAAACCAAAACGGGCACGTAACTGTCTGGCAAATTTTTGTGCTTGCAAGGTATTTTCGTGGCTTGCACCATCGGGATGGTAAGGAACACCGACCACCAAAGCTTGAGGCTGCCATTTTTCAATGTGCTTGGCGATCAACGGCCAACGTGCTTGGCCACTGGCGTGAACACTGGCTTGTGGCCTTGCCTGTCCCAGCAAGCGCGACGCATAGGCAACGCCGGTGCGTTGCTGACCAAAATCAAAAGCCAAAAAAGAGTGCAACCCGGTTGCAGCCATGGGAGTCGCCACAGCAAGCGTCATGCGTGACCCGCGTGGGGCGAAAGCATCCAAGCTTGCAAACCCAACAATGCCAATGCACGGTCGTAACGCTGCTCGATAGGTGTATCGAAAATAACCTGCGGGTCTGCTTCAACCGTTAACCAACTGTTTTCTGCCAACTCAGATTCCAGTTGCCCTTGAGCCCAAGCCGAATAACCCAAAGTGATAAGCACACGTTTAGGCCCAGCACCTGTGGACAAAGCTTCGAGAACGTCTTTGGATGTTGTCATTTCAAGCCCACCAGGAATCGATAAGGTGGAGGCATAGGTGGCCTCAGTGACTTCTGATGTTGGCGGCGCAACGGACAGCGGTTCATGCAATACAAAGCCACGCTCGGTGTGGACCGGACCACCTTGAAACACTGGAATTTCAATCAAATCGGCGCGACCCAAATTGAGTTCCACTTTTTCAAAAAGGTCTTGCATGCTTAGCGTACTGGGTTTGTTGATAATCAAACCCAGAGCGCCCCTGTCGCTGTGTTCACACATATAAACCACACTGCGATTGAACGATTCATCCATCAGGCCGGGCATGGCGATCAGAAAATGATGGGTGAGGTTGATCGGTGCAGAATCTAATGACATCACACTATTTTAAGGCGGAAGATGAAAGCTACTCCATCGGAGCGATTTGACCGATCACTGGTGTGGTTTAGGCGCGATTTACGTGCGCAAGACCACACTGCATTGCACCATGCACTGCAGCAAAGCAAGCAGGTCTTTTGTATGTTTGTGTTTGACAACCACATATTGGCCTGTCTGCCTCGTCAAGACAGGCGAGTGGCATTCATACACGGCAGTCTGCTGGATTTGGACGCGCAACTTGTGGCACTTTCAGGTGTAAGCGAGGCCGGTCTGATGGTGCGACAGGGTGAGCCTTTGGCGTGTTTGCAAGAAATGGTGAACGCCTTGCGCATACAAGCTGTTTTCACCCACCATGATGATGAACCCTATGCGCTTGAGCGCGACAAGGCGGTGCGCGAGGCACTGGCCAGCATGGGCGTGGCATTTGTGAGCCACAAAGACCATGTGGTTTTTGAACGCAGCGAAATATTGACCCAGAACGGGCAACCCTATGGCGTCTTCACACCCTATAAGAACAATTGGCTGAAAAAAGTCACACCAGCTGATTTGCAAGAGCAAAAAGTCCAACCAATGCAGGGACAACTGGCGGCCATCCCCGAGGCTGTCAGACGACCCCTGCCTAGCCTCGAAGCGCTTGGCTTTGCATCCATCGATTTGTCACAGTTACACATTCAAACAGGTACCCGTGGTGCAGAAAATTTGCTCAAAGATTTCGCACCGCGGTTAAGTCACTATCAACAAACACGTGATTTTCCCAGCGTCAAAGGCCCAAGCTACCTCAGCGTGCATTTGCGTTTTGGCACCATCTCCGTCAGACGCTTGGCCAGACTGGCCTATCCCTTGGCCAAGCAAGGCGACGCAGGCGCTCAAACATGGTTGGGAGAACTGATTTGGCGAGACTTTTATCACCAAATACTCCACCATCATCCCCGCGTTGTAAAGCAATCTTTTAAGCCGGCTTATGACGCGATTGAATGGGAAACAGACTCGGATGCTCAACAATTGTTTGCCGCATGGTGTGAGGGACGAACCGGCTACCCTTTGGTGGATGCCGCCATGGCCCAAATCAACCAAACCGGCTATATGCACAACCGCTTACGCATGGTCGTGGCAAGTTTCTTGGTAAAAGACTTGGGGATCGACTGGCGCTGGGGTGAGCAGTATTTCGCACAGCACTTGATTGATTTTGACTTGGCCGCCAATAACGGGGGCTGGCAGTGGGCAAGTTCCAGCGGGTGTGACGCGCAACCTTATTTTCGGATTTTCAACCCCATCAGCCAAAGCGAAAAGTTTGATCCGCAAGGAAAGTTCATTCGGCGCTATGTCCCGCAACTGGCCACGCTGCCAGACGATGCCCTGCATGCGCCATGGCAAGCCAAGCCTTTGGTGCTACAAGCGGCTAACGTCAAATTGGGTGAGACCTATCCATTTCCTGTTGTGGACCACGCCAAGGCCCGCTTGAAAACGTTATTGCGCTACAGCGTGGTCAAAAACAAGTCAGAGGATGCTTGAAGCTAGCCAGGATTTAAATTTGCACCATTTCAAAATCTTCTTTGCGCGCACCACACTCCGGGCAGGTCCAATTCATAGGCACTTGCTCCCAAGGTGTTCCAGCGGCAATGCCTTCTTCGGGTGCACCCAAAGCTTCATCGTATATCCATCCACAAATCAAGCACATCCAAGTCTTGTTCACAGTCATGTCTTTCAAGTTAATGAGGTAAAACCCGCTAAAGCGGTGGCATAGAATGATTCTGATTCTATAGACGGCACATGAACACTCCTAACCCCTTACCCGATGAAGGTCAAACTGAGGAAATGGCGCACCCCTGTGTGCTGTGCTTCAATGCCAACGATCCCAGTGGTGCAGGTGGTTTGACAGCTGACATCTTGGCCATGTCATCCGTGGGCGCGCATGTCTTGGCCATTTCTACGGGCAGTTATGTTCGCGATACAGCAGAAGTCTTTGACCATGTTGCCGTCGATGAGGACACCGTGGATGAACAAGCACGCACCATTCTTGAAGACATTGCTGTTCAAGTGATCAAGATTGGTTTTTGCGGCTCTCCCGATATTTTGTCCACCGTCGCCGAAATTTGCGCCGACTATGCAGATGTTCCCGTCGTTGCCTACATGCCTAGCCTGTCTTGGTGGCAAGACGAGCCCATCGATGCCTACCAAGATGCCTTCATGGAGTTGGTATTGCCTCAGACCACGGTTTTGGTAGGTAATCACAGCACGCTTTGGCGATGGCTATTGCCTGAATGGGGAAGCGACCGAAACCCCACAGCCAGAGATTTGGCCAAAGCCGCCGCAGAAAAGGGCGTGCCCTACACCTTTGTCACTGGACTGCCCCAAGCAGGCGGTCAACAACTGGAAAATGCCCTAGCGACCCCTTTAAGTGTCATGGTCAGTGAAAACATCGAGCGATTTGATGCGGTTTTTACTGGGGCTGGTGACACCTTGAGCGCCGCCTTGGCTGGGTTATTGGCCATGGGAGATGACTTGGAAGCTGCAGTCGGTGAATCGCTGGGTTACCTCGATGGCAGCTTAGACGCAGGATTTCGTCCCGGCATGGGTCATGCCGTTGCAGATCGTTTATTCTGGGCACACAGCATGGACGACAGCATCGAATTGACAGATGACGACGACCTCACCGCCACAGTGGACGATTTTTCCTTGCCTGGCCACCAGACACGACACTGACCTATTTCTCACCCTTGAAGCACCATGACCGATCTGAACCAAACCCTGTTTGACCGCGCCCGCCAAGTCATCCCTGGCGGCGTCAATTCACCTGTTCGCGCTTTTCGCGCCGTGGGCGGCACGCCTCGCTTCGTCAAGCGTGCCCAAGGGGCTTATTTTTGGGACGCCAACGACAAGCGCTACATCGACTACATCGGCTCTTGGGGCCCCATGATCCTGGGTCATGGCCACCCCGCCGTGGTGGAGGCCGTGCAAAAAGCGGTGTTGGAAGGTTTCTCCTACGGTGCGCCCACCGAGCGTGAAATCGAACTCGCCGAGGCTCTTCTGAAACTTATGCCGTCCATGGACATGGTGCGCTTGGTCAGCTCGGGCACCGAAGCGGGCATGAGCGCCTTGCGCTTGGCGCGCGGTGCCACAGGGCGCAGCAAGATCATCAAGTTCGAGGGTTGTTACCACGGCCACGCCGATGCGCTCTTGGTGAAAGCCGGTTCGGGCTTGGCCACCTTTGGCAACCCCACCAGTGCCGGCGTGCCGCCCGAGGTGGTGCAGCACACCTTGGTGCTGGAGTTCAACAACATCCCGCAATTGGAAGAGGCCTTTGCCCTGCACGGCAAAGAGTTGGCGTGTTTGATGATCGAGCCCATCGCGGGCAACATGAATTTCGTGCGTGCCAGTGTGCCCTTCATGAAGCGCTGTCGCGAGTTGTGCACCGAACACGGCGCTTTGCTGGTGTTTGACGAGGTGATGACCGGCTGCCGTGTGGCCTTGGGCAGCGCCCAAAGCGTGTACGCCAAGTCCTTGCCCGGTTTCGAGCCCGACCTCACGGTGCTGGGCAAGGTCATCGGTGGCGGCATGCCCTTGGCTGCTTTTGGCGGCAAACGTGCCGTGATGGAACAACTCGCCCCCTTGGGGCCGGTGTACCAAGCGGGCACCTTGAGTGGCAACCCCGTGGCCACCGCTTGTGGCTTGGCCACCTTGCATGAAATTTCCAAACCTGGCTTCTTCGATGCACTGTCAGCCCGCACCCAAAGCCTGGTCGATGGCCTCAAAGCCGCTGCGGCCAAAGCCGGTGTGCCGTTCAGCGCCGATTGCCAAGGCGGCATGTTTGGCTTCTTCTTGCTGCCCGAGTTGCCGCAAAACTATGCCAAGGTCATGACCAGCGACAGCCCCAAATTCAACGAACTTTTTCACGGTTTGCTAGACCGTGGCGTTTACATCGCCCCCGCGCTGTATGAAGCAGGTTTTGTCAGCGGTGCCCACACGGCAGATGACATCGCCGCCACGGTGCAAGCAGCCGCTGAGGTGTTTGCCACTTTATGAAATGGTTATGGCCTCTCTTGCGAGGTATCAGCATTGGTTTTTTTTTAAATACCAGCCTTGTCAAGGCAGACAGTGATTTAGGTCAAACCCTGTGGGTCAATACGGGTTTTTATACCGCTCACTTTGACCAGAACAAGGGCCTGAGAAATGCCAATCCTGGCTTGGGCATAGAGTTGTCATTGAATGACACCTATTCCTTCACGGCGGGTGGATTCAAAAACAGCGATAACCAACATTCCGATTACCTGGGTATGTATGTCATGCCATGGCGATGGCATTCTTGGAAAGTAGGTGCTGTTGCAGGTGTCTTTGATGGCTATCCACGCGCCCATCAAGGCGGTTGGTTTCCAGCTTTGATTCCAGTTGTATCCCTTGAGGGCACGCAATGGGGATTAAACACAGCGATTATTCCTAACGTCAAAGACAAGCTTTACGGTGGAATTAGCTTTCAATTGAAATACAAACTGACGCATTAACACCATGCCCCACAAAACCAGCACACGCAGACAATGGCTTCAATCATCTGGCGCGCTGGGTCTTGCCGCCACAAGCGCTGTGGGCAGCTTTGCCCAAGAGCCATCCAACAACTTGCCTCCCCATGTGCCGACCTGGTCGAAAGGGCTTGGCAAACCGTTTTTAAGTCCTGCTTACGGTGTTCCGTCGCCCCATGAGCAACACGTTAAACGTGCCCTCTTGCCCCATCCGGGACCTTATCCCACAGCTTCGCGTACACCTTTGCAATCCTTACACGGCACCCTCACTCCCAATGGTTTGGTTTTTGAACGCCACCATGCAGGCTTTCCCACGATTCCCCCAGATGAACATCGGCTCATGCTGCACGGCATGGTGAACCGCCCCTTGATATTCACCATGGAGGATATCTTGCGATTTCCCTCTGAGTCCAAAACTTATTTTTTGGAATGTTCGGGTAACAGCGCCTTGGAGTTGAAGAAACCCACGGGTATCACGGCCCAAGATACACACGGCTTGTTGTCGTGTTGCGAGTGGACCGGCGTACGACTCTCTACCGTACTGGAAGAAGCTGGCATTCAAAAACAAGCGAGTTGGTTGTTGGCTGAAGGGGCTGATGCTGCGAGCATGACTCGCAGCATTCCGATGGCCAAGGCGTTGGATGATGCCTTGTTGGTCTATGCCCAAAACGGCGAGATGTTGCGCCCCGAACAGGGTTACCCCCTGCGTCTTTTTCTGCCCGGATTTGAGGGCAACATGAGCGTGAAATGGTTGCGTCGCCTCAAACTGGGAGATGCCCCTTGGCAAAGCCGCGAGGAAACCAGTGCCTATACAGATTTGATGCCCGATGGGACAGCACTTCAATTCACGTTTCACATGGAAGTCAAATCCGTCATCACCTCGCCATCAGGTGGTCAAACCTTGAAGCAAACAGGTTTTCATGAAATTCAAGGCTTGGCTTGGTCAGGGCGAGGAAAAATTCGCAAGGTAGAGGTCAGCATAGATGGCGGCAAATATTGGCAAGATGCCGTGCTTCAGGAACCCCTGCAAAGCAAAGCCTTGGCACGCTTTCGCCTACCTTGGCAATGGAATGGACAAATGGCCTTGCTGCAAAGCAGAGCAACCGATGAATACGGTCATGTACAACCAAGCCGACAACAACTCATTGCGGATAAAGGGATGAACTTTTATTACCACAACAATGCCATTCAAACATGGCAAATTTCTGCGCAAGGCGAGGTTCGCAATGTTCATGCTTGATATTCGCAAAGGCCTGAACATGCTGTCAGTGGCTTGTGCCTTGACGGTGTCATTGACAGGCGAGGCCCAAGCTGCGCACTTGGGCCTCGGACAACCACTGCCTGATGCTGTGTTGGCTGGATGGAATATTGATATCTCAAGCTCTGGCCAAGGTCTTCCAGCAGGACAAGGAAATGCCAAGGTGGGCGCTCAACTTTATGCGGAAAAATGCCAAGCTTGTCATGGCACCCAAGGAACTGGTGGCCCCGCCAATAAATTAACTGGTGGCTCTGGCTCATTGAGCTCGAGTTCACCTTTGAAATCCATAGGCAGTTTTTGGCCCTATGCCACAACATTGTTTGACTATATTCGTCGCGCTATGCCGCTCACAGCACCGCAATCCTTGAGTGCAGACCAAGTCTATGCGTTATCAGCTTATTTGCTGTTCATCAACGGCATCATTGAGGAGTCGCACACCATGGATGCCCAAAGTCTTGCACAAGTTCGCATGCCCAATAACCAAGGGTTCAAACCGGTGATGGACGTATTGCCGCGTCAGTGATTATTTTGCGCCGCTAAGGCATGTGCATGGGTCGCAATGTCAAATGCCTTGGCTTTGCCAATGTAAAACCGATCAATACGCCAATCTTTAAGAACTTCAATGGCCAAATCAAAATCAGCGGTGTCTAAGCTGTAAAGATCTTTCACCGAAAACTCAACGTCAGACTCCAAGGACAGAATAAGCTTAGAAAAAGTTTGCCCAACGGAAGAGTTGGGATTTTTTTCAATCAATTTTTTTACCTGCTTGATGGCACGCATGAACTACCCCTTTTACATAAGGGAATACTACTATGCGGAGTAGCAGAATTTTGTGTCAATCGTGTGACAAACTGATTTGGATCAATGCCGAAAATGACGCACGCCAGTGAACACCATGGCTACCCCACGCTCATCAGCCGCTGCTATCACCTCTGCATCCCGCACAGAGCCCCCGGGTTGAATCACACAAACAGCGCCCGCATCAACCACCACATCCAAACCATCTCTGAATGGGAAGAAAGCATCGCTGGCAACCACTGACCCTTTAAGGGTTAGGTTGGCATGGCCTGCTTTGATACCCGCCATGCGAGCAGAGTCTAGACGACTCATTTGTCCCGCCCCAACGCCTAAGGTCATGGCATTACCCGCAAACACAATCGCATTGCTTTTGACAAACTTGGCAACTTTCCAAGCGAACAACAAGTCGCGTAATTGCTCTGGGCTGGGACTCAGCTGTGTCACCACCTGCATATCTTGTTGCTGAAGTTGGTGGTTATCGGCGGTTTGCATCAACAACCCTGAGCCTATGCGCTTGACATCAATCACATTGTGACCTTGCGACCAGGCATCATCGCCACCAGGTGGCAAAGCAATTTGCAAGACGCGCACATTGGCTTTGGCTTGCAACAGTTCAAGCGCTTCACCCGTAAAAGAAGGCGCCATCAATACCTCAACGAATTGTTGACCCAATGCTTGCGCAGTAGGTAAATCAATGGGGCAGTTAAAGGCGATGATGCCGCCGAACGCGGAGGTGGGATCGGTTTGATAGGCTTTACGGTACGCCGTCAATGCATCTTCCGCCAGTGCAACCCCACAAGGATTGGCGTGTTTAACGATGACACAAGCCGGTGTGTCAAAGCTTTTGACGCACTCCCATGCGGCATCGGCATCTGCAATATTGTTGTAAGAGAGTTCTTTGCCCTGCAATTGTTTGGCGGTCACCAAAGAACCTGGCGCAGGATGGGTGTCTCGGTAAACCGCAGCCAATTGGTGCGGATTTTCACCATAGCGAAGGTCTTGAAGTTTGATAAAACGGCCATTGGCTTGGTCGGGGAAGATGCTTCTTTGACCTGAGGCCAAATCGAGAGAAGACAAATAGTCACTGATGGCACCGTCGTATTGGCTGATGCGATTGAATGCGCTGACAGCTAATTGGAACCGCGTCAATTCGCTCACTGCATTGTGCTGCTGAAGTTCACTGATGACGAGTGCATATTGACTGGCATCTGTCACCACAGCCACGTCCTTCCAGTTTTTGGCTGCACTTCTGACCATCGCTGGGCCACCAATATCGATGTTTTCAATGGCGTCTTCCAAAGAACAGTCTGGCGCCGCAACCGTCGCTTCAAAGGGGTAAAGGTTAACCACCAATATATCGATAGCTTCGATGCCGTGAGTTTTTAATGCTTGCATATGCGCTGGCATGTCTCGCCGCGCAAGTAAACCACCGTGCACCGCAGGGTGCAAGGTTTTTACACGACCATCAAGCATTTCAGGAAAACCGGTTAAATCGGCCACCTCTTGCACGGACAACCCTTGGGCGCGCAGCAACTGAGCGGTTCCACCAGTAGAAATCAATTGCACACCGCAGCGAGATAAAGACTGGGCAAACTCAACAATTCCTGTCTTGTCAGACACGGAAATCAGGGCTTTCATAGACATCCTTTTCTGCTTGCTAGGGGGCAATGCAGCACATCACAATAATTTATGTTCAGTCAATTTTTTACGAAGGGTGTTGCGATTCAAACCCAACCAAACAGCGGCACGGGATTGATTGCCCTCTGCGTGCTTCATGACAACGTCCAACAAAGGCTTTTCAATCACATTGATCATCATGTGGTGCAACTGATCGGGGTCTTCACCATGCAGGTCTTTGAAGTACACCTCTAAGCTGTGTCGGACAGCTTCTTCAATTTGTTTTTTACTCATTCCGTTGTCTCCATCTCAGTCACAGATGCAGCATAAGCCAAGCGGTCAGTCTGCTGCCCCAATGCATCCCAAAAATTCGAAACTGCCAAAATTTGCTTCTGGCAATCTTCGATAGCGTTCAAATACTGTCTAAATTCTGTAGCGCCAGGCAATCCTTGGACATACCATCCAATGTGCTTTCTCGCTGTACGAACCCCTGTATAACTTCCGTACAAACTGTAATGGTCTTCCAGATGTTGCAACAACAACCGTTTAACTTCTGCAAGCAAAGGCGGTGCTAAAAGTGTGCCATGCATAAGGTAATGGTGTATCTCACGAAATAGCCAAGGGCGGCCTTGCGCAGCGCGCCCAATCATCACAGCATCTGCTTTGGTCTGCTGCAATACCTGCAAAGCTTTTTGGGGTGAGTCAATATCGCCATTGGCCACCACAGGGACAGAGACACTGTTTTTCACTTCAGCGATGGTGCCATATTCGGCCTGACCTTTATAGCCTTGGTCACGGGTACGACCATGTACCGTGATCATTTGCACACCAGCCGATTCGGCTTTAATGGCTAAAGAGACTGCATTGCGCTGGTTGGTGTGCCATCCGGTGCGCATTTTTAGCGTGACAGGGGCGCCAAAGGGTTGAGCGGCTTTCACGACAGCCTCAATGATTGAAAGTGCCAACGTCTCATCTTGCATCAACGCAGACCCCGCCCATTTGTGACATACCTTCTTGGCGGGACATCCCATATTGATATCTATGATTTGCGCGCCGCGTTGAAGGTTATAGGCCGCTGCTTGCGCCATCATGTCAGGCTCAGTGCCAGCGATTTGCACAGCTATGGGACCGCTTTCACCGGTATGGTCTAAACGACGTGAGGTTTTCAAACTGTGACGCAGGTCTTCTCTGGAGGTCACCATCTCGGACACCGCGTAGGCAGCCCCCCATTGCTTGGCCAATATGCGATAGGGTCTGTCCGTCACCCCAGCCATAGGCGCAGCAAAAACTGGGTGAGATATGTCGTAGGTACCGATTCGCATGAGGCTTGGCTGTGTAACGGGCTGCTGAAAAACGAGGCACGATTCTAGCGGCGCAACTTTTAAAATGGGACAAATTTTTCATGTTTATTTATGTGTTTTCTATGCACGCACCTGTGCGTGAAGTGCCCGCTTACACTGCCAATCAATGGACTATTTTTTTCAAAATCTCTTGACAAATCTCTCAAACCCCGCCTTGGGGTTGGGCATTTTGTTCCTATGTGCCACCTTAGCCGCCACCTTGTTGCCCTTGGGATCAGAGCCCGTATTGCTGGCCTTATTGGCCTTTCATCCCGACCTTGTTTGGCCCGCGTTACTGACAGCCAGCGTGGGAAATACTTTTGGCGGTGTCATTGGTTGGTGGATGGGTTGGGGCGCTGAGCGTTGGCTGACACAGCACCTAAACCAAGACCAGGTGAACACGCATAGGCGGGCGCTGAATTGGCTGCAACACTTGGGCCCAAAGGCTTGCCTAGGTGCTTGGTTGCCCATCATTGGCGACCCATTGTGTGTAGTGGCTGGCTATTTGCGTTTGCCTTTTTGGCCTTGCGTGGTTTACATGGCCATAGGCAAAACTTTGAGATATGTCGTACTGGTGTGGGGTTGGTCGTGGGCCTTAGCTATGTGGCCCAGTGCTGTAAACCTTATGAACTAAACAAAAAGTTCATCACATCCCCATCTTTCACAACATACTCTTTGCCCTCGGCACGCATCTTTCCGGCCTCTTTGGCGCCTTGTTCGCCTTTGAACTGAATAAAGTCTTCAAAGGCAATGGTTTGGGCGCGTATATAACCCTTCTCAAAATCGGTGTGGATCACACCTGCAGCCTGAGGGCCAGTGTCACCGACTCGAATGGTCCATGCCCGCACTTCTTTGACCCCAGCTGTGAAGTAAGTTTGCAGCCCCAACAAGGTATAAGCTGAGCGAATCAAACGGTTCAAGCCTGGTTCATTTTGACCCAACTCACTTAAAAACATATCGCGGTCTTCATCGCTCATTTCACTCATTTCGGCTTCGAGCTTGGCGCATATGGCTACGACAGGCGCATTTTGCGAAAGTGCATAGGCGGTGAGTCGGTCCAGCAAAGGATTGTTGTCAAAGCCATCTTCCGACACATTCGCCACAAACATGGCTGGCTTGGCGGTGATCAGAAAAAACTGTTTGAGCAACGGTTTTTCTTCCTTGCTGAAGTCAATGGTGCGTACCGGCTTGGTATCGTTCAAAGCGGCTTGGCATTTCTCCAAAATAGCCACCAGTTTGGCGGCTTCTTTGTCGCCAGAGCGTGCCGTTTTTTGCACACGATGCAAGGCTTTTTCAACGCTGTTCAAGTCAGCCAAGCACAGTTCGGTTTGAATCACTTCAATGTCAGAGATGGGGTCCACCTTGCCTGCCACGTGTATCACGTTGTCGTCCTCGAAGCAGCGCACCACATTCACAATGGCATCGGTTTCACGGATGTGGGCCAAAAATTGATTACCCAAGCCCTCGCCGGTGCTGGCGCCTGCCACCAATCCAGCGATGTCCACAAACTCCACGATGGCAGGCACAACGCGTTCGGGCACGACTATGGTCGACAGTTGTCCTAAACGTGGATCAGGCACCTCAACAACGCCCACATTGGGTTCAATGGTGCAAAAAGGGTAGTTTTCAGCCGCGATACCGGCCTTGGTCAAGGCATTGAAGAGAGTGGACTTGCCCACATTAGGAAGGCCAACGATGCCGCATTTCAAACTCATGAGATTCTTTCAATCTGTACCGAAAGGTAGGGTTACGTAGTCAGTCCCAAATTCTACGTGCAGGCAACTTCTACAATCGCCTATATGACGACAACATACGATGTATGCATACGTGGCAGTGGGATCGTGGGTAGCACCCTCGCACTTCTGTTGGCTCGACTGCGTCTGAAAGTAGCTCTTGTTGGCAGTCCTCCACCCGAGCATGATGTGAGAGCTTTTGCACTCAACGCAGCCTCTCAAAATGTCCTGAATGACTTACGCTGTTGGCCTAGCGCCGCGCATGCCACGCCTGTCCTCAGCATGCGTGTTTGGGGCGATCAAGGTGGCTCTATCCGTTTTGATGCGCCCCAAGGCACTTGTCTGAATCACATCATCGATGTGCCAGCACTCGAAAAATTACTTCAAGAAGCTGTGGGTTTTCAACACAGCATTGAGCGTTTAGAGCAGCCTGTCACGGCTGGATTGACTGTAATTTGTGAAGGCAAAAACAGCTTGACACGCCAAGAGCTTGGCATTGATTTTCAAGCTCTGCCCTATGTGCAACATGCAATTGCCACCCGTGTGCGCAGCGAATTCCTCCATCAACAACAAGCCTTTCAATGGTTTAGCCAGGATTCAAAAGAACTCTCCATTTTGGCTTTGCTGCCTTTGGGTGGCCCAACAGGTCATGAAAGCGCTGTGGTTTGGTCCTTACCCAGCGAGCAAGCCCATCGTTGTTATGCTGCAAGCGATGAAGAGTTTTCCCATCTCTTAAGCCAAGCCAGCCAACAAAGTTTGGGGCATTTGCAGGTTTGTTCACCCAAAAGCATATGGCCGCTTCAGACCGCTGTGGCAAAACAATGGAGCGGACATTTTTCAAATGGTCGCAGTTGGGTGTTGGCAGGTGATGCTGCGCACTCGGTACATCCACTGGCAGGCATGGGTTTGAACTTGGGTTTGGCAGATGCCGTGGCATTAGCCAAAACACTGGCGCAGCGTGAAGCAAAAGAATATTGGCGCGGGGTCGGTGACAAATATTTACTGAGACAGTATGAACGTGAGCGTAAGGCAGGTATTTGGCCTACCTGGGTCGCTTGTGATGGATTGCAGCGGATTTTTTCCAATTCGCAATCGCTACCCCAATCTTTGCGCAACTGGGGCATGAGCAGTTTTGACAAGCTACCTACCCTCAAACAATGGACGGCTCACCAAGCCATGAACCCCACTTTTTAACCAAGGCACACATGCGTCATATTTATCAATTCATTGCAGTTCTTTGTTTCACCCTTGTCATTCCCATGGCATGGGGGCAAGGCGAAGAAGCGTTCATTCGCAAAACCCTTAAAGAACGCATGCCACATATCCATCCGATCGATGAAGTCAAGCGAACCCCTATGCCGGGTTTGTTTGAATTACGGGTTGATGGTTCTGAAATTTATTACACCGATGCCAGTGCGAATTTTTTGATACAAGGTCATTTGATTGAAACCAAATCGCAAAGAGACCTGACCGAAGAGCGAATTCAAAAAGTCATGGCGGTCGACTTCAAATCGCTGCCCTTCAAAGATGCGATAGTCATCGTTCGTGGCAAGGGTGAACGCAAAATGGCCATGTTTGAAGACCCGAACTGTGGCTATTGCAAGCGCTTCGAACGCGAATTACAAAGCGTTGATAACGTCACGGTATACCTTTTCCTCTATCCTATATTGGGCAAGGACTCGGTTGATAAATCCAAAGCCATTTGGTGCGCCAAAGATCCCGCCAAAGCTTGGCAAGACCTCATGCTGCGTGACCAAGCACCCACTCCAACAGGATGCGATACCACTGCACTGAAACGCAATGTCGATTTTGGTCAAAAGCAAAGGGTAAATGGCACGCCCACCACGGTATTTGTCGATGGAACCCGAATTTCTGGCGCGGTTGAGATCGCGCAAATTGAAAAACTCCTCTCCGCCTCTAAGCCTTGACCCTGTAAGCAGATGGCAGCCACCAAACGCAAACCCCTTGGCGTTCACTACAAGATCCAG
This sequence comes from Burkholderiales bacterium, assembly GCA_947381415.1. GTDB lineage: Bacteria > Pseudomonadota > Gammaproteobacteria > Burkholderiales > Burkholderiaceae_C > Limnohabitans. Next base: position 43,709 of record CANCVB010000012.1, read on the forward strand.
GTTGAGAACCCACATGCCCACCTTTGGCGAGTCATTGTGTTGGTTGAACAACCTTTGGCCAAACAACATTTCCAGTTACCTGTTTGGATCCCTGGAAGTTACTTGGTCAGAGAATTTTCAAAACAATTGAGCGCGGTTCATGCTGCTCAGAGGGAAAAGTCTTTACCCGTCAAGCAATTGGATAAGTCCACTTGGGAAGTGATTTGCAAACCCAGCCAAACTTTGGAATTCCAGTACCTCGTTCATGCGCACGACCATTCTGTGCGAACAGCTTGGCTAGACGTGAACCGAGGTTTTTTCAACGGCACCAGCATGTGTGTTCAGGTAGTGGGTAAGTCTTCCCAAGCAGTCAAACTGGACATCATTCAACCTGCACATACGGACACTTGGCAAGTGGCCACCGCCCTCAAGCCTGTGCGCGTTAACCGCGAGGGTTTTGGTACCTACCGAGCCGAAAGCTACGACGAACTGGCAGACAGCCCTGTTGAAATGTCTGATTTTGTTCAGACGGAATTTACACACCGTCAATCTAAGCACCGAGTGGTTGTCACTGGGGCTCCCTTGTCTTTTGACAAGCAACGTCTTCACCAAGACGTTGAAAAAATATGCCAAACCATTACTGACTTCTGGCAACAAGGTAAAGCACCTCCCTTTAAAAACTATGCGTTTCTGTTGAATGCTGTTTCGGATGGCTACGGAGGACTCGAACATCGCAACAGCACCGCTTTGCTTTGTCGACGCAAAGACCTTCCCAAACTGTCTGACAACAATCGAACAGATGATTACATTGGCTTGCTGGGTCTGTTCAGCCATGAATACTTTCACAGTTGGAATGTCAAAAGACTTCGCCCTTCCAATTACGAACACTATGCCTACCAAAGCGAGCAATACACCGACATGCTTTGGTTTTTTGAAGGCTTTACAGACTATTTTGATAACTTGATGCTGTGTCGTGCGGAATTGATTTCGCCAGCGCAATACCTCAAGCTTTTGAACAAGTCGATACAACTGTATTTTCAAACCCCTGGAAGACTCACCCATACAGTTGCACAGTCCAGTTTTGAAGCTTGGACCAAATACTATCGACCAGACAGCAATACGCCCAATATCACCGTCAGTTATTACACCAAAGGCTCTTTGATAGCTTTGTGTTTTGATTTGGCTTTAAGGCAATCTGGGCAAAGCTTGGACAAGGTGATGCGCGCGCTTTGGCACGATTGCCAAGGTGGTCCCATGACTGAAAGTGATATTTTGCAAGCTTTGGCAAACATAAGCGGTAAGCCATGGCGTAAGCAACTCAAAGCATGGGTTCATAGTGTGGATGAACTTCCGTTGCAAGAACTGTTGCAAAAGCAAGGTGTCAAAGTGGACCACGAACCTTCCCCGCTCGCGCAGCAACTGGGTCTACGCGTGAAAGAAGATCACAGTGTCCACATACAAACTGTTTTTCGTGACAGTGCAGCTGAAAAGGCAGGGTTTGCTGCGGGGGACGAATGGTTAGGCATCGAGATCGGCCGAGGCAAAGCCTTGCAGGCGTGGCGCTTGCAACGCTTAGACCAATTGGGCTTGGTGTTGGGTCAGCATATGCAGTGCACAGCGATGGTTGCACGCGACGGTCAAATACAGCGATTAAATTTGTCCCTGCCAGACAAAGACCCAACGCCATTGTGGCGGTTGGGTATTGCAGATCCCATCAAAGTGGGTAACTGGCTTAGCGACAAACCCTAGAGGCACGCAAGTTAACGTTTGTCGACAACGCGCTTGGCTTTGCCCATGCTTCGCTCAACGCTACCCTCACTGCACAATTCCACGACCAAGCTTGTACCAATATAGGCTTTAGCCTCGTGTTCCAAGCTTTGTGCAGCCTGCATGGCCTCGGCAGAATTGCACGACAAGCCTTGCCGTGTTTCAACCCTGACAGTCAGCGTGTCTAAAGGTCCCTCTTTTTGAAGAATGCATTGGTAATGTGCACTCAGCGCAGATTGCCTGAGTATCAATTCTTCGATTTGGGTGGGAAAGACATTCACCCCTCTGACAATCATCATGTCATCACTGCGACCCGTGATTTTTTCCATGCGGCGCATGGTTCGCGCGGTTCCAGGCAACAGACGCGTGAGGTCGCGTGTACGGTAGCGGATGATGGGCAGAGCTTCTTTGGTCAAACTGGTAAATACCAGTTCACCTAACTCACCATCAGGCAACACTTCACCCGTGTCTGGATCAATAATTTCAGGATAAAAGTGGTCCTCCCAAATCGTAGGACCATCTTTGGTTTCCACGCACTCGCTTGCCACCCCCGGACCAATCACTTCTGACAAGCCGTAAATATCAACGGCATCGATACCCATTCGCTTCTCAATGGCCAAACGCATATCGTTGGTCCATGGCTCAGCACCAAAAATACCAATACGTAAGCTACTTAGACTGGGGTTGAGTTTTTGGCGCTCAAATTCATCTGCCAAAGCCAGCATGTAACTGGGTGTAACCATGATGATGTCGGGAGAAAAATCTTGCAAGAGTTGCACTTGGCGCTCGGTTTGCCCCCCGCCAAAAGGTATCACGGTCAAGCCTAACTGTTCTGCACCGTAATGAGCGCCCAAGCCACCCGTGAACAATCCATAGCCATAACTGACATGGACTTTGTCACCGGGTCTGGCGCCAGCAGCACGAATGCTTCTTGCAACGCAGTTAGCCCACATCGCAATGTCGTTGGCGGTATAGCCCACCACAGTGGGTTTGCCCGTTGTTCCACTGGATGCATGAATTCGTACCACCTGCTGTTGGGGTACAGCGAACATACCAAAGGGGTAACTGTCTCTCAAATCTGATTTGGTGGTGAACGGGAATTTATGCAAGTCTGACAAGCTATGGCAATCGTCAGGATGCACGCCTGCCGCATCAAACTTGGATCGGTAAACCGCGGAATGTGCATAGGCATGCTGCAGAGTGGCTTTTAAGCGTTTCCATTGCAAGTGACGCAATTCATCTACGCTGGCCTTTTCAATGGCTTCAAGTGTGAACGACTGAGGACTCATACTGGCACCACGGTTCCTTGAATTTGTGCGCTTTTACCTCTGAACAGCGCGATGATTTCATGGTTTTGGTTTCGCACCACCATGTCATAAATGCCATGGCGTCCACTTAGCACCTGCTCTTGACCATCACATACCAACACATCGTCCAATTGGGCAGGTTTTAAAAACTCAATAGAGGCCGAAGCCGCCACAGCAACTTTGTTATGGCTATTGCATGCAAACGCAAATGTCGAGTCAGCCAAGGTAAAAATAAAACCGCCGTGACAGATACGGTGTCCATTCAGGTGGCGTTCAGTCACTTTCATCTGCATGCGTGCTTGGCCTGGCTTGCAAGAAACCAATTCCATGCCCATGGTTTGACGGGAAGCCACATCTGCAGAAAACATGACCTCGCCTACCTGAAAAGCAAGCGCATCTTGTGTGGAGGGCGTCGTCACGGTTATTGCCCTGTGAATACGGGTGCGCGTTTTTGTAAAAAAGCCGTCACACCTTCGATGTAGTCATGCGTTTTACCAAGTGCCGATTGCGTGTCGCGCTCGGTATCGAGTTGCTGGGTAAGACTTTTTTGCCCTGCCTCACGTAAAAGATGGCGCGTCGCCACCAATGCTTGGGTGGGCATGGTTGCCAATCGGTCTGCCATGGATGCAGATGCTGCCATCAAGTCATCGGTCACATCCCAAATCAAACCCCATTCCTTGGCCTGTGCAGCCATCAGTTTGTCACCTGTCATGGCAAGCGCCATTGCTCGGGCCAAACCTAATCGCTCGACCAAGAACCAGCTACTGCCAGCATCGGGTATCAAGCCAATTTTGCTGAACGCTTGAATAAAGGAAGCATTCGGTGACGCAATGGCAATATCACAGGCCATGACAAATGAAGCCCCAGCACCGGCAGCCACGCCATTCACAGCGGCAACCGTGGGCATACGCAACTGCTGTAGGCGGCGCGTTGTGGGGTTAAATGCCTGGTCAATGACTGGGCCTGGGTCGGCCCTTTCTTGCAAATTCGGACCCTCTGCCAAGTCGAATTCCGATAAATCTGCCCCAGCGCAAAAGCCACGCCCTGCTCCAGTAATCACCATGGCACGAATCACGGGGTTGGCCTCTGCAAGATCAAAAGCTTCCCATAAATGGCGGTGCATTTCACGTGTAAAACTATTTAACGCCTGGGGTCTGTTGAGGGTGAGCCATGCAACTGCACCACGCTCCTCGTATGTGACTGTCTTTTCACTCATGGTGGTCTCCTTAAGGGGTAATTTATCATCCCAAGACTTTCTTCCATCTTGGGTATAGTTCACCGAAGAAATTCCTCAATGGAGACATCTATGGCCTATGAATTCATCCAAGTACGAACCGAAGCAGACAAAGTGGGCGTCATCACCTTAAATCGCCCCAAGCAATTGAATGCGCTTAACAGCGAATTGATGGTTGAATTGGGGCAAGCCCTCAAAGCATTTGATGCCAGTCCTGAGATTGGTTGCATTATTTTGACTGGCAATGAAAAAGCCTTTGCAGCTGGTGCAGATATTGGTGCCATGGCGACGTTTACCTATGCAGATGTCTACAAAAACGACTACATCACCCGCGACTGGGAAACCCTGCGCAGTATCCGCAAACCTGTGATTGCAGCAGTCGCTGGCTTTGCCCTTGGTGGCGGTTGTGAAGTTGCAATGATGTGCGACATCATTATTGCCGCGGATAACGCACGTTTTGGTCAACCCGAGATCAAGCTGGGCATCATCCCTGGGGCTGGCGGTACACAACGATTGCCACGCGCCATTGGAAAGGCCAAGGCCATGGATTTGGCATTAACAGGTCGAATGATGAACGCCGATGAGGCTGAGCGCTCTGGGCTCGTCAGTCGGGTGGTTCCTTTGGCGCAGTTGATGGAAGAGGCACTTGCGGCGGCTCTTTCGATCTGTCATTACTCTCAAATCGCAGTCATGTCTGCCAAGGAATCGATCAACAGAGCCTACGAAAGCAGTTTGTCAGATGGCGTCATGTTTGAACGACGTTTGTTTCATGCACTTTTTTCCACCCAAGACCAGAAAGAAGGCATGGATGCTTTTGTCAACAAGCGCCCAGCCGTTTTTAAGCACCTATAAACCAAGGAGTCCCCATGAGTTTTGAAGCACACTTACAGCCCCCCAAAACAAGCAAGGTTTTATTTGCAATCAAGCTCTTGCTAGGTGCGATTCTTTTAGCGGTTGTAGCCTTTTTTATGGGGCCTTCTAACGAATTTGGCGCTGACACACCTAGCCAAAGAGTTGCACCTCCTACCCAGATGACTGAACTTGATGCTTGGCTTGTACACAGCGAGTCTCAAATCAGTGGCATCAAACCCGGCACAGCAAAAGGCATTGTCTGGGCCAATGACGCCCACCAAAAAACCCCTTGGGCCATTGTGTATTTGCATGGCTTTTCAGCCAGCAGATTAGAGACCGCTCCAGTGGCCGACCATGTGGCCAAACAATTGGGTGCAAACCTCTTTTACACCCGCTTAAGCGGACATGGCTTACCAGGTGAAGCACTTGGGCAAGTGACTGTGCAAGATTGGTTGGCTGACACGCAAGAAGCAGTCCGTATTGGCAAGACTCTAGGCGACAAAGTCTTGGTCATCAGCTGTTCGACGGGCTCTACCTTGGCCACATGGCTTGGCTCCTCATCGGCTGCCAGTATGGTCCAAGCGCATGTATTTATTTCGCCTAATTTTGGCTTGAAAGACAAACGCTCTGAATTGATCAATGGTCATTGGGGAAAACAACTTGCTATGGCCATCACGGGTCCGCAACTGAATTTTCCTGAAGTCAATGCACAAGAGTCGACAGCGTGGACCAAAAGTTATCCGACGTCTGCATTGTTCCCCATGATGGCATTGGTCAAGAAAGTGCGTGAAAGTGATGTCAGCCAATTCAAAGCCCCTTTGCTGGTCCTCTACAGCGCAGATGATCAAACAGTGGATCCCATTGAAACCAAAAACATAGTTGACCGCATGGGGTCTGCCAGTAAAACGCTAGAGTTGGTGGCCTACAGCAAAAGCCAAGGACAACATGTTCTGGCCGGTGACATTCGCGACCCACAAGCGGTTGACCCGATGGTCAACACCATCGTTCAATGGATAAAAGCTCAGGCTATTGAATAACTTGTTTGAACTTTGATTTACTGAGATTGAAGTTCACCTGAATCAATCAGCGATTTCACGTCTTTGGAACCACCCAACAAAACCCCATTGCAAAAAACCATGGGGAAAGTTGGCCATCCTGACCACATCTTTAAAGCCAAGCGACGCCGCCACTGGCTGAAATAGCTTCCGTACTCTAAATAAACATACGCTATTCCAGCCTCGGTCAATTGTTTTCGGACAGTTTTGACAACTGTATTTTGAGCCATACCCACCACAACCACGCGATGGCTGCTGATAGCCTGCTGCACTTCTTGAACAGTCTCTTTGTGAAAGTTGACTACAGTTGCTTGAATAGTGGGGTGGAGATTCTCTAATGGCAAAATGCTTCTAGACATGGGTACCCTTCAGTTGATCATTTATCGCACACCAAGAATAATACGCCTTATGAAGTACTTGTTTGGACTGATTGTTTGTTTTCAATACACGTTGGCGCTGTCGCAAATCACATCCCCTGTGCTTGTCTGTGGCAAGTACTTCTTGGGAGTTCCATTGCAAGTACATTTTCAAGGCGCTGTGGCCGAGGTCAGCTTCAAAGACGAAACCTACACCTTAAAGTTCAATCGCTCTTGGGTGACAACACAAGGTGAGCATTGGAGCGATTACACCGATGGTCAGTACATATTGGCCTCAAGTTACCCCGATGAACCGTATGTGGCCATCAGCTTGAAAAACCAGAAGAATGCATTTGCATCCTGTGATGTGATTGAACGCTAGCCTACTCTTCCTTTTTAGGTTCCGTTTTACGAATTTGGTAGGCATTGTTTCTCTGTATTTTCACCACCATGAAATAGCATTCACGCTTTTTTTCACCGTTGCCTATCAAGTCGCAAAAAGTCGCGCTGCCGGCAAATGAAGCCTTGCAAAAATTCACTTCGTCTGGGGTTTTCTTCATTGTGCAAGAACTAAGATCCTCTCCCCATGCAAAGGGCGACAAACCAAACACCAACAAGATACTGCCTAATTTCTTCTTGCTAATCATCACTTGTTCTCATTCAGTACGACATTGAAAGCGATATTAATACACAAATTACCTTTCTCTAACAAACCCCTTTGCCGCCATTCAGTACCGCTCAGGAACAATCATGTGGTCAGGCACGGGATTTCGAATGTAGTCCGGGTTGCGAACTCTGGCTGGAAGCGAGATTTCAGGGTGCTCAATCTCATGGTAATTGAACTGCGAAAGCAAATGGTGAATGCAATTGAGGCGCGCACGTTTTTTATCAACGGCCTGAACAACCCACCAAGGCGCCTCGGCTATATGGGTGCGCTCAATCATGGTTTCTTTCGCCCGCGTGTAGTCTTCCCACCTGCGACTGCTTTCTAAATCCATCGGACTGAGCTTCCACTGCTTCAAAGGGTCGTGAATACGTCCCAAAAAGCGAGCATGCTGCTCATCATCGGTGATTGAAAACCAATATTTCAGCAAAATGATGCCGCTACGCACAAGCATCTTTTCAAATTCTGGCACCGTTCTGAAGAACTCCTCGTACTCGTCTTCTGAACAAAAACCCATCACTCTTTCCACACCGGCTCGGTTGTACCAACTGCGGTCGAACAACACAATCTCCCCTGCTGCAGGCAAATGTGTGACGTAACGCTGAAAATACCACTGTGTACGCTCTCTGTAGTTAGGTGCTGGCAATGCAGCTACTCGGCAAACACGGGGATTTAACCGTTGGGTGATGCGTTTGATCACGCCCCCCTTACCCGCGGCATCTCTGCCCTCAAAAAGAATCACGACTTTTTGCTTGGTAGCGACAACCCAGTCTTGCAGTTTGACCAATTCACCTTGCAAGCGCAACAGTTCGCGAAAGTAAAGGACCCTGGCTTTCTTTTCTTCTTCGGTTGCGAAAGGGCCCATTTCATTGCCACCATCCTCTATGGCCATCTCTAACTCTTCATCAATTGAATCCAAAATGTCTTCTCGGATTTTGCGTAACTGCTCTTCATCGAGGGGGGCTTTATCGCTCATAGGAATTCAACCTTGGTTTGACCATTTCAACCCAATGGGGTACGTAAACCCTTTTTAACCTGGATTTGTGAATACCCCATGAATTCATACAAAAATCAGAGGAGTGACGCCATCCACAGGCATTTGTTTAAAAGTCATTCGCCTGGAACGCTAAGGAACATTTGCCTGCGGATATAGAACTTAAAGGTATTTGAAATCATATTTGTTAGCCATAAAAGCATCTTTCATATTATTAAAAAAATAATAAGATTCATTCTTTTAAGGAAAATTTCAATGCCATTAAAAAAGCTTTCCATAATTAGCATTTTTACCCTTTTGGGTTCTGTTAGTGCTTATGCAACTTGCACTTCTTCGCCCTCTGGAAAAACATATTCAGGCTCAATGAGTGATGTGCTTTATTATGAAACTACAGATAAAAAAAGCATGTCCCAGATTTGGGGCCGAAGGTGGGCTGTTCGTATGACATTCAATGCTACTGGATCAACTGTAACCATAACTGGTTATGCGATTGCGGGCGGTGATGGTGGGAGTGCTATATCTATCAACACCACCACTACAACTTACAAAGCCACTTGGACTTTCGACTCCACCACCTGTAGTGGCACTATTGCTGTAGCGCCAAGAACGGGAGCCACAACCAACAACACTTACAACGTTTTCTACCAATTGGCTTCATCTGGTGCTGTCATCAATACTGTTAACAAAAACACACCTTCGTCAATTTTCACTCAGACAACTGGTAGCACAACGACTATTGTCGGAGGCGGTACTCTTTGGCAAGAATGACATACCCGTACTTTTTCTTTGTATTGGTTGCTTTGAGCTCTTGTGGATCTGGCGAGTCTGTGGAGAACGACTCGTCCTTTTTCGGAAAACCATTGGTTGTGGGAGCTCAACAGCCAAATTTAAGCCTTCCTGAGCCCATTTCTATAGCCAGCTCGCAAGTGTCCGATGAGACTGAACACTCCGCTGTACAAAACAATTCAAGCGATTGAATATGGGTCAGTTTTTTCTTTTTAAATTGTCAGAATGATGTTCAAATGGTGGATACAAACTTTATGGGATCAATAGTGACCAAGTATCCAGTGTAGCTTCACCCACATACTATGTTGAGTCCATGGATTGGTGGAAAGAATAAAGGGATATGCGGCTTCCAAGGTGGTCAATATCCACGTCCATCCTCATGTGTTTATTCTTCAACGGATGTGGTTCAGGTCAAACGGACGAGGAAAGCAATGTCAATCCCTCGATTCATACAACACTAGAGGACAACACTCCTCCACCTTCTGCCAGCACTTTCGCGCAAGAGTCTGGCCCCAAACCCGGCTCTGCTGACTGAACCTAAATTTTGTTTTATATTTTGCGAGCCTGATATGCGCTGGATATTACTTTCCCTCTTGGCAACATTTCTAATATCTTGTGGCGGCGGGGGAAGCTCATCCAATGGATTTTCTCAAACATTCACAAGTTCAGCTTCCATAGGTGAATTGATTAATTTCACTGTAGATACAGTAAACAAGACCTATGCATACACAATCACCCAAAGCTCCTATGGCTTGAAAGGTACAACCGGAAATGGAACCCTCATCAGCAATGCAGATGGAAGCTACTCACCTTCTACACAGACTTATTCAAAAATTTATGCCGTCAAAAATGGATTGCTTGTTGGTAGCGTTAATCTGACGATCAATGGCTCATCTGTCGATGTGCCTGTATACGGCACATCTTCACCCGTCAAAAGTTTATCTGCATTAGCAGGTACCTATAACTATGTTTCAAGTACTTGTACTGACAATACAAGTGGACAAAGGTGTGGAACAACCAACTATGGGACAGTGAAAGTACTGTCAACAGGCCAATTTGTTCAGTGCTTGCGGACCGACATAACGGCCAATCCGACTTGCAGTAACTCAACCGGCACCATTACGTACATTTCAAATGGTATTTGGAAATACCAACGCACAGGTTCAACCAATACCAATTATCTGATTGCATTTTCTTCATCAAACGGCCAAAAGGTTTTCATTACTGACTTTAATGATCCTGGTGCAGGCGGTTATGGATATGGACAAGCGATTGGGTCAACACAATCTCCCATCGACACCCATGGTGAAAATGATGGAACATATTTCTCCCACACCAACGCTGAAACTTCTGCTGTCACCCAAGTATCTGGTACATCTTTTGTGACGCAAAACTACTACGCGGATGGACGGAATAGCGATAGCAACACAGGCGTTTTAACAATTGATCAACCATGGACCGGTATGTTCCAAGGCACTGGGAATAACGGAAACAGCATGGGAATTCTTGCCGGAACAGGTGCATTTGTTGGGAGAAGCACGACTGCGGGACAAGAGTGGTATTACATGATTGGTCTGAGAAAATAAACATCTACCCACTGACATTTCTTACTGTCAACAGACATTTTTTTTCAAATCAATCCATTGACTAAGGTTCATCGTTCAATCGAAGATAGTCAATGACACAGTTGATGGCAAGTTTCCCCGAGGATAGATAGGGATCAAAGTCGGGAACTTTGATTCTGATCATTTCATACAAAGTAGAAATAGGTATGTAATCCATTGACCAGGCATAAAAAGCCCGTTCATTTATTTCTTCATAATGAAGTAATTCAATATCGGTATGTCTATCGTCGCGACAAATTTCGGTATAAAGCTTGTTGACTTTGCTGCGATAACCTTCAAGTACTTGTAAAAAAACCCCTTCACCACCACACAGAACCCCAGTGATATCGTTTAGCTGGTTGGACTTTCGAAACCTATCTAAATTGATTTCAGCGAAGTTGGATGGTAACGATGCAATTTGTTTGCTGACGTAAAGAAGCCTGATAAGCATTGCAACCTCCAAACTGTTTAAATTTATTTGAACAGTAATTCATAAAATCAATGAAGTCAAGAATTAACGCCTACCCACACGGCTCAATTAATTCTAAAGAATGCTGAAATATGAGCTGCTCTGAGTTCCCACTTTCGCCCGACTTGGTATTTCATATGCTCAACCATGTAGAGATTCCCCAAAGCAGAATATAGAAAACCGACGCTGAGATTAATCCAGATTGGGCATATGAGCCCATGTACTTTGCAGCAGCAATACCGAACAACGGTATGAATTGTTGGGCGTGTACCCCAAGAAAATGGGCTGGTCGAATATCCTTATGAAGATGCCAACCCACAATAGGTAAACCTTGTCCTGCGGGTGGCTGATTTCCTCCAAGCATAAATCCGCTGATGGTTGAGAGGATAAATGTCAGTACAAGTCCAATGATCACACCCAGTGTTTCGACTGGAATGTCTGCACTTTGTTTTTCATGCCATATTTCCCATGCCAACCACCCTTGTGAGGCTGTTAGTCCAACAGCTGCAATACCCATGATTCCGAACATAAAAGCGTGGAAAGGGTCACTGACGTTGTAGTGAGAAGCAGATGATTGAGATCCTTGGTAGCTGATATAAACCACTTCAAACAATGACGTTGATACCAGTAATGCGACGATCCAGATATAAACGTCTGCTTGATCGATATGGGAATCTGCGACTTTGAGGACCCAAACGGTCGTCAAAGCAAACATGGCTGTAGCCGCCATGAATTTCATGGGCTTCACCCAAACACCTACACCGCGGATGACACGATGGTCGTTGAGAGACCAAGCATAAGTAAGCATGAGCGCGATAAGCATCAGAACCCCGTAGCCCACCAGAACCTTGGAAGTCATGCTGAGCGACTGCCACGCAATACCTATCCATTCTTGATAGGGGTACCAGAGATTCATATGTGTCATCATTCTTTCTAGTAATGCTATTTTTCAATATATAGAGTTCATCATCTGTGTTTTTTGCAACAGGTTTAACATATGATTTATCAAACGCATCTTCCGCAGATTACAGGAACAGCATAACTGGTTGGGGATATGGTTTTGGTACCAAGCACAAAATAGATAAAAATTTATTTGTTAATTTGGAAGTGCAACAAATTGGCTATGAAGCATACATACCGGGCGCAAGTGTATCTTCCCAATCAATTTCACATACAACCACACTTGGCACAATTGGACTCGGCTATCAATTTTAATTGGAATACTATTGCAACATCACGAGTTTTCTCATCGCTCCTCATGTACGTCAGCAAAGAAACACCCTCTCAAACTGCATCGCGCTTACGAGCTGTTATCCAAACAGCAGAGCTCGTCATATACGATGGGCATTTCTGCTTTCAAGAGTTTGGTGTCGCTGACTTTCCAAGCCATTTACTTAATGAGGCTCTGGCTTTTGTTCGCGACAAGGATGTTTGGAGTGCACTAGCGCCAACTTCAGACAGTGTCTCAGAAAAGTTCTTGATATTCAGCTTTCACTTTAAGCCTGAATTAGACAACTCAGGATTTGTAGGTTGGTTGGCATCGCACATCAAGACAGCGGTTGGTAGCGGTGTTTTTGTGGTGTGCGGACAAAATACCTTACGTGGTGGCATCTTTGATTATTGGGGCGTACCAGTCTCGGTTGCTTCGGCAGTGATTAACGAAGTGAACAAACTTCGGGTAAGCCATTGAACTCAAATCAGAACGGAGATTTAGAAGATGGAAATTTCCAATAGTGTTTACAAGGAAATCAGGGAACCAGTGTTAAAAACAAAAAAGTAACAAACAGCACTAAATGTATGGCACCTTGCATCACATTTGTTCGTCCAGAACCTAAAGTAATCGCGCCAACTAAAAAACTCAAACCTAGCAAAACAACGTCTTTCATTTCTAAACCTAAATTTAGATTGAAATTGAAAAACACAGAGGAGGCAATGATCAGGGGAATGGTTAGCCCCATGCTGGCTAAAGCTGAACCAATCGCCAGATTCATACTGGTTTGTAACCGATCAGCTTTTGCAGCACGTAAAGCCGCCCATGTTTCTGGTAGCAAAACAATAAGCGCAATGACGATACCTACAACCGCTTTAGGTGCTTGGTATTTAATGACCAACGTCTCAATGGATGGCGATAGCAATTTAGCAAGACCAACCACACTGACGAGGGAAATCATCAACAGCACAAAACTGATGCTCGCTGCGCCAATGCTAGGAGGCGTTGCATGATTACTCTCATCACTGGTAGATGACTCAGGCAGGAAATAGTCTCTGTGGCGAACGGTTTGAATAAAAGTAAAAATTATCCAGAGTAGCAAAGATGAAATTGCCACAAACAGCAATTGAGAATTTGTGTACGTACCTTCAGTTGAGCTCACCGTATAAAGCGGCATGATAAGAACAAGAACTGACAAAGTTGCCAATGCGGCAAAACCTGGTCCAGTGCCTTCTATTTTGAAATATTGTTCCTTGTGGTGCATGCCGCCAATGAGCAAACACAAACCAACAACGCCGTTGCAGATAATCATCACAGTTGCATAAATGGTGTCCCGGGGAAGAGATGAAACCTTCTCCGAACTACTTAGAAGAATTGAAATTAAAAGTGACGTTTCAATAATGGTCACTGCCAACCCTAACACCAGGGTGCCGTAGGGTTCTCCTACTTTGTGTGCAATCACTTCTGCGTGATGAACTGCTGAGACAACTGACAGCAATAAAATCAAAAGGACAAATAAAGAAATGACACCGTTTAAAGGAAAATTAAGCAGGCCGTATAAAGAAGAAGCTGCGATAAAGGGTAAGTAATTAAGTACAGCATCAACTGAAGATATATTTTTCATATCACCTTTATTGCGTCTTCCTGAGTTGTGATTCTAATTCCCTACTCATTTTTTCTAGACAGCTCATAACGGGCAGCTGATTGATGCTGAGAAAAAGTCTTGTATCACGGCACCAAATACGCTCAGACCCACTCACTACACCCTAGGCAAACCCTTCGCCAGAGTCTCGCTATAATTTGCAGCTCGGCGCTTTAGCTCAGTCGTGCAAACGAAAGTTCTATAATTAATCTACGGTTCTCTAACCAAGCACCTACCATTATCAACTGCCGCAACGCCTCCACTGCGTGAGTTTTCATCATAGTTTATGCACTCCACTATCAGCAGACATCAGCTGCCAGTGGCGTTGATTTGACCTTCCATTAATAACTGCCCTGTTGTAGCTAAGTCTGCGGTTAGCTACAAATTCACTGCTGTGTGTGGCTTTTTTGCGGCTTTTATCGTGCTGATTTTTTGGGTGCGTGATTGGTGACATTGTGGTGTTCGCTGGCAGTGATTGACTCTGCACTCATCACCTGCATTTTTTGATTTTGGTTGCTCGCCAGGTTAACTACATGTAAGCTGCGTTCATGCAGGTTTTTGAGCATGGCGCAGCAGCAAACGACACCCAGTATCTGCCTGCACGGCACCGCACTCTACCCATACCAGAGTCTGTCACACCCATAGCCAACTACCCTACCAAGTTACGCATCTTCAAAACTCTTGCCAGCCGTTATTGGCAGGTGCGTTGTTATCTGCGAGGGAAGACTTACACACAGAGTCTCAAAACCACAAACAAGTCAGCTGCCATCAGTCAAGCCAAGCAGTTCTTTCACATCAAAACCGCAGAGCTGTATGGTGAGCACGTGGTGGTGCGTGAAGACCGTCCTGTGATATTCAATGACTTGGTAGTTGCAACACTTGCCCAGCAGCAGGCACGTGTGGAGCGTGGGGAACTCACAGCATTGAGTCTCGCCATCCTACGCAGCAGGCTCAGCAAGAACATACAGCCCTGCTTTGGTGCAATGCCCATTGACACCATCAACTACCAGCACTTGACGGATTTTGTGCAGCGGTTGAACCAAAAGGGTTTGAGTCCCACCAGTATTCAGCAGCACATCGTTGCTGCCAGAAAGGTGTTTCACTATGCACACGGAATGAACTTGATCAAGAGCTTGCCACGTTTTCCCAGTGTGAAGATCAAGAGCCAGCCACGTGGCAGCTTCACAGTTGGGGAATACCGTAGCTTGGTAAGTTGGGCAAGAAGACTTATAGGAACGCGAGTCCCAACTTCTGTGACCGCCAAAAGCCGACGTGGTGAACTCAATGTCAATCAGTATGGGCGCATCAGCACGGACTTGGCTTGGTTGATACGCTTTATGGTCAATGGCTTTATGCGTCCCAGTGACATCAAATTCTTGCAGCACCAGCACGTGACTGTTGTGAGAGCCAAACACATCTACTTGCGGCTGAACCTGCCAGAGACCAAGAAGCACGACAAACCCATAGTCACACTACAGCCTGCTGTGCATGTGTATGAACGGCTGCTGGCTTGGCAGGTGAGTCAGGGATACGGCAAGCCCACTGACTATGTGTTCCTGCCTGAACAGAGCAACAGAGACTTGGTCTTGGAAACCTATCGCTGGCAGTTCACGTGGACGCAGCAACAAGCAGGCATTGGTAAAAACGCTGCAAATGGGCAGAGCAGAACCTTGTACAGCCTGCGGCACTCGTCAATGACATTTAGGCTGTTGTATGGCAAAAACATTGACTTGCTGACTTTGGCACGCAACGCCAGAACGTCAGTGGAAATGGTTGAGAAGTTCTATTCATCAAACTTGGCAGCTGAGATGAACATTGACTTGCTGCAGGGACGGCGGGATTGATCATTACGATGCCATCATGCAATAGTGTCGGTTGAACCGACACTTTGCAACCTTATCCAAATTAAATTAACTTCTCAAGTTTGAAATCTTTGAGACAGCAACTTGTCCCGCTTTTTTTGCCTGATTAGCTCCCATTACAACATCAGTAAATATGCTTCTTGCTGATCCACGTCCAGCAATCACTACTTGATCCAAAGCCGCATCTGGCGGAGGCGTTAAGTTTGCATTGGTATAAACGCGACGTAGTATTGGCCGCCACTGAATTGCTGGAGGTAGGTTCATATCAATAAGAACACTACGGTTCTGTATACCTTGATCTATCTGATCTAAATTGTTGGTTGTCATGATGAAGACCACATTGGGTTTATTCATGATTGCCTTAAAACCTGCTTGAGCTGCATCTGTGAGGTTGTCGACTTCATCCATGATCACAAAGTGATATCGACTGGCATTAAGAGAAACGAAATTTGTCCTTGAATTTATAGCTTGAGTCAATTGAGCACCATTCTGACCTTGGGCGCATGGATGATGATCAAAATATGTGTCTTCGCTGCTGATCATTTGGCCTGGCTGTTGGGTTAATGCCGCTGGATCTGACTTGGCAAAATCAATCAGACCCGGCAGCAAATTTGCCAAGGTCGTTTTTCCAGTTCCATACAAACCGTAAAGAATAATTCCGCACACACCATTTGCTGGAAATGGCAGTGTTAAATCCAAGATGCTTTCCAGTTTGAACTTGCTATTTGGTTGTAGTGCAAAGTCATCTAAACACCTTGGCTCAGGTACTGTGACTGCGTTTGATGCAATTGATTGAGCAGACATCTGATTCTCCTATTTGAAATGATTGAGATAGAAGGAATGACTGCACCTAGCGGGCGGCACAGTCATTCACATTGCCAACAAGCGCTTTCAGCCTGTTTTGAGCGCCATGCGAGCTTTAGCTCTTTCTTCCTCAATTGCTTGCATTTCATCCTGCAACTTCTGCGCTTTTTCTTTTTCCTGCCCAATACTGGCGCAAGCTGCCAAAGCGCTGTTAACTGCGCCACTGTTTTGAACAACTCGCCGAATTGCAAAGCTGCCGTCATCTTCTTTCGTGGCAAGCAGAACAACACCTTCTTCCAAACTGCTGTTTGAAAAATGGGCATTCAAGTTGTCACTCTGAACCTTTGCCAGAACATCGTTTTCCAGTACTACTCGACCCAGACGTACCTTGTCCTTTAGTGTCTTGGTCTTGGTTGCAGTTGCACTGCGGCGAACTTCTTCAATTCCGCCGTGCTCTCTAAAGAATTTTGGCAACTCCATGACACTGATCTTTTCTGCCATGGCCACTCGTAAAGCACTGCTATAGGCGCTGACACGCCGACGATCCACGCCAAAAACGCATTTGACTACTTTGGTAATGAGTGGCGTTGATTCATTGAAGATGTACTTTTGCTCGGCAATGTAATTGGCTAATCCTTTCTTCAATGCCTTGGCTGTTGAGTCAGTTCCTGACATTGCGTTATTGACTGCCAAGCAGTGTTGAAGCAGTCGGTACAAACCGTCATTGGCTGCTGCCAGTTCATTGGTTTCCCAGTCTTTGCGCTGAACTACCAATTTTTCAATAGCATCACCAATTGCTCGTTCTGGATTACTTCCTGTCAACAGATTGCCCACATTGATAGCAAAGGGATTAGGGCGGTCATTAGATGCATTCTCTTCATCTACTTTTTCTTTAATCATGGTTTCTCCTAGGTTGTTTGAAAAAGTGCCCATCCGCTGAGCACAAATTGATTTCAACCATTAAAGTGTTTGTCGTATACATACCTTTTGAACGGACGAGAAAAAGTAGACAGATATTTAATTGAGGAGAAAGCGCCATGCGTCAAATGGACAAGCAGCGAAAAGTACAGGCTGATCAATGGAAACAAGATGATCAACGCCTTTTTTTCAATTTCTTGCGCTTTAGTCCTACCTATTGGCAGGTTTGCAGTAGCACTGAAAAACTTCGTCTATATAAAGATATGCACGATGATCAAAGGGCTGCCATTCAGTGCCACAGGAGGTATGGCAATGTTTTTGAGACTAACTTTGATGATTGGTCAATCGCAAATCACCGAAAGTTTATGAACGATGCCAAGCCAGCCATTCAACTATTGCGTGGTACTGAGGCAGAATTGATTAAGCCAGCTGATCACTTTATACATCTACCCCATGGCACACAAGTAAATTCAATCGATCTCAAAGAATTGCTAAGTGGCTTTAAGGTTCAAAACGTCATCAAGACAGCTGTTACAGCAGCCAAAGTAAGAGTTGCAAGTCTTTGGAAAATTATCAATTTGGTTTACACCCGAGCACTTCATCCCGATATTGAGCAGTGGCGTGTTGGCGCATTGGTTAAATTAGTCAAAGCTTTTGAACATCTTCTCGATCCTTGGGCAGCAAGAAGTGTTAGAGGCCATGAGGATATGCGTAGGCATATGAATTTAATGGTCAAGCGTTGGTTGGATCGAGCGGCTCTGATTGCAGAAAACGCAGCTCGGGATTTATTTCCCAATGATCAAGGAGAGCTGCATCCTCAGTTCAAGTTGAACTTTGGCGATAGTCGATTTACCAGCAGATTATTTGCACAAGGTGAATGCGAAGCAATTTATGCTCGCACTCGGGTCTTGTGCACGTAGAGGGTTGATTCAATAGTGTCGGTTGAACCGACTATGCGACAAGGGGTCTGATACTAAAAAGACCTGTCACACCAACTCAACTGCTCGGCGCAGCATGTCATCGCTGGCATCCACATATCCGATAGTGGTCGAAATATTGCGGTGGCCTAGGATTTTCATCAGCACCCTGATACTTGCGCCTCGGCTGCTGAGCGAAGTTGCAAACGTCCTCCTGCCACTGTGGCTGCTGGCACCATCAATTCCTGCCGCCCGATACATGTTTAAGAAGTGCTGAGCCAATGTGTTTGGCGTAAAGCCTCTGCGTGGGTGTTTCTGTGTGTAAAAGAACGCAGCTGTGTCTTCACGCTGCTTGATAGAACTGGCATAGGTTTGTAGTTCTTTTTGCAGCTTGGGACTGATGTACACGGTGCGTGGATGTCTGCCCTTGGTCTGGTCGGCATTCAAACGCACTTCCTCGCGCACCCGCCCTTCTGCGTTTATGACATCCGTCCAAGTAAGTTGGGCAACTTCCCCCACGCGAAGTCCCGCCAAATGGGTCATCATCAGCATGGCTCTGTTACGGGCAGGATGTGCTCTTGTAGCTATGGAATCAGTTACACGGCGCAATTCAGCAGCTGTGAGTGTTTTTGCTTGTTTCATTTCTGTGCTCCTAAAAGTAATAAATACAGAGCTACAGTTTGTTTTCTTTGATATGGTCTGGACAACCTGAAACCCGAAACAGGTTCGGGTCAATGAAATCAATGCGTTACGCAAGAACCTCATGAAATGCATATTTTGTGAGGTTTTTGCATCAGCGCCTGTGGATAACTCGTGGCTGTTACGCCACGATGTATTTAGCAGCCCTACAAGCAGTTTTTCAACAGCTGAGTAGCTTGGGGTGCTGGGCTAGGGTGATCTTGCGCTGTAGGGCTGATTTGACGCAGCTGCTGTTTGCCCAAATGGGGTCTGCAATCCTAATTTTTTCAGCTGCGAAAAATTAGCACCCAGTACTTGACTTTTCGAGGTGGTGATTTTTAACCTATCCCGACCTTGTTTGCCAGAAATCGTTCGATGCAATTTACCATGTCGTTGTAATCTGATGCCACAGTAGTTTGATAAAGTTGAATTCAATCAGAATTCAATCTAGAGAAAATCCTTTACAAAAAGCAATTAACTCTGACAAGCTATCAACTTGCATCTTCGTCAGCACCTGAGCCCGGTGCTTCTTCACGGTGTCAGCCATCAAACCGGTGGAAGCAGCAATATCCTTATTGCCATGACCCAGGAGCATCAAGGCAAACATGCTTTGCTCTCTGGGGCTCAGTCCTTCATACAAGCTGGCCACGCGTTTCAAGCGTTGTTGATCAGCGTGGCGTTGCGCATCCAGTACCAAGCCTTTGTCGATGGCTTGCACCATTTGCAGTTGGGTAAAAGGTTTCCATAAAAAATCAATCGCCCCCAACTTCATGGCATCAATGATTTCTTGGTTTTGACTGTCCCCGCTCATGTAAATGATGGGCAAGGGCCAGTCCTGTGCATGGAGTGCTTTTTGCAAATCCAAGCCCGTCATCTGAGGCATGCGCATGTCCAACACCAAGACGGCTGGTGACACAGACTTTGCTTGCTGCAAAAAAGCTGCTGCGCTTGCATGGTCGGCCACGCCATAGCCAAGCTGACGCAACACATCGCCCAAATGAAAGCGAATGTCGTGGTCATCGTCCACCAAAAAAACATGGCCTTTGACTGTCATGGTGTGTGTGGGTTCATGGCGGCTTATTGTGAGTCAATTGGGATGCAAGACTATTACAAAAATATAATATTTAGGTATTCACCTGCTGAAACTATTTGTGGGTATTCATGAGAAATTCCCCATTTGGGGATAGGCGAGACAGGGCGCAAATGCCACATTTCGGTGCATGTCATTCTGTCCATCCGCCTAACATCATGGCCTCTTCGTTCGCCGCCGATCCCAATATGTTGGCTGAAGCAGGTCGGCTGTTGCATGAGGCTCGCATCAAGCAGGGTTTGTCCATGGATGACATGTGCAAAAAACTCGGCATGCGTGCCGAACAAATTCAGGCCATTGAAGAAGGCAACGCCGCCTTCTTTCAAAAAAGCACCCAACCGTTGATTTGGTATGCGAGGCTTTATGCCAAAAAATTGGGCGTGGATTTGCCCGATCTGGTGTTCAACCACATTCAACGCAGCCAACGAACAAGCTCTCAAGCACCAACCAAAATTCCTGCGTTTTTAATGAAGAACACCCAGCCGACAGAAAAATAAGAGATATATAGAAATGGAAGAAGAAACTTATGCACCTAATGATTTGTACATCCCAGATGGGGTTACTTTTGTTGGCACCATACATGCGTTGGGTACTGCAAAAATAAATGGCAATGTCACCGGCGAGATCACCTCCAATATCTTGGACATTGGTCCCCAAGGTCATATTCAAGGCAAAGTAAAAGCGACAAGAATAGACGTCTACGGCGTCTTAATGGACGATGTGGTTTGCAAAGGGTTGCTGCAAATTCGAAAAACTGGCAAGGTCTCTGGCACCCTCACCTATGCGGATCTTGATATTGAACGCGGTGGTCAGTTTGAAGGTGACATGCACAGTAGCAGCAAATGAGTTACTTGAGTTTCTTAACCAAATGGTATTCCACGGATTTGGCTATCGACCTGGGTACTGCCAATACTTTGATTTATGTGAAAAACAAAGGTGTGGTTTTGGATGAGCCATCCGTGGTAGCTATCCAGCATACCAGTGGCATCTCAAATAATAAGAAATTGATTGCTGTTGGACAGGAAGCTAAGTCGATGCTGGGACGCGTTCCCTTCAACATCGAAGCTATCCGGCCCATGAAAGATGGCGTGATCGCTGACTTCACAGTCACCGAGCAAATGCTCAAGCACTTCATTCGTACCATCCATGCCAACAGCCTATTGCGACCCAGCCCGCGCATCATCATTTGCGTGCCCTGTGGTTCGACGCAAGTGGAACGGCGAGCCATCCGTGAATCCGCTTTGGGTGCAGGTGCTTCAGAAGTTTTTTTGATTGAAGAACCAATGGCTGCGGCCATTGGCGCAGGTTTGCCAGTGGCTGATGCCTGCGGCTCCATGGTGGTCGATATTGGCGGTGGAACCACCGAGGTTGGAATCATCTCGCTAGGAGGCATGGTTTACAAGGGCAGCGTGCGCATTGGTGGTGACAAGTTTGACGAAGCCATCGTCAACTACCTCCGGCGCAATTACGGCATGTTGATTGGTGATCAAACTGCCGAGAACTTGAAAAAACAAATTGGTGTGGCCTTCCCAAGTGCCGAATTCAAAGAAATGGAAGTCACCGGTCGCAACCTGAGCCAAGGCATCCCGCAGTCGTTCTCTGTGTCGGCTTCAGAAATATTGGAAGCGCTTACCGACCCACTGAATGGATTGGTCACTGCCATCAAGGTCGCATTGGAAAAAACACCCCCTGAACTCAGCTCTGACATTGCAGAGCGCGGCATAATGCTCACCGGCGGCGGCGCTTTGTTGCGCGACCTAGATCGATTGATTTCCGAAGAAACCGGATTGCCCGTCATGTTGGCGGAAGACCCCTTGACCTGCGTCGTCCGCGGTTGTGGAATGGCCTTAGAACGTTTAGATGGTGTGACGGGGATCTTTTCCCGCGAATAATCCCTTGGTGTGATAAATCTTGCCCTTTCCCATGGGGGGAAGCTCCAAATGGGAGAAGCATTACAGTTTGCCAACGATGAACCTGGACACCCAAACCACCATCTTCATGATTTGCTTCGTGTACCTGATCTTGCACGGTGCCATTTGGTTGGCTCTGCAAGAGTACCGAAGCAATCAAGTGAAACTGTGGTGCGCAGCAGGCATGTTCAGCGGCATGGCCGTGGTGCTGCTGGCTATGCGCGGGCAAGTACCTGAATTTTTATTTTTTTATGTGGCGCAGTTATTGATGCTGGTAGGTAATTGGGGACGGATGGTGGCACTGCGCATGTATTTGTTGCCAGATCCACAAGAACGTATCTACCGCGTTTACAACATAGCTAACTCAACATATTTCATAGTTTTTGTTGTGCTCATTGCGACCATGCAGGCTGAATGGGAAGCCTTGATATTGTTCAATGCTTTCTACGCGGTATTGTGTTTTGATTATTTTCGAATTGGCTTGCAGCTCCATCGTTTGCGCAAATCGCTTGGTGCCAAACTTCTGATGTGGGGAGGATTGATACTCAGCAGCAGCTTAGGTGTCCGCGCGATCGGTGTAGCCGTAGCCGGCACAATTGACGATATCTATGCGCCCAGTTGGCACCAAGCGGTGATGGTTATTGGTCAATTCATGGCCATTACCTTGTGCAATATTGCGTTTTTACGTGTCTTTTTAGAAATCGCCGAAGGTCAAAAGATGGCAGTCGCGCATGAGCTCACACTGACCAATGAACGTGCAGATGCCATGCAGCGCAACACTTTGAGCCTGAAACAACTGCTTGATGAGCGTGAAGAAATCATTCGGCAACTCAGTCTGTTCAACAAGACGGCTGGCATGGGTGCCTTGGTAGCCAGTTTGGCCCATGAACTTAACCAGCCCCTGACTGTGATTCAGATGAACACCGACATGATTCAAATGGTGTTGAATGATCAGGACAGCCATGCCACACAAGACGTTAGCCTTGACAAGGCTATGACAGGTTTGCGCAAAGCCAACCAACGCGCGGCCACCATCATCACTACTTTGCGCAATATGTTTGGATCGGGTCGCAAAACCTTAACTACGTTTGATTTAAATGAGTTGGTGCGCGATGTGTTACTGCTTTGTCAGCCCAGCTTGCAGCGGCAATCGATTGAATTGCAAGTGGAACTACACCCACATGCATTGAACTTCACAGGAGACAAATCACAGTTGCAGCAGGTATTGCTGAACCTGATCACAAATGCCAGCGAGGCATTTCCTGATTCATTTCAAGGTGTTAAAAATATTGCACTGCACACCAAGTTGGAAGCAGCTCAAATTTATTTGAATGTATCAGACAACGGTAGTGGCATTGCTGTTGAAATTGAATCAATGGTGTTTGAATTGCTGCGCACGAACAAAGACACGGGTATGGGTATTGGATTGTGGCTCTCTAAGACCATTGTTGAGTCGCATCAGGGGCATATTAGCTTCACAACATCCACTGGAAAAGGAACCAGCTTTATGGTGACATTGCCGGCAACAAAAGAGATGGTGTTTTTTTAGTATTGTTTCTTTTCTATAAATTTACAGTCAAAGTAATTTTCATTTTCTTTTTTCGTTCTTTATCAAATTAAACCCAATAAGAGACTTTTAAGGAAGGGATTTATTAACTACCCCTGAACTTGTTTACTTGAACTCGTGCGATGCCATTTGTGAAATTGCTGAATCCTTTCGTGGTGTATTGATAGCGAGCCTTGCAGCTCTTATACCTCTGGGAGCGCCAAAACCCAAGCTGTCGCATCTATGTCAGCATAAGCTTCATCTCCTATTTTGAGAAGAGCGGTTTGCTTTGTCATTCCAGCCAAAGTGATGCCTGGTTCAATAAGCAGATTAACTTCGCCCATCTCTTTGCTGCGAGACTTTCTTATAACAATGCCAGATATGACATTCTTTTGCTTAGGTAGAGGGTAGGGATACACATTGACCGCAGTGGCTTTGCATAGCGCCAATATTTGTTGATTTTCTTTAAGTTCAAACAATTCTGCACTGGTAGAAGTGATACTGGCATGGAAAAAATTCCCACCTTTGGTCGTCAAGCCAACCCTGACAATCGCACCTTTTTTAACAACGCTTTTGACTGTTGATGGAAATTGATTGCGCATAGTGGTTCGCAAACCGAGTAATTTTGTAGAGCTACTATGGGTCTTTGACGCTGCCGAGCTTTGGCGCATCAATTGCTCTTTCATTTGCGTTAATTCAGCTGAGGCATGCAGCAGGTTCTTGCCAGCCAAGCTGAGCCGAGCACCCCCGCCTCCTGCGCCCCCAACTACCTTTTCTACCAAAGGGGTGCCAGCTAGATTGCTCAGGACATCAATGGCTTGCCAAGCAGCTTTGTAGCTAACGCCAGACATGCGAGCGGCTTGGGAAATGGACCCTGCATCCTCGATTTTTCGAAGAATATCCAGACGCTTATCGGTTTTGGCGCTACCTAGGGCTTTCCCTAGATCGTTTGATTTTTTGATTGACATAGTTGAAAAGAGAAGTATGCCAATGTTATATTCGCTATTCTAAAAAAGGATAGGGAACATGTTTCGCTATTCTATTTCAAGAATTATGAAAGATATCAATGAAAACTGGCAGCAAGATTCCTAGTCAATTCAGTATTCGGTTGTTTAGTGCGTTCATCACCACAGCCATATTCGCCACCCCCGCCATGGCCATCTCTGAAGATGCCAAGGTGGTTTTGCAGCTACTGGTTACCAAAGGGGTGATTACTCAAAAAGACTATGACGACACCATCAGTACGCTGGAAAGCAAGCCCGCTCCAGGCGTGCCGCCAGTACAGTTTGTGCAAGACGCCTTGGGCGTGAAGGCGGCCGATGTGCAAAAGTCTGTGGAATACACCCAAAAAGATGAAAAGAAAGGCTCAGTCTCGCCCGGTGGGTTTGGTCTG
>CANCVB010000013.1 GCA_947381415.1 Burkholderiales bacterium
GCCGAAGCGGGCTTCCCGTTTCACCCTGAAACGTCAACTTAACGGTGGTAAGCGGTCTCGCCGTGGCTGGAAATATCCAAGCCTTCGCGCTCTTCCTCTTCGGTGACACGCAAACCCACCACGATGTCGACCAGCTTGTAGGCAATCACAGAGACCACACCCGACCAAACGATGGTGGTGATGACCGCCTGCAACTGAATCCACACTTGGCCTTTGATGGAATAGTCTGCGGCAACCGCATTGGCCACGTAGTCATAGATGCCTGTGCCGCCCAGTGAAGGGGCTGCAAACACACCGGTCAACAAGGCACCGACGATACCGCCCACGCCGTGCACACCGAACACGTCTAAGGTGTCGTCTGCGCCGAGCATGCGTTTCAAGCCATTGACGCCCCACAGACACAGAATGCCCGCCACCAAGCCGATGATGATGGCGCCCATGGGGCCGACAAAACCACAAGCAGGGGTGATGGCCACCAAGCCGGCCACAGCGCCCGAGGCCGCGCCCAACATAGAAGCTTTGCCTTTAGAGAGTGCTTCACCGGCAATCCAGGCCAAAGTGGCCATGGCGGTGGCGACCAAGGTGTTGACAAAAGCCAGCGCAGTCAAACCATTGGCTTCCAAGTTGGAGCCAGCGTTGAAACCAAACCAACCCACCCACAGCAAGGCGGCACCGACCATGGTCAATGTCAGGCTGTGCGGGGCCATGGATTCTTTGCCGTAGCCAATGCGTTTGCCAACCATGAAGGCACCCACCAAGCCAGCCACCGCGGCATTGATGTGCACCACTGTGCCGCCCGCGAAGTCCAAGGCGCCTTTGGCCCACAACCAACCTGCAGCTGCG
Source organism: Burkholderiales bacterium (assembly GCA_947381415.1). Lineage (GTDB taxonomy): Bacteria > Pseudomonadota > Gammaproteobacteria > Burkholderiales > Burkholderiaceae_C > Limnohabitans. Next base: position 844 of record CANCVB010000013.1, read on the forward strand.
GTAACCGCTTCCAAGGTTTTCTCGTCGGTGATGGCGTCGGGGCCGTCCCAGTACCACACCATGTGAGCCACGGGCAGGTAGCTGAATGTGAACCACAGCGCGCAGAACAACAATACCGCAGAGAACTTGATGCGTTCGGCGAAGGCGCCGACGATCAAGGCGCAGGTGATGGCCGCGAAGGTGGCTTGGAAGGCAGCGAAGGTGAACTCAGGAATGACCACGCCTTTGCTGAAGGTCGCGGCCACAGAGTCGACCGTGATGCCTTTGAAGAAGACCTTGTCAAACGAGCCAAAGAAGGGGTTGCCTGCGGTGAACGCCAAGGTGTAGCCGTACAACACCCACAGCACGTAAATGAGCGAGGTGACCACAAACACTTGCATCAGCACCGACAACATGTTTTTAGAGCGGACCAAACCGCCGTAGAACAAGGCCAGGCCAGGGATGGTCATGAGAATGACCAACACGGTGGCCACCGTCATCCAAGCGGTGTCGCCCTTGTTGGGAACCAATGCGGGAGCCGCTGCTGGGGCCTCGGCTTCGGCAGCGGCGGCAGGTGCAGGTGCTGCGGCTTCTTTTTTCTCTGCAGCGGGTGCGGCAGCTTCAGCGGCGGGCTTGGCAGGCGCGTCTTCGGCCAGGCTCACACCGTGGGCAAAGACCAAACCCAAGCCCAAGGCTAAGGTGGCAATGAATTTTTTCATGATGGTTGTCCTTATCGAAAGCATTAGATGGCGGCTTTGCCGGTCTCGCCAGTGCGGATACGCACGACTTGTTCAAGCGGTGTGATGAAAATCTTGCCGTCACCGATCTTGCCGGTACGAGCAGCGGTTTCAATGGCTTCAATGGCGCGGTCAACCAACTCAGCGCCAACAGCGGCTTCAATCTTGACCTTGGGTAAAAAGTCCACCACGTATTCCGCGCCACGGTACAGCTCGGTATGCCCTTTTTGGCGACCGAATCCTTTGACCTCGGTAACGGTGATGCCTTGCACACCGATCGCAGACAAAGCCTCACGGACCTCGTCTAGCTTGAACGGTTTGATGATGGCCGTAATCAATTTCATGGTTTCTCCTGTTCAGTGGAACTGCGAAATGTCCGCAGTGGAACTCACACTTAGCAGGCTTTGTGCCAAGCACACTTGAAGCTGTTTGGGCGCTGGGATGAACCAGAAAGGCCTTGATAAGCACCGAAATGGTGCGAACAACCCGCAAGAAACGCACGCAAACAGGGCGCGCACCAAAACAAGGAGAGCCACATGGGGTTTGCGGCGGTGCACAGCCGTGCGGTTTGGGGCCTGCAAGCACCCCGTGTCACGGTAGAGGTGCATTTGGCCAATGGCTTGCCCAGCTTTACCTTGGTGGGTTTGGCCGATACCGAGGTGCGCGAGTCGAGAGAGCGGGTGCGCTCGGCCATTCTCAACAGCGGTTTGGCGTTCCCCAGCAACCAACGCATCACCGTCAACCTGGCCCCCGCCGATTTGCCCAAAGAGTCTGGGCGGTTTGACTTGCCGATTGCGGTGGGCATCTTGGCAGCCAGTGGGCTGCTGCCAGTGGCGGCGGTGTCTTCTTACGTGTTTGCCGGCGAGTTGTCGCTGTCGGGTGAATTAAGGCCTGTGCGTGGCGCATTGGCGATGGCCCAAGCCCTGCACCACGAGGGGACAGACGCGGCCTTGGTGTTGCCCACCGACAGCGCCCAGGAAGCCGCTTGGGTGCCTGGCACCAAGGTCTACAGCGTCAAGCAACTCCAGGAAGTGGTTCAGGGTCTCATGCCTGCCACGCCACCGGCATCAGCTTGGCAGCCCTTGCAGGTCCAAGCCCAGTTGCCGCAGTCGCCACGGCTTGAGGTGGGCGATTTGCAAGACATCAAGGGCCATACCGGCGTCAAGCGTGGCTTAGAGATCGCTGCGGCGGGTGGGCACAGCTTGCTGATGGTGGGGCCCCCCGGCGTGGGCAAATCCATGTTGGCCAAGCGCTTGCTGGGTTTGTTGCCGCCCTTGCGCTTGGACCAAGCTTTGCAAACCGCGGCGATTCAAAGCATGTATGGCCCCGTGGGTTTGTCGCAATGGGGGCAGCGGCCGTATCGCCATCCGCACCACAGTGCCAGCTTGGCCGCCTTGGTGGGTGGGGGTGCGCCGCCCCGCCCAGGCGAAATATCCTTGGCGCATCACGGGGTGCTTTTTTTGGATGAATTGCCTGAATTTTCCCGCCCTGCGCTTGAGGCCTTGCGAGAGCCCTTGGAGACCGGTTGCATCAGCTTGGCGCGTGCCAAATACCATGTGGAGTACCCCGCCGCTTTTCAGTTGGTGGCTGCCATGAACCCTTGTCCCTGTGGCTACTTGGGGATGCAAAAACCCGCTTGCCGTTGCAGCCCAGAGCAGGTCGCGCGTTACCAAGGTCGCATCAGCGGTCCCCTGTGGGATCGCATCGATATGCAGGTTTCGGTGAATGCCTTGTCGCCCGAGGTGTTGTTGCAGGCGCCCCTGGTGAGCGCACCGCTGATGTCAAAGCGCGCTGCGTTGCAGCGCAAGAAATGGCGTGGCAACGCCAAGCGTGTTTGAACCGAGATTTGTCGCAAAAGCAGTTAGGTGCCCTGGCCTTGGACACCGCCGCATCGCGTTTGCTGGCGCACACGGCCGAGCAGCAAGCGTGGTCGGCAAGGGCAACACACCGGGTGTTGCGCCTGGCACAAACCATTGCAGACTTGGCGCAAGCCGATCAGATCAGCCCCATGCACATGGCCGAAGCGCTGCAGTACCGTTGGGTGTGGGGCAAGGCGGTTTAGAACGGAATATCGTCGTCCATGTCGTCAAAGCCCGATTTGGCGGGCGCGGGCGCACGAGGCGAACTCGCCGCTGGCGCTGCGCTGCGCGCAGGTGCACGCGAGCCGCCATCTTCCGAGGGGCCGCCCATGCCTTCTCTGCCACCCAATAACTGCAACTCGGTGGCGATGATGTCGACAGTGTTTTTTTCCACGCCCGTGGTTTTGTCGGTATAGGAGCCGTACTTCAAGCGACCCTCCACGTAAATGGGGCGACCTTTCTTCACATACTCGCCGGCAATTTCAGCCAAGCGGTCGTAGAAAGTGATGCGGTGCCACTGGGTTTCTTCCACCATCTCGCCGCTGTTTTTGTCTTTGCGCTTGGTGCTGGTGGCAATGGACACATTGGCCACGGCCTGACCGCTGGGGAGGTAGCGCACCTCGGGGTCGCGGCCACAATTGCCCATCAAAATCACTTTGTTTACGCTTGCCATGGGTGTTCCTCTTAAGTACGGTGAAATGGAATGCTCAGATTATGCGGCCCGACGTCGCCCGAGTTCAGTGCGTTGTGCCCGTGCCGGTTGGTGATGCAGGTACAAAGCGCGCGCGCCATGCCACCCCCAGCCACACCACCATCAATGCAGCGCTGGCCATGAAAACCCCGCTTGCACCCACGCTTTTGAGCAACAAACCACCGAGCGCGCCGCCGGCAAAGATGCCCAGCGACTGCAAGGTGTTGTAAACCCCCAAAGCCGCCCCGCGTGAGCCTGGGGGTGCCAAGCGAGACGCCAAGCTCGGCTGACTGGCTTCCAACACATTGAAGCCGCAGAAAAACAAGAACAACAAGATGGCCAGCGCCCACAAGGGCGGTGCCGACAGGGCCAGCAGACTCCACGCCGCTTGCACCCCCATCACCAAGACAATGCAGCCCAAAAACAAGGGGCGCAGCCTGCCGCGCCGCTCCATGGGAAACAAGGTCACGCCCATGACCACAAAAGACAGCAGCACCGCAGGCAGGTAGACCCAGCCATGGTCGGTGCTGGCAACGCCCGCTTGGATCAGCAATGCAGGTATGGCGACCCAAGAGGCCAGTTGCACCGCGTACAAGGCGAACACGCCGAAATTCAGGCGAACCAAATCGGGGTGCACCAGCAAGCCCCACAGACTGTGTTTGGCTTGGCCCGCCACTGGCAGCACAGGCTCTGGTGGTGTCCACCAGCGCACGATCACCACACCCAACACCGCCAGTAACAAGGTCACGCCAAAAATCGCACTCAAGCCCCCCCAGCCAGACAAGACGGGACCCAGCACCAAAGACAGCGCAAACATCAAACCGATGCTGGCACCCACCAAGGCGGTGCCTTTGGTGCGCACCGCGTCGCGGGTTTGGTCGGCCAACAAGGCCGTCACTGCCGCAGAAATCGCGCCACCGCCTTGCAATGCACGGCCCCATGCCAAGCCGCTGACACTGGTGGCGGTTGCGCCCACGATGCTGCCCAAAGCCAACAAGGCCAAGCCCAGGTAAATCACGCGCTTGCGGCCAAAACGGTCGGCGGCCATGCCAAACGGAATTTGCAGCGCCGCTTGCACCAAGCCGTACACGCCCATGGCCATGCCAATCGCCGATAAGTCGTCGCCGCCCTCGTAATGCCGCGCCTCCAGCATGAAGACAGGCATCACCATGAACAAGCCCAGCATGCGCATGGCGTAAATGCTGGCCAAAGAAAATGCCGAGCGCCGCTCGTTGGGCGTCATGCGCGTTTCGTCAGGGGGGGGCAGGGTCACGGTGCAAACCATCAAAGCTCAATCGGGTGATTGTCGGTCATGCCAAGTGCAAAGCCATGCTTGTTAAGCCCCATGGACACTGTGAATGCATACAGTTATCATGCGCCATGGCCAAAGACAAAACCCATTACAGCTGCACCGAGTGTGGCGGCACCAGCCCCAAGTGGCTGGGCAAATGCCCGCATTGCGAGGCGTGGAACACCCTGGTCGAGGCGGTGTCGGCGCCCGACGGCGCCGCCAAAAACCGCTTTGCCCCGCGTGCCGGTTTGGCGCCGGCCTCGGCGGTCACGGCGCTGTCCGATATTCAAGCCCAAGACGTCGACCGCAGCCCCACCGGCCAAGACGAACTCGACCGCGTATTGGGTGGCGGCATGGTCGAAGGCGGTGTGGTGTTGATCGGTGGTGACCCCGGCATTGGCAAATCCACCTTGTTGTTGCAAGCTTTGGACGGTTTGCAGCGCAGCGGCCAAACCACCTTGTACGTCACTGGTGAAGAGTCGGGGGCGCAGGTTGCGCTGCGCGCTCGCCGCTTGGGTCTGGACCACAGCCGGGTGCAGGTGTTGGCCGAAACCCAGTTGGAAAAAATCATCGCCACGCTGCAAGCGCAGTCACCACACATCGCCGTCATCGACTCCATCCAAACCGTCTACTCCGACCAGCTCACCAGTGCACCAGGGTCGGTGGCGCAGGTGCGCGAGTGCGCCGCCCACCTCACCCGCTTGGCCAAGGCCAGTGGCATTGCCATAGTGTTGGTGGGCCATGTCACCAAAGAGGGCGCCTTGGCGGGCCCACGCGTGCTGGAGCACATGGTCGACACGGTGCTGTACTTTGAAGGCGATACGCACAGCAGTTTTCGCTTGGTGCGCGCCATCAAAAACCGTTTTGGTGCGGTCAATGAAATCGGCGTCTTCGCCATGACCGAAAAAGGTTTGAAGGGCGTCTCCAACCCCAGCGCTATTTTTCTCAGCCAACACGCCGAGCCGGTGCCCGGCAGTTGCGTCATGGTCACCTTGGAGGGCACGCGCCCCTTGCTGGTGGAAATCCAAGCCTTGGTCGACAGCGGCGGCCCCAGCCCACGCCGCCTGAGTGTGGGCTTGGACCGCGACCGCTTGGCCATGCTGCTGGCGGTCTTGCATCGCCACGCCGGTGTGGCGTGCATGGACCAAGATGTGTTTGTCAACGCCGTGGGGGGTGTGCGCATCAGCGAGCCTGCCGCCGATTTGGCGGTGCTGCTCGCCATCACCTCCAGCTTGCGCGGCAAGCCCCTGCCCAAGGGCTTTATCGCTTTTGGCGAAGTTGGTCTTGCGGGCGAGGTGCGTCCCGCGCCGCGCGGCCAAGAGCGCTTGAAAGAAGCCGCCAAGCTGGGCTTTAGCGTGGCCATCATCCCCAAAGCCAACGCGCCCAAAAAGCCCATCGAGGGCATGGTGGTGCACGCGGTCGAGCGGGTGGAAGAGGCCATGGCGGTGGTGCGCGGCCTGAGCTGAACTGCGCATTTATTGCGTTAGCGCAAGAACTCGCCGCGCGAGCTGCGCTACAACAGCCTTGTCTTTGTAGGAGACATCGCGATGCCAATCACATCAAAAAGTATGCTGTTTTTGCTGACCATGGCCATGGCCAGTGTGGGCCATGCACAGCGCGTGGTGCCCGTGCCAGTGCTTACCGCCTATCAGCAAGAGTGCTCGGTCTGCCATTTCGCCTACCCCCCTGGCTTGTTGCCGCCGGCTGCGTGGCAACGCATCATGGACGCCATGCCGAAACACTTCAGTACCCAAGTCTTGCTCAACAGCGATACCCAGGCGGTGATTGCCCAATGGTTGCAAACCCAAGCGATCAACCCTGATTGGGTTGGCAGCCAAATGCCGCCCGACAACCGCATCACCCGCGCTGACTGGTGGCAACTGATTCACAAACCCAGCAAAAAACTCACCGCCAAAGTGTGGAAAAGCCCTTATGTGAAAAGCCCGTCGCACTGCGAGGCATGTCACCGCGGGGCGCCCACCGGTGAGTACAACGCCAAAACCGCAGGAATACCGTCATGAACAACCCAAAAACCGACAACCTAACGCCAACCACGTCCGTCAAAGTGTGGGATTGGCCGGTGCGCGTATTCCATTGGACATTGGCAGCCAGCGTGTTTGGCGCCTATATGACCGGTGAAGGCGAAGCGCTTGAGCGTCTCCACCAGGTCTTGGGTTGGGTGGCGGCAGGCTTGATAGGTTTTCGTGTGGTGTGGGGGCTCATTGGCACCCGCTATGCGCGTTTCAGTGAGTTTGTGCGCTCGCCCAAAGTGGTGTGGGCCTATATGAAAAGTTTGCGCAGCGCTCACCCGCAGCAGTTTGTCGGTCATAACCCGGTGGGTGCCGTGGCGGTGCTGTTGCTCATGGGGCTCACCTCGCTGACCGTCTACACCGGTTGGTTGGCCTTGGCCGATGACGCCAGCGAATGGTTTGAGGAGTCCCATGAAATGGCGGCCATGGCTTTGATCGGCATCGTCGTGGTGCATGTGATCGGGGTGGTGTGGAGCAGTCGCAGCCATGGCGAAAACCTGGTCAAAGCCATGTTGACGGGGCGCAAAACCGCCAGCCCAGAGGCGGGCATTCACCGCAACTGGGGCGTGCTGGCTTGGGCCATTGTGTTGGCCGTGGCGTGGTTTGTGTTTCTTCAACTCAGGGCTTGAAACTTAGGTCAAAATCAGCGCCATGAACTGGCGAAATGTATGCGTGATCCTTGGCTTGGCTGCTTTGCTGTTCGGCTCGTTTCGTGCTTTTGGCTGGTGGGGCTTTTCGCTGGTCTCTAGCGGCATCGTGTTTTGGTTGCTGCAACTCTCTACCCGCTTGATGCGCACCATGGAAAACGCGGCCGAGCAGCCCATGGGCACGGTCGCAAACGCCGTCATGTTCCATGCCCAACTGCACCACGGTTTGCGCTTGCTGCATGTCATTGGCTTGGCTTCAAGCTTGGGCCAGCGCATCGCCACCGAAGACAAAAGTTGCGACGTCTTTGCTTGGCATGACGCGGCTGGCGACACGGTGCAATGCCATTTTCAAGAGGGCCGTTTGACCGATTGGCAGTTGCAGCGTGCGCCCGCGCCATCCAGCGACACGCCAGCAACGTAAAATCGCACCCCTCACACACGCAGACCCCGAATAAAGGATTCCCATGAGCGCCCTGCCCCCCCCCATGCACGACCGTGACGGCAAGATTTGGATGGACGGCGAGCTGGTCGATTGGCGCGACGCGAAGATCCATGTGCTCTCCCACACCTTGCACTACGGCTGCGGCGCATTCGAGGGCGTGCGCGCCTACGACACCGCGCAAGGCACGGCCATCTTCCGTTTGCAAGAGCACACCGAGCGCTTGTTCAACAGCGCCAAAATTTTGCGCATGAAAATCCCCTTCACCCCCGAGCAGGTGAACGAGGCGCAGCGCACCGTGGTGCGTGAAAACCATTTGAAAAGCGGCTACATCCGCCCCCTCACCTGGATTGGTTCGCAAAAACTCGGCGTCTCGCCCAAGGGCAACCAAATCCACCTCATGGTCGCGGCCTGGACCTGGGGCGCCTACCTGGGCGAAGACGGCATGAAGCGCGGCATCCGCGTGAAAACCTCCAGCTACACCCGCCACCATGTGAACATCACCATGACGCAGGCCAAGGCGGTGAGCAACTACACCAACTCCATCTTGGCCAACATGGAAGCGCTGGACGACGGCTACGACGAGGCGCTGCTGTTGGACGCCACGGGTTTTGTCTCTGAAGGTGCGGGGGAAAACCTGTTCATCGTCAAAGGTGGCGTCATCTACACCCCCGACTTGTCGGCGGGCGCTTTGAACGGCATCACCCGCAACACGGTGTTTCACATCGCCAAAGACTTGGGGCTGGAGATTGTGCAAAAGCGCATCACCCGCGATGAGATCTACATCGCCGACGAAGCCTTCTTCACAGGCACGGCGGCCGAGGTCACGCCGATTCGCGAACTCGATCGCATCGAGATTGGCGCGGGCAGCCGCGGCCCCATCACCGAAAAAATCCAAAGCGCGTTCTTTGACATCGTCAACGGCCGCAACCCCAAGTACGCCCATTGGCTCACCAAGGTTTGACATGAAAACCATCGAGTTGCTGGCGCAAGAACTCAACAGCCACGGCGGCGTGTTTTGCCCCAACCCCAAGGCCGACATGCAGCTGTGGAACACCCACCCCAGGGTGTTTTTGGACCTCTCTCACGAGGGCCATGCCAAGTGCCCGTATTGCAGCACCGAGTACCGCCTGAAAGACGGCGAGCACTTCGCCTCACATTGATGGACCGACGCCCCTTTTGTTGACATGACAGCCAGTTTGCTGATCGCGCCGCAGTGGATTGGCGACGCGGTGATGACAGAACCTTTGTTGCGTGTGTTGGCCCAGCGCGGCGAACGCCTGAGCGTGGCTGCAATGCCGTGGGTCGCACCCATTTACAGCGCCATGCCGCAAGTGGCCGAAGTGATCGAGTTACCGTTTTCACGCGGCGCATTGCAATGGTGGGCACGACGAAGCTTCGCCAAGGCCTGGCGCGGTCGTTTTGAGCGCGCCTACATCGCCCCCAATTCTTGGAAAAGTGCCTTATTGCCTTGGATGGCGGGCATTCCTGTGCGTGTTGGCTACCACGGAGAGGCGCGCTACGGCTTGCTCAACCAGCGCCTGCCCAAGCCCGACAAAGGCCACCGCGGCGCGATGGTGGCGCATTACCTGGCACTGGCCCAAGCCGAGGCTGACCCGACGTGGCAGCCCAAGCTGGACTTGCCATTGGCGGTTTTAAAAAACACCTTGCTGCACTTTGATTTGAAACTGGGTGCGTATGCGGTGTTTGCACCCGGCGCGGAATACGGCCCTGCCAAGCGTTGGCCGGTGGCTTACTTTGCCGACATGGGCGTGCGGATTGGCTTACCGGTGGTGGTGTTGGGCTCGCCCAAAGAATCGGTCATGTGTGAAGACATAGCCGACCAAATCAACAGGCTTGCACCCAGACGCGCGCGCAGTTTGGCCGGATTGACCGATCTTCAACAAGCCATGGCCTTGATTGCTTCGGCCCAAGTCATGCTGAGCAACGATTCTGGCCTCATGCATGTGGCAGCGGCTTTGGGCGTGCCGCAAGTGGCGGTGTTTGGTTCTTCCAGCCCATTGCACACGCCCCCGCTCAATGACAAAGCGCAAGCCCTGTGGCTGAAAAACGAGCCCAGTTACCAACCGCCCTTGGACTGCGCGCCGTGTTTTGCGCGAAGCTGCCCCTTGGGGCATTTGCGTTGTTTGAACGATTTGACGCCCGAGCGTGTCGAGCAGGCTTGGCGCGAGGTTGTCAGTGGCTAGGTTGCTTGTTTTCGCAATCCCAAGCCCATCACCACAGCCACCACCAGCACCGCGCCGCCCACTTGCACCCAGGCCACTTGCTGGTCCAACACCGCCCAGCCCAAGCCCAATGCAAACACCGGTTCGACGTTCATGATGGCCGAGTTGGCTGCCACGCCAAGCTTGGGTAACACCGTGAACATGATGGTGAAAGCGGTACCGTAGAGCAAGGTCAGCATGCCAAGGCCTTGCCAACCCAAGGGGGTTTGCGGCCAGTGCGGGCCGCCGCGAAAACCGACCACGGCCAACGCCACGCTGCCCGCCAGCAGCAAACTGAACAAGGTGCGTACCCGTCCATCCATGCCGGTGGTTTCGTGTTGGGTGCCCACCAAGGCCAAACCGAAACTGCATGCCGCGGCCAAAGCAAAGCCCACACCTTCACCCATCTGTGCCCATTGGGCTTGTGCCCCCAAACCGGAAGCCGCACCCAGCACATCGAGTGCCAGTGCCAGTCCAAGCAAGATCAAAGGCATGGCCAGCAACACGCTGCGTTGGGGCGTGCGTTGGTAGAGCAATTTGTCCCACAGGGCGGTCCACAGCGGGTAGGTATTGAACGCCAGCAACGCCAAAGCCACGGGCAGGCGAGCCACGGCCGCATACAGGCATTGGCTTTGTATGCCTATCATCAAGCCCACCATCAGCAGACCACGCCCTTGCTGGCGGTTAAACCGCCAAGGCACGCGCGCCAGCAACACCAACACCGCCACCACGCTGGCGGTGACCAGGCTGCGCGTGGCCACCCCGGTGGCCACATCCAAGCCACTGTTAAAGGCCAAACGCGCGGCGATGTGGTTGGAGGCCATCATCAAGGCGATCAACAGCAGGGTGAGAAAAGCGGGCAGGCTCAGAGCGCGGGCAGAGGACATAGACAGAGCATAAGCGGGATGGCTATGATGGCGGGTTGCCCTCGATAAAGCCCAAGCCTGCCGTGAATTCTCCCTCTGAAGCGCATTATTTAGGTCGTCACTTAGGTGGCCCCAGTGCTTTTGGCCGCATCAGCGTGCGCGGTGCACGCACCCACAACCTGAAAAACATCGATGTGGACATCCCGCGCAACCAGCTGGTGGTCATCACCGGTTTGTCGGGCTCGGGCAAATCCAGTTTGGCCTTTGACACCTTGTACGCCGAGGGCCAACGCCGCTATGTGGAAAGCCTCTCGGCCTATGCGCGCCAGTTTTTGCAGCGCATGGACAAGCCCGATGTGGACCTGATCGAGGGCCTGTCGCCGGCCATCGCCATCGAGCAAAAAGCCACCAGCCACAACCCGCGTTCCACCGTGGGCACGGTCACCGAAATCCACGACTATTTGCGTTTGTTGTTCGCCCGCGCGGGCACGCCGCACTGCCCCGAGCACGGTGTGCCCTTGCAGTCGTCGAGCGTGGCGCAAATGGTGGACGCGGTGCTGGCCATGCCTGCAGACACCCGCATCATGCTCATGGCGCCCGTGGCGCGCGAGCGCAAAGGGGAGTTCGCCGAGGTGTTTGCGCAGATGCAGGCCCAAGGCTTTGTGCGTTTTCGCATCGACGGCCAGGTGGTGGAGTTGGCCGATTTGCCCACCCTCGAGAAAAAAGAAAAACACGACATCGACGTGGTGGTGGACCGCCTCAAGGTGCGTCCCGACATGGCGACACGCTTGGCCGAGAGTGTGGAGACGGCGCTGCGCATCAGCGATGGCCGCGCCTTGGTGCTGGACATGGACACGGGGCTTGAGCACGCCTTCAATGCCCGTTTTGCCTGCCCGCATTGCAACTTCACCATTGGCGAACTCGAGCCGCGTTTGTTTTCGTTCAACTCGCCCTTGGGTGCCTGCCCCGCGTGTGAAGGCTTGGGCGAGCAAAGCTTTTTCGACCCTGCGCGCATCGTCGCGTTCCCCTCGCTGAGTTTGGCCAGCGGCGCCATCAAGGGCTGGGACAAGCGCAACGCCTATTACTTCGCCATGCTGCAAAGCCTGGCCAAGCATTACGCCTTCGATTTGGAGACCCCGTTTGAACAGCTCAGCGAACAGGTGCAGCAGGTGGTGTTGTTCGGCTCGGGCGAGGACGAAATCAAGTTCAGCTATGTGCTGGAGTCGGGCGCGAAAGCCGGTCGCAAAACCAGCAAGTTGCACGCGTTTGAAGGCATCGTGCCCAACATGACCCGCCGCTACCACGACACCGACTCGGCCCTGGTGCGCGAGGAGTTGTCGCGCTACCGTGGACACCGCCCCTGCTTGGACTGCCAAGGCACACGCTTGCGCATTGAAGCGCGCAATGTGCGCTTGGGCGAAGGCTTGCAAGCGCGCACCTTGCACGATGTGAGCCACATCACCTTGGCCGAGTGCCAAGCGTATTTCCAAGGCCTCAGTCTGCAAGGCAACAAGGCCGACATTGGCGACAAGGTCATCCGTGAAATTGCCAACCGCCTGAAGTTTTTGAACGACGTGGGACTCACCTACCTGAGCCTGTCGCGCAGCGCCGACACCTTGTCGGGCGGCGAGGCGCAGCGCATCCGTTTGGCCTCGCAAATCGGCTCGGGCCTGACCGGCGTGATGTATGTGTTGGACGAGCCCAGCATCGGTTTGCACCAGCGCGACAACGACCGCCTGATCGACACCTTGAAACACCTGCGCGACATTGGCAACAGCGTGATCGTGGTCGAGCATGACGAGGACATGATCCGCGCGGCCGACCATTGCATCGACATGGGGCCGGGTGCGGGCGTGCACGGCGGGCGGGTGATGGCGCAAGGCACACCCGCTGAGATTGAAGCCAACCCCGCCTCGTTGACTGGGCGCTACATGGCGGGCAGCCTGCGCATCGAGGTGCCCCAACAGCGCCGCCCTTGGCTGTACCAACAGCCCAGCATTCCGCAGGCCGCGCCTGTGAAAAACGTCTTCGGTGCCTTGCCCGTGGCCGCCCCAGCGCACGGCCGCGCCAAGCAGGCCATCACCATCGTGGGGGCCAGTGGCCACAACCTGCAACACGTGAGCGCCGAGTTTCCCGTGGGCTTGTTCACCTGTGTGACGGGCGTCTCGGGTTCGGGCAAATCCACCTTGGTGAATGACACCTTGTACGCGGCCGCGGCGCGGCAAATCCACCGCGCCCATGAAGAACCAGCGGTGCATGAGGACCTCTTGGGTCTGTACCACTTTGACAAAGTCATCAATGTGGACCAGTCCCCGATTGGCCGCACCCCGCGCTCCAACCCTGCCACCTACACCGGCCTGTTCTCGCCCTTGCGCGACCTGATGGCCGAGGTGCCGATGGCGCGCGAGCGTGGCTATGGACCGGGTCGTTTTTCCTTCAACGTGGCGGGCGGTCGCTGCGAGGCCTGCCAAGGCGACGGCATGGTGAAGGTGGAGATGCACTTCCTGCCAGACGTCTATGTGCCTTGCGATGTGTGCCACGGCCAGCGCTACAACCGCGAGACCTTGGAGGTGCTCTACAAGGGACACAACATCGCGCAAATTTTGCAAATGACGGTGGAAGACGCGCTGGCGTTTTTGGGCGCGGTGCCGGCACTGGCGCGCAAACTGCAAACCTTGATGGACGTGGGTTTGGGCTACATCCGTTTGGGCCAGGCGGCGACCACGCTCTCGGGCGGCGAGGCGCAGCGCGTGAAGCTGGCTTTGGAGCTCTCACGCCGCGACACTGGACGCACGCTCTACATCTTGGACGAACCGACCACGGGCTTGCATTTCGCCGACATCGATTTGCTGCTCAAGGTGCTGCACCAGTTGGTGGAGGCGGGCAACACCATGGTGGTGATCGAGCACAACCTGGACGTCATCAAAACCGCCGACTGGGTGATCGACATGGGCCCGCAAGGCGGCAGTGGCGGTGGTCAGGTGGTGGCGCAAGGCACACCCGAGGAGGTGGCGGCCAACCCAGCGAGTGTCACTGGGCAGTATTTGGCAAAGTGGCTGGGCCTGTCGCGCTAGCGCGCTTGTTCCCGTCGCCCAGGGGCGCGTTGCTGCTGGCGAAAATCGGATGGCGTGCAACCCACTTCACGCCTGAAAAACTTCACAAAATTGGTGGCCTCGTCAAAGCCCAGTTGGTCCGCCACGCGGGCCATGGGCCAGGTGGTGTGCGCCAGCAGTCGTTTGGCCTCCAAGGCGATGCGTTGGGACAAAAACACCTTGGCCGATAAACCTTGCATGGCCTGGCTGGCGCGGTTGAGGGTTTTTTCGGAAATACCCAAGGTTTGCGCATACTGGCCGACCTGATGCCATTGGCTGAAACGCTCTTCGGTCGCCTGGCGAAAACGCTCAAAGTACCTGCCCAGCGTGGCGTGTTGGGATGTTGGCGGCTGCGCTTGGGTTTGCAGCATGTGCAAGCGCAGCAGCACGCTGTTCAACTGCGAGCGCAACAAGGCCCGCGCCACGGGGATGGACTCGGCCCGGGCCGCGTCTTGCGCCATTTGTGCCATTGCCACGGACAGGGCCGCGCCTTGGTCCGCGTCCAAGGCCAGAGGGAAGTCGCTCTGGCTGCCTTGGCCCGTGCCTGAACCTGGCAGCGACTCGGGTCGAAAAATCACCACCCACCCTTGCCACGCTGCGGGCGCTTCAAAGCGCTGCACCTGACCCGGGCGCATGGCCAATGCACTGACCGCGGGCAGACTGAGCAGCGCGAAGTCCACCGTGTGTGTGAACGCACCCTCGGTGACCAAGATGAGTTGGTGAAAGTCCAGCCGCGTGGGGTGGCCCACATGCTCGCGTGCCACGCGCTGCATCCATTCGTCAGCGCCCATGACCTCGATGTCCGCGCTTTCATCGCTGGGCGGGCTGAAACCCAGCCGGGGAATGGGGGGAGAAGGGCTCATGCCTGCATTATGTCCAATTTTTACCATTTTTACGCGGAAATCTACCTCGTGAAAGCGGTCAGCAAAAAGCATACTTCTTTCACCGCAACCAAGCACACAACCCAAGGAAATCAGATGACCACTCACCGCAAAAACCTCGTCGCACTTTCAGTTACCGCCGCTTTAACGGTGCTGGCTGGCTGTGCATCCTCCCTCCACGCCAACCCCTCAACCGCTTCGTCCACCCCCACTTCAAAGGAAACCGCCATGTCTGCAAACTACAAACCCCAAGTCACCCAATTGCTCAAAAGCATCGAAACCGGCGACGCCCAGCCCGTGGGCTACGTCAACCCCAACAAATACATTCAGCACAACCTGGCTGTCGGCGACGGCTTGGCTGGATTTGGCGCGGTGCTGCAAGCCCTGCCCAAAGGCTCGGCCAAGGTCAACACGGTGCGCGTGTTCCAAGACGGCCCGTTTGTGTTTGCCCACACCGACTACAACTTTTTTGGCCCCAAGGTCGGCTTTGACATCTTCCGTTTTGAAGACGGCAAAATTGTGGAGCACTGGGACAATTTGCAAGAAAAAGCCGCGCCCAACCCCAGCGGCCACAGCCAGATTGACGGCGCCACCACCGTCACCGACCTGGACAAAACCCAGGCCAACAAAACCTTGGTGCGTGGCTTTGTGGACGACATCTTGGTCAACGGCAAGCTGGACAAACTGGCGGGCTACTTTGACGGCAACAACTACATCCAGCACAACCCCCAGATTGGCGACGGTTTGACCGGCCTGGGCCAAGCCTTGGAAGCCCTGGCCAAAGCCGGCATCACCATGCGCTACAGCCGGGTGCACCAGGTGTTGGGCGAAGGCAACTTTGTGTTGGTGGTCAGCGAAGGCAGCTTTGCGGGCAAGCCCACCTCGTTTTACGACCTGTTCCGCGTGCACAACGGCAAAATCGCCGAGCATTGGGACACGCTGGAGACCATTCCCGCCCAAGCAGAGTGGAAGAACAGCAACGGCAAATTTGGCTTCTGACCTTGGCTTGAAGACAGCCCGTCGGGGATGACGCAGGGCGGCGCTGGCAACAGGGCCGCCCTTTGTTTTGAATAAGCTAAAAAGTATTCAATCAATCTATGAAATTAGTGATTTTTAAGATAAGGTATCGGCCATAGTCATACTTTGTGAGCGCAGGTGTTTCACCATGAGAAAACTCTTTGTTGCATTGTTGCTGCTGGTCAATTTCAGCAACGCTTGGGCCTTGGCCGATGGAACCTGTTCCTACCAATCCACGTTCGACCCGCCCATCCCCACCTCGTTTGTCACCATAGGCACCCCCCCAGCCGACATCTACAACCCGTTTTTTTCCACCACAATGACCGTGAAGGTGACGTGTCAAGGGCCTTTAACGACCCACTATTACATCCCTACACTCATATTTACGGGGGCTGCGGATAATCCCAATCGAATTTACCTGAAAGAATTTTCAGAATTTCCGGGCATCAGCGGGGGTTACTCAAATATGTCCAGTAAAGACAATTGCAAAGTACATTTAATGCAGTCTTTTTATATTACCCCTGCCATAGACATACAACCGAGAACCTACAGCATTGTTTTTCACGGTGATGGAGACACATTGCCTGCTGGCATGTCTTGCGAAGGGACAGTGACAATGACCTTGAATTATTACTTCAATGGCAATACGCTCGATACCAACCTACAAAGCTTAACGACACATTTCAGCGCAGCCGTTGGCGGAGTGCCAGGTACTTACAACTTCATCCAGGTGAAGAACGTGGACCACGCCAACAGCAGTGTCAGTGGCATGAATTCGTTCAAAATTGTCCCCCCCAGTTGCGTAGCCACCATAGGCATGGTCACACCCTTTGCAAACAATTACGCGACGGTCCAGCCCAAACCAGCAGGCAGCGCGATCGTGACCAAAGATTTCACCATCGACCTGACCTGCACCCCCCCCATCAACTTGTACAGTTGGAACAATCAAAGCCAAGTGATTTTGGGGGTGGGCACGACGGCCAGTCCCCTGGTAGGCGGCATTGCTGGGGTGAACGCCAGATTGACTTCGATAGCACTGGATACCAGCAAAACCAATTGCACCCTGGGTATAGCGCAAAACTTCACCCAAACCGACACCACCACGACCATCGGCACCACAGGCTTGGCTGCGGGGGCGAAATTCACGGGTGGCAATTGCACCAACCACTACATAGCCAGAGTGGCCTACACCACAACGGGGGCAGCTTTCAATGGCGTTTCAAGCAGCACCCAGTATTTGACAGACAGCACCAGCTCCCAATACGTTGGCTTCTTGCAGCCCGGCAACAGTCTCACCGACTTGCAAGTCAACTCCAGCGTCAACTCGTTCAATATGCGAGAAGACTTGGGCAGTTGCACGGCTGTCATCCGTTTCTTGGACGGGGCCTATGTCAGCAGCTACAAGGCGGTGAAGTCTGTCACCAATACCCCTTTCCTTACCAAAAACGTGCAGGTCGAGTTGAAATGTCGGCCATCCTTTTACGTGACTGCAGGGGACACGCAACTCGTCATGGGAGTGGGCAGTGCCAAATCGGCATTGCTCGATGGCATCAAAGGGGTAGAAGCCAGCATGACCCCGTTCACATTAAACACCGCTGCCAGCAATTGCCCGAACGGTTTTGCCAAAAACCTCGACCAAACGCCCACCACCACCATCATCAAGACCAATGCCGACGCCAACTACCTGATCGCTGACCTCCTGACCATCGTCACGACCGACGGCACCTGCACCAACACCTACAACGCCACCTTGAATTACTACGCCACCGGCGATGCATTCAACACCACCCCGAGCAGCCGAAACAACCTCACGGACAAAGTGGGCACCTATAGCAACTTTCTCAAAGCTGGCAACTACCCTGCCAACGTCGCGATCTCCTCCGTAGGGCTGAACCCATTCACTGTCTCCCAGACCAATTGCCGTGTGGTGCTAAGCGCCAAGGTGCGCAAGTAGCGCTCATTTGTAGGACATGGTGATGTTGGCGATGCCCGTGACCACGCCGGGCTCACTGGTAACTCAAAGTGAGGATGGCGCTGCCAAACACCTTGCCCGGTGTGAGGACGACCCCTGTTCCTTGCCGGGACATGTATTGCGCCGAAATTTTGGTGCTGCCGTTTTGGGTCAGTTGGATGCTGGCACCATTGCCAATGACGTTTTGGCTCGCGTCCAGCAGCATGGTGTAGACATTTTGGGCGGGTGAAGTGGGGGCGGTGTTCTGAATCCAGCTTGAACTGACACCAGTGCCCGTGGGCGCGGTGTAGGCAATGGTGCCAGAGATGTTGTTGGCACCCGCCGCCACGGTGCAACCCGACAAGACGATGGCAAAGCTGGTGAAACCGGCACCGGTGTTGCGTTTCAAGCTGGCGGTTTTGACGTCCAAGGTGGGCAGTGTGAAGTCCAGTTGTTTGTTGACGGCGTTGGCGACCACGCAGGTTTTGACGGGCGGGGCGGCAACGGTGAAGGCGTTGATGCCCGTGGAGGTGACAGAGGCGAAGGGTGTATTGCTTGTAACGAAGAGGTTCGAAGCCAATAAAAGTGAACCTTCACGGACAAAGCTTCGGTATTTGAAAGCCGTGGCGGGGTCGGCGTCGGTCAACAGCAGAGTGCTGCTGGCGTTGGTGTTGAAAGCCGCTCCATTGTTGTAGTAATTCAATGTGGTCGTGATGGCAACAGTACAAACATCGTTAGCTCTGAGAACAGTACCTTGTAAACGCGCGCTACTTCCAAAAGACATGTTGGCCCCATCCGCAATAAATTTGTTGAATGCAATGAGTGAACCGGGGTCGCCACACGTCGCGGTGCCCGCAGAAGGGTTGCTAACGTTGGCGCTGACGCCTGAAATATTCCCTTGCAAGGGCGAGATAGTCGTTCCTATGCCGATATTCAAATACGTCAAAGGGAAACGAATAAGTAAATAACCCTTACACACCAAAGTCACGGTCATGGTGGTGGAGAAAAACGGGTTGACCAAATCAGCCACCAAGGGCGTCAGGATGAACTTGGTGGGCAAGGTGTCGGCCAGGGTGACGTCCACAGCGCAAGAACCCGCAGGCACATTTTGTGGCGTGGTGGGTGTGTTTTGCGCCTGCGCTTGCGCGAGCATCGCCATGCAAAGCAGCACAGCCCATGGCCAACGCAGAAATCCCATCCTGTTTGTGGCAAACATTTGGTAAACACCTCTTAAACTGCTAAGAGGTAAATTTAATACCAAATATATCTATAAGTCAATAATTTGAATAATAATTGAAACTTATTAAGTATTTTCAAAGCGGCGCTGGCCGGGCGTTTACTCGGTCGCGCAAGCCTGCACCAAAGCCGCAGCTATCTCATCAAACAGGTTCAGGGCCGCAGCGGTGGGAACCAAAAACTTGGTGCGTCGGTTACCGGCATCGTGCACCAAATCGATCATGCCTGCATGCAGCAAATCGTCAATCTTGCGGTGGTTTTTGGCGGGTGAGCCAATGCGGCGTATTTGCATGGCTTGCGACACATTCAAGGGGGTGCCGCATTCGTGGGCGACGGTGACCGCCAACAATAACAATTTGGCATCGTTGTCCGGCAAACTCGCGCTGTGCACTTCTTCCATCTTGTTCACGCTGGACAAAAAGCGCACAAGGCAATCTCTCTTTTTCATGACAACTTTATTTAGGCGGAACCCTAGAACATACAAGAGATTCGTGCATTTTGTATTGACCAAGCACAAGGATGGAATATTTTCGACAACTGTTTTAAACAAGAAACTTTTATCGAAAACACCGATATTGCCCAAGGATGCTTTCAAACAAGGGCGTCCCTGCGTTTATGTGTGCAGTTGCGTACGCAGTGCCATGGCGGCAGCCCGTGCGGCGCTGGCAAAGTCCTCGCCCTGTGAAGCGTAAAGCACCGCCCGCGAAGCATTCACCACAATGGTTCCTGTGTCTGTCAAGCCGGCTTTTAAGGTGGCTTGGGCATCGCCCCCTTGGGTGCCCACACCGGGAATCAACAAGGGCAAGCTTGGCGCGATCGCACGCACGCGGGCGATCTCTTGGGGATAGGTGGCGCCCACCACCAAGCCCAATTGCCCATTCAGATTCCAAGGCCCTTGGGCCAGTTGGGCGATGTGTTCATACAAACGCGGCTGACCTGCGGGCTCTGCCAGCCGCTGGTTTTGCAAATCGTCCCCCCCGGGGTTGGAGGTGCGGCACAGCAAAAAAGCCCCTTTGCCGTGGTACTTCAAATAAGGCGCCACGGAATCAAAGCCCATGAAGGGCGACAGCGTGACGGCATCAGCGCCATAGCGCTCGAAGGCCTCGATCGCGTACTGCTCGGCGGTGCTGCCGATGTCGCCGCGCTTGGCGTCCAAAATCACTGGCACGCCAGGGGCGACCTGGCGCATGTGGGCGATCAAGCGCTCAAGCTGGGCTTCAGCGCGGTGGGCTGCGAAGTAGGCAATTTGCGGTTTAAAGGCACACACCACATCATGGGTCGCATCCACGATGTGCGCGCAAAAATCAAAAATACGCGAGGCATCTTGCCCCAGTGTGGCGGGGAACTTGCGTGGTTCGGGGTCGAGTCCCACACACAGCAAAGACTGGTTGGTGTGGGTGGCGGCGGCGAGTTGCTCTAAAAAGGTCATGGCCCATTGTAGAAAGTGTGCAGGCAGTAGCATTGCCGCATGCCTAGACTGTCGCGCCAACACCTGCTGATGCTGATTTTCCTCACCCTTGTGTGGGGCAGCAATTGGCCTGTCATGAAAATGGGCGTGAGCGGCTACCCGCCATTGACGTTTCGCACCTGGAGTTTGTTGTGCGGCTGGCCAGTGATTGGCTTGGTGCTGTGGCGTCTGAAAGTGCCCTTTCGGGTGCCCAGGTCGCAATGGCGAGAGTTGTTCACGCTGGCTTTTTTCAATATGTTCATGTGGTACGGCTTGGTGATCGTGGCCTTGGCCTCACTCTCGAGTGGGCGTGCGGCCATCTTGGGCTACACCATGCCAATTTTTTCAGCCTTGTGGGGCGTGATGCTGTTTCACACGCCACTGCGCATGCGCGGTTGGCTGGGTGTGGCCAGTGCGGCCTTGGCCGCTTTGCTGCTGTTGTGGCACGAGGTCAGCGCCCTCAGCGGTCACCCTGTGGGTGTGTTGCTGATCTTGCTGGCCGCAGCATCATGGGGCTATGGCACCCAGCGCATGCGCCACACCACGGCAACGGTGGCGACGCTGACCTTGGCGTTTTGGATGACGGGTTTAACCACGCTGGTGATGTGCGTGTTGGCATGGCTGTTTGAACCCTGTCCATGGGCCATGCCCAGTGAGCGGGTCTGGTGGGCCATTGCCTACAACGCAGTGGGTGTGTTTGGCTTTGCCCAGCCCGCGTGGTTGATCTTGGCGCGCAACTTGCCGCCCTTGGCCTCAACGCTCAGCGTGATGTTCATTCCCGTGCTGGGGGCCTTCAGTGGCGCTTGGTGGTTGGGCG
Source organism: Burkholderiales bacterium (assembly GCA_947381415.1). GTDB lineage: Bacteria > Pseudomonadota > Gammaproteobacteria > Burkholderiales > Burkholderiaceae_C > Limnohabitans. The sequence goes on from CANCVB010000013.1 coordinate 22,049, forward strand.
AGCAATTGCACTGGCAAGACCTGGCTGCGGTCTTGCTGATTGTGTTGGCGATTGCCTCGGTGTTATGGCCGGCGCGTGAGGCTGTGCGCCAAGCATAAATCGGCCCACGCCTTGGCTTTGTCCAGCGGCGTGCGCAGCAAGGATTGGGGCGTGTAGGTCACCACCACCGGCGTGTTGGCAAACTGGTGCACCTGGCCGCGCTGCTTGCCCAATGGCAATGCCGCCAGTTGCGCAGACGTGTCAGACAACACACTTTGCACCGCCCAACGACCCATGGCGAGAATGACTTGCGGCTGCAGCAAAGCCACTTGGCGCGCTAAGTAGGCGCGGCATTGTTGCAGTTCATCGGGGTGAGGGTTGCGATTGTCGGGAACCCGGCATTTCAAGACGGGCACCACAGTGACACTGGGTGACGCTTGGGCCGCTTGGCGCGACAGACCCAGTGCCGCCAGCATGGCGTCCAACAACTCACCCTCGGTACCCAACACCAGCGTGGCGTTGCGCTCTTCTTCTTCGGTCGGTGGGTCGGTGACGATCAGCCAATCGGTGCGCGCGGCATTGTCCAAACGCTGGCCATTTGCAAACACGCTGCGCTGGCGGGTCTCACACAAACCACAGGCTTGGCAAACGCTGGCCGCTTCCTCCAAGCCGCGCCAATCCATCTGCGACAAGCCTGCAGGCAAAGGCTGGCGCGGTACCGGCGCTGCGACAGGTGCGGCCACAGGTGCAGCCGCAGGTTTGGCCGCCGGTGGGCGCTCGGGAACCGGCGCAGCAGGGGCCGGTGCACGCGCCCTGGGCGCGGGTACTGGCGCTGCCTCTGGGCTTGGCGTTATCACGGTTGGCGTGGGCTGCCAGACGCGAACGCCCATGGCCGCCAGCATGGCGCGTTGTCGGGCGTCCAACCAAAGGCTCATGCTGGCAATCTCACCATTGCAAGCCCATGACCACCGCGTCTTCACGTTGGTGCAAAGCCAAGGGGTAGTAATCTTTGCGCACGCCTTGTTGCACAAAACCATGGGCTTGGTACAGCGCAATCGCCGCATGGTTGCTGGCACGCACTTCTAGCCAAATGGCGTGAACCTCGCGCGCCCGCGACCAATCGATCAGGCTTTCCAACAGGTGACTGCCCCAGCCACGGCGTTGAACCCCCGGGGCCACGGTGATGTTGAGCAAATGCACTTCATCGGCGCCGCGCATGGCCACCAGATAGCCCAGCAAATGCGTGTCTTGAAACCAGACGGGCATGTGGTAGCCCGAGGCGATGGAGTCGACAAAATTGCCTGGCGTCCAAGGGTGGGAATAAGCGCTTTGCTCCACATGCACGACGGCTGGCACGTGCGCCGGCGACATCGGCACGGGTTGGATGGTGTCAATAGCGGAGGCCGCGAAAAAAGGCATATTCAAGCGCATGGTCAAGCGACAGTTTAGGCGCTGCGGGCGGCGCTTTCGGCGGCGCGCTCGGCGGTGGTGAGTGCCACCTTGTCTCGCACATACAGTGGCAAGGCCTCGCTGGGGGTCACGGTGTCGCCGCGTGCATAGGCCTGTGCAGCCAAGTCCAACATGGCCAAAGCGTTCGGCCAAGCATCCACCGCCACACCACCTTGCGCCAAGCTGGCCGCGAAAGCATCGGGGTACAGCGCATGTGCGTTGCTGGCCAAGGCATAGTCCTGCCCGTGCCAAGCGCTTGGCACGGGCAAATGGCCGGGTTCACTCAGAACAGGTGTTTGCAAACATTGCCACGCTTGGCCGTTGTGCGCGTAGGCCGCCACATAGACCTGCCCCATGCGGGCGTCCAGCACGCAGAGCACCCGCGGTGAATGCTGGTGAGCCGCTTGCGCCAGCATCAGCAAGGTGTCAATGGGTACCAAGGGCAATTGGGCACCCAACGCCAAGCCTTGGGCGACCGCACAGGCGGTACGCAAACCCGTGAAAGCGCCAGGCCCGCGCCCGAAAGCCAATGCGTCCAAGCCGTGCAGGGGCAGTTCGGCTGTTTCTAACAAGCCCATGATGACGGGGATCAAGGTGGAGGATGCTTGGGGCCCACCGTTGCCGTTGTGATGCCAGCGCTGGTGGCCATCGGTCAAGGCCACAGACAGGCGCTCGGTGCTGCAATCGATGGCCAGAAGTTTCATGGTAAATCAGCCTTTGCTGGCTTTTTGAACGCCGAACAAAATGCCGCAAGTCACCAACAGCAAGCCCACCACCAAGTGCCAGTCCAGCGGCTCGCCCAGCCACCAAACGGCACCCAAGGCCGACAGTCCCGGCACCAAAGAGGTGATCATGGTCGAGCGCACAGGCCCGTAATGACGAATCATTTGGGTGAAGGTGATGCCTGACATCACCACCGAGCCACCCCCTTGAAAGGCGGCTTGAAACAGCACTTCGCTCAGCGGTGCGCTGGGCAAATGGGTATCGAGCACGCCCAAAGCACACAGCGCGGCATAGGCAGGTACAAAACTGAAAAATGCAAAACAGGTAATGGCGATGATGGCGGGGATGGCTTGCAAACTGTAGCGACGACTCAGCACACTGTAGGTCGACCAGCAAAACGCGGCAGCCATGAACAACAGGTCGCCTTTCCAGACCTCGCCACCGTCCAGGGCATGCAGCAAACTGTTGCCACCTACCAGCAAGCCCCCGCCGGTGATGCAGGCCAAGCCCAACAAACGGTTGCGGTGCAAGCGCTCGCCCAACAAAGGGATGGCCAACAAGCTGGCCCACAAAGCCAAGGTGCCGGGCATGAGCACCGAGCCGTGGGCGGCTGGGGCAAAGAAGAAGCCGCTGTAAGCCATCACCGCATACAGCAAACCACCAAACAAGCCGCAACGCACCGTCATGGCCCAAGGCAGCGGCGACAAGCCGCCAAAGGATCCGGCGTCTGCTTGGGTCACACGCATGCGTTTGACCCAGATGAAACCCCAGGGAAGCAAAATCACGCTGGCGCCCACGATGCGCATACAGGCGATGTCCAAGGGCAGCAAATGGCCTTTGGCGGAAGCGCGGGCGATGACGATGAACGCGGTCCAAATGACCACGGTGATGACCGCTGCAAGTGCGCCCAGGGTACGCGCAGGCAATTGGCGCAAGCGGTTCAATAAGAAAGACATAACTCAAAAAAATACATTTATAGTAAAGTAGAAAAAACTGAGAATGCAATGGTACACATACAAATCGCTTTAACTTTGATATCGTTGATCGGATTTGCTGTCACTGTTAGAGACAAATTCAATACGTCTTTCAGCAATGCATTATTTTATGGAGTAATAGGCATATCTATTTTGTTATATATAGGCGGACTCCTCGATTATTTAGAAATAGTGGTCAATAGTATAAGATTTATAGGGTGGATCGGTTTGCTGGTCTCATTCGCAAGAATTAAAAAAATTCAACTTACCGAACCAGAAGTTTTTCTGATTATTTCAACAACTGTATTTTATGTGTTTTGTCAATCCGCGTCGTATAGCATTTATCCATTCATTGACGACTACAGTCATTGGGGACGGATGTCAAGGTACATATCAGAAAATAATCGATTAATAATCAATGAAGACCTGATTGGAGTCAAGGATTATCCGCCTATAGCAGCATTGTTTCATTATTTTTTTACCTATTTCACTGGCCACCAAGACAATATCGCCATATTTGCTAACGGACTTCTTCTTATTATTTTCTCATCACCACTGTTTATATCAATCAAGCACTATAGGGAAAAGGAAAGGAAATTTGCATTTGTATTGACTGCATTGGTAATATATTCACTTTACTGGGTATTTGGATTGGGTTTACATTCACTTTGGGCAGATTTATTGCTGGGATTTTCTTTTGGTTTAAGCTTGCATGTATATTTTAATCAAGAAAAAGAAAATAAAAAATTAGCATTATTGTCAATAATTCCCTTGCTTTTATATACTGTACAAATCAAGCAAATAGGAATTTTATTCGCTTTTTTTACACTGACAATAGTTGGGATAGATTATTTAAAAAACCGCAGAACAGACACAGTCAAAAGCATGGCAACCCTGGCGTTCATAGCATTGGCATTAATACTATTTGAATGGACTTGGAAAAATTACCTTGCAACACATGGCATAGACAGAATTTTTAAAGCAGATATATCAGTGTCAAATATTTTAAGTGCAATTAACCCTGCAACTGCTAGTAACCGACATAGCATCACAATCAGCAGATTTATCGATCATATATTTTTCACTCACCATTTATCGACATATTGGTTTATCGGTACGCTATTAATATTTGGCGGAATAATTCAAATAAATAAAATAAACCATTTGCAAGCAAAAATCACTCCATTCATCCTCGCCTATTTGCTTTTTGCAGCCTATCTGATCATTCTTTTAATACTTTATTTATTTTCATTTGGTGATTATGAAGGGACGCGACTGGCCTCCATTGAAAGATACATGGTTACATACATATTAGGTTTAATCATTTTCATGGGAGGTGCATTTATCAATGCCGGAACATTAGAGAAATCAAAAAAAATAGCCATATACTTCATTGTTGTTGGGGTTTTTCTGATATTACCAAATATTGGTAGGATTATTATAGATACTCTTAAGGTTGGTTTAAATAAGGAGCCTCGAAATGAAGCTGCCGTAATCAAAAATATATCTGATTATGTAAGAGCAAAAACCCCGGAAAATTCGAAAATATATATTATTTGGAGTGAAGGTTCTAACGATGAGAGCGTGATATTTTCATATTATTTAATCCCAAGACAAAATAATTCAGAGTGTATTTTTATTAAACCACCATTGTCCTTAAAATCTGGCGATGATATTTGGTCTTGCACTATGACAATTGAAGAATTCAAGCAAAAATTGGTAGGCTACGACTATATTCTCATTGCAAATCCATCTGTAGAGTTTATAAACTATTATTTGCAAAATTTAAATATAGCTTATAATCCATACAATTCAATTTTATTTCAAATAGTGGGAGATAAAGAAATGACATTTCAAAAAATCCAATGAAAATCTTTTTATATACAATCACAGGGGGGATCGGATTTATAACGGAGGTATTCATTATTTATCTCATGACTGCGATCTATGGACTATCTTTTTTTTATGTTCGGTTCATTTCATTTCCAATCGCTGTTTTTGTGACATGGGTTATTAACAGAAAAATCACTTTCACCAGCAAAAATCGAGCGGCTATAGAATTAAGTAAATATCTTGTGATACAAACTATTGGCGCCAGCATTAATTTGTTAATATATTATTTACTGATTATAAATTTCAAAACTCAAAATATTCACCCTATATTGGCATTGGCATTTGCAGCATTTGTGAGTATGATCTTTACCTACCAAGCTTCAAACAAGTTAGTATTCCCAAAAAACTCTATTATGACAGATATTCATTCAAGTGAGTCAGAGTATTCCGGCCATGAAAATTTGATGGTCATGAAATTTGCAAATAACTACAACGATCATTTACAAAACTTGATAAAACCATATTCTAGGCTAGATGGAAAGGCCATGGATTTTGGTGCAGGTATTGGTGCTTTTGCAGGAAAGTCATTATCGAATTTTGCAAGTCTTGTTTGTGTGGAACCAGACGCCTTTCAGCAACAACTGCTAAAAAAAACTGGTTTTATAGTTGAGTCAAATTTGGAGAATATTGAAAATCAAAGCATTGATTTTATCTACAGTTTTAATGTACTAGAGCATATCGAAGACGACAAACATACAGTCCTCCAGTTGATTGAAAAACTGGCTCCAGGTGGTATTATATTTCTATATGTACCAGCATTACAGTTTCTTTTTTCGCAAATGGATAATTCTGTCGGACACTATAGGCGATATAATAAACACAGCTTAAAAACCTTATTTGATAATCAAAAATTAAATATTATAACCATTGAATTCGTAGATTCAATTGGTGTGGTAGCTACACTTTTATATAAATTTTTCGGAAATAAAAATGGTAAAATTAATCTGTCGGCACTCAAGACATATGATAAATATATCTTTCCACTAAGTAGGATAGTAGACCGATTGTTGAATAAAATAATTGGAAAAAATATATATTTAATCGCACAAAAGGGACTATAGAATGGAAATTGCTGTACTAATCCCTTGCTTTAATGAAGCACTATCAATTCAACAAGTTGTTTTAGATTTCAAAACTTATTTGCCACAAGCAAAAATATACGTATACGATAACAACTCGACTGATAGAACTGCAATAATTGCCAAATCTGCTGGCGCCATTGTTAGAACAGAGTTGAAACAAGGGAAGGGTCATGTTGTATACAGAATGTTTGGGGATATAGATGCAGATTATTTCATCATGGTAGATGGCGATGGCACCTACGACATTTCTATGGCTCCTCAAATCATCAATCTTTTGGTGAATGAGTGCTGTGACATGGTCAACGGTAAAAGAATTGAATCAGATACAGATAATTATCGGCAGGGACATCGTTTTGGAAATTGGTTACTTACTGGAATAGTAGCTTCCATATTTTCTGCACAATTTACCGATATGCTTTCAGGCTATAAGGGGTTTTCCAAGAAGTTTGTTAAATCATTTCCAAGTCTATCCAAGGGTTTCGAAATTGAAACCCAAATAACAATTCATGCATTAGAAATGAATTTACCAGTACGGGAGATTGAGACTAAGTATGCAAACAGGACAGAGGGATCTGTCAGTAAATTAAACACATACAAAGATGGCTTTAAAATTCTTTACGCTATCCTGCTTTTGGTTATTCGTGAAAAGCCATTTATATTTTTTGGAGGCATTTCTTTTCTATTGGCTTTCATAATGCTCATCCTCTTTATACCAATTTACAATCAATACCAACTAACTGGACTGGTTCCTAAATTTCCAACCTTAATTCTGATAGGCATGCTTGGCACATCAAGCTTGATATGTTTAGTGACAGGTTTAATTACCGAATCCTTAACCATGGCCAGAAAAGAATTAAAACGTCTCGCCTATCTCTCCATTAAGCAAGTCTCAGAATAAAGGTGATGCCTTTCCTCCGACTGATATTATTACTATGCTGTATTCAATCGCTTGAAGGATTAGCGCAATTACCCCCGCAAGTTCTCGATAAGCTGCAGCAAGCCTCTATCCCCCGCGAGGCCTTGAGCGTGGTGGTGCTGCCTTTGGGCGCGGGCGCAGCCAATCCCGCGCGCTTGAGCCACCAAGCCGATGTGCCGCGCAACCCCGCCTCGCTGATGAAATTGGTCACCACCAGCGCTGCCTTGGACCTGTTGGGGCCGGCCTATACATGGCGCACGCCAGTGGCGATCGATGGCGTGGTGCGCGACAGCGTGTTGCAAGGCAATGTCTACATCAAAGGCCAGGGCGATCCCAAAATCGGTGTGGAACAGCTGTGGTTGATCTTGCGCCGTTTGCAAGGCATGGGGATACAAAAAATCCAAGGCGACATGGTGCTGGACCGCACGGCCTTTGACGTGGCAGCGCAAGACCCTGGCGGCTTTGACGGTGAGCCCTTGCGGCCCTACAACGCCGCGCCTGACGCGCTGCTGTTGGGCTACAAATCGTTTCTGATGCATTTTGTGCCCGACCCCGCCAACAAAGTGGCGCGTGTGCATGTGGAGCCCCCCTTGGCTGGCGTGCAGGTGCAAGCCAGCGTGCCGCTGTCGAGCGGTGACTGCAGTGATTACCGCGCCAGCGTCAAAGCCGATTTTCAAAACCCCTTGCGCATCGGTTTTGCGGGCACATACCCATCGTCCTGCGTCGACAAAGTGTGGCCGGTGGCCTATGCCGATCCACCGCAATTTGCAGCGCGCGCGCTGCACGGCATGTGGTTGCAACTGGGTGGGCAACTCAGTGGCACGGTTCGCGAGGGCGCATTGCCGGCCAACCTCAAACCTTTGTGGTCGCACGAGTCACCCAGCTTGGCCGAGGTGGTGCGCGACATCAACAAGTTCAGCAACAACGTGATGGCTGAGCAGGTCTTTCTCACCCTGGGGTTGCAGCAGCGCGGCCTGGGGTCAACCGCCAACAGCCAAGCGGTGATGGAGGTTTGGTGGCATGCGCGTTTGGACCACGAAGCGCCGCCCTTGATGGACAAAGGCTCAGGCCTGAGCCGAGAGGCGCGCATCACCCCCAAGGCCTTGGCCGCGTTGTTGCAATGGGTGTGGTTGCAAGCTTTCATGCCCGAGCTGATGTCGTCGTTGCCACTCACCGGTGTGGATGGCACGATGAAGCGCAGCAAAAGCAGCGCGTCTGCCCACTTGAAGACGGGCAGTTTGCGCGATGTGATGGGCGTGGCGGGTTATGTGGAAGGTGCGCAGGGCCAACGCCATGTGTTGGTGGCCATCGTCAACCATGCCAACGCCCACCAAGCCCGTCCCGTGATGGATGCACTGATCGACTGGACCGCAGGCAAATGAGCGTGTTGGCCAGACTGCAAGCCCCACAGGGCCATGGCAGTGTGTTGGCCGTGTTTGCTGCAAGCTTATGGGGCATCTCTGGTGCGTGCGCGCAGTTTGTGTTCGAGCGACGCGGCGTCAGCATCGACTGGTTGGTCACGCTGCGCTTGCTCATCGCCGGTGTGCTGCTGCTGCTTCTCTACGGCTGGCAATACCCTCATCGGCTGTGGTCGATATGGCGTCCCGCGCACAACGCGCGCGCGTTGCTGGCCTTTGGTGTGTTGGGCATGCTCGGCGTGCAGTACACCTACTTTGCGGTGATTGCGCATTCCAATGCGGCCGTGGGTACGGTGCTGCAATACCTGGGGCCCAGCGTGATTGCGCTGTACCTGATTGCCGTGCATCGGCGCTGGCCTTCTTGGCAAGAGGCATTGGCCATGCTGCTGGCCTTGGTCGGCACGCTGTTGTTGGTCACCCATGGGGATTGGGGCGTCATGCACATCAGCATGGAGGCCTTGGGCTGGGGCTTGTCGTCGGCCTTGGCCTTGGCGTTTTACACCTTGCAGCCGGTCAGCTTGCTCAAGCGTCACGACTCGGCCTTGGTGGTCGGCTGGGGCATGTTGATAGGCGGCTTGGCCTATCTGGGCTTCAGCCCTGTGTGGATCGTGCCTGGCCAGTGGGATAGCGCCACATGGCTGGCCACCCTGTTTGTGGTGGTCTTGGGTACCTTGGTGCCGTTTTACTGCTATGTGTTGGCAGTTAAAAAAATCGGGCCGCAACGCACCAGTTTGTATGCGTGTGCGGAGCCTTTGTCGGCAAGCTTGGTGGCTGTGTGGTGGTTGGACGTGCCCTTTGGCTGGCTGGATGTGCTGGGCTCGCTGTGCATCGTCCTCACCATGTATGTGTTGGCGCGCTCCGAAACAACGACCTCAATCGACCAAGGCTTGTGACACCAAGGCCTTCAACAAGCGACGGTAGACAACCCGCGAAGGGCCGCTCGATTGGGTCATGAGCACGGCGCAGGTTTGCTCTTTGGGGTCGGCCCAAAAATACGTGCCGGCATAACCTGCCCACATGAACTCACCGGCGCTGCCGTGAACCGCAGCCACGCCATCGGCTTGGCGTACCAAAAAGCCCAGGCCAAAGGTGTAACCCGGACTGCCCAGCAAGAGCTGACCCGGTGACAGGGGCGTGGCAATGCTGCTGCCCAGGTGGTCCGAGGTCATGAGGCGCACCGTGGGGCGCGACACAATGCGCGCACCATCGAGCTGCCCGCCGTCCAGCATCGCTTGGCAAAACCGCAAATAATCACCCGCGGTGCTGACCGCGCCCGCGCCGCCCGAGTCGTTGCCAGGGGGCTTGCTCACATCAATGAGTTTCACCGTGGCACCGGTGGCGGGGTCTTGGGGGAAAGGCTCAGCCAGCCGTGGAAGTTGGGCCGCGCTGACCGCAAAGCCGGTGTCCTTCATCTTCAAAGGTTGGAACAGCCGCGCTTGCAAAAAATCACCCAAGCGCTGCCCCGTCACCGCTTCGATCACCCGCCCTTGCACATCGACCGACAGGCTGTATTCCCAAACCGTGCCAGGCTGTTGGGCAAGTGGCGCTTTGCCCAAGCGCTCGACCATCTCGGCGCTGCTGGGTGTGCGTGCATCAAAGTCGGTACTGGGTTGGTAAATCCCCGCTTGGGTGTAAGCGTCTTTCACCAAGGTGTTTTTGGTTAACTCGCCATAGGCCAGACCCGAGGTGTGGCGCAGCAGATCTTGGATGGTGGGCTCTTTGTTGGCGGGCACCAGTTTGAAGCTCGTGCCGTTGTAGGGCGCGTCCAGCGAAGCCACGCTGACCATGGGGCTCTTGAATGTGGGCAGGTATTTCGAGACAGGGTCGGTGAGTTGCACTTTGCCGTCTTCCACCAACATCATCAAGGCCGTGGAAACCATGGGCTTGGTCATGGAGTAAATGCGAAACAGCGAATCAATTTGCATGGGTGCATCGCTGCCGTTGTTGAGCTTGCCAAAGGCCTGTGCATAAACCAATTTGCCTTTGCGCGCCAGCATCACCACCGCGCCTGGCAAACGCTTTTGCGCCACCTCGGCTTGCATGCTTTGCGAAATTTTTTCCAAGCGTTGGGAGGACACGCCGACCGACTCGGGGCTGGCCACAGGCAAGGCTTGCGACCAAGCCATACCGACATGAAAAAACGCGGCGCTGACAAGCAAAGCCAAAGCACGTTGTGGTGAACCCGTTTGCATATCTAATCTCCTGAAGCATGGAATCGCATGCGCGCCATTATGGGCGCAGACAGGGGTTCAGTCGCAACCTTGCATCTCGTGGGTCAGGCAGTCGTTGGCCCATGCCAGCGCCAGCGCCACTTGGTCGGCCGACAGGCTGGGGGCCAAAAGCGCATGGTTGCGCAAGGCCAAACGGTTGCCTTGCGCCGCGGCCAAGCTGATCCAGGCCTGGGCCTTGACCATGTACCGAGGCACGCCCAAGCCATTGGCGTACATGGCCCCTAAGTTGGACTGGGCCACCGCCTCGCCCTGCTGCGCGGCCAGGCGGTACCAATGCACCGCTTGCGCACGGTCTTGCATCACGCCCAAGCCTTTGTCGTAAATCACGCCCAGGTTGGACTGTGAATTGGGCTCATCCTGTGCCGCTGACAAACGAAACCAGCCCAGCGCCTCGCTGTCGCTTTGGGCCACCCCAAAGCCTTTGCTGTACATCACACCCAGGTTGTTTTGGGCGTTGGCATGCCCTTGTGCCGCCGCCAAACGAAACCAGTAGAGGGCTTCCTTGGGGTCGGCGTCCACGCCCGTGCCTTCCTTGTACATCACCCCCAAGTTGTTTTGCGCGCCGGCGTGGCCTTGGGTGGCCGCGCGGCGAAACCAACGCATGGCCTCGGTGTTGTCGGGCATCACGCCCGAGCCCGAGACATACAACAAGCCGATGTTGAACTCCGCTTTCACATTCTGTTGGGCCGCCGCCAAGGCGTACCACTTGATGGCCTTGACAAAGTCTTGCGCCACCCCGTCGCCGGTTTCATACATCACGCCCAAGTCGTTTTGAGCCACCGCCCCGCCCTTGGCCGCGGCCAGCCGATACCACTTCAGGGCTTGCGCATCGCTTTGCAACACACCGTGCCCCAAGGAATAGCTGTCGCCCAACATGGTTTGCGCCCAAGCCTCGCCTTGCAGGGCTTGGCCCTGGGTGATGCTCAGCTCGGCGGCATAGTCCTCGCGCTCATTGGCGGCTTCGGCTTGGCCCTTGATCACTGCGTGGGTGGGACCCGAGAGCAGGGCAAAGAACATCAGGGGCAAGAACAGGGCCAGCAGCTTGGTTTTCAAGGGGTGTACTCAGGTGGCGCTCTGACGTGTGCCCTGGGGATGCGGCCTTGGCGCAGATGCGCTGCAACCAGTATCCCCAGCATGGCTGGGGGATGGTGTGCGCGGCATCAAGCTTGCAGAAAGCAGGCCACGAAACTACTTGCTTGCTCGCTTTTGCCCCTTGCTTCGCAACGGCCTCAGTGTGTCGCGTGGTAACGCCCCGCCAACCACACCAGCAGCAGCACCGGCAGACCCAAGAGCGCGGTGCCGGTGAAAAACCAGGCATAGCCCGCAGCGTCCACCGCCACGCCCGAAAAGCCTGCCAGAAATTTGGGCAACAACAGCATCAGCGAGCTGAACAAGGCGTACTGTGTGGCCGAGTACTGCACATTGGTGAGCGAGGACAAATAGGCAATGAAGGCGGCCGACGCGATGCCGCTGGCCAGGTTGTCTGCCGACACCACGGCAATCAGCGCGTACACATCGTGGCCGTGCAGCGCCAGCCAAGCAAACAGCAAATTGGTCAAGGCGCTCAAGACCGCGCCCAGCATCAAGACACGCATCACGCCCAAGCGCAGCACCATGGCCCCGCCCACGAAGGCGCCCACCAGCGTCATCAGCACCCCATAGAGTTTGGTGACGGTGGCCACTTCCTCTTTGCTGTAGCCCATGTCCACATAAAACGGGTTGGCCATGATGCCCATGACGATGTCGCTGATGCGGTAGGTGCCAATCAGGGCCAACAGCAACACCGCATGCCAACGGTAGCGCCGCACAAACTCGCCAAAGGGCGCCAGCACCGCCACTTGCAACCATTGCGGCAAGCTGTGTGCAGGCGGCAGTTCGGTGTGGGCCGGTTCTTTGGACCACAACACCGTCACCATGCCCACGGCCATCGACAAGGCCATGGCCGTGTAGGCCACGCCCCAGGCCGCGTCTTGGTAGGTGCCCGCAGGCAAGCCCCCGACCTCGGCACGCGCGGCGATCCAAAACACACCCGCACCCGCCCAAATCATGGCCAAGCGGTAACCGGTTTGGTAGCTGGCGGCCAGCACCGCTTGCAGCCGTGCTTGGGCCGACTCGATGCGAAACGCGTCCAGCGCGATGTCTTGCGTGGCCGAACCGACAGCGGCCAGCAGGGCAAAACCCACCAAGGGGCTGAGCGCGTCCTGCGGGTTGCTCCAGGCCATGCCCAACAGCCCCGCCACCACCGCGATTTGGGCCAGCAGCAACCAACTGCGGCGTCGCCCCATCAAGGGGGTCAACACCGGAATGCTCAATCGGTCCACCAGCGGTGCCCAAGCCCATTTGAAGCCATAGGCCAAACCCACCCAACTGAGAAACCCGATGGTCGCGCGGTCAATGCCTGCTTCGCGCAAGCGAAAACTCAGGGTGCCCAACACCAACAACAAGGGCAAACCTGCCGAAAAGCCCAAAGCCAGCATGCGCAGGCTCGACGGGCTGAGGTAGATCAACAAAGTGTCTTGCCATGTCGGCAGCTTGGCTGGGGAAGTTGGGTTATCGTTCATACCCTTGTATTGTCATCGCCTTGAACGCGGTTTGAACCTATGTTGACCAAACGTGCTTTTTTTCACCACTGTGCCTTTTGCGTCGCCGGTGTGTACAGCTTGGATGCACTGGCCCGCGATGGTGTCGAGGTGGGCAAGACCTCGAACTTTGCCAAGCTGGTTCCCGCTGGCGAAGTGGAAGCCTCCGCCAAAACACAGTACAACCAGATGCTCAAGCAAGCGTCTGAAAAAAACGCGCTCGCGCCTGACGACCATCCGCAGGTGATTCGCTTGCGGGCCATCGCCGAGCGACTGGTTCCCTTCAGCTACGAGTGGAACCCGCGCGCCAAAGACTGGGATTGGCGGGTCAACCTGATTGGCTCCGATCAGGTCAATGCGTTTTGCATGCCCGGGGGCAAGATCGCTTTTTTTAACGGCATCTTGAAAAAACTCGAACTCACTGACGATGAAGTGGCCATGGTCATGGGCCATGAAATCGCCCACGCCTTGCGCGAGCATGCGCGCGAACGCATGGGCAAAAGCATGGCCACCAACACCTTGTCCAAGATTGGCGGTGCGTTGGCTTCGGTGTATTTGGGTGTAGACCCTCGCGTGACCGATGCGGTGGCCCAGCAAGGCGCCAACCTGATCAACCTCAAGTTCAGCCGCGAAGATGAAACCGAGGCCGATTTGGTGGGCATGGAACTGGCAGCCCGCGCGGGTTTCAATCCCCGCGCTGGCATCAGTTTGTGGCAAAAAATGAGCGCCACCAACAAAGGTGCGCCACCGCAGTGGCTCAGCACCCACCCCTCGGGCAACACCCGCATCAAAGACATCGAGGCCAATTTGTCCAAGGTCGAGCCCCTGTATGAGCGGGCCAAACAGCCCTGACAGTCTTAGTTTTTCCCGCCGGTGAAGGTTCCTGTGATGTCAGATGTTGAGCCACCTTCAACAACTGTGCCAGTGATTGCGCCATTTGTTTTGAAACTGCTGTCGATCGTTCCTTTCAAAGTGGCAGAAACTACCGCAGGTGTTAGCCCATCATTGCCAGACAGAGTGAAGGTAGCGCTTGAAGGGTCTGGATTCAGTGACAGCTGACCTTGGCACTTCACCAAGTTTCCTACTTTGCACTTAAACATTTTCCCGGTCACATCGACACTGAAATGGCCATGGGTTGTATCTGGTGCGCCATTGACCGTGGTTGTGGCTGTGACGCCATACACCCCCGCGAACTTAGCCATGTTTGTGTCAAGAAGGCTCGATTTGATGCCGCCAAATTTCCCTGAGAACGCTGCACCGCTGTCTGTTCCACTGATGGTTCCAGCAATAAGCGCGTTGGTGTCTGTAGAGCTGGGAGAACTCGTGCTGGTGCCTGTAAAGGTGACCGTGCTTGTTCCCGCGGTATTTTCGCCATCAACAGCCAAGATGTTGTCCTTCAGTTGGCCTTTGCACTTTGAAATGTCCCCCACACTGCACTGGGTCACTGCACCGCTGCTGTCAAAGGTGAAAGTACCTACATAGGCGCCAGGCATCACACCTGAAGCACCTGCCACGGCGGTAAAGGTGTAAGCGGTGCCGCCCCCGCCGCCGGTTCCGTTTCCTAAGTCACCGCCGCCCCCGCCACAGGCCGTCAAAACGCCCAGCACCGCGATCGCGGCCAGTTGAAAAAATCGTGTTTGATAAAGCATACCCACCCCGTGAAAGCAAATGAAGAGTGTTAGTATTTGCGGCCACCGCCTATAAATCTTCACCCTTTTGGGTGATGTCTGCACAGGGAAACATCCGTCATGCCTTTGGAGGCTGTTCCGCCCAAGCTCGCCCAAGACTTGTCGCGCCTGATTGCCCTGATCTACGACACCGCCAGCGAGCCTGCCGCTTGGCGCAGCCTGTTGGACACCATGGGTCACAGCGCCATGGACTCGGCACACGCCCATCCTTGGTTGACCGATGACTTGCTGCTGCCGCACTTTGCGCAAGCGCAACGCTTGCAAGGGGACCTGGACCTGAGCCACCAAGGCTTGGAGCTGTTGGACCAAACCATCAACCGACTCCCTGTGGGTGTGGCCATCGTGGACAGGTTCGCTCGCTTGCAAACCGCCAACGCCTTGCTGATGCAATTGCTGGCGCAGCAAAGCGCCTTGTCATTGCAGGCCAGCACCCTGAAAACCAGCCCGCCGTCTTTGCTGACCAAGGCTTTGCTGGTCTTGCACAACGGCGCGCAAGCCCAAGTCTGTGTGCGCCTGGGCGACCCGTCAGACCCGCTGGCGCTCACCTTGTGGCTCAACCGTTTGGACAGCCCTCGTCGGTCCGAGCCGTTTGTGCTGGTGGTGGCGGCGAGTCGGCAGTCGCGGGCGTTTTCATTGCCGGCCTTGCAGCAGTTGTTTCATTTGACACAGGCCGAGGCCAAATTGGTTCAACAGTTGTTGTTGGGACTGGGCACCGACGAAGCGGCAGCGCAGTTGGGTCTGAGCATCAACACGGTGAAAACCCAGCTCAAGCAGGTGTTCATCAAGTGCGGGGTCAAGCGTCAAGCCGAGTTGCTGCAAGCCATTTACAACTCACCCTTGTGGCTGAGCGACGACACCCTCAGCCCGCCTGGCGCAGAGGCAGAATTCACGCCTTTGCGTGCAGCACGACCAACGCCCAGCGATGCGACCCAATGCATCGTGCTGCCGGACGGGCGACGCTTGGCCTTTGCCGATCGCGGCGACCCCCATGGTGTGCCCTTGCTGTTCAACCGTGGCTTGTTTGGGTCTCGCCACAGCGCCTCGCCCGACGAGGAGATCTTGTGGCGAAAGGGCATACGCTTGTTGGTGCCCGACCGCCCGGGTTGCGGCCTGTCCGACCCTTTGCCTGCGCGCAACCATGTGGCTTGGGCTGCCGATGTGCAAGCGCTGTTGCAGCAATTGAACCTCCCCACGGCCGTGGCCTTGGGTTTTGCCACCGGGGCGGCGTATGCACTGGCCTGTGCCCGCCACTGTCCGCAACACATCAAGGCGGCGGTGTTGGTGGGGGCAGCCCCGCCCGTGCTGCAATGGTCGGATTGGCGCTGGTATGCCAAAGAACTCAAACACGGGCTGATGTTGTGCCGGTACTCACCCAGCATCGCGCCCCATGTCAGCGCCTTGCTCACCAAAAACATCGCGCAACGGGTGCACCAGTATTTGCAAGACGTCTTGCTTGCCCATCCCTTGGACGACCAGCAGGCGTTTGACAACGCAGACATTCGACAATGTGAAGCCCAAGCCATTTTGGATGGCGCGGCTGGTGGCAACCGCAGCCTGCTTGAGGAAATGAACTTGGCCGCCCACCCCTGGGGGTTTGACCTGCGCGACATCGAGGTGCCTTTGTCTTTTTGGCACGGCGAGCAAGACCCGATGGTGTCGCCCATGGCCTCCAAGCACATGGCGGCGCAGTGCAAACAGGGCGAGTTCACGCTCGTTCCCCGTGCGGGTGAATACCTCATCTACCACCACTGGTCCGAGTTGTTGGACGAGGTGCTGAGGCTTTCCCATGTACATTGAATGCCGATCGCCCGCCGATGTGCTTTCATTTTCAAACCCATTTCACCACCCCAGGAGCCCCATGAAAAAGCCCTCTTTGATCTTGGCCGCTGTCCTTGTCAGCGCCAGTGCCTTGGCGCAAAACGTCGACTTCGCCACCCCGCACGATGGCGACACCGTCACCTCGCCCTTCATGGTGCGCTTTGTGGTGAAGAACATGGAGGTGCAGCCTGCGGGTGAAGTCAAACCAGGCACCGGGCATCACCACATCCTGATTGACGTGCCCCCCGTGGACGAGAACAGCGTCATCCCTGCCGATGCGCAGCACAAGCACTTTGGCAAAGGCCAGACCGACACCGAACTCACCCTGCCCCCGGGCGAGCACACCCTGAGTCTGCAATTTGCCGATGGCGCCCACCGCTCCTATGGCGAGGCTTACCGCAAGACGATTCGCATCACGGTGAAATAGCGCACGATAAATCTGAAAGAGTTTTCAGATTTAAATGGAGCTGGTGATAACCACTAGTAGCAAGTAAACAGATACCCATAGAGTGCATCTCCCAGCCTGTATAGCTGTCACGGGCTTCACATTTCGATGATCAAGGGAGACAAGCATGGGATTTGCGCTATCAGGCGGTGTATGGGCGAGCCTGCGCCAAACGTCGGTGGGTTGTGTGGGGGCGGTTCTGGCCATGGTGCTGAGTGCATCGGCGTGGGCCAACAGCGATGTGGAAAAAAACATCGCCAATGAAAAAAACTGGGCGATGCAAGCGGGTGACATGGCCAACCAGCGCTACAGCCGCTTGAGCCAAGTCAACAAAGGCAATGTCGACAAACTGCGGGTGGCTTGGACTTTCTCCACCGGCGTTTTGCGTGGTCACGAGGGCTCGCCCTTGGTGGTCGATGGCGTCATGTTTTTGCACTCACCGTTTCCCAACAAGGTGTTTGCCATCGACTTAGACAGCCAAAAAATACTGTGGAAGTACGAGCCCAAGCAAGACGCTGCGGTCATTCCCCAAATGTGTTGCGACACGGTCAACCGTGGCGTGGCCTATGCCGAAAACAAAGTCATCTTGCAACAAGCCGACAGCACCTTGGTGGCGCTGAACGCCAAAACCGGCAAGGTCGAGTGGAGCGTGAAAAACGGTGACGCCAAACTCGGTGCGGTCAACACCAATGCACCCCACATCTTCAAAGACAAAGTCATCACGGGCATCAGCGGTGGCGAATGGGGCGTGCGTGGCTTTATAGCCGCCTACAACTTGTCCGATGGTCGCTTGGCCTGGAAGGGTTACAGCGTGGGCCCAGACGAGGAGATGCTGATGGACCCGCAAACCACCATGACCTGGAATGACGGCAAGATGGCACCGGTGGGAAGCAATTCGTCGACCAAAACCTGGCAGGGCGACCAATGGAAGATTGGCGGCGGCACCACCTGGGGTTGGTACAGCTATGACAAAGCCCTCAACCTGATGTACTACGGCACGGGCAACCCATCCACCTGGAACCCCGCTCAGCGCCCTGGTGACAACAAATGGTCCATGAGCATTTTTGCCCGCGATGTGGACACAGGCAAGGTGAAATGGGTCTACCAAATGACGCCCTACGACGAGTGGGATTTCGACGGCATCAATGAAATGATTCTGGCCGACATCGATGTCAAAGGCAAACCCACCAAGGCCTTGGTGCACTTTGACCGCAACGGTTTTGGCTACACCTTGGACCGCGTCACAGGTGAGTTGTTGGTGGCTGAAAAATACGACCCCCGCGTCAACTGGGCCACCCATGTGGACATGAAATCAGGTCGACCCCAAGTGGTGGCCAAATACTCCACGGCGCAAAACGGCCCTGACGTGAACACCAAAGGCGTGTGTCCGGCGGCCTTGGGCACCAAAGACCAGCAACCAGCCTCATTCGACCCGAACACCAAGTTGTTCTATGTGCCCACCAACCATGTGTGCATGGACTATGAGCCGTTCAAGGTCGAGTACACCGCAGGCCAGCCGTATGTGGGTGCCACGCTCTCCATGTACCCCGCACCGGGCAGCCATGGCGGCATGGGCAACTTCATCACCTGGGATGCAGGCACGGGCAAGATCGTGCAATCCAAGGCTGAAAAATTCTCTGTATGGAGTGGCGCTTTGAACACCGCAGGCGGCATCTCTTGCTACGGCACCTTAGAGGGTTACCTCAAATGTGTGGACGCCAAAGACATCAACAAAGAACTGTTCAAGTTCAAAACACCCTCGGGCATCATTGGCAATGTGTTCACCTATGAGCACAAAGGCAAGCAGTATGTAGGGGTGTTCTCTGGCATTGGTGGCTGGGCAGGCATTGGCATGGCCGCAGGTCTTGAAAAAGACAACGACGGCTTGGGCGCGGTGGGTGGTTACCGCGAGTTGAACCAATACACCGAGTTGGGCGGCTCCCTCACGGTGTTCGCTTTGCCCAACTGATCGACCAACGGCAACTGCACAACGCACCCAGCGAGCAAGTCCCCCAGAGGGCTGGCTCGCTGGGTTTTTTGAGAACCCCAACATGAACAAATTTCTGTGTATCGCATTGCTCTGTGCGGCCCCCGTTTGGGCAGACACCCCGTTGTACAGCGTGACCGACGGTTACAAGGTGGATGAAAACACGCTCAAAGGTTTTCGCACTTGGCGCGCTGCTGCTTGCGACCGCTGCCACGGCGCCAACCAAGAGGGCATGGTGGGCCCGTCCTTGGTCAACAGTTTGAAAACCCTCAGCAAAGAAGAGTTCATCACCACGGTGCGTGATGGCCGGTTGGACAAAGGCATGCAAAGCTTTGGCAACAACGCGCAGGTCATGGGCAACATCGACCACCTCTATGCCTACCTCAAAGGACGCTCGGACGGTGCCATCACCCGCGCCAAGGTGGAAGCCCAACAGCCATGATCGCCAAGCGCTTCGGCACTGTGCTGCTGCTGTGTCTGAGCCTGGGTGCGGTGCAGGCCACCTCGCCCATGCCCAGCCAGGCCATCGCTGGTGCGCAGCAGGGTTTACAAAATGGACGCAGCGCATTGCGCGTTTGCCTCGACCCGAACAACATGCCGTTCTCCAACACCCAAGGTGAGGGCATTGAAAACCAGTTGGCCCAGTTGCTGGGTCGGGTGTGGGGCGTGCCCGTCAGTTACTACGCTTTTCCGCAGCGCATGGGTTTTATCCGCAACACCTTGCGCTACAAATTACCGGGTGAAGATTACCCCTGTGACATTGTCATGGGCGTGCCCGCAGGCTTTGACCAGGTGGCCACCACCTCGCCTTATTACCGCTCCTCCTACGCCTTGGTGTTTCCTTTGGGCAAAGGGCTGGACAAGGTCTTCAGTGTCCAAGATTTTTTGGCACTGAACCCAGACAAATTGCGCCAGTTGCGCATCGGGGTGTATGACCGTTCGCCCGCCTCGGCTTGGTTGAGCCAGCATGGTTTACAAGACGCGGGCGTGCCTTACAAGATGCTCAATGCCGACCCCGCGCAATACCCAGGCGACATCATCGAACACGACTTGGCGCAGGGCCGCATCGACATGGCGGTGGTCTGGGGGCCCTTGGCCGCCTACTTTGCCAAACGGGTGAAAACGCCCACATTGCGGGTGGTGCCCATGCGCTCCGAGCCCGGCGTCACCTTGGAATTTGACATGGCCATGGGCGTGCGCCATGGTGAGGCCGCCTGGCGCGCGCAAGTTGAGTCGGTGCTGCAGTCGCACCGCTTCCAAATACAGGACATCTTGCAAGCCTTTGATGTGCCCATGCTCGAGGTGCCCCATGCGGCCGCCGCGCGCCCTTAAGCCCTTCCCCTTATGGGTGGTTTGGCTGGCGCTGCTCGCCAGCCCCTTGTGGGCGGCAGAAGATTACTCCAATGCAGAAACGCAGTTGTTTATGCAGCCGCATTTTCAGCAAACCACTTTACCCAGCCAGCTTGTGTACCGGTTTAAAAAAACGGGAAACCTTGAGCCAGGCTTTGAAGACAGCGTCAGCTTAAAAGTCAACACACTGGCCAAAGGCGCTTGCTGCCAAACCCAGGTGGAATTTTTGTCGGGAGAGCGTCGCTTGCAATTGCCTTCGCCCGAGCAAGCGCTTGGCAACCCGGTGATTTTGTATTTTCTCGAGCATGACATTCGTGACATGCAACGCCTCACCCATGGCAAAAGCAACTACTTTCGCACGCGCATCCGCCAAGCGCTTTACCAAAGCGCGACCGAACACGACCAGCCCGTGCGCTACAAAGGCAAAACAGTGCTGGCCACCGTCTTTGAGATCACCCCGTTTGCCGACGACCCTTTGCGCAGCCGTTATGCGCAGTGGGCGGACAAGCGCTATATGTTTGCCCTGTCAAAAGCGGTGCCCGGCCATGTGTTGGCCATACGCAGTTGGGTCAATGGTGCAAAAGCATCCAGCCCGTTCTGGCAAGAAACTTTACTGATCGAAGGTGCCGCCTTATGAACCCATTTTTTGGCAGGCTGGCGCTGGCCTGCATAGTGGGCAGCATGGTCACGCCCTTGGCTGTTGCCAATGACTTTCCCACGGCAGAGCGTGTCTTGGGTGTGCAAGCCTGTATGCGTCAACACGCGGGGGCGTTTTACGAAATGCTGCACAAGTGCGCCTGTGCCTTGGACCAGGTGGCCGAGCAACTCAGCTATGCAGAGTATGTGGAACTCAGCACCATCGCCAACGCCATGACCATCGCCGGCGAGCGTGGCAATGGCATGCGTGACAACCCGTCGTTGAAAGCGCCGTTGGCAAGGTTTAAACGCTTGAACCTAGAGGCCGAGAAAGCCTGTTTTTTAACCCCGCAGTGAGCAACCCACCATGAAGCGCTTGTCATTGAAAACACTGGGGTGCTTCTTGCTCGGCAGCGTCTATGGCTTTGCGGTGTGGGCCAACCCCTACACCTTCAAACCCGATGACGACCCACAGCAAAGCCCTGTGTGGCAAAGCCTGCGCACCAGTTTGTTTGGCGAGCGACCGATACAGTCTGCATTGCCGCAACTCTTGACACTCAAGGTGCCTGCCCGCGCTTTGGATTCGGCGTTTGTGCCGGTGCAGGTGGTGGCCGGTCCTGCGGCCGGTTCCGTGCATACCTTGTATGTCATCGCTGACGCCAACCCCTCGCCATTGGCGGCAAAACTGCAGTTTCAGGCTTTGGGTATGCCGATCAATCTGGAAACCCGCATACGCATTGACGCTTACACGCACATCCGTGTGGTGGCTGAAACCACCGATGGGCAGTTGTTCATGGCCACCAGTTTTGTGAAAGCCTCTGGAGGCTGCACGGCACCTGCCACCATCGATGTGCAGGCCGCCCTGAAAAACATGGGCAGCATGAGTTTCAAGCTGGATGAACCCATCGCGGGGCGTGGCATGCGCCGCGTTCGCTGGCGCATCGAGCACCCCAACCACTCTGGCTTGGTCATGGAGCAGCACACCCGTTTGAATATTCCAGCGCACTATGTGCAGCAGGTAGACATTCGTTTCAACGGCGAACCCGTGTTGCTGGCCGAGGTGGATTTTTCACTCAGCGAGAACCCCTCTTTGCAATTCAGTTTGCCCGGTAGCCAGTCGGGTTTGCTGACAGCGGTGGCGACAGATTCCCAAGGCCAACGCTTTGAAGGTCAGTTGGCCGTGGGTCAAGCGTTGGCACACAGCATTGCCCCGGGTGTGTATGCCGTGCTGGGTGACCCAAGCCAAAGCCGTGGCAACGCCGGGTTCATTGTGGGTCCCCAAGGCGTGATGGTGATTGACAGTGGCGCATCGTGGCGGCAAGGCCAAGCCTTGCTGGACAGCGTGCGCAGCGTCACCGCATTGCCTGTTCGTTTGTTGCTGCTCACCCATGCCAGTGATGAATTTATTTTTGGTGCAACAGCGTTCCAAGACTTAGGCATACCGGTTTACATGCACCCAGACGCCGAGCGACTGATGAAGTCGCGTTGTGCCACTTGCTTGCAGCAATTGCAGCAACGCTTTGGCGAGGTCGCCATGCGACACACCCGCGTGCCAGACGTCGATGTGCGGCTTGGCAGCAGCACGGCCACGCACATGCAGCACACAGGGCGCGCTGTGCGGGTGCTGGTTGCGGGGCACAGCAGTTCACCTGGCGCGTTGGCGGTGCTGGACGAGCAAAGCGGCGTCATTTTTGCAGGCGCTTGGTTAGACGTCGACCATGTGCCTCAGTTACGCGACGCCAAGTTGGCAAATTGGCTGGCCGCTTTGACCCCTTGGCTGGCAGATGGGCAGCGCCTGTGGGTACCCGGTCATGGACCCGTGGTCAAGGGCGGGCAAGCCCAGCAGTTGCAAGGCTATTTGCAAAGCTTGCAAACCTGTGTGGTCGAGCATGTGGCGCAAGGCACCTCTTTGATCGACATGGACAAGGCGTGTGCCCAACCTGCGTTTGCACATTGGGCGCAGTACGACAGCCAACACCCGCGCAATGTGGTTCGCCAGTATTTGCAAACCGAACACGAATGGTTAACCGCCCCCGAGGCTGTGCCGCAATAACGGTTCAGGTACCGCCCACATACGGGTTGCTACGCCGTTCACGGCCAAAGCTGCTCTCGGGGCCGTGGCCGGGAATGAACACCGTGTCGTCCCCCATGGGCCACAGGCGTTGGGTGATGCTGTCGATCAGGTCTTGGTGATTGCCTTGGGGAAAATCGGTGCGGCCAATGCTGCCGGCAAACAGCACATCACCCACAAAGGCGCGCTTCAACTCGGGTGAATAAAACACCACATGGCCCGGCGTGTGGCCAGGGCAGTGGCGCACCTGCAAACTGTGCGAGCCCAAGGTGACTGTGTCGCCGTCACTCAACCAACGCGTGGGTGTGAATGCACGCGAGGGTGGAAAGCCATAACTGGCTGCCGCGTCTTTCAGGCCATCAATCCAAAACTGGTCCCCCGGGTGCGGCCCAATGATGGGCAACTGCAACTTCTCGGCCAGCTCGGCCGTGCCACCCGCATGGTCGATGTGGGCATGCGTGATCCAAATGGCCACCAGCTTGACACCCAGTTGCTTGCAAGCGCTTTGCAGCAAGTCCAGGTCACCCCCGGGGTCGATGATGGCCGCGGTCATGCCCTCGTCCTCCCAGACCACAGAGCAGTTTTGTTGAAAAGGCGTGACGGGGATGGTTTCGTAGTGGAGCATGGGGGTCGCAGGTGTGTGATAACAAAGTTTAGAACTTGCGGCCATAGTTTGAAACTCGCACAACTCTCATGCTAAAGCACCAACGCCAAAGTGTTGAACAGGGTTGATTTGCAAGCTATTTGAAAGTCCATTGCGATCATATTTTAAATCTGAGCATATCCGAAAGTTCTCTTATTTAAGCTCGATGACTTTAAGTATCGGGTTATCGTTTGAGTACCATATGATTAGAGATGTACTCTTCAATCGCCACAAAAGAATAAAACAGGGATCCTATGTTGATTTCGAAAAATCAGCCTACAGTAAATTCCCACCTTTTTGGCTGAACAAAGTTTTTTTCGGAGTCGAATCCAACAAAAGACCAGCCAATTTGAAAAAATTCCTCTGCGCTCTAAATATGATTCAAATAAAAAACCAATTAAGTCATATTTGATATTAATGGCATTATTTTGGGATGACCCCATCGAAGCTTTACGAGAGTGCTTATTTTCATATTGGCATTCCCATCCTGCACTAAGCAAAATTATAGGAATAGCCGAAGAAGTAGTGCATGGCATTTGTGCGGATTTGCCGCGGACCAAGAGATAAGCAATTTTTTTCAATTAATTCACTAAATTAATATAGATTAGTTATATATTTGAATGTAATTATTCAACTCTGATAAAAAACATAAACAATTTCCCCAAACACTTGAGCCTTCTAATCGCATTTTTAGCATCTTTAGCCTACGGCGTTAGTGACTTCGCTGGCGGTATTGCTTCACGGAAGCACGCACCACTTCGGTTGATTCTGATGTCCTATCCGGTGTCGGCGTTCGCAATTTTGCTGGCGTGCCCCATATTCGGGGGCACATTGACCCTGCACACCACACTTATGGGCGTCAGTTCAGGGATAACCATGGCGGTTGCTATTTGGTGGTTTTATGCAGCGCTTGCACGAGGGCCGATGAGCGTGGTGTCCCCGGTAACGGCGCTGCTTGTTGCAGTCTTGCCAGTAATTGCTGGTCTATTAATTGGTGAGTCCCTATCCCAAACATCTTTATGGGGTGTTGTGCTGGCAATAGTTGCTGTGCTGCTGGTCAGCATGCAGACTTCGGTTGACAAATCGCATGGTGGCGCAGCACAAATTCCATTCACGCGGTCTGTGTTGGCATTGACATTAGGTGCAGGCACTGCGTTCGCATTTAGTTTCATGCTTGCACACCAAATACCCCTTGGAGCGGGACTGTGGCCGATATTCCTTGCTCGCCTGTCGGCTACGGTCTTCGTTTTTTTAGTTGCAAGTTATCGATCCACAATAACTATTTTTTCGTCGCCGAATAAAAGTTTGATTACCTACGCGCTAGCGATCGGTATTCTTGATGCTGTAGCCAACGCAACAATGTACTTCGCACTGCAGGGCTCGCAACTATCCACAACCAGTGTGGTGATCTCACTTTACCCCGTTTTCACCGTCTTACTAGCAGTGCTGGTAGTTAAGGAGTCGGTAAACCGATTGCAATGGGTTGGCATGGCTCTCGCCTTTCTATCGATTGTCACTATCTCTTACTCAGCATAGTCGTATATTTTTAAACAACCCGAAAGCGATGGAGGATTTTTGCTTCCAACGTCGCCAGCTAACGCATATTGAAGCAGCCACAATTGTTAGCGAGATCGCTGGGGAGCCCATCATCACAGGTTATAGCCGGTCGGAATGGGCGGGAGGCTTGGGTGTCTTCCTGCTCTACGACAGTCCAGAATTATGAAGAATTCCTGCGACAGAGAACCAGTTGGCGTCTTTACTTTGGAATGCTCTACAAGCCGCAATGACTAAGCAACTTTTACCGAGTAAAGGAACTATTTCGGAAGAAGAAACTGCACAAGAAAAATTTCTGTTTCAGGGTATTTGTTGATGCATTCAGCCATTTCTCGACGGATTTTGTAATTTTTAGTTTTGCAGCCGCCTAATTCAGCCGCCTTATTCATCCTCTTCGCAGCGACAACGCTGACGAAGGAATTGGTGCGGTAGAGGACCACTGTTTCATCAAACCGACATAAAGCCCATTTAGCATCTGTGCGTGTTGGCCCATGCGAAGGCGTGGCTTACCTAACCAACCCACCAAAGTGATGCACTATCGCGCTGTATTTATATCTGATCTGCACCTGGGAACACCTGGATGCCAAGCCGACGCCCTCTTGGACTTTCTTAAATCGCATTCAAGCGACCATTTGTACCTGGTAGGCGACATCATTGACGGTTGGCAGTTGCGCCGCAAATGGTATTGGCCACAAGCCCACAACGATGTGGTGCAAAAAATCCTGCGCCGTGTGCGCAAAGGCTGCCATGTGGTGTATGTGCCAGGCAACCATGATGAATTCGCCCGCGACTTTGTCGACCACCACTTTGGCGGTATCGAGGTGGTGGAAGAAGCCTCGCACACCATGCTCGACGGCAGACGCTTGTGGTTGGTGCATGGCGACTACTTCGATGCGGTTGTCAAATATGCCAAGTGGTTGGCCTATGTGGGTGACACCTTGTACGAGTGGACCTTGCGCTTGAACCGTCACTTCAACCGTGTTCGTCGCCGCATGGGTTTGCCGTATTGGTCGTTGTCTGCGTATTTGAAAAGCAAAGTCAAAAAAGCCCTGAACTTTGTCACCGATTTCGAAAACGCGGTCGCACACGAAGCGCTCAAGCGTGGTTACCAAGGCGTGGTCTGTGGCCATATCCACCGTGCTGAAATCCGCACCATTGACGGCGTGCTGTATTGCAATGACGGTGATTGGGTCGAAAGCCGCTCGGCCTTGGTAGAGCATGTCGACGGCCGGCTAGAGTTGATTTATTGGGATCAGGTGTTGGACGATTTGCCCCACGCCAAAACAGCCACGGTGCAATTACCCGTGGCTGTGCCTGAAGTCGTTTGACCCACCCCACACTCGCGCGCAGCGGGTTTGTCCCGCTGATGGTCACGCAGTTTGTCTCTGCATTGGCAGACAACGCTTTGTTGTTGGTGGCGATGGCGGTGCTGATCGAACAAGGCTTGGCCGCCTTTTGGATTCCGTGGCTCAAACTGATGTTCACCCTGTCGTACGTGGTGCTCGGTCCTTGGGTGGGCATATGGGCTGACCGTTGGCCCAAACCCTACGTGATGATGGCGGCCAACACGGTCAAAGCCTTGGCCTGTCTTGGCATGTTGCTAGGCTTGCATCCCTTGTTGGCGTTTGCCATGGTGGGCGTGGGTGCAGCCGCGTACGCGCCCGCCAAATACGGTTTGGTCACCGAGTTGGCCCAGCCCGCGCAGTTGATTGTGGCCAACGCTTGGATCGAAATCAGCACCGTCAGTGCGGTGTTGCTGGGCGTGGTGCTTGGCGGCGCATTGGTCAGCCCTGCGTGGTTGGCACACGTCGTCCTGCCCTCTGCATGGGTGCAAGTGCTGGGGCCTGCAACCTATGCCGCCTCCCTCGTGGCCTTGTTGGGCTTGTATGTGCTGGCGGGTGTGTTGAATGCATTGATTGCGGACAGTGGTGTGCGCTACCCACCCGTGAACTGGGCTTGGCGCTCGGTGTGGGCGGCCTTTTGGCAAGACCAAAAAACCCTGTGGCGTGACCCCTTGGGCGGCATCAGCCTGTCCGTCACCACCTTGTTTTGGGGCGTGGGTGCGTGCTTGCAACTGGTGGTCTTGGCATGGGCGCAAGCGCAATTGCAATTGGACTTGTCGCAAGCTGCCTATTTGCAAGCGGCCACGGCGGTGGGTGTCATTGCGGGTGCGGCCATCGCCGCCAAAACCGTGGCCATGGAACACGCCATGAAGGTGTTGCCTGTGGGCGTGTTGCTTGGCGTGCTGCTGCCTTTGATGGGGTGGATCAACGATTGGCAAACCGCAGTGATGCTCACCGCCATGGTGGGTGTTGTGGGTGGTTTTTTTGTGGTGCCAATGAATGCCTTGTTGCAGCACCGCGGTGTGCGTTTGCTGACGGCCGGGCGTTCCATTGCGGTGCAAAACGTCAATGAAAACAGCAGCATTTTGTTGATGATGGCCGCCTACAGCGGACTCTTGTTTTTCAACGCGCAAGTGATGGACTTGGTGATGGCCTTGGCGGGATTTATCACCCTCACCATGGCGGGCGTGGTGTGGCGTCACCGCCGCCACGCTTCTTAAGCGTCTGCGCTCAGGGCAGGCGCATCAGGGCTTGACCCATGCGCAACACAGTCCCCTCTTGCAGGCCTGGCGCAAAGTCAAACTGGTGGGGCGTGAACACCAAAATCGTGGAGCCATGTTGAAACCACCCCAACTCATCGCCTTTGCGAAAACCTGCATCGCAGGCCATCACCTTGGGGCCCGTGTAGCGGGTGTGCAGCAAGGTGTCGAGGGCGTGCAAACGGATGCTGGCGACCAGCACCGCAGCCACGGGAACCAAGGCAATCGGGTGGCGTTGCGCGCCAACTTCCATCTCCAGCATGGCGCGCTCGTTTTTGCAAAACAATTTTTCAACCCGCTTCAAGGCTATCGGATTGACATTCCAGGTGTCGCCCGAAAAATATTCAACCCGGTGTAAGCGGCCATCGTGCGGGGCGTGAAAGCGGTGGTACATCGACGAGGTGATGCGAATGGTGATGTATTTGCCGTCGCGCCAAGGCCCATGCTGGGCGCTGTCACCCAGCAAATCTTGCAGGCTGTAGGGAAAGCCTTTGGCTTGAAACACCTGTCCATTCTTCACCTCGCCCATGGCGCCCACAATGCCGTCGCAAGGACTGACAAAGGTCTGCACATCGTTGTCCACGGGCCGCGCACCCTCTCGCAACTCCCGAATAAAACAGGCGTGCAAGCTCTCAAAGTTGGTTGACTTGGCTTCGGACAAATCCAGGTCTGCAAACTGTCGCCACACCCAAACAGAGGCTTTGGCCAGCCAAGGGTTGCGCAATTGACTGAACCACCCCATGAAATGCGTCAGTGCGATGCGTGGAATGCGGTTGGTTACCAAGAAGTTGATGTCTTCTTGGGCCGCGAGACTTTTTAAAAGCTTAGAAACAGTCATCATTTTTTAACCTGCGTGTCATACAAAAGAGGTTTTCGAAAGGGCAGTGCATGGAATCGTTGGAAATCGGGTTGTTTGTCGTCAAGGGAGGCATCGTGGCTGCTGCGTGTGCGGTGTTGTTGCAAAAGACCACACAGCGTTTGCAACTGTCGCTGGCCAAGCATCCCTCTTTGGGGGGGCATCTGCGCATGTCCAAGCGGTTTGCCCATTGGTTGCCCGCCTACAGTTACGCCCAAGACACGTGGTTTGCGGTGGATGGTGCGCCCCATGCCATCGCGCAGCAGCGTGAGCAGGCATTGGCGCGCTTGGGGCAAACGCTGCGCGAGCGCAGCCCTTTGACCTTGGCGCATACCGTGCAAACCAAGCCCATGGTGTCGGACATGCAACTCACCAGCCTGTACCGCGTGCCCTACCAATTCAGAGAGCTGCTGGCCAAGCAAGTGCCGCTGGGTTACTTCTGGCAATCGAGTGAAGGTGTGTGGTTGACGGACATGGATGGCAACCGCTTCATCGATGTCACCGGCTCCTATGGCGTGAACCTGTTTGGTTATGACTTTTACAAAACATGCATGGCAGAAGGTGCTGCCATGGCGCAAGGCTTGGGGCCGGTGCTGGGCGGTTACCACCCCTGCGTGTTGGACAATGTGCAACGCTTGTGTGCCTTGTCTGGCAAAGACGAAGTGTCGTTTCACATGTCGGGCACCGAGGCCGTCATGCAAGCGGTTCGCTTGGCGCGTTACCACACCAAGAAACGCAAAATTGTCCGCTTCACGGGGGCCTACCATGGCTGGTGGGACGATGTGCAACCCGGCCCTGGCAACCCCATGCCACCCTCTGGCGACACCCTTACCTTGAATGACATGCACGAGAACACGCTGCGTGTTTTGCGCAACCGCAACGACATCGCTTGCGTGTTGGTCAATCCCTTGCAAGCCATGCACCCTAACCGCGCTGCCCCCAGCGACAGCACCTTGATCGATGGCGCACGCGCCTCGCACTACGACCGCACAGCCTATACCCAATGGTTGCAGGCCTTGCGGCAGGTGTGTAGCGACAAGGGCATTGCGCTCATCATGGACGAGGTGTTCATGGGTTTTCGTTTGGGGCGCGGTGGCGCACAAGCCTACTTTGGCATCGAAGCCGACATGGTGACCTATGGCAAAACCCTGGGTGGCGGCTTGCCCATCGGTGTGGTCTGCGGCAAAGCGGCTTGGATGAAGCGATACCGAGACGACCGTCCGGGGGACATTTGTTTTGCGCGCGGCACGTTTAACGCCCACCCTGCCGTGATGGCCACGATGAATGTGTTTTTGCGTCGCTTGGAAAGCACCGAGATGGATGCCATGTATGCGCATGCCAGTGAAACATGGGCCAAGCGCAAAGACCTCCTCAACACCCGCCTGCGACAAGCGGGGTTGCCGGTGCAAGTGGCTGGCATGGAAACCGTATGGACGGTGTTGTACGACCTGCCTGGGCGCTACCACTGGATGCTTCAATACTATTTGCGGGAACAAGGCGTGGCTTTGAGTTGGGTCGGGTCTGGGCGCATGATCATGAGTCTGAATTTTGATGACGCCATGTTTGAATCACTGTGCGATCGGTTTGTGCAAGCAGCTAAAAACATGCAGCAAGCGGGTTGGTGGTGGACGCCTGACACCCACCAGCAACAACCCATACGCAAACAAGTGTTCAAAGAAATGCTCAAGGCCCGCTGGGCCTAAAGCCGTTCAGGCTTCGGTCGGTTTGACGTGGTCCATGGGGTCAATCCATTGGCCACGCATCAAATACAAAGGCGCCTTGTGGTACAGCTTGATGTCGTGGAAAGGGTCGGTGAGGATTTTGAAGCCCCAAGCCAAACCGGCCACCAAACTGTCTTGCCACCACAATTGAAGCACGCGAAACACCAAGCCTGCCGCGCCTAAAAACAACCAAGCCATGGCGGTGATGCGCACAGGCGTGTCTTCATAGGCTTGCGGTACGGCCCAGGTCAGGTAGTCGGGCATCCAATAGGCCAGCACGGGAATGGCGGCGCAAATGCTCAGCAGCACAACTTTGCGATGCAAGTTGTAGCCCACTTTGATGTCTTCTTTGTGTTCATGCGTGGCCTGGTTCACTTCGTCATAGCCCTTGGGCTCAAAGAAAAAATGACCCACTTGGCGAGTTGTCATGGAAATCAGCCAAGCGATCAGCGAGGAAACCACAGGGTCAATGAAGAGATAAACATACGCGGCCAAAAAAGAAATGGCGCTGATCAAATGCAGTAACTGGTTGACGCGGCTGTGGTGGTAGTAGCGGTGGTCATCCCAGCGTTGGGTTTGAAGGGTTTGCTGCCATTGGCGCATAAAAACTCCTGATGAAAGCGGTGACATGCACCATGGGTTGAAGACACATCGAGACTGTGGCGCGAATGCATGAAATTTTGATGACACCGCGCGCCGTCATTGAACTGACACAAGAGCTTCATCAAACTGTTGCATTCAGCGGTCACATTAGCGGCATGAACACAGATGCCCATATCCATGTCAGCCGTCTCGGCTCTGTGCAACAGCGTTTCAAGATTGCGGTTGTCACAGAAACCTATCCACCCGACATCAATGGTGTGGCACACACCTTGAGCAAAATTGTCGAAGGCTTGCAAGCCCGAGGGCATGACCTGTGGTTGATACGGCCCAAGCAACAAGCCCAGCACACGGCTGTGCAATCGGCGCATTTTCAAGAGGTATTGGTCAAAGGCGTGCCGATTCCTTTCTACAGCGAGTTGCGCATGGGCTTGCCTGCCAAGCGTGAATTGCACCGACTATGGGCCAAGCAACGTCCCGACATCGTGCATATCGCCACCGAAGGCCCCTTGGGTTGGTCAGCCTTGCAAGTCGCGCGCAAACTGAAATTGCCTGTGAGCACCGATTTCAGAACCAACTTTCACGCTTACAGCCAGCACTACGGGATTGGCTGGTTGAGTGGGGCCATCCGCGCTTATTTGAAGAAATTCCATAACCGCGCCGACATCACCATGGTGCCCACCAACATGCTCAAGCAAGAACTGCAAGCCAAGGGCTTTGAGCGGGTACACGTGGTACCACGCGGCGTGGACACCTCGCAGTTTTCACCCCGCTACCGCAGCCAAGTGGTGCGCGACGCGTGGGGCCTGGCTGCCACCGATCAAGCGATGCTCTACGTCGGTCGCTTGGCGGCAGAAAAAAACCTGGGACTGGTGATTCAGTCATACCTTCAAGCCAAAAAGGACAGCCCGCGTTTGCGCTTGGTGTTGGTGGGTGATGGCCCCATGCGCGAAAGTTTGCAGCAGCAATACCCAGAGATCGTGTTTGCCGGTTATCGCAGCGGCGCAGATTTGGCGGCCCATTACGCCAGTGCCGATGTGTTTGCGTTCGCCAGCTTGACAGAGACTTTTGGCAATGTGACGCTGGAGTCCATGGCCAGTGGTTTGGCGGTCGTGGCATTCAAACATGCGGCAGCCGGGCAGTGCATTCGCCATGGCGAAAACGGCATGTGTGTGGACAGCGAGTCACCCGAGGATTTTGTCAAAGCGGTGTGTGCCGTGGTGCAAGCACCCAGTTTGCAAGCGTCGTTGGCCAAAGAAGCCTTGCTAACCGCCAAAACATTGGATTGGCCAGGCGTTGTGGAGCGCACCGAAGCTTTGTTCCGCCAAGTCATGGCGGGCAGTTACCAGCAAGAAAGTTTGGCGTTGGAAATGAGCTTGCAGCGGGCCCCTTGAACCTCGCTTCAAAGCTGCGCCGGTGAGCCACCCCTGCAACAAGCGTCAGTCCGTCACTTTGCCGCGCGTGGCTTTGGTGAGGCCGCGCAACACTTTGCTGTCCACACGTTTGCGCTGAGAAGACCGTGTGGGGCGGGTGGCACGTCGGGCTTTGATGGGTTTGGCCGCCAATGCCACCATCGCCTGCAGTCGCTCTATGGCTTGTGCACGGTTTTGTTCTTGGCTGCGTTCGGTTTGCGCTTTGATGACGATCACGCCCTCAGAGGTGATGCGCTGGTCGGCGGTGGCCAGCAGTTTGACTTTCACCGCCTCAGGCAGGGAAGAGGCGCGGATGTCAAACCGCAGGTGCACCGCGCTGGACACCTTGTTGACGTTTTGCCCACCTGCACCTTGGGCGCGAATGGCGGTCAACTCCATTTCAGACGCAGGTATTTCAATGGGCATCACACCACCATGTCGTATGCCATGGTGACAGGTGCATGGTCAGAAAACTTTTCATCCTTGTAAATGGACGCCGTCAATGCCTTGACGGCCAAGGCGGGTGTGGCCAGGTGGTAATCCAAACGCCACCCCACGTTGTTGGCATAGGCCTGTCCTCGGTTGCTCCACCATGTGTAACAAGTGTCGGTGGTGTCGGGGTGCAGTTGGCGGTAAACGTCGACCAAGCCACCCTCGGTGGTCAGGCGCGTCATCCATTCGCGTTCCGCGGGCAAAAAGCCACTGTTTTTTTGGTTGCTGCGCCAGTTTTTCAGGTCTTGCTGCTTGTGAGCGATGTTCACATCGCCACACAAAATGAATTGGCGACCTTGCTGCAATGCCATCAGGTGCGGATAAATCACATCCAAAAAACGGTACTTGGCCTCTTGCCGCTCTGGTCCAGATGAGCCACTTGGGAAATACACGCTCAACAGCGACAGCTTGCGCGTCGGGGTGTCAAAGCGCAGCTCCAAATAGCGCCCCTCTGCATCAAATTCGCCACCATCAAAACCTTGAATGACATGGCTGGGTTCCACACGGGTGTAGATGCCAACACCCGAGTAGCCTTTTTTCTCGGCGCAGTGAAAGTAGCCGTTCAAGCCCGCAAGCTGCTCTAGGCTGCCAACCAGGTCGCTTTCGTGGGCTTTGATTTCTTGCACACACATACAATCCGGCTTGGCTTTTTCAAGCCAGCTTTGCAGCCCTTTGCTGTTGGCCGAGCGAATCCCGTTGAGGTTAAGGCTGGTGAGTGTGAACAAGGGATCCCCTATGGATGAACAAGACGCAGCGCCAACCGATTTGGCGCAAGCATTTATACGATTCTCGCTGGAAAGTGGGGTTTTGCGTTTTGGGGAATTCAAAACCAAAGCAGGGCGCTTGTCGCCGTATTTTTTCAATGCGGGTTTGTTCGATGACGGCGCCAAGTTGGCGCGTTTGGCGCATTTTTATGCCCAGCTGCTGATCAGCAGCGACATGGAATTTGACATGCTGTTTGGCCCGGCCTACAAGGGCATTCCTTTGGGCGCGGTGGTGGCGGCAGAGTTGGCAAGGTTGGGGCGCAATGTGCCGTTTGCTTACAACCGCAAGGAAGCCAAAGACCACGGTGAAGGTGGCAGCTTGGTTGGCGCGCCCTTGCGAGGGCGGGTGTTGATCGTGGACGATGTGATGAGCGCGGGTACCGCGGTGCGCGAGTCGATTCGCCTGATTGAAGCCGCTGGCGCGCGTGCCCACGCGGTGGTGATTGCTTTGGATCGCCAAGAAATGGCAACGGAGCTGGACGCACACGGCCTGGCCCGCGATGTGCCGCACAGCGCGGTGCAATATGTGAGAGAAACTTTGGGTTTACAAGTGCGCGCGGTGGCCCAACTCGACGATTTGCTGGCTTTTTTGCAAAACAGTGCCGATCCTGCTTGGGCCGAGCACTTGCCGGCGGTTCATGCCTATCGCCAGCGTTATGGGGTAATCTGAGGGACTACCCGACGGCGCTTGCGGCTTTTTCCACCTAAACTGATGGGCTAGCACCCAGCTGTAATCGGAGACCCCGTTATGAACGCGCCCCTGCCCGAACACATTCGCATTGCCCTCGAGACCGTCCAGCTCGATGACAAATACCGCCTCGACCATGGCCGCGCATTCATGAGTGGCGTGCAAGCCTTGGTCAAGCTGCCCATGTTGCAGCGCCAGCGCGATGCTTTGCAGGGCAAGAATACCGCCGGCTTTATCAGTGGTTACCGCGGTTCACCTCTGGGCACCTACGACCAAGCGCTGTGGAGCGCCAAATCGTTTCTTCAGTCACAACACATCGTGTTTCAACCGGGGGTGAACGAAGAACTCGCGGCAACCGCGCTGTGGGGCACCCAGCAACTCGGCTTTGCGCCCCCTGGCAGCAACAAATTTGACGGTGTGTTTGGTATTTGGTATGGCAAAGGCCCTGGCGTAGACCGCACCTCCGATGTGTTCAAACACGCCAACATGGCGGGCACCACACCTTGGGGCGGCGTGCTGGCCTTGGCGGGTGACGACCATGTCGCCAAAAGCAGCACGGCAGCACACCAAAGTGACCATATTTTCAAAGCCTGTGGCTTGCCGGTGTTTTTTCCAGCCTCGGTACAAGACGTGTTGGACTACGGTATCCATGGCATTGCCATGAGCCGTTTTGCGGGCGTGTGGGCGGGCATGAAAACCATCCAAGAGGTAGTGGAGTCCAGTGCATCGGTGATGATCGACCCCGAAGGTGTGCGCATTGTGTTGCCCGAATTCGAGATGCCTGAAGGAGGCTTGCACATTCGCTGGCCAGACGATGCGCTCAGCCAAGAAGCGCGTTTGTTCAATTACAAATGGTACGCGGCCCTGGCGTATATCCGTGCCAACAAACTCAACCACACCGTCATCAAAGGCGCCAATGACCGCTTTGGTTTGATTGCCAGCGGCAAGGCCTACAACGACACGCGCCAAGCCTTGCTGGACTTGGGTTTGGATGACACCACTTGCCAGCGCATTGGCATTCGGGTGCACAAGGTCGGCGTGGTGTGGCCGCTGGAGTCTGAAAGCACACGCGAGTTCGCGCGCGGTTTGCAAGAAATTTTGGTGGTGGAAGAAAAGCGTCAACTCATTGAATACCAACTGAAAGAAGAGTTGTACAACTGGCCTGACAGCCAGCGCCCGCGCGTGCTGGGTAAATTCAATGAGGGCGAGGGCGACACCGGTGGCGAGTGGTCACAACCCAATCCCATCGGCAATGTTTTGTTACGCGCCAATGCCGATTTGTCTCCTGCCTTGATCGCCCAAGCCATTGCCATGCGCTTGAAAAAACTTGGCATTGATGCCGATACCCGTTCGCGCATGGACGCGCAGTTGGCGGTCTTGGACGCCAAGCAAAAAGCCATGCAGGTGTTGGAAGTCAATGCCGATCGCCAACCTTGGTTTTGCTCTGGCTGCCCACACAACACCAGCACCAAAGTGCCTGAGGGCTCGCGGGCCATGGCAGGTATTGGCTGCCATTTCATGTCGTTGTGGATGGACCGCAGCACTGTTGGTTTTACCCAAATGGGTGGCGAGGGTGTGCCATGGGTAGGACAGCAACCGTTCACCAACGACAACCACATCTTTGCCAACATTGGCGACGGCACCTATTTCCACAGCGGCATTTTGGCCATTCGCCAAAGCGTGGCGGCCGGTGTGAACATCACCTACAAAATCCTCTACAACGACGCGGTCGCCATGACCGGTGGCCAGCCCATTGGTGAGCGCTCAGAAGGCCACAGCGTGATTCAAATTGCGCAAAGCATGCGCGCAGAAGGTGCCAAGCGCATCGTCATCGTGACCGACGAGCCCGAAAAATACGATGGGGTGGGTCAAAACGGCGTGGCCGGTGGTGTGCTGGGTTTGCCCGAAGGCATTGCCATCGAGCACCGGGATGAGCTTGACACGGTGCAACGCACGATGCGTGAGATCAAAGGCTGCACCGTCATCATTTACGACCAAACCTGCGCCACTGAAAAGCGCCGCCGCCGCAAACGCGGCACCATGGTTGACCCTGCTGTGCGCGTCATCATCAATGAAGCGGTCTGCGAAGGTTGCGGCGATTGCAGCACCCAGAGCAACTGCTTGAGTGTGGAGCCCTTAGAAACCGACTTTGGCCGCAAGCGCACCATCAACCAAAGCACCTGCAACAAGGACCAAAGTTGTGTCAAAGGTTTTTGCCCCAGCTTTGTCACGGTTGAGGGTGGCCAATTGCGCAAAAAGAGCAAAGACAAAGCTTTGCCAGACCCGCTGGCTTTGGGCGATTTGCCAATGCCTGAAGTGCCCTCGCTCACGCGCGGCGTTTACCCAGGTGGCTATGGCATTGTGGTGGCCGGCGTGGGCGGCACCGGTGTGATCACCATTGGTCAGCTGTTGGGCATGGCAGGACACTTGGAAGGTCGCGGCATTGTTACCCAAGATTCGGCGGGCTTGGCACAAAAAGGCGGCGCCACTTGGAGCCATGTGTTGATTGCGGAACAACAATCCCACATCCGCACCACCCGTGTGTCCACCGCGGCCGCCGATGTGATTTTGGGGTGTGACCCTATCGTCACCGCCGGCAAAGAAACCATGTTGCGCTTGCGACCTGGGCGTACCCGTGTGGCCATCAATGACCATGGCACGCCCACGGCAGCCTTTGTGAAAAACGGTGCATGGGCAAACCCCAGCGAGGGTTGTGTCGCCAATATCTTGCAAGCCTTGGATGGCGAGCAGCGCAATTTGGGCGCGTTTGATGCCAATCACTTTGCGACCCAGTTGCTGGGTGACAGCATCTACATCAACCCCATGGTGCTGGGCTATGCATGGCAAAAGGGCTGGATCCCCTTGGGGCTGGAAGCCTTGAACCGCGCCATTGAACTCAATGGCGTGCAAGTCGAGTCCAACAAAAAAGCCTTTGCTTGGGGCCGTTGGTGTGCCTATGACATCACCAAGGTACAGGCTTTGTTGGCGCCGGTGCAAGTGGTGCACTTCAAGTCGCGCGAATCTTTGGACGAGTTGGTAGAAAAGCGCGCAGCGTTTTTAACGCAGTACCAAAGCGCAGCTTACGCAGCGAAATACACCGCGTTTATCGACAAAGTATTGCAGCAAACATCGCCTGCCTTGGCGGATGCGGTGGCGCGCAACCTCTTTAAGCTCATGGCCTACAAAGACGAATACGAAGTGGCGCGCTTGCATACCGACGAACGTTTCTTAAAGCGCATTGCCGACCAATTTGAAGGCGACTTCACGGTGAACTACCACTTGGCGCCACCGTTGTTGGCCCGCAAAAACGCCAAGGGTGAATTGGTCAAACAAAAATTTGGTCCCTCGGTTTTGCAAGGCTTCAAAGTCTTGGCCAAGTTGCGCTTCTTGCGCGGCACTTTCTTGGATGTGTTTGGCTACACCGAAGAGCGTCGCACAGAGCGCGCTTTGGTGACGCAGTACCTGCAAGCGATGGAAGAGGTTGTGCGCGGATTCAGCCCCGAGCGCCAAGCCTTGGCCTTAGAGATTGCCCGCATTCCAGACAAGATCAAAGGCTATGGCCATGTGAAAGAGCGTCACCTCAAAGTGGCGCGCTTGCAATGGGATGGCTTGATGCTGGCGTGGCGCGCACCGGCTAGCGCTGGTGAAGTTCAATCGTCGAATGGATGATTTCTTCGTGAATCGCTAAGCGCTCACGCACCTGGTTGGGCGTGAGTTGTCGGTCCAAGGTCACCGCCGTCAGCGCACAGCTGTAGACTTTTTTCCCGACCCGCCAGACATGCAAATCGGTCACGCGGGTTTGGCCATCGGCTTCCACCACTTCTTTGATTTCCTGCACCACGGGGTGGTCCATCTCGCGGTCGAGTAACACTTTGGCAGTGTCGACCATCAAGCTTTTCGCCCACAAGGCCACCATCACGGCACCAACGATGCCCATCAGGGGGTCTAGCCAAGCCCAGCCATACAACCAACCACCGACCAAGGCCACGATGGCCAACACCGAGGTGAAGGCATCAGCCACCACATGGATATACGCAGACTTCAAATTCAAGTCATGGTGGTGTTCATGGTGGTCGTGGGCAGGGTGTGCATGGCCGTGGTTGTGGTCATGCGTGTGATGCGCTTGGCCCAAGATATAGGCGCATACCAGGTTCACCACCAAGCCCAACACACCCACCATCATGGCTTCTTCGTACGCAATCGCTTGGGGCGCAATCAGTCGCTCCACTGACCCCATCACCATGGCCAATGCCACACCCAGCAAAAACAAAGCGCTGGCAAAACCCGCCAATATTTCTATTTTCCAAGTGCCAAACGCAAAGCGCGGATCGTTCGCATAGGTGCGTGCGGTGGCATAGGCCATGGCTGACAGACCAATGGCCAAGGCATGCGAACTCATGTGCCAACCATCGGCCAACAGCGACATCGAGTTAAATGCCCAGCCCGCAAAGATTTCCACCGCCATCATGGTTGCGGTAATCCACATCACCAAACGCGTGCTGCGCTCGGCAAGCTCGGAGTTGCTGTCAAACGCGTGGTCGTGGATCCAGTCGCTCAGGTCGTCGGTGTTCATGTCAGCCTTTGTGAGAGAGGGTGTCAGCAGCCAAGGCTTGCTGATCGGCGTGGTAACTCGATCGCACCATGGCGCCGACGGCAGCGTGTTGGAAGCCCATCTCATACGCTTTCGCTTCAAACATTTTGAAGGTATCGGGGTGCACATAACGGCGCACTGGCAAATGGTGGTTGCTGGGTGCAAGGTATTGCCCAAGTGTCAGCCGATCAATGTCGTGCGCCCGCATGTCTTGCATCACCGCCAAGATTTCCTCGTCGGTTTCACCCAAGCCCACCATCAAACCACTTTTGGTGGGCACCTGTGGGAACAGCGCTTTGAATTTTTTCAGCAGGTTCAGGCTAAAGGCATAGTCGCTGCCCGGGCGTGCTTGCTTGTACAAACGCGGCACGGTTTCCAGGTTGTGGTTCATCACATCGGGGGGCGCGGCTTGCAAAATAGACAAAGCGCGATCATCTCGACCGCGAAAGTCGGGCACCAAAACCTCGATTTGGGTATGCGGCGACAAAGCGCGGGTTTGCTGGATGCATTCGACAAAATGCGCAGCCCCGCCGTCGCGCAAATCATCGCGGTCCACGCTGGTAATGACCACATAGCGCAACTTCAAAGCGGCGATGGTTTTGGCCAAATTGGTGGGCTCGTTCACGTCCAGCGGGTCGGGGCGTCCGTGGCCGACGTCGCAAAAGGGGCAACGGCGGGTGCACTTGTCGCCCATGATCATGAAGGTGGCCGTGCCTTTGCCAAAACATTCGCCAATATTGGGGCAAGAGGCTTCTTCACACACCGTGACCAAATGGTTTTGGCGCAAGATGTCTTTGATTTCATAAAAACGTGAATTCGGCGAGGCGGCTTTGACGCGAATCCAGTCTGGTTTTTTCAAGGTCTCGCCAGTGTGTTCGACCTTGATGGGAATGCGCGAAACTTTGGACAAAGACTTTTGCTTGGCCAGCGGTTTGTGCGCGCTCAAGGCCTCGCCTGAAGCCAAGGCGTTTTTGTCAGAGGTGGTCATGGAAAGAGGTGGCCTTGGGTTGGGTTGTGCAGATCAAGGGGCCAAATACAGGCGAAGTTTTTCGCCCAAGACGTCGGCGGCCGCTTGCCAGCTTACATCGGCACCCATTGTAAAAAGGTCGGTGGTGTCCAAGCCCGGATAGCCGCAGGGGTTGATCTGGTGAAAAGGGGACAAGTCCATGTGCACATTCAAGGCCACGCCATGGTAGGTGCAGTGGCGGCTGACTTTCACACCCAGCGCGGCAATTTTGGCCAAGCCCGTGAAGTCGGGGGGCGGTTTGCCCAAGGCGGTGTTTGTCGGTGTTGGGCGGGCTGCGAGCAGTGAATGGTTGCTCGGGTCAAACCTGCGCACAAACACGCCTGGGGCTCCCGCAACGCGCAACCCGGTCAAACCAAAGTGCAACAGGGTGCGTAGCAAGGCTTCTTCCAATTTGTAAACATATTCTTTGACAAAGTAGCCTGCGCGGCGAAGGTCGATCAAGGCGTAAGCCACCACTTGCCCAGGCCCGTGGTACGTCACTTGACCCCCTCGGTCGGTGGCCACCACCGGCGTCGACCCTGGCGCGAGCAAGTGGCCGGGTGAGCCGGCCAAGCCTTGGGTAAACACTGGCGCATGCTCACACAGCCAGATTTCATCGGGGGTCGAACTGTCACGTTGCGCCGTGAATGCTTGCATGGCCTGGTAAGTGGGCAGGAAATCCACCCGCCCCAAATGGCGTACAAGCAAGGCGTCAGCGCTGGGTTTGGACACTAAAGCACCACTTTCACCATGGGGTGGGTGCTGAGGGTGCGGTACAGCTCGTCGAGTTGTTCTCGGCTGGTGGCTTTGACGGTCAAGGTCAGGCCCAGGTATTTGCCAGCGCTGCTGGTGCGTTGGCTCAGACGCGAATCGTCCCATTCAGGGTCAAACTGGCGCACGATCATGAGCATGGCTTGCACAAAGCCATCGACCTGTTCACCCATGACTTTGATGGGGAAATCGCAGGGATATTCAATCAAGCTGTCTTTGTCAGTAGAGGGCATAAAAAGGTTTTAAAGGGGCTTTGCAAGATTGGGTTCAGGTGGGGTCATTAAGATACTTTACAATCAGTGGCTTTGCTGCAAGTAAGGGAACCCAGTGGACCCATCCATACAAGCTTCCTTGACCGCAGACAAAAGCACTCAGACCACAGGTGAGACGGTGTCGCAAGTTGACGAAACCGACGATTTTCACCCTATGACGGCCCAAGAGGCGCAAGCCTGGCGAGAGCGTCAACCGGCTTTTTCGGTGTGGTGGGTGGTTGGGGCGCAGCTGGCCTTGGCAGTGGTTTTGTCTTTGCTTGCTGCATGGGTTTGGGGTCGTTCTGACATCGCGCTGTCTTTGATGTACGGCGCCTTGGCGGTGGCGCTTCCGGCTGCTTTGTTTGCCAGAGGCTTGACCTCTCGCCTGGCCTCCACGCATGCGGTGGCTGCAGCTTTAAGCTTTGCCGTGTGGCAGGGCGTGAAACTGGTGTTAACAGTGCTGTTATTGGCGCTGGCCCCCAGAGTTTTGAATGATGTCAGTTGGCCTGCTCTGTTAGCAGGCTTGTTGTTGACAATGAAGGTTTATTGGCTGGCGCTGGCGTGGGGCAGACCCACAAAGGCGACACCGCAGAATTGATTTGAAGAGTTGAACATGTCCGATACCAGCACACTTACCGCCGGCGAATACATCAGTCACCACTTGACCCATTTGCAAACCAAGCCAATGGCGGGGGTGATCGATTTTTCTGTGGTCAACATCGACTCCGTCATTTGGTCGGTGTTGTTAGGCGTTGTCGGCTCTTTCTTTTTGTGGCGTGCCGCACGTGTCGCCACCTCTGGGGTTCCTGGGCGCTTTCAGGCGGCTGTGGAAATTTTGTTTGAAATGGTCGACACCCAGGCGCGTGGCATTGTGCACAACGCCAACAGCCGCAAGCTGGTTTCGCCTTTGGCCTTGACGGTGTTTGTTTGGATTTTCCTGCTCAATAGCATGGATTTTTTACCCGTCGATCTGTTCCACAAAGTGTTTGAGTGGACCGGTATCGACCACAGCATCCATTACTTCCGGGTGGTGCCTACCGCGGATTTGTCCACCACCCTGGGCATGTCTTGCTCGGTCTTGCTGATTTGCTTGTTCTACAACGTCAAAATCAAAGGCCTGGGCGGTTGGTTGCACGAACTGACCACCGCGCCGTTTGGTGCCCACCCCATTTTGTGGCCCATCAATTTTGGTTTCCAAATGATTGAATTTGTCGCCAAAACCGTCTCTCACGGTATGCGACTGTTTGGCAATATGTACGCCGGCGAGCTCATTTTCATGCTGATTGCCCTGATGGGCAGTGCGGCTGCCATGAGCTTGAGCGGCATTTTGTTGCCCATTGGCCATATCATCGCTGGCTCCATCTGGGCCATCTTCCATATTCTGATCGTTGCATTGCAAGCCTTTATTTTCATGATGTTGACCTTGGTCTACATCGGGCAAGCACACGATACGCACTGAGTTTTTCTTTCCTCAACCTTCCATCATCTTGCTTAGGAGCTTCTCATGGAACACGTACTTGGTTTAGTCGCACTGGCTGCCGGCCTCATTATTGGACTTGGCGCTATTGGTGCTTGTATTGGTATTGGCATCATGGGCAGCAAATACCTTGAAGCTGCTGCACGTCAGCCCGAGCTGATGAATGAGTTGCAAACTAAAATGTTCTTGTTGGCTGGTTTGATTGACGCGGCTTTCTTGATTGGCGTGGGTATCGCCATGATGTTTGCTTTCGCCAATCCCTTCGTCCTGAAGTAATTCTTGCCACAACCCTTAGAGAGGTGTTGACGTGAGTATCAACGCAACCCTGTTCGTTCAGGCCATCGTTTTTGCAATCTTGGTGTGGTTCACGATGAAATTCGTGTGGCCCCCGATTGCAGTTGCGCTGGACGAGCGAGCTGAAAAAATCGCCCATGGCCTCAAGGCCGCGGAGCATGCGCGCATCGAGTTATCGAATGCACACAAGCATGTCGAGGTCGAGCTGGCTAAAACACGCAATGAAGCGGCCAACCGCATCGCTGACGCAGAACACCGCGCCTCAGTGATCTTGGATGAAGCGCGTGCGCGTGCCACGGAAGAGGCCAACAAGATCATTGCTGCTGCCAAAGCCGAAGCTGAACAAGCCATGCTCAAAGGCCGTGAGGCTTTGCGCGACCAAGTGGCCGTGTTGGCAGTCAAGGGCGCAGAGCAAATTTTGCGCAAAGAGGTCAATGCCAGCGTGCATGCCGACTTGCTAAGCCGTCTCAAGACTGAGCTTTGAGGACGCACCACCATGGCTGAACTCGCCACCATTGCCCGTCCTTACGCTGAGGCCTTGTTTCAAGTGGTCAAGGCGGATGCCGCTGCTGCTGCGGCGTGGTTGGATGGCTTGGCCATTGTTGCGGCAGACCCCGGTTTGCAGCAATTTGCCCATGACCCTAAGACCTCACACAGCCAAGTGCTGGACTTGTTCACGCAGGTAGGTCCGAAAAA
This sequence comes from Burkholderiales bacterium, assembly GCA_947381415.1. GTDB lineage: Bacteria > Pseudomonadota > Gammaproteobacteria > Burkholderiales > Burkholderiaceae_C > Limnohabitans. The sequence goes on from CANCVB010000013.1 coordinate 65,706, forward strand.
CTTGCCTCCTGCGGCCATCAATTTTTTAACCACCTTGATCGACAACGGTCGCTTGGCGGTGTTGAGCGAAATTGCTCACCATTTTCATGCCTTGTTGGATGCGCAAAGTGGCGTCAAAAAAGCGGTGGTGCACAGTGCATTCCCCATCGAGGGCGCGGCCCTTGACGATTTGGCCAAGGTGCTTGAAAAGCGCTTTGGCAGCAAACTCCATGTGCAAGTGGCTCTCGAGCCCGAGCTCATTGGTGGTGTGCGAGTGGTGGTCGGCGACGAGGTGCTTGATACCTCGGTCAAAGCCCGTTTGGAACAAATGAAAGTCGCGCTGACCGCCTGAGCATCCCGCTCACAGGTTGGCCCAACCATAGGAAGAAGGAAAGAGTCATGCAACTCAATCCCGCAGAAATCTCTGAACTGATCAAAACCCGCATCGAGGGCTCGACAGGCAATGCCAATGTGCGCAACCAAGGCACGGTGATCTCGGTCACTGACGGTATTTGCCGCATCCACGGCTTGTCCGATGTGATGCAAGGCGAGATGCTGGAATTCCCCAACAACACCTTTGGCCTGGCGCTGAATTTGGAGCGCGATTCTGTGGGCGCGGTGATTTTGGGTGAATACGAACACATTTCTGAAGGCGACACGGTCAAGTGCACCGGCCGTATTTTGGAAGTGCCCGTGGGCCCCGAGTTGATTGGCCGCGTGGTCAACGCCCTGGGTCACCCCATTGACGGCAAAGGCCCGATCAACGCCAAGATGACCGACGTGATCGAAAAAGTCGCGCCTGGTGTGATTGCCCGCCAATCGGTGGACCAACCCATGCAAACCGGCCTGAAGTCCATCGACTCCATGGTGCCGATTGGCCGTGGTCAGCGCGAATTGATCATTGGCGACCGTCAGACCGGTAAGACCGCTGTGGCGATCGACGCCATCATCAACCAAAAAGGTCAGAACATGACCTGCGTTTACGTCGCGATTGGCCAAAAAGCCTCGTCGATCAAAAACGTGGTTCGCGCTTTGGAGCAAGCCGGCGCCATGGCCTACACCATCGTGGTGGCCGCTTCTGCCTCTGAGTCTGCCGCCATGCAATACGTGTCGGCCTATTCTGGCTGCACCATGGGCGAATACTTCCGCGACCGCGGCGAAGACGCCTTGATCGTGTATGACGATTTGTCCAAGCAAGCCGTGGCTTACCGCCAAGTGTCTTTGCTCTTGCGCCGCCCACCAGGCCGCGAAGCCTACCCTGGCGACGTGTTCTATCTCCACAGCCGTCTGCTCGAGCGTGCAGCCCGCGTGAACGCCGACTATGTTGAGCACTTCACCAAAGGCGCTGTCAAAGGCAAAACAGGTTCCTTGACGGCATTGCCGATCATCGAAACCCAAGCCGGTGACGTGTCCGCCTTCGTGCCTACCAACGTGATCTCGATCACCGACGGTCAGATCTTCTTGGAAACCTCGTTGTTTAACGCCGGTATCCGTCCTGCGATCAACGCCGGTATCTCGGTGTCTCGCGTCGGTAGCGCTGCGCAAACCAAGATCATCAAAGGCCAATCCGGCGGTATCCGTACCGACTTGGCCCAGTACCGTGAATTGGCCGCCTTTGCCCAGTTTGCATCTGACTTGGACGAATCGACCCGCAAGCAACTCGACCGCGGTGCCCGCGTGACCGAATTGCTCAAGCAAGCCCAATACAGCCCCCTGCCCATCAGCTTGATGGGCGCCACACTGTTCGCAGTGAACAAGGGCTTCATGGACGACATCGAAGTCAAACAAGTTTTGCCATTCGAGCACGGTCTGCACGCTTACCTCAAAGACAAGTGCGCTGCTTTGCTGGCCAAACTCGAAAGCTCACAAGCCCTGGACAAAGAAGCAGAAGCTGAATTGACCACCGCTGTGACCGCTTTCAAGAAAAGCTTTGCTTAATTTCTACCTGACCAAAAGGAGCCTCTGATGGCATCGGGCAAGGAACTACGCACCAAGATCAAATCGGTGGAAAACACCAAGAAGATCACCAAGGCCATGGAGATGATTTCCGTCTCCAAAATG
>CANCVB010000014.1 GCA_947381415.1 Burkholderiales bacterium
ACTGGTTAAAAATACAGTTACTGGATATCCAAACAGTGAATTCCCAACAATGGGTTCATCCATTTTCACCCACACTAGGAGACGTCATGGAACCAAGCAAGCTCACCGCCAGACAGCAGCAAATCCTTTCCCTGATTGAAACTGCCATCCGCCAAACGGGGGCGCCCCCAACGCGGGCAGAAATCGCCAAAGAACTGGGTTTCAAGTCCGCCAATGCAGCGGAAGAGCATTTGCAAGCCTTGGCGCGCAAAGGCTACATCCAATTGGTCAGCGGAACTTCGCGCGGCATACGTCTGAAAAACCCTGACCACGCCTCAAACCTTGAATCATCCCGTACACCTTACACCTTGTCTTTGCCAGGCTTAGGTCAACTGGTGTTGCCACTCGTCGGTCGGGTCGCGGCAGGTTCTCCTATCTTGGCCCAAGAACATATTGAGCAAACTTTTGCGGTTCAAAACGCCTTGTTTACCCAAACGCCCGATTACCTGCTCAAAGTCAGGGGCTTGTCCATGCGAGACATTGGCATTCTTGATGGCGATTTGCTTGCAGTCAAATCCACCTCAGATGCTCGCAACGGTCAAATTGTCGTAGCCCGACTCGGTGAGGAAGTCACCGTGAAACGCTTTGAAAAAAACACGACAGGTATTTATTTGCACCCCGAAAACCCCGATTTTTCAACCATCCGCGTCAGCCCCAGCGACAGTTTTCATATCGAAGGCTTGGCCGTAGGACTTATCCGTCACCAGTTTTAAACCCCTTTTGGAGCACACATGAACACCGCACTCATCAGCACGCACCATATGTTTCAACGCTTGAACGCCGCCTACCGTGCGCTTTGGCCCGCCAATGACCCCCAAATGACACTGTCAAACCAGCCCTTTGCGCCAACAACCTACAAACCCTTGCGGGTCGTTCGCGTCGCAGAAGAAGGTAATGTGTCGCCTAGCAACGCGGGTCGCATGGTGATGTCAGGGCGAATGGCAGACATTTGCGCTGAACTCGATCGTTTGGTACACCTTGAAGCCAGCAAATCACTTCGCTGACTGCATCAGGTTTTTTTTGCTGTCAGGCTTGCCATTAAAGCGGCATTTTCTTTACGGTCTGCCAGCACTTTTTGCATGTGAGGGTTTTCAGCCATTGTTTGGCCGTAGGCTTTCACAGGCAAGTCGGCTAGCAAGTCTTCACCCAATACCAATTTAGAAGCATTCACGGCAATGGGCAAATGAAAAGCGACAGCGCAGTCAGCCAAGCTGATGCTGTCACCTGCCACATAAGGGGAGAATTTGGCCAACTTTGCAAAACCCGCAATGCCTTTGGCCAAATTTTTGCGAACCCGCTCCTTGGTCCCCTCGCTGACTTGCCCCCCAAAAAACGCCTGAGCGTACAACTCGCGTGCCACGAGTTCAATGTGCAACTCTGAATACACGATCAATTCACGCACCTTTGCAGCTTGCATGGGGTCTTTGGGCAAAAGTGGGTGCTGTGGGTAGGCTTGTTCAATGTATTCGGCAATCGCCATGGACTCGCTCAAACAACCGTCTGGGGTTTCAATAAAAGGCACTTTGCCCATGGGTGAGCGGCCCATCAATTTGGGATGGGTGTTGCCTGTCCAGACCAATTCTTCCTCAAATGCAATGCCTTTTACCAACAGTTGCAATTTGATTTTGTTGTAGTAGTTGCTAACGGCGAAACCGCATAACTTCAATGACATGGCTGCTCCTTTGATTTGGCGTTTTGCTTTGCATTCTGTCACAGCGGCACTGTGACCCCTTGCAGCCGGCCGGCAAAAATGCCATCAACACAGTACAGAGATAATGTTCGACTATGAACACATTATTTTCCACTGTCGGAGTCTGTGGCACAGGAGCCATGGGTCAAGGTATTGCCCAAATGGCAGCGCAAGCGGGCAGTGATGTTTTGCTTTTTGATACCGCATCGCAGCGCGCAACCCATGCCCAACAAGCCATTGGCGCCCAGTGGCAAAAAATGCTCGACAAACAACGCATCACGCCCGATCAACACCAAGCCTATGTGTCTGCCTTGAAAACCGTTGACAGTTTGCAAGCCTTGTCAGGGTGTGACTTGGTGATTGAAGCGATCGTCGAAGAACCCCAAGTCAAGCGAGACTTGTTTGTGCAACTCTGTACTGTCTTACCTCCCCACACGGTTTTAGCCAGCAATACCTCTTCTTTATCGATAACCGGTTTGGCTGCGGGCTTGCAGCACCCCGAGCGTTTTGCTGGTTTGCATTTTTTCAACCCGGTGCCGTTGATGAAGGTGGTGGAAGTGGTGCCTGGTTTGGCCACTGACCCTAAAGTCTGTGAAAAATTAAACGCGTATGTGCAAACCATGGGGCACCAAGCCGTTTTGGCGCAAGACACGCCTGGCTTCATCGTCAACCATGCAGGCCGAGGTTATGGCACCGAAGCCTTGCGCATTGTGAGCGAAGGTGTGGCCGATTTCGCAACCATTGACCGAATCCTGCGTGACCAAGTGGGTTTCAAACTGGGACCGTTTGAATTAATGGACTTGACCGCCTTGGATGTTTCGCATCCGGTCATGACGTCCATTTACCACCAGTATTTTGAAGAGCCACGTTACCGACCCAGCGTCATCACCGCTCAGCGTTTGGCTGGGGGATGGTTGGGGCGCAAAACTGGCCAAGGTTTTTACAGTTACGCTGAAGGTAAGGCCCAAATACCGGCTGAACAAGCAACACCCTCAAGTTCACTCAAGCCACCCGTATGGGTCTCCGCCCGTGCAGCCAGGCGGGTCGAATTGCTGCAACTGTTGAAGAACTTGGGTGCGGTCATTGAGACCGGCTCGGCGCCTTCCAACCAAGCGTTGTGTTGGGTGGCGCCTTTGGGGTTTGATGTCACGACCTGCGCCATTGTGGAGCGCTTAGACCCGGCGCGAACCCTGGGCATAGACATGTTGATGCCAGACGAGGCGACCCAACGACGGGTATTGGCTACCAACCCTGCGACCCGCAGTGACATGCGTGACGCTGCACATTCGCTGATGGCCAGCGATGGCAAAGCGGTCAGCGTGATTCAAGACAGCGGTGGCTTTGTCACCCAGCGAGTGGTGGCGACCATCGTCAACATAGCCAGTGACATATGCCAACAACAGATTTGCAGTCCTGCCGACCTCGATACCGCAGTGACACTGGGTTTGGGTTATCCCATGGGCCCCTTGGCCTTGGGGGATCGTCTTGGCGCAGACAACTTGCTGGAAGTCTTGTTTAACCTGCAAACGGTGTATGGCGACCCCCGTTACCGCCCCAGTCCCTGGCTACGCAGGCGTGGCGCATTGGGTTTGAGCTTGAGCCACATGTCAAACTGAACCATGACCGCACAACTGAAAAGTCACAGCCAAGGCCAAACGCTGGTCTTGACCATCTCCAACCCTGAGCACCGCAATGCGCTAGACCCCGCCATGTACAGCGCTGGGGTAGAGGCTTTGAATGTGGCTGAAACCAACCCTGATGTGAAAAGCGTTGTCATTTCGGGGGAAGGCAAACATTTTTGCGCAGGCGGAAATTTGAACCGCCTATTGACCAACCGCAAAGCCCCTCCCGATCAGCAGGCCGTGGGGATTGATGCACTGCACAGCTGGATTGAAGCCATTCGCACCTTTCCCAAACCCGTCATCGCCGCGGTTGAAGGCGCAGCAGCAGGCGCAGGATTTTCTTTGGTATTGGCATGTGACCTGGTTGTCGCCTCAACGGAAAGCGTGTTTGTGATGGCCTACACCTCGGTAGGCTTGTCACCCGATGGCGGTGGTAGCTGGTTTTTGAGTCGCGCGCTGCCAAGGGCTTTGGCCAACCAATGGATGATGTTGGGTGAGCGTATTCCTGCACAACGCTTGGCAGATGCTGGGCTGATTAACCAACTGGCCCCTGCTGGCGAGGCTTTACCCCACGCTTTGGCCTTGGCTGAACGCTTAAACCAGCGTGCGCCCAATGCCATAGCCAGTATCAAAGAATTGACGTCACAGGCCGGCGATCAAGACGTATTTGCCCACCTGCACACCGAAAAACAGCATTTCTTGAACAACCTCAACCATGCGAACGCGGGTATTGGCATTCAAGCTTTCTTAGACAAACAAACCCCTCATTACAAACCCTAGGCCTGCCGCTGATGGTCTCGTTGGCGACAATTTTTCATTTACCGGTCACTCAAAAGACAGACGATGGACGACCCTATCCTTACCATTGAAGAACGCGAGGCCATCAACGCTGGTCGTTGGTTCTCTTCTCTTTCCCCTTCACTGCGACACGACATACTGCGATGCGCTTTCGTCAAACGACTCAAAGACGGCGACTTGATCTCCGCCAGAGGCGACTCTCCCGAGGAGTGGATGGCTTGCGCCAGAGGCGCTGTTCGGGTCAGCAGCACATCGCTGTCAGGCAAGCAAATCACTTTCACCTATGTGGAGCCGGGCATATGGTTTGGCGATGTGGCCATCTTGGACGGCGACACCCGCACACACGATGTGTACGCCCACGGAGACACCACGATCTTGTGCGTTGCCAAAGCCGACTTCCAGAAAATCTTGGCAGCCCATGTGGAGTTTTACGACGCCATGCTGCGTTTGCAGGCAAGACGTATACGCCAGTTGTTCGGCTTGGTCGAGGATCTCAATACCCTGCCCCTGCGTTCGCGATTGGCCAAACAACTGCTGCACCTTGTACGCAGCTATGGGGTACCCTCTTTAAACCACGGCAGCGAAACACGCATTGGCTTGCACTTGGCGCAAGAAGAACTGGCACAACTTTTAGGTGCCTCTCGACAACGGGTCAACCAAGAGTTAAAAGCCATGGAGCGCGAGGAGATTTTGCGCATCGAGCCGGGTGGCTTGGTGGTGCGCGACCGCGAGTCCTTGTTACGCATCAGCGCATCGGAATAAACCCATGAGCCATTTTGAGAATTTTGTAGGCACGCGCGAGGTCAGCGATGCGCACCGGTTTGACAGCCAAGCGCTGACGCTTTGGTTAGAAGCGCATATGCCTGGCTTTGCAGGCCCCCTGCAGGTGGAAATGTTCAAAGGTGGGCAATCCAACCCCACTTACAAACTCATCACCCCCAGCAAAAGCTATGTGATGCGCGCCAAGCCAGGTCCTGTGGCCAAGTTGCTGCCATCGGCGCACGCCATTGAGCGCGAATTTGCTGTCATGAGTGGTTTGCAAGGCACCAACGTGCCTGTGGCGCAAATGCATGTGCTGTGCGACGACGAATCGGTCATTGGCCGTGCTTTTTATGTCATGGAGTTTGTCCAAGGGCGCGTCCTGTGGGATCAATCATTGCCTGACATGACACCTGCTGAGCGGCGTGCCATCTACCTGGAAATGAACCGCGTGATAGCGGCTTTGCATGCGGTTAAGCACGAAGCGCAAGGTTTGGGCAGTTTTGGCAAACCCGGAAATTATTTTGACAGGCAAATTGGCCGCTGGAGCAAGCAGTACATCGCCTCAGTCACCCAGCCCATTCCCGAAATGGATCGCCTCATGGAATGGCTCCCTGCCCATATGCCGGCCAGTGCGCGCGCTGACCATACTTGCATTGTGCACGGCGACTTTCGGCTCGATAACCTGATTTTTCATCCGACCGAACCCAAGGTACTGGCGATTTTGGATTGGGAGTTATCCACGCTGGGGCACCCCTTGGCTGACTTCAGTTACCACTGCATGTCGTGGCACATCCCGCCGGGCAGTTTCCGCGGCATTGGGGGCTTGGACCATGCGGCTTTGGGCATTCCACTGGAAGATGAGTACATCGACTTGTATTGCCAACGCAGTGGTTTGACCACACTTGAGGCTTTAAAGCCCGATTGGAATTTCTACCTTGCTTACAACATGTTCCGCATTGCTGCCATTTTGCAAGGCATTGCCAAGCGGGTAGAAGACGGTACCGCCTCCAGTGCGCAGGCCAAAGCCTCGGGTGCTGGTGCCAAGCCCATGGCTGAGTTGGCTTGGTTGTTTGCCCAACGCAGCACCTCATCTTTTTGAACAGTTCACACCAACGGAGCCTCTTATGAATTTTGATTACACCGACAAGGTTAAAACCATGCAAGCGCGCTTGCTCGCTTTCATGGACGAACATATTTATCCCAATGAGGCCCGCTTTTTTGCCGAAATCGCAGCCAACCGAGCCGCTGGCAACCCTTGGATTCCAACCAAAATCGTGGAAGAACTCAAGCCCTTGGCACGCAAAGCCGGTTTGTGGAACCTGTTTTTGCCCCACAGCAAACGTGCTCCAGAAGGTTTGAGCAACCTGGAATATGCGCCGTTGTGCGAAATCATGGGCCGTGTGCCCTTTGCCGCCGAGGTGTTCAATTGCTCCGCGCCCGACACGGGCAACATGGAAACCTTCGAGCGTTATGCCAGCGAGTCCTTGAAAGACCAATGGTTAGAGCCTTTGCTGCGCGGCGAGATTCGTTCTGCCTTTTTGATGACCGAGCCTGATGTGGCCTCATCAGACGCCACCAACATCCAAACCCGCATCGAGCGTGATGGCGACCATTACGTCATCAACGGCCGCAAGTGGTGGTCGTCAGGCGCTGGCGACCCCCGTTGTGCGGTCTACATCGTGATGGGCAAGACTGATCCAGATGCGCCTCGCCACTCGCAGCAAAGCATGATCGTGGTTCCCGCCCATTCACCAGGTGTGACTGTGATGCGCCCGCTGTCGGTATTTGGCTACGACGATGCACCTCACGGCCACATGGAAGTCGATCTGAAAAACGTTCGCGTTCCTGTGGGCAATTTGCTGTTAGGCGAAGGTCGCGGTTTTGAAATTGCGCAAGGTCGCCTAGGCCCTGGCCGTATCCATCACTGCATGCGCACCATCGGTTGCGCTGAGCGCGCGCTTGAGTTGATGTGCAAACGCCTCAACAGCCGAACAGCGTTTGGCAAACTCATTTCTGCCCAAGGTGTGTGGCACGAACGCATTGCTGAATCGCGCATCATGATTGAACAAGCCCGTTTGCTGACCCTCAAGGCCGCCTACATGATGGACACCGTGGGCAACAAGATCGCCAAAACAGAAATTGCCATGATCAAAGTGATTGCCCCCGTGATGGCAACGCAAATCATTGACTGGGCCATACAAGCCCATGGCGCGGGCGGTGTGAGCGACGATTTCCCCTTGGCCTACGCTTACGCCCATCAACGCACCTTGCGCTTGGCCGATGGCCCCGACGAAGTGCATCGCAACTCGATTGCCAAACTCGAGTTGGCGCGCCACATTGCCACTTTCCCGCAAGAAGTGGACATGCCCGTCACCCGCGGTTCTTGAAGATTGAAAGCGCAAAACCCATGATCGATGTCTATACATGGCCCACCCCGAACGGGCACAAGGTTCACGTCATGCTCGAGGAGTGTGGTTTTGCGTTAGGTCGAGACTGGCTGGCGCACCCTGTCCATATTGGCAAAGGCGAACAGTTCAAACCTGAGTTCCTCAGCATCAGTCCCAACAACAAGATTCCCGCCTTGGTCGATCCCAACGGCCCTGATGGCAAACCCATCAGCCTGTTTGAGTCGGGTGCCATTTTGGTGTACTTGGCTGCCAAGACGGGCAAATTCATGCCCGCAAGTGACCGTGGCAAGTACGAAGTCTTGCAATGGCTGATGTTCCAAATGGGCGGCGTGGGTCCGATGCTGGGTCAAGCCCACCACTTTCGCATTTATGCCCCTGAAAAAGTACCCTACGGCATTGAGCGCTATACCAACGAGGCGCGTCGTTTGTATGGCGTGATGGACCGGCAATTGGCACACCATGCCTACATCGCGGGCGATACCTATTCCATTGCAGACATGGCCATTTTTCCTTGGGTACGCAGTTGGGAACACCAAGGGATTGATTGGGCCGACTACCCCAGGCTGAAAGAATGGTTTGACACTGTGGGCGCTCGCCCGGCAGTGCAACGAGGGTGTGCGGTCTTGGCTGATTTACGCAAACCTATGCAAGACGACAAAAAAGCCATGGAAACGCTGTTTGGCAAAACCCAGTATGAGAAGCGTTGAAAAACAGGGCTAGAGTTTGATTTTCAAAACCGTGTTGGTGTTGTTGCCACTGGTACATGTGCCATTGCTGGCATACAAATAAGAACCGCTGATGGCCAAACCAGCCAAGCCGCAAAAACCCGTCTGGGGGCTATTCCAAATGCCCGTCGAACTGTCAATGAAAATTTCGGCCGAACTGCTGCTATCGCTCATTTTTTTGCGACTGATATAGCCGCCATCACCGTTGACGTCCCCTTTGTTGGCAATATAAGCGTAGGTACCGTCAAAAACAATGGCATTGGGTAATGCGAAAGTTCCCCAATACAAAGGTGCGTAACTGCTTCCAGACAATTTGATGATGATGTTGTTTACACTGGTTGTTGTGTTGGATACCGTTGCATAAACATCCGTCCCAAACACGCCTAAACCCTGAGGGGAACCCTGAGTCACATCGATGATAGTGTCCAAATCAAAGTTCGACGTGTAGCGAACAATTTGGTTAGACCCAACGTCAGCAACATACAGCTGGTTATTGTAAAAGGTCAAACCGTAAAAATTGTTTCCTCCAGTGGGAACCACCGATACAGCGGACTTGTTTTTGTAAACAACCTGACCCGCGTTGCTATCTGTACCGGTGTAGTAAACGTCAGATCCCTTGACCGTTACACCAATGGGATCGCTAAAACCCGTTGCAGAGAAATAGTCTGTCGAAGAACCTGCGACTTTGATACTGCCTGTATTTTGGTCAGCGATGTACAAACTGCCACTTTTGAAAGCCATGTGTTTGGGACCACTGAGGCCACTGGCGAACAAGGTGACCGTCTTGGAAGCGACGCCATCATCGCCAGAACCCGAGCCTCCACCGCCACCACAGGCCGCTAACAACGCCCACAGGAACAGGCTAACGATATAAGAAAAACGCATGCGCATGGTAAAAATTGAATCGGTTCAAAGGGGTTTTCCTTGAGTTGATAATACCCCCAACCCTTGTAACGATCTATTGACCATGCGCAAACACCGCCTTCTTTCATTCTTAGCTGTCACGGTTTTGACGCTTGTACTGGGAGCTTGCTCGGACTCCAAGCCAGAGTCTGAGTCGAAATTCAAACCGATCCCTGAAAAACGCAGTGAGAACAAAGGCGATCCGGACACTTTTGACAGAAGGGTCCAAGCGGTGCTCAATGAAGGCGCGCAAAGCCAGGAAGGCAAACAGGAAGCACCCAAGGCATCCAAAGCCAGGCCCCCCAACTCGGGCAAGGAGCCCATGGTATTGCTAGACAAAACCAATCGCCCGCTGGGTGAAGTGGTCAGTCACAAAGACAAGATGGATTATTACGAATGCAAAGGCGTGGTTGGCCCCTGGTTTCTTGAGTTGATCGTGGCCGAAATGAACTATTTCAATGAATTGGCCGAATTGCCTTTTGTCAGTTCAGAAAACTGCATAGTGACCTATGGCACTGAAAAAAGTTTGACGCCTGGCCGTATCGGCGTGCAATTGTTTGAAACACGTAAAGAGTTTGACAAGTGCGTTCGTAACGATTTTTGTCCTATTTTCCGAACCGTCAATTTTGTGCCCATGAACAAATCCTTGTACCGGTCCTATTTCCTCTCCAACACCAATTCCAAAGAAATTTTCCAGCACTGTGTCACTGACACAGGCAAATGGCACCGCAATTCCACCTGTTACACCATTGAATAAAACCTAAACCAAGCTCAAGAATTGACTTTGCATGTCGATAAACAGGGGTCTCTTTCATAAGCCATGAACAAATTGCGCCATCTTCTTGTGTTTGTCTGCCTCTGCGGCCTGCAGTCTTTGTGGCTGGCGCCCGCATGGGCCAATGACGAGCATGCCAAGCCTGCTGCTGATGCCCATGGCGCTCCTGCCAAAGACGACCACGGTGCGAAAAAGGATGACCACGGTGCCCCTGCCAAGGATAGCCACGGAGGTGGTGGTGGCAAAGCGGAAAAACCAACTCGCACCTTTGAAGGCCAAGAACCCCTATTTTACTTTGATTCCAAGCGCAGACCCTACATAGAACCCTTCCACAAAACCGAAGAAGAAGAATACTTTGTGTGCCGAGGGGTGATCGGAGAGTGGTTTCGTCAACTCATGGCCGAGGAAGCCAATATGTTGGCCGCCAAGGATGGATTAAACAAAGTCACAGGTTCAACCTGTGCAGTGCGCTTGGTAGCCACCCACCATGGGAAAAAATTACCGATTGTTTCGGTGGAGCTGTATGTCAGCCCCAATGTCATGCGCAGTTGCATACTGGGAGAATCTTGCCCGCAGTCGCGTACCGTGATCATGTATGTGCTGAACAAAACCCTGTACCGCAGCTATTTCATCACCGACCATGAACGCAAAATTCGGCGCGCTTACTGCCTTGATAACAAAAGCAATGTCTTGGCCAAAGAAGAATGCTGGTACCACTTCTTTGACAAGGCAGCCAAAGAGAAGCCCAAAGAACACCACTGAAAACAGCGCTTATTGGCCTGCCCGGAGGGGATCGAACCCCCGACCCACAGCTTAGAAGGCTGTTGCTCTATCCAACTGAGCTACGGGCAGAATGCATGAAAAAAGGCCCCATAGGGGCCTTTTTCTTGTGTGGTCGGGGCGATAGGATTCGAACCTACGACCCTCTGGTCCCAAACCAGATGCGCTACCAGACTGCGCTACACCCCGATGCGTGCATTCTACCCATACTAAAGACAAGCCTCTTCAAACGCTGATCTATGCATTTTGATGCATTCAACCCTAGGCAATAATATGCACTTATGAATGGTCAGCAAGCACCCCATACCCCTCCTACCGTGGCGATTCCCAGGGTTTATAACGCCGCATGGGATTTGCTCCAACGCCATTCGCACCGTGAAAACAAAATTGCTTACATCGATGCGTCAACAGGCGAACAACTCAGCTTTGGTCAACTCAAGCATCAAGCGCATTGTTTTGCACAAGGTTTAAAAAAGGCAGGCTTTCAGCAAGAGCAAAGGGTCTTGCTGTGCATGCACGATGGTTTACGCTGGCCAGTGGTGTTCTTGGGTTGCATCTTGGCGGGCGTGGTACCTGTTGCTGTCAACACATTGCTCACAGCAAAAGACTATGCATTCATGTTGCAGGACTCCAGAGCCAAAGGCTTGATCGTCTCCTCGGCGTTGTGGCCACAATTTGAAAACATCCTGCCCTCAGTCGCGACATGTGAGCATGTCTATATCGATGACGACGGCTCTGCCCAAAGTCTTTCTTCGCTCATTGAAGATATGCAACCGCTGAGCGAACCTGCGCATACCTTGGCAGATGATGTGTGTTTTTGGTTGTACTCCAGTGGCTCTACCGGTTCGCCCAAAGGCACCTTGCATTTGCACAGCCACATTATTCAAACTGCCGAGTTATATGCACGGGGCGTCATGGGTTTGCAAGAGTCCGATGTGGTGTTCTCCGCAGCCAAGTTGTTTTTTGCCTATGGACTCGGAAATGCCTTGAGCTTTCCCTTGGCACTGGGCGCAACCACGGTGCTGTTGGACAAGCGGGCAACACCTGCAGATGTTTTCCATATTCTTGAAACCTATCAACCTACGGTGTTTTATGGTGTGCCCACTCTCTTTGCCAGCCTGCTTGCGCATCCTTCGCGACCTGACCCCCAAAAGTTGAATTTACGTTTGTGCACCAGTGCAGGCGAAGCCTTGCCCGCAGACATTGGCAAGCGCTGGAAGGACGCGTTTGGGACCGATATTTTGGACGGCATAGGCTCCACCGAAATGCTTCACATCTTTTTATCCAACCGTCCGGGGCGAGTGCGCTACGGCACGACCGGTGAGGTGGTGCCAGGATATGCCCTGCGTCTGGTCAATGACGAAGGAAACCCTTGCGCAGTGGATGAATTGGGGGAATTACAGATTCAAGGCCCCACCTCTGCCATCATGTACTGGAACAACCGCGAAAAAACCAAACACACTTTTGCGGGTGAATGGACACGCAGTGGTGACAAATACAGTTGCGATGCTGAGGGTTACTACACCTACGGTGGGCGCAGTGATGACATGTTGAAAGTGGGTGGAATTTATGTGTCACCCTTTGAGGTTGAGGCCTCCATCATGACCCACCCCGCGGTGCTGGAAGCTGCGGTGATTGGTATGGACGATGAACAGGGCTTAACCAAACCCAAAGCCTTTGTCGTGACCCAACCTGGCAAGTCATTGACCGCAGAGGATCTCAAGCAACACGTGAAATCGCAACTCGCCCCCTACAAATACCCCCGTTGGGTGGAGTTCGTGAACGAACTCCCCAAAACAGCCACTGGCAAAATCCAACGCTTTAAACTGCGTGCCTTATCCACATAAGACGTGCCCACCAGGAGACTTCCATGGCTTCTCGCCGACAACTATTGACCAACACAGCCGCCATGCTGGGTGCTGCAAGCTCAGGTATGTGGTTACCCGCGCATGCCCAAAACGCCAAAGTGCGCATCGGCCTCATGTTGCCTTACACGGGCACATTTACCCAATTGGGCGTGGCTATCGACAACGGCTTTCGCATGGCCTTGCAAGAAGCTGGCGGCAAAGTGGGTGGTCGCGAGGTTGAATTCTTCAAAGTGGACGACGAATCGGAGCCCTCTAAAGGCGTGGAAAACGCCAATAAATTGGTGCAACGTGACAAAGTAGATGTCCTCATTGGCACGGTGCACTCGGGTGTTCAAATGGGCATTCACAAAGTGGCCCGTGAAACTGGTGTGCTCAACATCATTCCCAATGCAGGCATGCATGCGGCCACCCGCGCCCTGTGTGCGCCCAATGTCTTTCGCACCTCCTTCACCAACAGCCAACCTACCTTGGCATTGGGCAAAGTGATGGTGGATAAAGGCCATAAAAAAGCCGTTTGGATCACTTGGAAATACGCTGCTGGCGATGAGTCGGGTGAAGGTTTCAAAGAGGGCTATGTGGCCGCTGGCGGCACCATCGTGAAAGAACTGGGTTTGCCTTTCCCCAATGTGGAATTTCAAGCCTTGCTGACAGAGATCGCGTCCATCAAACCCGATGCCGTGGCTTGCTTCTTTTCGGGAGGCGGTGCCTCCAAATTCATCCGCGACTATGCAGCGGCTGGTTTGGCGGGCAAGATTCCCTTGTACGGCTCTGGCTTTTTGACCGAGGGATTGTTGGATGACGAGTTGGCGCCTTCTGCCCAAGGCATCATGACCACCCTGCACTACAGCACTTCCTTGGCGACCAAGCGCAATGACGCCTTCCGCTTGGCTTATGCCAAAACCTTCAAAATGCAGCCAGATGTCTATGCGGTACAAGGCTACGACGCAGGCCAATTGCTGCTACAAGGTGCGGCCGCTGTGCATGGCGACTTCAGCAACAAGAAAGCTTTGTACGCTGCCATGGAAAACGCCGTGATCGACAGCCCTCGCGGCAAATGGACCATGAGCAAGGCCCACAACCCGGTGCAAGACATTTACCTGCGCACAGTCAAGGGCAAAGAAAACGTGGTTCTAGGCGTCGCTGCCAAGGCCTTGTCGGATTCTGGCGTGGGTTGCAAACTGGGTTGATGTGGATCTCGCTAACTTTTTGATCCAACTGCTCAACAGCGTTCAATACGGTCTATTGCTGTTTTTGCTGGCGGCGGGTCTCACGCTGATTTTCGGCATCATGGGCGTGGTCAATTTGGCCCATGGCAGCTTCTACATGCTGGGCGCCTACCTGGCCTATGCACTGGCGGGCGCTTGGGGCAATCTGGCCCTGGCCATCGTGGTGGGTACGGTCATGAGTGTGGCCATTGGTTGGCTGCTTGAAAAACTCCTGTTCAGGCATTTTTACCACCGCAGTCACTTAGACCAGGTGTTGCTCACCTTTGGACTGATTTACATCTTTGAAGAATTGCGCTCCATGCTCTGGGGAGATGATGTACATAGCGTGGCTGTGCCTGCTTCCCTGGACTGGTCCATCAGTCTCACCGACACCCTGTCCTACCCCGCCTATCGTTTGTTCATGCTGGGCATTTGTTTGGCACTGGCTTTGGCCTTGTGGTTGCTCATCAGCAAAACTAAATTGGGCATGAAGATACGGGCCGGTGCATTCAACAGCGACATGGCGCAAACCCTGGGCATCAACATCGTTCGCCTGCATTCCATGGTGTTTGCCATGGGCGTGGGCTTGGCCGCTTTGAGCGGCATGTTGATTGCACCCTTGTCCAGCGTCTACCCCTACATGGGCTCGCAGGTGCTGATCATGTGCTTTGTGGTGGTGGTCATCGGCGGCATTGGTTCTGTGCGGGGTGCGCTCACCGCTGCTTTGTTGGTGGGCTTGGTGGACACCTTTGGCAAGGTCTTGTTGCCACAGTTCGCCAGCATGCTGGTGTATGTGCTCATGGCCTTGGTGCTGCTTTACAAACCAGAAGGCTTGTTCAAACAATGAGTAGCCCACAAGCCCATTTGGAAACACTGCCGCGCAGTGTGCAGTTGTTCATGGTGATTGGCTTGATGGCCTTGCTGGCTTTTCCTTTTGCAGGACAAGATTTCTACACCCAGATGGTCACCCGCATGATGATCTTGGCCATCTTCGCCATGAGCTTGGACATCTTGCAAGGCATCACGGGCTTGGTGTCCTTGGGGCATGCCGCCTACTTTGGATTGGCGGGCTATGTGCTGGCCTTCTTGTCACCCCCCGATGCCGCAGCCAGTTGGCTCACCACCTTGCCTTTGGCCATTCTGGCTTCAGCGACAGTGGCTTTGGTGATTGGCATATTCGTGGTGCGCACCCAAGGCATTTACTTCATCATGGTCACCATGGCATTCGCGCAAATGCTGTACTACCTGTTCTTTGACAACAAAGCCCTGGGCGGATCAGATGGCATTTACATCAATGTGCGCCCCCAGGCGCTGGGCTTGGACCTTGAAAACAAGATGGTGCTGTATTACTTCACCCTGGCTTGCTTGGTCAGTGTGTATGTCTTTTTGCGTCGCTTGTTGTGGAGCCCGTTTGGTCGCACCCTGAACGGCATTCGATTGAACGAACACCGCACGCAAGCGCTGGGCTATGCCAGCTTCAGCTACAAGCTCACGGCCTTCACCTTGGCAGGTGCCTTGGCGGGTCTGGCAGGCTATTTGTGGGCCGCGCAATCGGGCTATGTGAACCCTGAATTGATGGGTTTTCACATGAGTGCGCATGCCATCATGATGGTGATTTTGGGTGGCATGGGCAATGTGGCTGGGGCACTCATGGGTGCTTTTGGTTTTGAGTTGTTCATGCATGTGTTCAAAGACCTGCCCAGTGTGGGCGAGTTTGATTTGGGCAAGCATTGGCAACTTTGGATGGGTTCGCTGATCGTGTTGGTGGTCATCATCGCGCCCCAAGGCTTGATGGGCTTGCTGCGCCCCAGGAGCAAACACCATGACTGAAGCGCTGCTGAAAGCCGCCTCTTTGAGCAAGCGCTTTGGCGGTTTGTTGGCCGTGAATGAAGTGTCCTTGTCCTTGTACAAAGACCAACTTCACGCGGTCATTGGCCCCAACGGCGCAGGCAAAACCACCCTCACCCATTTGCTGAGTGGCGACATCCCAGCCACCAGTGGCGAGTTGTGGCTCAAAGGCCAATCCGTCACGGGTTGGCCACACCACCGTTTGTCCTTGAATGGTTTGGGTCGCAGTTACCAAAAAACCAATGTGTTTTTGCCGCTCACCGTGTGGGAGAACCTCATGCTCGCGGCCCAAGCACGGGACGCTTTGGCGCCTTACAACCCCCTGTCGTGGTTCAGCCGAGCCGACCAAAACCCGGCCGTGGTGGCTCGCGCTGAAAGAGCACTGGCGTTGACGGGTTTGACCAGCGTGCGAGATCAAACCGCTGCCATCTTGAGCCATGGCATTCAACGACAACTGGAAATCGCCATGGTCTTGGCGACCGAACCCGAGGTGCTCTTGCTCGATGAGCCTTTGGCAGGCATGGGCGCAGCAGAAGCAGAAACCATGGTCACCTTGTTGCACGCCTTGAAAAAAGACCACGCCATGCTGCTGGTGGAACATGACATGGACGCTGTGTTTGCGCTGGCTGATGTGCTGACGGTGATGGTGAACGGCACGGTGATTGCCAGCGGCACGCCCGAGGCTATTCGTGGTGACGCCAAGGTGCAAGCCGCTTATTTGGGTGAGGCCCACGCATGAGCCACAGTTTGCTGGAGGTCCGAGGCCTCCATACTTATTACGGTGCCAGCCATGTGCTGCGCAACCTGGACTTCACCATCGAGCGTGGTCAAACCGTGGGCTTGATGGGGCGCAATGGCATGGGCAAGTCCACCTTGCTCAAAAGCATTGTGGGATTGCTCAAACCCCAAAGCGGCAGCATCCGCTTTCAAGATCAAGCCATTCAGGGTCAAACACCTTATGACATTGCCAACCTGGGCATGGCCTATGTGCCCGAGGGTAGAGGGATTTTCGGCAACTTGAGCGTGCATGAAAACCTGGTGATGGCGGCTCGCCCTGGTGTGCATGGACAAGCTGATTGGACTTACCAACGCGTGCTGGACACCTTTCCTCGTCTGGGCGAACGCTTGGGCCATGGTGGACAGCAACTGAGTGGGGGCGAGCAGCAAATGCTGAGCATTGGTCGCGCCCTCATGACCAACCCCGATTTGCTGCTGCTCGATGAAGCCACAGAAGGCTTGGCACCACTCATCGCGCTTGAAATTTGGCGCATCTGCGCCTTGGTGGCGCAGTCTGGCATCAGCACCGTCATCGTCGACAAAAACTGGCAACACGTGACGCAAATCACCCAGCACAACGTGATTTTGGTCAAAGGCGAGGTGGTGTTCCAAGGAACCAGTAAAGAACTGCTGAGCCAACCAGACGTTTTGAATCAACACCTCGGAGTTTGAAGATGTCTACCAGCAGTACCCAAGTCGTCATCATTGGCGCAGGCCCCTCAGGTTTGTTGCTGGGGGCCTTGCTGCACAAAGCTGGCATCGCACACATCATCTTGGAGCGGCAAAGTCCCGAGTATGTGTTGGGCCGCATTCGCGCAGGCATTTTGGAACAAGTCACGGTGGATTTGCTGCACGAAGCTGGCGTGGGTGCAGGAGTCACGGCAGGCGGCACCGTGCACCACAGCATCGAATTGGTCTTCAAAAACACCCGTCACCCGATTGAAGTGACCCAGCTTACAGGCGGCAAAGTTGTCACTGCCTACGGCCAAACGGAAGTGACCAAGGACCTGATGGCGCAACGTGCGATGTTGGGCCTGACCACCATCTACAACGCCGACGAAGTGGCATTGCACCACTTTGACGAACAACGCCCCAGTGTGAGCTACCTCCAAGACGGTGTGCGGCATGTCTTGAACTGCGAGTTCATCGCGGGTTGTGATGGCTTTCATGGTGTGGCCAGGGCCAGCGTGCCCAAAGGGGCCATCACCGAGTACGAAAAAGTCTATCCCTTTGGCTGGTTGGGCGTGTTGGCCGATGTGCCACCTGTGTCTACCCATGCCATCGTCTATGCCAACAGCGACCGAGGTTTTGCACTGTGCTCCATGCGAAGCTTGACCCGCAGCCGCTATTACGTGCAGTGCCCGCTGACAGACAAGGTGGAAGACTGGAGCGATCAGCGCTTCTGGGATGAATTGCGCAAACGCCTAGACCCTGACATGGCCGAACGCATGGTCATTGGTGACTCCATTGAAAAAAGCATCGCACCTTTGCGCAGCTTTGTGGCCGAGCCCATGCGCTTTGGTCGCTTGTTTTTGGCAGGCGACGCCGCCCACATCGTGCCGCCCACGGGGGCCAAGGGTTTAAACCTGGCTGCCAGTGATGTGAAATACCTCAGCAGTGCGTTCATCGAGTATTTCAATGACAAGAGCAGCGCTGGCATTGACCATTATTCGCAACGTGCCTTGGCCCGCATTTGGCGAGCCGAGCGTTTTTCTTGGTGGCTCACCACCTTGATGCACCGTTTCCCTGACAGCGAAGGCTTTGGCCAAAAAATGCAAGAAGCCGAGCTGGACTATTTGGTCAACAGCGAAGCCCTGTCCAAATCGCTGGCCGAAAACTATGTGGGCCTGCCATTGGACTTTGGTCAATGACTGCCAGCTCTTACAAACCCTCCAGCAACACTTTGAAAGGTGTTCGTATCCTCAGCGTTGCCTTGAACTTGCCCGGCCCTGCGGCTTTGATGCGTCTGGCAGACATGGGCGCCAAGTGCACCAAACTCGAACCCTTGTCGGCGCCGGACGCAGCCAAAGGAAGCACCAGCGATCCCATGGGTTTGTACGCGCCACACGCTTATGCGCAACTGCATGCCGGCGTGAAAGTGGTGCAAGCAGACTTGAAAAGCGACAAGGGTCAAGCCCGGTTACACAAGCTGTTAGAAAAAACCGATGTGTTGCTGACTTCTTTTCGTCCATCTGCTTTAAAGAAACTCGGTTTGGCTTGGTCAGACTTACGCGCGGTGCATCCGAGTCTGAACATGGTCAGCATTGTGGGATCTGGCGGCAAAGGTGCCGAAATACCAGGCCACGACCTGACGTACTTGGCCGCCAATGGTTTGGTTCAAGGACTGAATTTGCCAGCCACTTTGTTTGCCGACATGGCGGGTTCATTGCAAGCCACTGAAGCGGTGTTACAAGCCTTGTGGCAAAGAGCCCAGCCTGGTCGATCGCATGGCAAAGGCGTTTTTCATGAAGTCGCCTTAGACGCTGCCGCTGCGTATTTAGCCCTGCCGCGTCATTGGGGATTGACCCTGCCCAAAGGCTCGGTGGGTGGTGCCCACGCGGGTTATGCGGTTTACGCCTGCAAAAACGGCAGGGTGGCAGTCGCTGCGCTAGAGCCGCATTTTGCACAACGACTGGCACAGATCGCCGGTTTGTCCAACACGATGAAACCTGTTCAAAACACCATGCTGGCCCCACAAAGCCATTCAGACTTAGCCGTATTTTTTGCAAGCCTGACGCGGAAACAGATTGACGCACTGGCCTCGAAACACGATTTACCCTTGCACACCATGGTCCCATAAGTGCCTTTGGAGTGCCTTTAGAGTGCCAACAAATCGTGGGAAATAGCGTCTACAGTTAAAGCCCCGGTCATCAAGGCCACGGTGTCACTCATGCTGATTTTTTTGGGGTTAACCACGGCGGCTCGCTTGCCCAAACGGGCGATGTGAATGCGATCGGCAAGCTCAAAGACATGGGGCATATTGTGTGAAATCAAAACCACCGGCAAGCCTTTGTCACGCACACGGCGAATCAACTCCAGCACCATGTGTCCCTCTTTGACGCCCAGGGCTGCCGTGGGTTCATCCATGATGACCACATGCTGCGCAAAGGCGGCGGCTCGACCCACCGCCACGCATTGGCGCTGACCGCCCGACAAGGTTTCAACCGCTTGGTTCATCGAGCGAATGCCCACCTTCAGCTCGTTCATGCGTCGAATGCTTTCTTCCAACATACGTTTTTTGTCAATGAAACCGAGCTTGCCCAACCAATTGGGGCGGCGCAGTTCCCGACCCAGAAAAAGATTTTCCGAAATGGTCATGGCTGGAGCCACCGCCAGGTCTTGGTACACCGTTTCAATACCCGCCATGCGAGCATCTATAGGACTTTTGAAATGTATTTCTTGGCCATCCAACAAGATTTGGCCTTCATCCGGCACGGTGGCACCCGATAAACATTTGATGAGAGACGATTTACCTGCACCGTTGTCACCGATGACTGCCAAAATCTCACCTGCCCTGAGCTCAAAATCCGCACCATCCAAGGCAGTGACTTGACCATAGCGTTTGACCAAACCCTTGGCCTGTAAAACCAGTTCAAGTGGGTTCATCGGCGTGCACCTTGTTGCGACATTTGGTCGGTGGCGACTGCCAAGATCACCAAAATACCCGTGACCAGTATTTGGTAAACAGAAGACACGCCCATCAGTGTCAAACCGTTGCGAAACACGCCCACAATCAAGGCGCCTATCAATGTCCCCAAGACCACACCTCGCCCACCAAACAAACTGGTGCCGCCCAAGACCACCGCCGTGATCGCGTCCAAGTTTTCGGTTTGCCCCCCATTGGGGTCTCCCGCGCCCGTGCGTGCCACACTCAAGGTGGCGGCAACGCCATAAAAAACGCCAGCCAACACGTACACACCCAAAATCACCTTGTTCGTGGAGATGCCTGTCAAGCGTGTGGCCTCGGGGCTGTTGCCCACCGCGTAAATATGCCTGCCCTGCGCGGTATCTCTGAGCCAAATCCATGTCCCCACATAAAGACTCAGCATCAACACCACACCATAAGGCACACGCGTACCGCCCATGACAAAGGTTTCACCCAACCAATTCATGCCCTCGGGTATGGGGGTGATGGTTTGCGAGCCAGAATACAACTGGGTCAGAGCAAACGCGATATTGAGCGTGCCCAGCGTGACGATAAAAGGCGGCAATTTCACACGCGTGACCAACCAGCCATTGACCAAACCCAACAAGGTTGTGGCGGCTATACCGCAAAAAATGGCCAAGACGGCCCCAAGCTGATAGTCAGCAGCGAATTTGGTCATGACGATGGAGCCCAATGCCATCACCATGCCGCATGACAAATCGATACCCGCCGTGAGAATGATCAGGGTCTGGCCAATGGCGATGGTGCCCACCACCATGACCTGTTGCAGGATCAGCGAGAAATTTTTCAGGGTTAAAAAATTGTCGTGCTGGAATGAAAAAAAACCGCACGCCAACAACAAGGCGATGGCGGGCCCCATAGCGCCCAAGGCTGACAAGTTGAAACGGGTGGCGTTCATGGCGCGGGCGTATCAAGAAAAAGGCCCGCTAGGGGCCTTGCTTGATGCTTGCTAACTTATTTATTGCCCCAACACAATTCAGTGCCGGTTTTCACGTCTTTGCTCTCCACACCCTTGATGGCCTTAGCTGCGATCAATGTGACACCCGTGTCGGTATAACCCGTTTGGCGTTTGCCGTCCTTGGCGTACTGAACACCTGCAGCCACACCCAAAGCGGCCATCTTCAACGGGTATTGCTGTGAGGTGGCAGCGATCACACCTGCACCCACATTTTTCACGCCTTCACAACCGCCATCCACCGACACAATGACCACATCCTTTTCTTTGCCCGCGGCTTTCAAAGCCTTGTAGGCACCGGCTGCAGCGGGTTCATTGATGGTGTAGACCACGTTGATGTTGGCATTTTTCTGCAAGCAGTTTTCCATGCCCGTTTGACCTTTGGCCGAATCGCCAAAGCTGTCGGCCGAGCACACCACTTCCGCAGGCGTGGCCAGTTGGTTGCTGGATGCTACCAAAGATTTCAGTCCAAAACCTTTGAGAAAACCATTGTGGCGTTGCGCGCCCACAGGGTGGCCAGGGAACAAATCCAAGGTGGCAATGACTGGTTTTTTGCCCCCCAAGGCGGCCTTGGCGTATTGACCGATCAACACACCCGCCTTGAAATTGTCCGTGGCAAACAAAGCGTCTGCACCTTCAAAGGGACTGTCCAAGGCAATCACCTGCACCCCTTGGGCTTGGACTTTTTTCACGGTGGGGATGATGGCGTCACCTGTGGAGGTGATCAAAATGGTTTTGGCACCAGCGGCTGCCATGTTTTCCAAGGCACTGATTTGTGAGGCCGTGTCGCCATCTTGCTTGCCCGCGGCACTGATGAGTTTGACGCCTGCCTTTTTGGCCGCAGCTTCGGCACCCTCTTTCATTTTGACAAAGAACGGGTTGCTGTCGGTTTTGGTGATGAGTCCGATGACCGTGTCTGCTGCGAATGCAGACGTGAGGACAGAGGTCGCCAGCGCAATGGCAGGCAAGGCTAAAGAAGTATGAATCTTCATGGTGATGGTCCTGTGGTTACCGAGAGAGACTGGATGAATCAATGTGTAAATTGTATTCATCAAACCATATTAAAAGTTACAAAGGTATTAGTTGTTTACCCTTGAAGCCCTCGTTAATACACACTTCATCAGTGTTTTTTACGCGGTGGCAAACCCGTGTGCTGGGTGAGTATTTTTCCAGGCGCTGGTTTCACGCGACCTTGCGTCACAGGCGAGGTTTTTGCCGCCGCCGAGGTGCTGTTCTTGCGCCGACTGCTGGTGTAACCCTCGGTGTTGAGTGGCTGAAAGCGCGGAATCAGGTGCTGCTTGCCATTGCCAATCAAGTCGGCACGACCCATGGTTTTCAGGGCGTCCCTGAGAAGAGGCCAGTTGTTCGGGTCGTGGTAACGCAAAAATGCTTTGTGCAAACGTCGGCGTTTGTCGCCGCGCACGATGTCCACGGCTTCGCTTTCACGGCCGACACGGCGCAAGGGGTTTTTGCCCGAGTGGTACATCGCCGTGGCGGTGGCCATGGGGCTGGGGTAGAAGGTTTGCACCTGGTCGGCCCGAAAACCATTTTTCTTCAACCACACGGCCAAGTGCATCATGTCCTCGTCGCGGGTGCCTGGGTGGGCCGCGATGAAGTAAGGAATGAGGTATTGCTTTTTGCCCGCCTCGGCGCTGTACTTGTCAAACATCTGCTTGAAGCGGTCGTAAGTGCCAATGCCTGGCTTCATCATCATGGACAGCGGGCTGCCCTCGGTGTGCTCGGGGGCAATTTTCAAATAGCCACCCACATGGTGGGTCACGAGTTCTTTCACATACTCGGGGCTTTCCACCGCCAGGTCATAGCGCAGGCCTGAGCCGATCAAGATTTTTTTCACGCCGCGCAACGCACGTGCTTTGCGGTACAACTGAATGAGTGCCGCATGGCTGGTGTTCAAGTTCGGGCAAATGCCTGGGAAGACGCAACTGGGCTTGCGACACGCTGCTTCAATTTCAGGCGTGCGACAGCCGATGCGGTACATATTGGCCGTGGGGCCACCCAAGTCACTCACCACGCCGGTGAAGCCGGGCACCTTGTCGCGGATGTCTTCAATTTCACGCAGGATGGACTCTTCGCTGCGGCTTTGGATGATGCGGCCTTCATGCTCGGTGATGGAGCAAAACGTGCAACCACCAAAGCAACCGCGCATGATGTTGACGCTGAAGCGAATCATTTCCCAGGCGGGGATCTTGGTTTCGCCATCGTGGCCGCCTTGGGCATCGGCATAGCTGGGATGCGGACTGCGGGCATACGGCAAGTCAAACACATGGTCCATCTCGGCCGTGGTGAGGGGGATGGGCGGTGGGTTGATCCAAACATCCCGCGCGGTGCGCCCCTCGCCATGCGCTTGCACCAAGGCACGCGCATTGCCAGGGTTGGTTTCCAAATGCAGCACCCGGTTGGCATGGGCATACAACACAGGGTCGCTTTTGACTTGCTCGTAACTGGGCAGTCGAATCACGCTTTTGTTGCGGGGTGGGACTTTGATTTTGCTGGTGACCGCGTCATGGCGCATGCTGTCATTGCGAACGAAGTGAATCGGTTTTTCTGAAGGCTGCTGGCTCTGTGCGCGTTTGGTCATGACGGGCATGCCCGCATCCAACTCGTCTTGCCGTGCACAGCTCTCGCCCTGCGCCATGGCCTGCTCGCTCACCATCAAATAAGGGTTCACATGCGATTCCACACGCCCAGGCATATCCACTTCGGTGGAGTCAATTTCAAACCAATCGTCGGGCGTGTGCTTGACGATGAAGGCCGTGCCTCTCACATCGGTGATCTGCGCGATGGTTTCTTTGCCCGCCAAGCGATGCGCCACTTCCACCAAGGCACGCTCGGCATTGCCATACAGCAGCAAGTCGGCTTTGGCGTCAATCAAAATGGCACGACGCACCTTGTCTTGCCAATAGTCGTAATGCGCGATGCGCCGGAGTGAAGCTTCAATCCCGCCGATGACGATGGGCACCTCGGGGTAGGCCTCACGGCATCGCTGGCTGTACACCAACACGCTGCGGTCTGGCCGCTTGCCACCCACACCGCCTGGCGTGTAGGCGTCATCGCTGCGAATTTTGCGGTCCGCGGTGTAGCGGTTGATCATGGAATCCATGTTCCCCGCGGTCACACCGAAAAACAAATTGGGTTGGCCCAAGGCTTGGAAGGGATCAGCGCTGTGCCATTCGGGCTGGGCGATGATGCCCACGCGAAACCCCTGGGCCTCCAACATGCGGCCAATCACCGCCATGCCGAAACTGGGGTGGTCCACATAGGCGTCGCCCGTGACCAAAATGATGTCGCAACTGTCCCAGCCCAGTTGCGTCATTTCGGCGCGGCTCATGGGCAGGAACGGCGCCGTGCCAAACCGAGCTGCCCAGTATTTGCGGTAGCTGGTCAGCGGCTTGGCAACACGCGGAAAAAAAGAGACGTCGATAGGGGGATTCATCAAGCCCTGATTCTAGGTGGCATAGGCATTTTCCAACTAACATCAGCAGAATCACCTTAGAAAGACTCGCTATTTCAACCGCGCCCCGCTCCCGCACCGACTTGTTTGTGTCCTTCGCTTGGTTGGGTCTGCAAGGCTTTGGGGGCGTCTTGGCTGTGGTGCAACGCGAAATCGTTGACCGCAAACAATGGATGAGCTTGTCTGAATTTGCCGAAGAATGGGCGCTGGCGCAAACCTTGCCCGGCCCCAACGTGGTGAATCTGTCGGTCATGTTCGGCGGCAAACACTTTGGTCCCACGGGCGCGTTGGCAGCCATGAGCGGCTTGCTATTGCTCCCTGGCTTGCTGATGTTGGCCATCGTGTTCACCTTCCAAGCTTTTGCCCATTTGCCCATCGTGGCGTCTGCCCTGCACGGCATGGGCGCTGCAGCCGCAGGCATGGTGATGGCCGCCGGTTGGCGTTTCATGCCCAGCATCCGTCAACATCCTTTGGGTGTGGTCTTGGCTTCGCTTTTCGTGATCCAGAGTTTTGTTTTGGTCGCTTGGCTGCACTGGCCCTTAGCAGCAGTCATCGCTGCTGTGGGTGGTGTGGCTTGCGTGCTTACTTGGTGGCGTTTGCAACCGCAGGAAACGCCATGAGCTTGCTGTTTTGGTTGCAACTTCATATGCATTTTTGCATGCTGTCATTGCTGGCGGTAGGTGGTGCATTGGCCATCGTGCCAGAGATGCATCGTTATCTGGTCAATGACTTGCAGTTACTCACCGAGGCGACGTTCAGCCAATCGGTCACATTGGCGCAGATTGCACCAGGGCCTAATATCTTGTTGGTTGCGGTCATGGGATGGAACATTGGCTTGCAAGCCGCAGGCGGTTTTGAGATGGGTTGGGCCGCCATCGGCGCAGGCTTGTTGATGGCGCTGGGTTTACTCACTGCTGCGGTACTGCCCTCCTCGCTGCTGAGTTATTTCATGGGCAAATGGTTGCAACGGCACCAACACGCACGCAGTGTTCGCGCCTTCAAGTCAGGCATGTTGCCCTTGGTCATGGGGCTGATGCTGTCAGCAGGTTGGTTGTTGCAAACAGCCAGCAACCCTCTGATGGATGCGCGCTTGTTGCTGCTATGTGGACTTAGCATGCTCATCGTGCTCAAGACCCGTATCCATCTACTGTGGCTGATGTTGGCTGGTGCCACGTTTGGCGCATTGCTGGGTCTGTGACCATGGCCAACACCATTTCTCTGCGCCATTTAAAAGCCAGCGATGAAAAAGAATTTCTAGTGAACAGTCGTCGAAGTCGACGCTTGCACCAAGACTGGGTGCAAGTGCCACGCAGTGCCAAGGCTTTCGCTCGCTACATTGAAGACATGAATACCTCTGACGACCAGGCTTTTCTGGTCACACATCAAGACACCCAAGCCATGGTGGGTATGGTGGAGTTACAAGATATTTTTTACGGTGATTTTCAAAACGCGTATCTCATTTATTACGCATTTGAAGGGCAACAAGGCCACGGCCATATGAAGCAGGCTGTGCTGCAAGTCATCGCCAAAGCGTTTGGCCCATTGCGCCTGCACCGTTTGGAAGCCAACATCCAACCCGACAACCATGCTTCGATCGCCCTGGCGAAATCGTGTGGCTTTGAATACGAAGGCCTGAGTCGGCAGTTTTTAAGAAAAAACGGCAAATGGAAAGACCATCAACGGTGGTCACTGCTGAACACCCTGCACCACCCCCCTTAAAGAGCGTGGTGCAGGTACCCGCTCTGTTAAGCAGCTAAACGCTCGTCAACAATGCGTTTTGTGGGGTTGCCAATCATGATCTTGCGAGGACGTTTTTCCTCTGGGATCACGTTTTCCAGGCGAATCACCAACATGCCGTGAACAACATCGGCCGAGCGAACAACCACTGTTTCTGCCAATGTGAACTGGTGCTTGAAATCACGTGTTGCAATACCTTTATGAAGGTATTCACCATGGGGCTGGGCCTTGACTTTCCCCTCAACCACCAAAGTGCTGCCTTCGGCGGTGATGTCAATTTCATCTTGCCCAAAACCCGCGACAGCAATTTCAATCGCATAGTCATGCTGGTCTAATTTCACGATGTTGTAAGGTGGGTATGCGGTGGGGCGGGCTGCCGATGCCGTTGTTTCGTACTGCTCAAAGGTATCGATCAGTCGCTCAAAGCCAACCGAACTCAACAATAAATTACGACCAAAAGAATAAGCCATGAAGTTCTCCTTAAATAAAGCAAGTTAATCAAATTACCGGACCCCTAAGGCATCTGGTTCTTTGAAGTTAAGGCTGTTTGGAGAATTTTCAAGGTGTGTTGTATACCCTTCGCTGCCTGACTGTTTCATACAAGCAAATCCCGCTGGCCACTGACACATTCAAGCTCTCTACGCCCCCCGCCATGGGAATAGACACCAGCTGATCGCAGGTCTTGCGGGTGAGTTGACGCAGGCCGTCCCCCTCTGCACCCAAGACCCAGGCAGTGGGGATTTTCAAATCCACGTCGTACAGCGTTTGGCTTGCATCGTCGCTGGTGCCCGTCACCCAGATCTGGCGCTCCTTGAGTTCATTCAAGGTCCGCGCCAAATTGGTCACCATGAAATAAGGCACGGTGTCAGCCGCGCCGCTGGCCACCTTGGCGACCGTGGCGTTGATACCTACGGCGTGGTCTTTGGGTGCAATGACAGCGTGCACACCCGCACCGTCGGCCACACGCAAACAAGCGCCAAGGTTATGCGGATCGGTGATGCCATCCAGCACCAATAGCAATGCTGGCTCATCTGCGGGTAATGCCTCTAAACATGCATCCAAAGATTTTGCGATGTCAATGACATGCACCCGTGCCACAACGCCTTGGTGACCATGGCTTCCGGCAAGTTGGGCCAAGCGCGGGCCATCTGATTCCACCAATTTCACCTTGGCCTCTTTCGCACGCTCTTGAAACTGACGCATGCGAGCGTCGCGCCGGCTCGGGTCGATGAAGACCTCGATCACGGAAGATGGCGAGGTTTTCAAACGCACCCCCACAGCATGAAATCCAAATAAAACTTTGATGGGGGTGGTCATGTGCTTTCCTGAATGATGATCAAACTTCGCTGGCTTGCAAGGCACGCAAAGGGTGCGCATCCGCAGACCAAGGGCTGTTGAAAAATGGTGTCACCATGTCCGTGGTGACTTCACCGATGTGCGCTGGAGACCAGCGTGGTGTGTGGTCTTTGTCCACGGCCAATGCGCGAATGCCTTCCACGGTATCGCTTTGTGCAGGCGTTCGGCTCAAGTGACGTGGGTGAAAACTGTGTCGCACCAAATCACGTTCCATTCGCAGTTCGTCACTCAGGTTCATGTGCCGGGCGCGTCGTATTTGCGCAAGCGTCACAGCCAGCATCAAGGGTGAGCGTTTGCGCAAAGCGTCCAAAGCCGGTGTGGCCTCAGCAGTCACCAATGCATTGACAATGTCTTGCAAACTCTGCGCATTGAAGGCTTGGTTCAAAGCATCACTCCACCATGGGGGAAGACTGTGTTTGGCGGTTTGCGTGGCAGATGCATATTTCTGCGTAATGGCTTGCAATGCTTGAGCAGGGTGATGCCAGTTCAAGGACGGCAATTGTGACCACAGGTCTGGCAAAGATGCACTGTCACACAAGACATCGGCCAATCCTGCAAACACAGCTTCAGTGCCAGTGAGCATTTGGCCTGTGAGTCCAAGGTATTCGCCCAGAGAGCCTTGGCAACGACTCAAGAAATAACCACCCCCGACATCTGGAAACAGGCCAATCATTGTTTCAGGCATGGCCATCTTGGTGCGTTCGGTGGCTATTCGCAAACGTGCACCCTGTGCCAAACCCATGCCACCACCCATCACCACACCATCCATGAACACCAAACAAGCTTTAGGGTAATGGTGAATGACATGGTTGAGTCGGTATTCTTCAGTGAAAAAATCTTCTAGAAGAGGGTCTCCAGCCAATGCGGCTTGGTGAAAAAAACGAATATCGCCACCGGCACAAAACGCACCAAACGCGCCTTCACGGCCCATCCCTCGCATGGCCACGGCCAGCACGCGCGGATCGTTTTGCCATGCCATCAACACCTGCGAGATGCTGCGCACCATGTCCAGTGACAACGCATTCAAAGCCTTGGCACGGTTCAGGGTAATCAACCCCACCTGCTGTTGCACCTCTGCCAAAACATCGCCTTGCGCCAAAAATGCGGGCTCATTCATTTGACACTCTCCAAGAAGCCACTTCATTGAGGGCCAAAGCGCCCAAAACCAAAGCACCACCGACAACCACAGTCACGTCGGGTGCCTCGCCGGCACCCCACCAGGCCCAAGCGATGCCAAACAACACCTCTAGCAATGCCAACAGAGCCACTTCGTGCGACTTCAACACTTGCGCGGCCCAGACGGCCAGCAAGCAAGGCACAGCCAATTGAAACAAGCCTAACACTGCTAACCAGGCCAAGTCTGAGCCACTGGCCACACCAGGAAACGCCAAGGGCGCGGTAAAGAGACTGGATAACAAGGCACCGATCGCAATGGCTGGCATAAAGTCTGCAGGATAATCTGCGGCTTGTTGATGGTGCGTCAGGTTCCATTGAATCGCACCGGCCACGGGCACCGCCAAAGCCACCAACATGCCTTGCAGGTGTTGACCATCGTTGACTTGCACTTGGGCAACAAACATGAAAGCCATACCCATACCTGCCACCACGATCGCCAGCCAGGTATGTATTGCCAAGCGTCTTCCGCCCACAAACCGCGACAACAGCGCGGTGAAGACCGGGCCCATGGCCATGGTGATGAGCACATTGGCAACCGATGTCATCGTCAACGCCAACATAAAAGCGGTGAACATCACTGACCAGCAGACACCGGACAGCCAAAAAGTTGTGTCTCGCCAGGGCAGGCTCGCGAGCAACGCACGACCTTTAAGCAAAGGCAGCAAAAGGCTGAGCGAAGCCAAGGTAAACAGACTTCGCCAAAAAGTCACCTCAAACCCTTGGGCATGCGTCATTTGACGAGACACCACGCCAGCCATAGACCACAGCAAAGTCGCCAACACCATCACCCCCAGGGCCTGTGTGTGGCTGAGCTTGAAGGTCATGGCAAATGCATCAGGCTTCGCGGCTGGCACGCTTGCGTTCATGCTCTTTCAAGAAACGTTTGCGTAAACGAACACTCTTAGGCGTGATTTCAACCAACTCGTCATCGTCAATGAATTCCACACCGTATTCCAGCGTTAACTGAATGGGTGGCGTGATTTTGATGGCATCTTCCTTGCCACTGACGCGGAAGTTGGTGAGCTGCTTGGTACGCGTGGCATTCACCACCAAGTCGTTGTCACGGCTATGGATGCCCACAATCATGCCTTCATAGACAGGATCGTTAGGCTTGACAAACATGCGGCCACGGTCATCCAACTTGCCCAGCGCGTAAGTGAAAATTTCACCATCGTCCATGGAAATCAGCACACCGTTTTTGCGACCACCAATGTCACCTTTATGGGGTTCATAGCCGTCAAAAATATTGGAGATCAAACCTGACCCTCGGGTTAAATTCAAGAACTCGTTGGTAAAACCAATCAAGCCACGCGCAGGAATACGGTACTCCAAGCGCACACGTCCGCGCCCATCGGGATCCATATTCACCAACTCACCTTTGCGCTCACCCAGGGCCTGCATGACACCCCCTTGGTGGCTTTCTTCAATGTCGGCCGTCACCAATTCGATAGGTTCATGACGAACACCATCGATGTCGCGGTACACCACGCGAGGTTTTGATACAGCCAGCTCATAGCCTTCGCGACGCATGTTTTCCAACAAAATCGTCAGGTGCAATTCACCGCGTCCGGCCACTTCGAAAATACCGTCTTCATCGGTTTCTTTCACGCGCAGCGCGACGTTGTGCTGAAGTTCTTTTTGCAAACGGTCCCAAATTTGACGACTGGTCACATACTTGCCCTCACGCCCTGCCAAAGGCGAGGTGTTGACGCAAAAATTCATGGTCAAAGTGGGCTCATCGATTTTGAGCATGGGCAAAGGCGTGGGGTTCAAAGGATCGGTCAAGGTCACGCCAATACCAATATCGGCAATACCATTGATCAACACAATGTCACCAGGACCCGCCTCAGTGGCCTGAATGCGCTCTAAGCCTTGGAATTTCAGCACTTGGTTCACGCGGCCTTTGAGAGGCGCGCCACCCTCACCTTCCATGACCACCACATCCATGCCAGGCTTTAAGGTTCCCGCACTGATGCGACCGACACCAATGCGCCCCACAAAGGTAGAAAAGTCCAAAGCGGAAATTTGCAATTGCAAAGGCGCAGCAGGGTCACCTTGATGGGGCGGCACATGCTTCAAAATGGTGTCAAACAAAGCCGACATATCGGGGCCCCACTGTGCACCTGCCTCACCTTCAACCAATGACGACCAGCCGTTGATACCTGAGGCATAGACCACTGGAAAATCCAGTTGCTCGTCATTTGCGCCCAATTTGTCAAAGAGTTCAAAGGCTGCGTTAATCACCGCATCGGGACGCGATCCGGGCTTGTCCACTTTGTTGACCACCACAATCGGCTTGAGACCCAAAGCCAAGGCTTTCTTGGTCACGAACCGTGTTTGTGGCATGGGACCTTCTTGCGCATCGATCAGCAGCACCACACCATCGACCATGGACAAGGCACGCTCCACCTCGCCACCAAAGTCTGCGTGTCCGGGCGTGTCAACGATGTTGATGTGCGTACCCTGCCAGCTCACTGCGCAGTTTTTAGCCAAGATGGTGATGCCACGTTCACGCTCGATGGCGTTGTTGTCCATGACGGTGTCGACCACTTTTTCATGCTCGGCAAAGGTGCCTGATTGACGCAACAACTGATCGACCATGGTGGTTTTGCCATGGTCAACGTGGGCAATGATGGCGATGTTTCGTATTTGTAAGGTCATGCTGTACTCTCGAGTAAGGATTGGATTTCTTGGGGATTCAATAAGCGCTCAGGGATTAACTCTCCAGCGCGAACATGGGCGGTGCCAAGCAAGGCATGTGGTTGTGCACCATACACAGCCACTTGATCGTGATCAGGCCAGGCGCCACGACGGCGCAGACCACTTAAGAAACGCCCTGCATCATCGGGTGCTAATGTGATGGGGTGATGACTGTCTAGCAACACATCCACTGCTTGAAGCTTCGCGTGACGCTGGGTTTCGGGCATGGCCTCAAGGGTGTCTAGGCTGATGCAGTCCTGAATGGCAAAAAGCCCACTTTGCACACGGCGCAAAGCAGTCAAGTAAGCGCCACAACCCAAAGCAAGACCGATGTCTTCGCCCAAGGTACGGATGTAAGTGCCTTTGGAACAGTGCGCTTTAAGCCACACGCTGCGCACACCATCCACCTCAGCCAGTTCTTTGAGTTCCAGCGCATGGATGGTGACTTGACGCGACGCACGCTCGACTTCCACGCCTTCGCGTGCATATTCGTAGAGGGCCTTGCCGTCTTTTTTTAAGGCACTGTGCATAGGCGGCACTTGCTGCAACACGCCGGTGAACAAGGCTTGCACTTGCTGCAGTTGCTCGGGCGTGAAGTTGACCGGGGCTTGGGCAATGACCTCGCCTTCGGCGTCACCCGTGCTGGTGCGCTGGCCCATACGGAGTACGGCTTCGTAGGTTTTGTCGGCGTCCAAATGCAATTGACTGAACTTGGTGGCCGCACCAAAGCACAGGGGCAACACGCCTGTGGCACGCGGGTCCAGCGTGCCGGTGTGGCCGGCTTTTTCAGCACGCAGCAACCACTTGGCCTTTTGCAAAGCCTGGTTACTGGAAAGACCCAGCGGTTTATCGAGCAACAACACCCCATGCACAGGGCGCCGTTGCACCCTGGTGCGCGGCGAACTCATGGCGTATCAGATTCCTTGGCACGAGAGGCCACGGCACGCGCGATCAAAGCGTTCATATCGGCAGCGCGTTCGGGTGTGCGGTCATAT
This sequence comes from Burkholderiales bacterium, assembly GCA_947381415.1. Lineage (GTDB taxonomy): Bacteria > Pseudomonadota > Gammaproteobacteria > Burkholderiales > Burkholderiaceae_C > Limnohabitans. Next base: position 32,259 of record CANCVB010000014.1, read on the forward strand.
AAAAAATGCAAGGTAGGTACGGTGTGAATATGCAAACGCTTGAACAAGCCGTTGCGCAAGAAACCTGCGGCTTGGTTCAAGCCTTCCAAACAAGCCTCAGGGTCGCCCACCAGCACACTGACATACACCTTGGCGTGGGCGTAGTCAGGTGTGACCTCGACCGATTGAATCGTCACCATGCCTAAACGCGGGTCTTTCAACTCACGAAGCAGTTCAGACAGATCGCGTTGGATCTGGTCGGCGACACGAAAACCGCGGTGGGGCGTAGAAGACTTCTTGGCAGCCATGCAAACTTAAATCGTTCTGGCAATTTCCTTGATTTCAAAGAACTCAAGTTGATCGCCCTCGTTGATATCGTTATAGCCTTTGAGGTTCAAGCCGCACTCGAAGCCTTCCTTGACCTCGCGCACATCGTCTTTGAAGCGCTTCAAACTCTCGAGTTCGCCTGTGAACACCACCACGTTGTCGCGCAACAAGCGCAAACGTGCATTGCGGCGAACAAAACCATTGGTGACCATGCAACCTGCAATCGCACCAATTTTGCTGATGCGGAAGACTTGGCGAATCTCGGCCATACCGATGATTTCTTCTTTCTTGTCTGGTGTCAGCATGCCGGACATGGCCGCTTTGAGCTCATCTACAGCGTCATAAATGATGTTGTAGTAGCGGATTTCGATGCCATTGTTCTCGGCCAGTTTTCGCGCCCCTGCATCCGCACGGGTGTTAAAGCCAATGATGACCGCTTTAGAGGCAATCGCCAAATTGACATCTGATTCGCTGATACCACCAACGGCACCGTAAACCAATTGCACACGAACCTCTTCGTTCGTGAGTTTGAGCAATGAGGCCGCCAAGGCTTCTTGGGAACCTTGCACGTCGGCTTTGATGATGATGGGCAGGTTTTTCACTTCACCTGAGGTCATGTCAGAGAACATGTTCTCCAACTTGGCCGCTTGTTGCTTGGCCAACTTGGTGTTGCGGAACTTGCCCGCGCGGTAGGTCGCAATTTCACGGGCACGACGCTCGTCAGACAAAACCATGAATTCATCGCCGGCCTGAGGCACTTCGGTCAAGCCTTGAATTTCCACCGGTATGGAAGGGCCTGCAGACTTGGTGGGTTTGCCGTTTTCATCCAACATGGCACGCACACGTCCATAGGTTTGACCAGCCAACACCACATCACCCGTTTTGAGCGTGCCCGACTGAACCAAGATGGTGGCGACAGGGCCACGTCCTTTGTCCAAACTGGCTTCAATGACCAAACCTTTGGCCATGGCGTCAACCGGCGCCTTCAACTCCAAGACTTCTGCTTGCAACAACACCTGTTCTAAAAGTTCGTCCACACCTTGACCTGTTTTGGCAGACACGGGCACGAAGGGTGACTCGCCGCCAAACTCTTCGGGTACCACCTCTTCGGCGACCAATTCGTTTTTCACACGATCAGGGTTGGCGTCGGGCTTATCGATCTTGTTGATGGCAACCACGATAGGAACACCTGCAGCTTTGGCGTGCTTGATGGCTTCCTTGTTTTGCGGCATGACACCGTCGTCGGCAGCCACCACCAAAATCACAATATCGGTTGCTTGCGCACCGCGAGCACGCATGGCGGTAAAGGCCTCGTGACCGGGGGTATCCAAGAACGAGACCATGCCGCGGGGGGTTTCCACATGGTAAGCACCAATATGCTGGGTGATACCACCGGCTTCGCCCGAGGCCACTTTGGCGCGGCGAATGTAATCGAGCAATGATGTTTTGCCATGGTCAACGTGACCCATGACGGTAACCACAGGTGCGCGGGTGAGAGACTCACCCACGTGCGCAGAGGCTTCCTCTTCGGTAAAGGCTTCAGGGTCATCCAAAGATGCGATCACTGCCACATGGCCCATTTCTTCCACCACGATCATGGCGGTGTCTTGGTCCAAGGGTTGGTTGATGGTGACCATCTGTCCCAACTTCATCAACTGCTTGATGACTTCAGATGCTTTGACCGCCATTTTGTGAGCCAACTCGGCCACGGTGATGGTCTCTGGCACGTGCACTTCAATGACGCGCGCTTCCACCGGTGCCGCTTGCACTGGGGCGTCATTGCGGTCGCGGTCGCGGCGACCACGTGGTCCGCCACGCCAACTGTTGCGACCCACACCACCACTGGCGTCACCACGGGTTTTGATTTCTTTTTTCTTCGCTTGTTCGTCCGCCCAGCTAGACGACAGCTTGGCGCTCTTGACCTCTTTGCCGTCTTTGGCTGCCGCGGTACCTGCAGGCTTGGCTGGCGTGGCAGAACCCCCAGCGGGTTTGTGCAAGGTGCCTTTGATGGCTTTGCCATCTGCAGAGGGTGCTGCTTTTTCGGGTTCGGGCGGTTTTTTCGCAACCAACACCTTTTTAGGGGTGTTCATCATGGTGCGAATCGCTTCGGCTTCAGCCAATGCTGTGCGACGTCGGGTATCCAGGTCTTTGGCCTTGGCGGCATCTTCCTCCGCTTGGGCTTTGGATTCGGCTTCGCGTTTGGCAGCAGCTTGGGCTGCAGCTTCTGCCGCGGCCACCGCTTGATCGTCGACGGCAGGGGTCGCTGCAACCTGTTGTTGGGCTTCGCGGTCTTTGTCTTCTTGCTCTTGACGCAAGCGACGTTTTTCAGCAAGTTCTTCCTCTTGTCGGCGGATGAACTCAGCTTGTCGACGCGCTTCTTCTTCGCGGCGGGCTAACTCGGCCTGATCCAGAATGGGTGCTGCTGGAGCTGTTGGCGCAACCGGTGCGTCGCTCTCAACCGTGTCGTTTTCGTCACGCTTGACGAATGTGCGTTTTTTACGCACCTCTACTTGGATGGTGCGGGCCTTGCCAGTGGCGTCAGCTTGTTTGATCTCACTGGTGGATTTTTTCACCAAGGTGATTTTTTTGCGCTCAGGCGTGTCAGTGCCGTGACTGGCTTTTAAAAAGCCCAGCAATTTTTGTTTGTCTGCATCGGTCAGTTCATCTGCAGCAGAGCCCTTGGGCACCCCGGCAGACTTCAACTGCTCAAGCAGCGTATCGGGAGATTTTTTGAGTTCCTTGGCAAACTCGGCAACCGTTGTTTTGGTCATCTGTGGTATTCCTCTTCATGACCGTTACGCTTGACCCGCGAACCAATGTTCGCGCGCCTTCAGGATCAAAGTTTTTGCATCATCTTCAGACTGGCCGGTGATGTCCACCAACTCGTCCACCGCAAGGTCGGCAAGCTCATCTCGGGTATGTATGCCGCCATCGGCCAATTTGAGAATGAGTTCAGCGTCCAGTCCTTCCAGGTCTCGCAGGTCCTGCGATACCTCTTCAACACTTTCTTCACGGGCTATTTCCATGGTGAGCAAAGCATCTTTGGCACGGGCACGCAATTCATTGACCGTGTCTTCATCAAAACTTTCAATTTCCAGCATTTCTTGCAGGGGCACATAGGCGACTTCTTCCAAGCTGGTGAAGCCTTCTTCAATCAAGATGTCGGCAACTTCTTGGTCGACATCGAGTTTTTCAACAAACAAGCTACGCAGGGACTCGGTTTCGTTGGCAGATTTTTGCGCAGACTCTGCGGCGTCCATGATATTGATCTTCCAGCCGGTCAGGTCAGAGGCCAAGCGCACGTTTTGGCCACCGCGACCAATCGCCATGGCGAGATTTTCTTCATCAACCACCACATCCATGGCGTGTTTTTCCTCATCCACCACGATGGATGACACGTTTGCGGGTGCCAATGCGCCAATGACAAACTGGGCTGGGTCTTCACTCCACAACACAATGTCCACACGCTCTCCAGCGAGCTCGTTAGTCACCGCATTCACACGGGTACCACGCACACCCACACAGGTGCCAATGGGGTCAACGCGTTTGTCGTGCGAGATGACGGCAATTTTGGCGCGCGAGCCTGGGTCGCGAGCGCAAGATTTGATTTCTAGCAAACCTTGCTCAATCTCGGGGACTTCTTGACGGAACAATTCGATCATGAATTCAGGGGCAGAGCGCGACAAAATGATGGGAGCGCCGCGCAGTGTGCTGTCGACTTCCATGATCATGGCGCGCACCCTGTCGGCGCTGCGCAAATTTTCTTTGGGGATCATTTCAGTACGACGCAAACGACCTTCGATGCGACCGCTTTCGACAATCAAATCACCCTTGTCCATGCGTTTGACACTGCCCACAAAAATCTTGTCGCCACGCGACAAAAAGTCAGCCAACAACATTTCTCGCTCAGCATCGCGAATCTTTTGCAAGATCACTTGCTTGGCAGCCATGGCACCAATCCGGCCAATGGGGAGAGATTCGATGCTTTCTTCGATGTATTCGCCCTCTTCAATGTCGGCAAGACGCTCTTTGGCGTCCATGAGCATTTCTTCGGCGTCGGGGTTTTGCAAGCCCGCTTCATCAGGCACCACCAACCAACGGCGAAAGGTTTCGTACTCGCCGCTGTCACGGTCCATGGCCACACGGATGTCGACATCGCCAGGGTACAGTTTTTTGGTGGCCTGGGCCAACGCGGACTCAACCGCACCAAACACCAGATCTCGCTCGACATTTTTCTCGCGCGAGATGGCGTCTACCAACATGAGCATTTCGCGATTCATGATCAGTTACTCCTCTTCTCAGCAGGCCTGCGGCCCTTGAAATCCACAATCGGTGCCAGTCGGGCCTCTCGCAACTCACTCAAAGTGAATTGCAAAGCCTGTACCGGCAAATCTTTTTTGACCTTGGCAACTCGCATACCGGGTTTGCTGACAGGTTCATCACGCCACGTGATTTGCCAGGTCTGGGGGGTATCGGTGACTTCCAATACACCCCGAAATTTCTTGCGGTTAGCCGAAACCAAACCTCCAGCGGCCGCGCCCATGGGTGCTTTCAGCGTGATGTCAATCACCTCGCCACAAAATCGGGCCAAGTCAGACTCGGTTTTCAGCGGCCTGTCGATGCCAGGGGATGACACCTCCAAGCGGCTGTAAGCCGTTTGCTCTACTTCCAACACAAATTGCAACTGACGGGTGACTTTTTCACAATCTTCCACTTGGATAAATTGCGCTGGTACTCCCGCCTGCCAAACGTTGTCGATAGTGATACGCAGCAAACCACCGGCTGAACGCTCTATGTCCACCAGCTGGTAACCCAGACCGACAACTGTTTGTTCAATGATGTTTTGCAATGCCACCGCTTTTCGTCCGACCAAAAAAAACGGGCGGTTGGGATTTCCGCCCGTTGTCTTTCTTTGCGAGATTGTAACTTAATTGGGATCTGCTCAGATGGGTAATTATTTTTTATTCCTTATTGAATCAACCAAAGAAGCATAATCAAAATAACAATTTTTTTAAGGAGTAGATATGTCAAACCATGGATTTCATGTTCACGGGCCGCATGAGCATGAATTAGAGGCCGCCAATCATGAGGAAGGACACGGCCACAATAACTCAATGAGTAACCAAATTGCCATGTTTACCGCAGTGATTGCTACCGTCGGCGCGTTGTTTGGTTATATGGATGGTACGACACTGGTCAATTCCAGCGCCTATAAAAACAATGCAGCCATATCCAAAACGGAAGCAGCCAACCAATGGAATTACTACCAATCAAAAAGTAACAAACAAAATTTGAGCGAACTGGCTATTGCTTTGCTTGGAAAAAAAGATTCAGAGAAATTTGCCGAACAACTTCAACGCTACGAAACTGAAAAAAATACCATCAAAATTCAAGCTGAAAAATTAGAAAGCGAAAGCAAAGAATGGAATGAAAAATCTGAACACGCCATGCATTTGCACCATCGATGGGCTCAGGCAACCACTTTGCTTCAGGTTTCCATCGCACTGGCTGCGATTTCCCTGCTGTCGCGAAATGAATGGCTCAAAAAAGGGATGTATGTAGTTGGCTTTGTGGGCTTAGTCACAGGTGCTTTGGCAGCCTTGCATATTTAAATGTTGAATCAACTTTTTTGTAAATTCAAATTGAAGCGAAACCCCGTGTAATCTGGTGTTTGGCCAAGGGTTAAAGTTTGGCCAACGCCCATCCAAACAGGGTCTGGACCCGTTTGTTGATCATCAAGAAACGTCAGACCATAGCGACTGATGTCTTGGATCTGAATGCGTTCATTATTGATATCCATAGCCAGAACTTTCAAATGACGCCTAGACACCATGGGGTTTTCGGCCGGGACCACCCACTGACACTCCGCATCTCGTCCAATCAGAAATGGGCAACGCTCGAGTGAAATAAAGCCAGCACCCGATTCTTTGGAGATGACAAATTGAAATTGAACACTTTGAATCGTTGAAGGTGTTCGCAACGGTGTTTTAACGCTTTGTGAAGAGAACATGCCGTCCCTCACAGCTCTCAAGTACACCTTGGCAGAATGTTCAGACATGTCGCTGAATGGACCACCCAAAGCCAATGTCGATTGATCTTGCGGCAACTGAACAGGATCTGCAAAAAGGCGTTGGTTGTTTAAATATGTGCCATTGGTAGAGTGAAGGTCTTGAACCAAGAAACCCACCGCATTCAAGGTGACCAACACATGCATACCTGAAACATGCTTTGAATGCACATTCACGAATAAAGCAGGTGCATTATTCCAATCGAGAATCGTTTGGTCTTTGAGATCTATTTCATTTCCATTCGGAAAGATTACCGTTTTTTCCGTACCGAAAATGACTTGTGAACAGCGGGATTGAAGATGTCGGCTACCGCAACTGTCTTCTATTGAAATATCTATCGCAAATTGTGCTTCAGAAACTGCCGCAGGACTCTGCTTTGGTGTCCAGTGACAAACATCTTCAATCAGAAAATGCTCATCTTGTAATAGCGTATCTTCTGGAACAAGGTAAGGACTAATTTGATTTTGTTTATTTTTTTCAACAAAAGGAACGATAACGAGGTTTTTAAATTGCTCAAAGTTCACTTTGGAAAATATCTCGTCGGAATTGAACGGTCCATTCACCATCCACTGAATCAAATGAGGAAGATCCGTCTCATTGAACCAATCATGAAGTTGTTGATTCATGACCTTGGTGCGTGCTTGAAGTCGAATTTCGCTGACCAACAAAATTTCGTTTGGATTTACCTCGGCATGTTTGAGCGCTCGTGGACACCAAACCTCATTGGCATATTTTTGCAAAGATATAAATAAGTCTGGCCACAAGGATGCATCTAAGGACAATGTTCCCATGGTCTTCCGCGTGGCACCTGATTCTGTCGATACTGAGTGTGAATCGACCATGCCCAATAAACGAGCCAAAGGTGTCCAATATTGCTTCACTGTAGGTCCTCACTCTGCATTAACTGATTGAAGAAAAAAAGCTGGTGCGGATGATCGTTGCCTAAAGGTGTAACTATCCAATTCCATTGATCAGTCAATTTTGTCTCCAATGCTGATCTCAAAACTTGGGTTTCAGAAAAAAATTTTTTTGCGCTGACTTGCTTGACCAATAAATCTTCATTCCAAACGACCTTGACACCAGCGCTGGAATCATGACTTCCCACCCATAGTGCAATTTCCCAGCTCATAGCAGTCCAAATTTGGGGCCATGGTAATGACACAAGCCATTTCATTTCAATGTGCTTCAAGAGAATCCTTTGTACTGCGAAGCAGTTTTATAGCGCTCAAACCAATCTCAGCAGCCGCATTTTGGTCATCCACAAAACGACCATCTGATTTGCGCCAATTACTCTGAATCAATACCACGACCACTTTGTCAAATGAATCTGTACTGGCTTGTTTAAACAAGGCACCATACCAACGGTAGCGAGGACGTGGCAACGGGTAGCGAACTTCGCAATTGGATTCATGGTTAGACAAGCATTTATGTCGATTCAACATGTCTTGGTTGAGTTGTAGCAAGCTTCTTTCATCAGCATCGCCAGGCGTTCCGGTCTTACCTGCGATACCCAAATCACTGTCACAGGTTTTGGCATCCCAAACACCTGTACATGCAACATATGCTGTACCCGTCTTTTGATGCGTCAATTTCATTGCATCAATCACTTTAAGGGCCATTTCAGATTTGATTGGCAACAGAGACTGCTTATCTGTTTCATGGTCATGTGACAGCCACTGCAATGGGTAAGTGTCATTTCGAAATAGACGCATCACGATATGAGGGGAATTCAAGGAATGCGAATAAGCTGTATTCGCAAGATTTGCCAACAAACCCGCCATACCTAAGGGTGTTGTCAACGTATTACCTTGCCCATAACCCTCACTGATTAAACCAAGTTTGGCACCTTTGCATCGGGTATAACCTAAAGGCCCAGATTGTGCGCATTGCAACCGTTCTTGTGGTGATGGCATAGATCCCGGCCACTGCATATCTACATACGCTTTTTGATCGTCCGAAAATTCTTTACGTGTTACCAGCGTATGACCACTTAAAAATGGCAGTACGGGATGGATGCCCATGTTGTCAGTCATATCCAAACCAATCAACATATCCCGTTGGCCACAAAACCTTGACATGGCATAGCTGAGTTTGGGTGAACAATGGTGATTCCATCCCCAAGCAGAAGCAATTCCTTGAGTCAATTCAGGTCGCGCGCACTCTGCATCAAAGAGACCGCTTGTCAAGCTCTTTCGACACAACCATGCACTCAAAAAAAGTTGAGATTCTGAGCGTTGCAAAGCAGAGTCAAGACCTGTGTAATGTCCACCTGTTTGCAAGATAGCCGACATCAATAAAGGTTTCACCAAAGAGCCTGGTTGGGCTTGGGTAAACAATGCGTGGTTATCCATTTCCTTGGGCCACCGCGGTCGGTAAATACTGTCCTCAGGAACCAAAGGACACCCTGCTGGAATCACCCCTTTTCGACTGGCATCATGCAAAGCGCAAGGACTGTCAGCACTTGCAGCGGCAAGCACTGCACCCGTTGGAACATCCAAGACCACCAAGCCAGCCATTCTTACGCGTGCATTTTCGTAACGAGACTCGCCTTTGGTCTTTGCACAGTATTCAGAGCTTGTGTTTGTATAACAAGACAGCAAATTTTGTAAAGAATTTTGCCACTGCGGATCGAAACTGAGCTGGGTGTGTAAGCCTACGGGGACGTCTTCTGTTCGCACTTTTGCCATATGCGGTTGCTCAGACAAAAAAGGATAGTTAATGTGTTGAGGTTGTCGCCATGCGGCCATTGATTGGTAGATCAACGACAAGCTTGGAAGTTGCACATTGGAAGAGAAGGTTTTTGGTGCATCGCTTTTATCCTGAAGCTGTGCTTCATGCAGACAAAATTCTGTTTCTGGGTTCCGCGCTGAACCCACAAAAACAGGTTTTGCGGAGGAAGCTTGCGTCCAAAAAACGCAACCCAACAGACCACCCCATGGTGAACGACTTGTCACTTGGGATTTTGAAAGCGTTACCCATTGATCGCTTTGATTGTCACGAAGCAATGATTTCGGAGTTCGCTCTCGCCAAATCAGTGAGTACCAAAAATGCTTGTCTTGGTATCTTCCTTGCCGAATCAATGCGTCTAGCGCTGCAAATATGTCTTTGCAAGAGAAGTCTTTCATCTTCGGGTCCGCAAACAGGCCATGGCTGTTTAGCGAATATGGGGTCCTTAAAAATTGGTCTTCATAGAGTTGTACCAATTGTGTGTTCAACATCTCTACTGAGCGATTCCATTTTTGTAATTTGTCAGGGCTATTAAGACATGTTGTCGGCATTGCAGACGGGTACTTCAAAGCTAAATTGTCATTCGGCGCAATATGGCTAAGGATGGTTTGCTTGAGATTGAATTTTTTTTCGCTGTAATGGGAAGTCGAAAAATTCTGCAAGGAAGCCGGCGATTTAGATAACAAACCAGCGGTTAAAAATGCCAAAGCACACAAACCCACCATCACACCTGCACGCGATAAGCTGAACTCTGCTCTTTCAAACATAATTGTTTCTGTAGCCCCAAACACCAATGAAAAAGCTTGTGACCCACAAACTGGTTTTACCGTAGCTCAATAAAGGCCAGGTGATGCCCGTTAAAGGAATCCATGCAACATTTCCAGATACTGTGATCCACGATTGAACAAGCATCATCAATCCCACCAAAAACATCATTTGAGTTCCAAATGCTTGCTGACTATTGACCGCTGAAATCAGTTTGATTGGCAAAAGCTCTTGGTTGCTGCGTTTGGCTGCAATGGCCAGCCAAGCATAAATGAACAATGAGTACAAAACCACAAGGCACCAAGCCCCCCATTGTCCAACCCATCCAAGCAAAGCTGTCATGGTGTAATCACTTTGCAATTGCAATGGAAGTCCAATGCATTGGTCTAGTCTTTCACCCGCACACCATGGGGTTTGACCCACCCCCCACCCTAGATCGTGTTTAAATGCTTCCGCTTGAAACCAAATTAACCTCGACATATCGTCTTGGTCTGCAGTAAATGCATTACGCCAAGCCTGAAGTCGATCCCCTACCACTTCAACTTGCTCACCCAACGTGAAAATCAAAAGAAAACCAACTATTAGGAGAAAAAAACCAGTGGTCCAACCTGTCACAGCTGCAATTAACACAACAGACAAGATCGCAAGAACCAACCATGTTCCCTTATCGGATGTAATCACAGCACATAAAGCAGCCATCAATAGCAAACAACTCAATCCAAACAACAAATGTATGGATGCTTTTATATGTCCCTCGTGCCAGAGTTGTGTTGCCAATGGCATACGCCACAGGCACCACCCTGCTACTGAAACTAGAAACATCGATTTGATAACTTCTGCCGTGATGTAAGACGGGATGTGAAATTTATTCGCACCCCAGTACAGAACAACCAGCACCAAAAGAGCAGAAGTAAACCATCCAAGGTTCCAGCGATTAAATCCACCTTGCCGCCAAAAAGAAGCATTGACAAAGAAGGCTATTTGATTAATTCGTTGAGAGAAAAATACACTTATTGAAAACAATAACGATGCTGCACACCAAGACCACCATTGGTCTAAAGCTAAAAAACGAACACGGTCATGAAAATTGAGAGACTGGTCCAGTAACAATAACCAACCGGTGGCGGTAAAAAACCACCAAATTGGTGCAATAAAAAAATTAAATTCGAAAACTTCTTTTTTTGTAGAGCGCTTTGGAAAATACTTATCTAGGTATCTGACAATGAGCAAACTTGCATAACTGAATAAGCCGTGTAAACAAATACACCAAAGCAAGTTATTGCAAATATTCAGCAATGCTTCTGCTTTATGTCCAATTGAAGACAAGGTTTTTCTGTCCTCAACCAAGGCTTTGACAGGCAAATTTCCTTGCCCAGATACCAGCAAAGCCATATTCCACAGTTCTGTGACTTTTCCCTCTTCATTATGTGTGGCTAAAGATGAATGGAAAGATTGCTCTGCTTGAATCCAAAGTGACAAACGCTTGCCAGTACTGCTTAATGACTTTGCAACGGCATTGGGGTTTTGCATGACACGCTCGACATCCTCGCGAAAAATAATCTCCCACATCTCTAGTTGATGAGAAACTTCTGAATGCCAAACTGATTTCAACTGTAATGAGGTTTGTGTATTTTTTTCACGGAAAAAATCTAAGAAGTAGTACACCCTAGAGTGCCATGAACATTGCGACAATAATGAGCCCTGCTGATATGACCTGATGAAATCAGCATCTCGATCACACCACAAAGAAATCAGATCAACAGGTTTTTCAGTGTCGGAAGGCAGCACCCATTCTGCGTCGGCTTGCCATCGTTGGAAGCCATGATCAGATGTTGTTTGAAGTTTAGAAGCCAATACCAAGGCCCAGAGCATTGCTATTGCAAACAGTATCAACTCTGATACAGAACTAAATCTGTTGGTGGAAAAACGCATATTCAGGGTTTACGGCGTTCAATCAGCATAACGGTAATATCGTCAAGGCTTCCACGCATTTGCGCAGCTTGACAAAGCTTTTGAGCCAAATCCATTGAAAAATGTGATGCATTGTGATTCATTGCTTCTTCAATATAAGCACTGTCAACGCAGTTCCAAAATCCATCAGAAGCCAAAACCATGCGATCGCCAAAAGACCATGTCAACCTTTGCTTGCTAGGGGGTAAACGCATGCCACAACCCACCATGTTGGCTGGCGAATTTGCATCAATACCTTGTGGGGGAACGATATTTAAATTGACATAACTTTGGTCTTTAGAAATCCATTTTGTGAACCACCCCCCTGAATTGAATTGCATATGCATCAGCCGACAATCCCCAACCCACGCAGTCAACCACTGATCACCCGTTGAATCGCAGGGCCACATGCCAATACCTACGGTCGCGCCCAACTCTGGGCCAAGGTGCTTTAACTTATCTGAAATGGTTTGATCGGCTTTGACAAAAACCAATTCGATGCATTGTTCACTGATCTGTTCTGGTGCCATTAAATGGCCGACCAGTAATGCACTGGCGATCTCACCCCAAGCACCACCACCTACGCCATCAGCTACCGCATAAGCCATGCCGTCCTTATAGGCGTGACTGTCTTGGTTGATTTGACGCCCAGCCCCCTTCAAGCTACAAACAGCAACATGAAATTCTGAAGCGCCGAGCATAGACTTTGTATTGTTGTTTATCGCAGCATCTCTGTATGGCGTCAGCGTCATCGTTGTTATGCTTTCTTTTCTGACGATGCTTTTTGCCAGTCCGCATAAAGCAAACGCGAACCACTTTCCAAAATCCATGCAGATACTTCTAAGCCGAATTTTTTGTCTTCCGGGTTCCAAGCTTGCGTGGTCGTGTAGCTGACTTGATTGACATACTGATATTGTTCTTTGTTCAATAATTGCGCAATAGCAGATTGCTTACTGGGCATAACACCAACCAATAAAAATTTGATTCGTTTAACGGGTGAACTGAGGAAACTTTCACCTGCAAATAAATCGTCAATACGAATGATCTGGTTTAAGCCTACAATTTTTTCCAATGATTTTTGCAATTCTTTTCCGTCAATTTCACCGAGTTGGTCTTGCAAATAGCTCAGAACCAAAATATCGCTACTCTCGGATTTTTTCTTAATCTTTCGAAACCCTGGCTTTGCTCTTGACCAACGATCGTCCATGGTTTGAATCAACTTAATCACCGCAAACACACTTAGGCCAAATGACATGCTGTCAGAGAGATCTATCATGTAATTGGTATAGCTGGCAGACAGCAAAGTAATGCCACCTAAACCTGACTGAACAACTAGAAAAATACGATTGAACAAGCTGTTTTTAAACGACCGAATACTCAAAATCACCAAAGCCCAAATGATAATGAGGTTCAACACCAGTACGACCCAACTCGGCATGACACGCAAATAGGTCTTGTTAACAGCATCGTCTAATGCAGTGGCCAAGATCTCACCGTCATCTTCAACAGATTGAACCGAAGTTGGCTTGGTTTGTCCCAATCCGGGTGCAGACAAACTCAAGACAATGAAGGCATCTTTGAACAGTGCCGTTTGCTCTGGATTCAATTTGTCTAAATAGAGATCGCTGAAAGAAATTCTTTGGTAACGACCTTGCTTGTTGCGCCAATTCAAGGACATTGCATTGGGTACACCACCCAGCTCTGCGCCACCCAATTCAGCGGTTCTTTGAACCATTGATGGCAATTGGTAGGTTTTCTCCTCCCACCGCAGTGGGTATTTACGAACTATTCCATCACCATCAGGGAGTTGATTTGCAATGCCGAGTCTGTCATGCATGCTAGCGAACATTGGCAAAATCACGGCAATTGTTGTGTCTGCTGCATGCTTTTCATAGGGGATTGCACCAGGAATTTGCAATGCTTTCAGTGCACTTTTCTGATCATTAACAGGGTTGAGTCTGATCAAAGGAAATGCAATGGGTGGATTCATCTGTGCGGTGACGTCCATGGCCGCATCTGCATCCCTGTTGTTTTTGTCTGGGTCAGAGAGCATCACGTTAAACATGACAGCTTTTGCACCCAAGTCCATCACTTTTTGTACCCCATCGGCCAAAACGTCACGGGACCAAGGCCAACGACCATGGCTTTCTGACAATGATGCCAAAGTTCGCTCATCAATATCCAAAATCACAATATGGTTAGAAGGCTTTGGACTGGAAAAGCGGGTTTTCAAAATCACGTCATGACTGGCTTTTGGGGCCCCAGGTGCCAATGTATTCATGGCAAAAAGATACACCGCATAGAAAGAAGCCAATACACCTGTCAGCACTATGGCTCTGAACCCAAATCGCCTTGAATAATGCGCAAACAGCGACAGTGACAAGGATTTGAAATCTAATATTTTCTGAATCAATGCATAAACAGGCGGCAAGTATTTTTTAGCCATCTCTTGAAGAATATCTATCAGTGTTTCAAGAAACTTAGGCATGATCAAAAACCTTTTGAGAGGAATCGCTTTTCAATGCGGTCCAGAGAAAAAAAAGAATCACAACAGACAAACAAAAAACCATCAAATATTCAGGTGATGAAACTAAGGTTGAATTGAAATACAAGACACTGAAAAAAACAAAGACAGCAGATTTACCTCCATTTGCAGAAGGTATGGGGCCACTTTTGAATAAGTCACTTACAACGATCCAACTTAAACGAATCAAAAATGGAACGGTGAGTAATGCCAAGTAATACCCGACATCTGACAACAGTAATTGGTATTTGACATATGCATGGTCCACAACCACGAAAGCAGCAACCAACAACCCATATAACCATCGAATTGCATTCGAAAAGAGGAAAGGCAAACGCATTGGCTTGTTTACAACTTGAATCACCTCACTGACCGTATCTACCAGCAAAGGAGTTAGCTCAATGTCACCCTGCGTCGTCATATCCATCAATAGAGGGGTTGGCGCGGCAGAAGGGGCAACCAAAGTCGCTGCAACTGCCCATGCATGGTTAGGAATACCGCACTTGTGCAACAAGTGTTCGACTGTTTTGAGTAGACGCTGTGTGGGTTGTGCAAATTGATGCTCCGATGAGAGGAAAGACTTTTTTTCATAGGTTTCGCCTACCCTGCAGCATTCCTCCATAAAAACAGTCCAATGTAGCCACCGTTTTGCAACATCTAGAGAAACTGTTTTTCCGAGCATGTACCAAAGGCTGAAAAGATCAATGTTTGCACATGCCACAGCATTGATCACATTCACATTGTTTTGGGTTTGGGCTTTGGCCAATGCAGTCTTGAAGAATGGGGGCAAGTAATCTAATTTGACTGGATCTGTTGGAAGCACGAATTGCAATGGTGCATCTCGGTAAAGTGCATAAGCGAAATCGATCAAACGAAGACTGTTCAAGTTCAAGCACTGAACCACACCAGCGTTTTCTGCGATGCCACTGACGCACAGATTGTCAGCCTTCACATCTCCATGAACCAATCCCAGTTGATGTATGGATTCGAGTGCAATCAGGCAGGCTCTGGCCCACTTAAGCGCATCCCCTTCCGAGGCCCAAAGTGTTTCATGTGACAACGCCTTACATGGGGTAAGCCAAGCACGTTCAAAGTCAGAACCGGCATCCAAAGTGATGAGTTCGACTTTCAAAGGGCTCACCTGTAAACCACTGACTTGAACCACATGCTTTGCGCCTTTTGCAGCCAGTAGCGTCAATATCAAATGCTCATGGTGAGCCCAAGAAAGCCAAGAAGAATTTAGCTGTGGGCTGGCAGATGACCAAATTTTTCGATATTGCCAACGTGCTTGCGCAACGCTATCAACAACAGGTTCCTTCCAAACGCTGACAGAACAGTCAGTGAATGCCGTTTGGGTTTGAATGAGTTGCGGGCCCATAAAAAAACAACTTCATTGATGGGCTTAGAAGAACTAGCTTAGAAAAGGGAGTCGGACAAACAAAAAGAAACCGTCCATGCTCAGAAATGTACCTAAGATTGCTGCAGCAGATCCTGACAAGTACAAGGTTCTTCGTTCAGTGATCAGCACCACAGAAAACAGAATGATGGCCAATTGCAAAAGCAAGCCCGCAAAATCAAAGTAGGGACCTTTCTCCAATGCGGCATCACGGGCTTGTTCTGAAGCCTTGGATTTAGCGAGAAGCTCTTTTTTCCCTTCACCACTCTCGGGGTCACTGTCGTAGGTTTTTGCTTTTTCACGAAAGGCATCTGCTTTGGTACGAATGGCCGTTTTGACAGTGTCAGTCACCGTTGGCGAAGTTTCGACGATAGCGTCAAGTGTTGTTGCAGCCAAATTTAAATCATTCTGCCGAATGGTTTTAGCCTGATAAAACGAATAGGTATTGATTGCAGAAGCGTTCAAAAATGCCGCAGCATTTCCTGCATTTTGAGCGCCCAGATTGTTGATAAGCAACATCGACGCTATCAAAGAAATAATGATGGAGCATTTACGCTGAAATGCTTCTTTGCTACCTTCTTGAGAATCAATCATAAGTCACTCATATCAAATGGATTGAAGAAATTTTTGAAAACGTTCAGCTCTTGCTGCAGAAGGCTTTGCTTTTGGGCGGGGCAATTTGTCAATGCCCGATTGCAAAAGCATGTCCATTCGTTCAGCGGGTGAAGGGTGTGTTGAAAAAAGCAATTCTGCTCTGGGATCATCACCTTTGAAGCGCTGTAATTTTTCTAGAACATTGATGGCAGCCACAGGGTCATAGCCGGCCTTTGTCATGATTTCAACACCTAGGCGATCCGACTCAAATTCTGCGCTCTTGTCCAAACCTCGGGCATAAATTTGACCGCTGGCTTGTGCCAATTTAGCTGTGTCACCATCTTGGGTAACCGCTTCTAAACTTTTTGACGCTTGGTCGGCTAGACGCTGCCTGAGAACGACTTGGTAGTGGTGACGCCGCGTCACATGGGCAATTTCATGAGCGAGAACGAAAGCCAACTCATCCTCGTTTTCAAGATTTTTTAGTAAACCAGCTGATAAAAGAATATAACCACCAGGCATTGCAAATGCATTAATTGCATCGGATTTGATGACGCCAAGATGCCATTTGTAAACAGCGCCAGAGTAGGCGGAGAGTGAGCCTCCCAACATATTGACATATTTCAGGGACACATCGCTTTGAATAAGTGGTGCCGCCCCTAGCACTTGGGCAGAAGCAGATTTCCCCACTTTTTCTTCATCTGTCTGGGCTTGCACGCCCAAAGAAAGCATTGCGAACAATGCCAAAAAAGTCATTTGTTTACCACTCATCGCTGTCTTTCTTGGGGGTCGTTGGAGCAGCTCCACCTGAAGAGGAACTGGCCGGTTGCGCTGGTGCTGCTGGTTTGACAGCCGCCAACTGTATTTTTTCCTTAGATGGCACGACGCCACCTTGTGCGACAAAACTGTCTATCCCAGCAGGATCAAAACCTAGGGTGTCTAATTTTTTAACTTCATCAAAATTGGGCTTGCCACTGACCAAGTCTTTGGCGGACAAACCTCGCGCGGCAGAAGTAGCCACAATATTCCCCGTACCTAAACGCCCAGTGTCTATGGCCGTCGGCCCTCCCGTCGCTCCAGTGAAATTCAATTGCGATGCTTTGAGCCAACCATTTTTTCCACCGGCATCCACTTCAACCCAAAAACCTTGTCGCTTCAGCACTTTGACGCTGGCCCCGGCTTTCAATTTGGTAGGACCTGGGGCGCCATCCGGTTTATCAATTAGGTTGGCATCTTCGCGCAATGTTTGTGCACTAACCGAGACACCAAAACAAAGTAAGCTCAAGAAAATGAAGCGTTTCCATGTTGAAATCGAACAATTAGTAGTCATTGCCAAAATTCCTAACGGTTATGTCACTGCTGTCATTGGAGGTAGGTTTAGAAACAGCATCAGGGCCAGTAGTTTCAAAAGTATCTTGGTTGGGTAGCGAAATCATTTGGCATTTGGGTGCTTGATCAGGTGCGCTCAAAATTATTGTGAGTTCAGAACCATTCAATTCAGATGAAATTACGCTAGCTCCTGAAATAGTTGCCTCCAATCTTTGTCCAGACACAGGTTCTAATCCGCACAATTTGAAAGAGATATCACGCATGGCAATTGTTTTTAACATCGATTGCATAGCTTCCCGCGTTCCACGAACAGCCCCTTTAACTTGAATGTAATAGCGTCCTTGAAAAATCACAATATTGTTAGTGATCAATTTTTCTTTAACGGCATCAGGTACTTGGGCATGTAATACACCCAAGGTGCCCATTAAGGAAACAATGAAGCTCCTTGAAAACCAAAAAGCGGGTTTACAAGCCATCAGAAATCGCGTGATGCCTTGCCTTGACCTTGGTAAGCTTCAGATTTATTTGATTTTGATGCAGGTGATCCTGTGCCCAGAGGAGTAGACGTTGCACCACCACCGACAGGGTTGGAAGCACGAGTAGCTTCAGCTATTTTTGCACCCGATGCTTTATTCATTGATGCCAATACAGAAGCCATCTTTGCAGAATCAACCCTCCATTGCATAACAACTCCAACAACTTTCCCATTGGTAGCTGGATGTAATGCTTCCCAATCATGCACCATAGTTACACCAGCAATAGCGAGGGCTTCGCCTACAGCCTCAACTTTTTCAGTAAAAGAGCTTTTATTTTGGTAGCGTGTAGATGCATCTGTGAATACAGTCGAATCTTGCGCCATAAGCATATCGCCGTTTGTGACTATAGATTCACCTAAAAATGACCTTATCAACCCGTATCCTTGCAGTCTGGCAGCTTTGTATGCAGATTCAACACTTTGCTGATTTATAGTCCGAGGTTGAGCTTGTGCATAAGCAAGAAGGACATAATCACCCTTTTCATCTCGCACTATCTGGGTACCGTACATTGTCAAGAGCGTAAGTTCATTGTCTGGAATATGCTCTGAAATTTTGTTTCCAGGTAACCCTTTAGGAATCAATATCCAATTGTTAGTAACAATAGCATCAGCGACACCATGAAGCATTTCAGACCAAACTGTCACAATTCCAACTGAACCTTGTCCTGTTGAAGGGTTTTGCTCAAAAGAAGCAATAACTTTAAGGCCCGTACATCGAGAAGCGGCAAGAGTAGAAACAGTATCTTTAATACTTCCTGATTCAGCTATGGTTTTAGCAACCTGCTCATCAATTGGTTTATTTGGATCTAATCCTTTTTTTCGAATTTCTTCTGACATTTTATTGTTCAGAATTTTTTCACCATATAAAGCGGCAGTTTGGATGACTTGAGGAATATTGCCTTTACCCTTTAAGTCTACATTTAGAGCTTGCGCTACTTTGGTAGCACCTTCTTGAGTCATACCCTCCCGCTTAAGTTGTTCTGCATCAGCTTGAGCTCTTTCGGAGGAGGGTAGGGTTGTTGTCATAATTGCGTTTGTAGCAACAACAGTTTTCTGAAATTGAGCACATTGGCTTTTTGCATTAAGTAATGCTTGTTTAAAAGCGATGATGCGTGCATTAACAAATTCGGGATCTGAAGGTGAAGCAGCAATTGGTGCGGTAGCAGTATCAATTAATACCATACGACCATTTTCATCTTTTTGATTAGTTCTCAAGTCTTCAAGACCTTGTTCACGGATAAATTTTTTCATGCGCGACTGAACAGTCTCGGTCCCAGAAATGCTGTTGGGTAATTCCGGCAAAGGCTTTTGCTCAATTTCAAGCTTGACATTTTGCGACCAACTGGGCATTGCCATAAGCAAAATAACACCAATGGCGAAAGAAATTTTGGTTTGATTAAATGGATTTTGTTTCATGTTGAATCTCCTAAAGGTTTACCAATCTTGATCGTCTTTTTTGCTGCCACCTGCACCAGATCCTGTTGGACTTGCACCTGGCAGCGTAGGCAACGTCACTTGAACATTCAAGGACGCAGAAGGTTCGTCAGGCAAAAGTCTGGCCAATAAACTACCAGACACCACTGACGTCGGTAATCGACCTGATACCAAGCGCGCTGTGGCGGTTCTGTCTGAAACGCCAGTCACCTCAACGATGGCAATTTCCGTTTCTTCTTGACCCAAGGATTCTTTGGTGTAGGGGTCTGTTAATTTTTTCCCCAAACTGACCAAACGGTAGCTTCGCCCTGTTTGAACGGTGTCCCCACCTTGGTTGAAAGTCACTTCTTTGTCAGTGCCACTGACAACCGCAATCGGATAAATAGCCGCACTGATGACTTGCCCCAAATCGACACCAATGTCGGTTGCATATTGCTGAAGTGCTGAAGCGGAGGATAAGCGGCCAGGGTTATTGTAGGTTTGAGCGAATTTAATTTGACCTGTTGCAATGTCAATCACCCGCACATCGACTGCCACTGGTACAGAAAGACGGGTCACCACTTTTCCAGTCACCCGCTCTTGCTGGGTCTGCTGGGGCGCAAATTCATTCAACGCCACCAACACAATGTAGTCAGCACCTACGCGGACACCAAATTTAAGGGTTTCCTCAATAGGTGCATTACGTGCATTCGCGCCTTTTAACTCTTGGTTACTTTTGGCCGTGTTACGACGGTCAATCATGGCAAATTTGCGCGTTTGCGTCAGGTAGGACTCCAAAGAGGAAGACACTGAGTTACCAAAGGTTGCAGCCTGCGGATTCGAAGACGTATTGCCTCTCAGCACAAGTGGCAAAACAGCCAGCTTCATGCGTTTAAGTTGCTCAGAAGGCTTGTAGGAAGGTATGACAGCCCTGATCTTGACAAATGCTCTACCAGACCCTGGACTGGTTCCCGACTCTAAAACCTTATAGGACTTGATCATACCGCGGGTTAAACGCTCAATATTTTCTTTAAAATTTTCATCAAACGTTGTTTTGTCGCCTTTGGTGACTTGGCTTATAGACAGCGATGTCGCGGTAGAGATCTTCATACCACCCACCTGACCTATGGCATTTTCAAT
Organism: Burkholderiales bacterium; assembly: GCA_947381415.1. Taxonomy (GTDB): domain Bacteria; phylum Pseudomonadota; class Gammaproteobacteria; order Burkholderiales; family Burkholderiaceae_C; genus Limnohabitans. The sequence continues at coordinate 53,006 of CANCVB010000014.1, forward strand.
CGCATCAATTGTGGCAGATGAAATGTCGCCACCATTGCCTGTAGCTGTCACTTCGCTCATAATGATTTGCGACTGAGAAAAGGCAGGCAATGTAAATAAGCTAAGGCACCCTAAGGCGCCCAAGGTAAACAACCAACTTATTTTTTTTAAAAAATAAATCATTTAAGCGAGTTGATTTGGTTAACGATGACATCCGATGCCACCTTGGAAGCAATTTTCAAAGCATCTCTGGCCGCATCTGTTTGTACTTCCGCACGACCACTGAAATTTCGGTTTGCAGAGCCCACACTGGCGTACCGTGTACCCTTCAATTCATAAACCGTAATGTTGACGTTGCCTGAAGCTAACCAAAGACCTGTATTGGGGTCTTTGCGATAACCATCAATTTCAATCGAGGCAAGAATGGCTTTTTGGACGGCGCCTGTTGGGCATTCTCTGAATTTTTTAAATAAATCCAATCGGGACTTGGCAGGTAGTTGCCCATCTTCAGAAGCGGCAAAATCCTTGGAAAAATTGGCACTGTCAGACACACTGCATTCTTCGACCAAGGCATCCCAAGGTAAAAAAGATATTTGGTTGTTTTGCAGATTTTCACCAATGCTATTTTGCAAATCTGCAACCTGACCCCATGGGGCATAAACCACTTTATCTCGCTTCAATTCTTGGGAGCCACCCGTGACCGTTTTTGAACTTTGTGTCACTGACGCCGAATCGGCTGAGACTGAAGCGTCTCCAGCTTTATTGGAAGCTGCAGCATCTGCACTGGCAGCAGAACCTGAGGTACTGACGGTTGACTCTGCTCGCTTAGTCACCTTGGCATCAAAAACTGTCCTAGCATCAGCCACTCTGGCCATGACCAAAAATGCTGCCGCCTCATCCTGCTTGGAACCTTTGGCAGCGGAAGCAGTTTTTGCCCCTTGGCGCAAGCGACTTTCGACGATAGATTCATTTATCGAAGCCTTGATAGTCACGGTACAAGAGGGCGGCTGGGCTGTGCATTTTTCATCAATAACATTGATATCCACGACAAAACTGTCAATGTCAGCAAGAAAAGCTTTTTCATTGGACATGATGTTGTCTAGCTTTGCACCTTGCAAAGTGCCCAGATAATTTTTCCACGCAGTAACTTTGGCTTTGGCCAAAGCGTCTTCCCTTTTGGCTTCAGTAGCCTGTGCACGAACAAATTTCTGTTGAGCGCCAGCAATACCTATGAAGAAACACAACGAGGCTAAAACCGCACCACGGAAAATGGACGTTAATTTGGAATAATTTTTCATCTGCAAATCTTTCTCAACGAGTATTGGCACATAGTTTCAGCAATCTGGGAATGGCGGGCGCCAATGAACTTAGCTTCACCTCAACAGAAGCCAATTGACTTTCATTTTTGGTAACCATGCCCATTAACAAATTATTGAGTGTTTGATCAATCAAGCGATCAAAGAACACAATATCGCGCTCAGGTGTATCGTCTTCCGTCGTATTTAATGGCATGCGATCTTCGCCAGTGGAAGACGCCAATACATTGATAAATGTTTCCTGGTAGTCCATCACAATCAAACGAATAACCACTTTTCTTCGAACGATATTGACCCCTTTTTGACTGCTGACTGTCACTTGCTTATCAACAAAGCGAAGCACAATTTCAAACTTTAAATCTGCCTCGGGAATGCTAATTTGGGCGCTCTGGGCAGACAAATCATCGGAAAACTTCACCGCGTAACGTTTTCCTAAGGCGTCGTTTTCTTGAAATGGCAAAAGAGGAATGTCAAGGTTATTACAGAGCGCAGCGTTGGTTGAAAATCCAATCAATTCTTCATTGAGAAAATTTTGAATTTTGTATGCTGATAACTTCTCAAGAGCATCCTTGTGAATGGATGATTTGGTTAATCTGGCAAAGGTATTGGTACTGAATCCTTGGTCCCATTTATTAAACCTTCCGACCATTTGTGAAAACGCTTTGGAATACGACTTATAGGCGTCTGCCATGTAACCCACAGCTTTTTCTTTAATATTGTTTAAGTCGCCTGCAGGTTGCTCCATCCTGAGCAAAAAGGGGAATGATGAAACAATTCGCCATCCACTGCTTTTATCAAAATTCAAAATAAGGCCAACACCAGCCATAAAGATAAACAGGGTGTTAGCGCTTTCACCATTTCTTTCAAAACGCGCCCCGAAAGTTGTTTCATAGTCATGGGCAAAACCGAGCAAGAGGTTTTCGCCAAACTCTACCTTGTCTTTAAACTCAATTTTCCCTTTCTGCTGATTGGCCAGTAGGTTTTTTAAATCTTTACTCAGGGACAAAAAAGCTCTTGAATCTGACAACTCAAACCCGGATGTTTTCTTCACATAGGCTCTAGTCAGATCATACCGAGCCTGTTCTGAACCTCCGTTTAAGCCAAAACCCGTCCAAACAGGTGGATTTTTGGGTAACAGTCTTTTCGTAGCATCTTGCCCCCATGAAACAAGCGGTTGCAGACTTACTAAACCAAGCATCTTTGCCAAAAAAGGGCGTCTTGTCAGCATGTCTATTCCATCAATCCTTAAATTGGCTGTTTAGGTCAACAACAGCAGTCTCGACTTTTTTGGTGTCCGGTTTAGGTATGTCCTTGGCTCGCATGGCTTGCTCCCATTTGGCATTGATCATGCAACTCTGAATCAAGGAATTGTTGGCAGCAGTTAAGGCTGGTAAAGGTGCCACCATTTGAACAAAATCTCCACCAGGGTTTGACAACATTAGTTGCAATAATTCACTATAGGATTGCGTAATGATTTTTTGAGAAATCATTCTTTTCTCATGTGCGTTGGATAGTTTTTTCTTTTGCTCATCATTCAAGGTTCCGGCCTGAGAAATGATCTTTTGTTGCATTGCCCAGAGTTCGGGATTTATATCTTCGAAAACCATTCTTCCACCAGGGGCTGAAGCTCTGACTGACTTGATGCTTTGGACCTGACCTTCAAATTGGTTACCTCCTTGGGTAGATTTGATGATGTCATTACCAATAGCAATTGATTCTTCGTTGTATCTGGCTGCCTCTGCATACATTTTCCCAACCCGTGTACTGGGTAATTTTTCTGCAAAAGACTTCTGAGCTGCTTCAATTTGCAAAGCCATTTGTGCAGGACCTTCCCACTGTTGCTTATAAGGCATGTTGGGTTCATTGAAAAAGATGTCTTTTGCAGTAGCTGTATGTATGACCCCATAGTTTTGTGTATCAAACTCTTTTTTCATGCCCCCGCGGGATTGGGCGTAAGTGGTTTTCAGATTTGCAGCACTTACCAAGTCACCCAGTGACTGGGCAATATTTTTGGGACCCAACTCACCGTAGGCATTGACACGCGCACGAAATTCAATGGCTGTGTAATGCTCTTTTTTCAAAGCTGCCTGGTGTAATTCTTTCCAACGTGTTGGACTGATAGACACCTCGGGCGCTTGCAAATGTAGGAATACCAATGCCATCAATGCGTCCCCACGCTCTTGCTCGTCTGAGGATCGTGAAATTTCAATCAGCGCGGCGAGAATATCGGGTTCAGGAAACGCCAAAAATGTGTCGTACATGGCCCTGATTTTTTTAGTCTCGAACGAGGCCTGAAAAAACCTTGCGCTAGGGAAAGTTTTATTGATTTTCCCTTTTGAGAAAGCCTTTAAAAATACATCTTGCAAGCCTTCCAGATCAGCAATTTTGAATTCCGTGGCAATCACAGTAGGGTCAATTTTCATCCCTGCGATAGAACCCACTTGCTGCTTACACCATTGGTCGCTCGGCATCAATCCACCCGACTTTGCCCCACCCGCATTTTGAGGAGCCCCCGGCATATTGGGTACAGCATTGGCGCCTGGCTTTGTAGGCACCTTGAGATTGCTCAGGTCCTTGAGTAAGTTGTCCAATTGCGCACTGGCAATCAGAGGAAAACTTATCAATGCACTCAATACATATGCATTCAGTGGCAGTCTTTTTGACATCATCTCAGGCTTTCAAGATTTAGGGTTCAGGGGTTATTGATTAAGAAAATAAAAATGATATTTCTATCAATTCTTTATCCTATATCAATTAAATTAAATTTTTACCAAAATTAGTCATTTTTAAATTTAAAAATTGTCTCTTGCTACCCTGAAACCCAGACCTGTACTCATATTGAATTCACCCGCTCGACCTCGGTATGCATTACGGAGTAATTTCTCAGACATGTCCCATCCCCCACCTTTGATGACTCTTTTTGAACATGCTGAGCCTTCAACTGGTTGAGAGCCCAAAGAGGATGAATAGCAACTTGAAACCCACTCCATGACATTGCCTTGCATGTCAAAAATTCCCCAAGGATTGGGAGAGAAACTGCCTGCTGGAGCCGTATAGGCAAAGCCGTCAGAGCAGGAAACCACAACCCACTGCGGGTGACTTTGTATAAGGGTTTGGTCTGCCAGATTGGCGTGCGCGCATACTGGCTCTGATGGGTTCCAAGAAAAGGGCACCAAACCTTGACCGGCTTTACCCGCATATTCCCACTCCGCTTCCGAGGGTAGTCGGTAGTGCTTGCCAGAAACTTGGCTAAGCCACTGGGTATAGGCCTGCGCGTCACGCCAATTGACGCACACCACAGGATGTTCATCTGTCTGGATAAATCCTGGTTGTTGCCAACTCAGTTGTGCTGGCTTTGCATAGCCATCGCCATCCCATGTCAAACAGTCAGAGCTTGTCTGGTACGCCGTTTTTTCCACAAAAACTCGCCACTGAGCTTTTGTTACCTCATACTTCCCCATGGCAAATGCTTTCACTGGGATGTTTTGAACCGGCGTTTCATCAGATTGACGGCCTTTCTCCGATGGCAAAGAGCCCATCTGGACTTGGCCCGATGACAGAGCAAGCATTTCTGGGCAAAAGGCACAATCTTTGAATGACCCCATAGGCTCTGAGGCGTCTGGTGACGCCTCAACGCTGGGCGCTTTCGGCTTATCAATTGCCTCAACTGGCTGTGAAGGACTCTTGGCAACCTCAGCGGTTACCGGGCTGTCATGGGTTGAGATTGCCTCGATCAATGCTTTGACATCGGTAGCCAAGCGAGATTGAACTTGCTGGCAACCAGCCAAGACGAGCACCATGCTTAGAACGAGAACGTTAAAAAATTGACCTGCCATGTCTCGCAGTGTAAAGATTTGATAAAAATTCCATAAACACGATTTATGGCGTATGTGCAGATTATTCTAATAATTGTTAAATTATCGGTATGCAAAAGTCTTTGATAGCGTCAATTTGTTTGGGAATGCTCTTGGGAGGATGTGCCAGTCACTCCACCCAAGCCATTGGCAAACTGGACAATGAAAAAACGCTATTTCACAGCCAAGCTTGCAAAAATGCGCGTGAAAACGCATGGATCTACCAAGAGGCGAAAGATGCTAAGCCTTGGGTCGGGTCAACGGCATTGTTGTTGGCTGGCCCTATTGCCATCATTCCTTTGCTGGTTGTGAATACCAGCGTGAATACAGCAGATCACCTGAAAGCGGCGGACATTGCCAGTCGTTGTGGTGGCAACCCGCCCAATCCTGAGGCTGTAGCAGGGGATATTGCACTGGGTGCAACGCTAGACATTGCAACCGGCAACCTCATACCTTTGTCTGGCTTGGGTGATAAATTGGGTACGACTGCGAGTCCTCGATGACACGCCCATCCTTCAGCACCAAGACCTCATGCGCCATGGCCTGTACCACTTCCATATCGTGGGTGATGAGCAAATAACTCAGGCCACGCTCGCGCTGTAAACCTTGCAACAGATCCAGCACCTGCTTTTGGATAGTGACATCCAATGCGCTGGTAGGTTCGTCCAGCACCAATACCCGCGGTTTCACAATCAGCGCACGCGCAATGGCGATGCGTTGGCGTTGACCGCCGGAGAACTCATGCGGATAGCGAGCCAACAGCCCTGGGAATTGGGATTCCTCCAAGCCCACTTCAGCCAACGCAGCCAATACCTGAGCTTGCCTATCCAAAGGGTTGGTATCGGGTTGGTGCAGTTTCAATCCTTCACCAACCACCTCTTCCACCGTCATACGGGGTGAAAGTGACGAAAAAGGGTCTTGGAACACCACTTGTACCGCTTGGCGCAAAGGCAAATCCCTACCCGCATGGGATGTCCA
>CANCVB010000015.1 GCA_947381415.1 Burkholderiales bacterium
GCTTGCCTGTGGTGGCCACCCTCAGTGAACTTACTGAGGATGCACTCATGCAAATTCTGACCGAGCCGAAAAATGCGTTGGTGAAGCAATACAACAAATTGTTTGGAATGGAAGGTGTTGAACTGGAAATTCGACCTTCTGCACTCAAGGCGATTGCCAAAAAGGCCTTGGCCCGAAAAACCGGTGCCCGTGGACTGCGTTCTATTCTTGAACAATCGCTGATCGACACCATGTTTGAATTGCCCAACAGCACCAATGTTGAGAAAGTGGTTGTAGAAGAATCTACGATCGAAGAGAACAAACCTCCTTTATTGGTCTACCGAGAGGCAGCCAAAAAGGCCTGATTTCCCCGTCGACCCTAGGTTGACTTTTTTCCAGAATGGAAGTTTGACCATGTCAGGACAAACCCCTTTACCCGCCATCGCTATCGATCTGCCCTTGTTGCCCCTGCGTGATGTGGTCGTGTTTCCCCACATGGTGATCCCGCTGTTTGTGGGTCGACCCAAAAGCATCAAGGCACTGGAAACCGCCATGGCAGCTGATCGCAGCATCATGTTGGTCGCCCAAAAAGCCGCAGCCAAAGACGAACCTTTGGTGACCGACATGTTCGAGGTCGGTTGCGTATCCACCATTTTGCAAATGATCAAATTGCCCGATGGCACTGTCAAGGTGCTGGTTGAGGGACAGCAACGCGCCATGGTCAACCGCATTGAAGATGGCCCTTCGCATTTCGTGTGCACATTGACGCCGGTGTTGCCTGCTGAAGTGGGTGACCAAGACACCGAAATTGAAGCTTTGCGCCGTGCGGTGATGCAGCAGTTTGACCAGTACGTCAAACTGAATAAAAAAATCCCGCCTGAAATCCTGACATCCATTTCCAGCATTGATGATGCAGGGCGCTTGGCGGACACCATCGCCGCGCACTTGCCCCTGAAGCTTGAGAATAAACAAGCCGTGTTGGATTTACCCCAGATCAAAGAGCGCTTAGACAACCTCTATACCCAACTTGAGCGTGAAGTGGACATCTTGAATGTCGATAAACGCATCCGTGGTCGCGTTAAGCGGCAGATGGAAAAAAACCAACGCGATTTCTATTTGAACGAGCAAGTCAAAGCCATTCAAAAGGAATTGGGCGAAGGTGAAGAGGGCGCTGACATTGAAGAGATCGAGAAAAAGATCAAAGCGGCTCGCATGTCCACCGAGGCACGCAAGAAAGCTGACAGCGAACTCAAAAAGCTCAAACTCATGTCACCCATGTCGGCCGAGGCCACAGTGGTGCGTAATTACATTGATGTGTTGGTCGGTTTGCCTTGGAGCAAACGTACCAAGATCAAGCACGATTTGATGAACGCTGAAGCGGTGCTCAATGAAGACCACTACGGTCTTGAAAAAGTCAAAGACCGCATCTTGGAATATTTGGCAGTGCAGCAACGTGTCGATAAAGTCAAGGCACCTATTTTGTGTTTGGTTGGTCCCCCTGGTGTGGGTAAAACCTCTTTGGGTCAGTCCATCGCCAAAGCCACGGGTCGCAAATACGTGCGCATGGCGCTGGGTGGCATGCGTGACGAGGCTGAAATCCGCGGTCACCGTCGCACCTACATCGGCGCTCTGCCAGGCAAGGTGTTGCAGAACCTCTCCAAGGTCAATACCCGCAATCCTTTGTTCTTGTTGGACGAGATTGACAAGCTGGGTTCAGACTTTCGTGGGGACCCCTCCAGTGCCTTGCTCGAGGTTCTCGACCCTGAACAAAACAACACCTTTAACGACCATTACGTGGAAGTCGATTTCGATTTGAGCGACGTGATGTTTGTGGCCACCTCCAACTCGATGAACATCCCCCCCGCGTTGTTGGACCGCATGGAAGTGATTCGTTTATCGGGCTATACCGAGGATGAAAAAATCAACATCGCGACACGCTACTTGATTCCTAAACAGTTGAAAAACAACGGCATCAAGGAAGAAGAGTTGCGCATTGAAGAGTCCGCGGTGCGCGACATTGTTCGCTATTACACACGTGAGGCGGGTGTGCGTTCATTGGAGCGTGAAATCTCCAAGATTTGCCGCAAAGTGGTGAAGGCCTTGTTGCTCAAAACCATGCAACCCGTGGTGGTGGTCAACGAAGATAACCTCAATGACTTCTTGAGTGTGCGCAAGTACACCTATGGACGCGCTGAAAAACAAAACCAAGTGGGCCAAGTCGTGGGCTTGGCTTGGACAGAGGTGGGTGGCGATTTGCTTACCATCGAAGCCGCCATCATTCCTGGCAAAGGCAACATCACACGTACAGGTTCTTTGGGCGATGTGATGAAAGAGTCTGTCGAGGCGGCACGCACTGTGGTGCGCAGTCGTTCTGCCAGTTTGGGTATTCGCAGCGATGTGTTTGAAAAGTCCGATATACACGTGCATGTTCCCGATGGTGCAACCCCTAAAGATGGACCCAGTGCGGGTGCAGCCATTACCTTGTCCATCGTCTCCGCGCTGACAGGCATTCCTGTACGCAGTGATGTTGCGATGACGGGTGAGATCACATTGCGCGGTGAAGTGACCGAGATTGGCGGCCTGAAAGAAAAATTGTTGGCTGCATTGCGAGGTGGCATCAAAACGGTTTTGATCCCCGAGCAAAACGTCAAAGATTTGCAAGAAATTCCTGACAACGTCAAAACCAATCTTGAAATCATTCCCGTTCGCTGGATTGACAAGGTGCTTGAAATTGCACTGGAACGCATACCCACGCCCTTGCCTGCTGAGGAGGCGGAAGTGGTTGCTGCAACACCAGCGGCCAAAGTCTCGACAGCGGCAATTAAACATTGATGGCCAAGGAATAAAAAAGGCGCTTTTTTCCGTTATACTTTGCGCCTCATGCGGGAATAGCTCAGTTGGTAGAGCGCAACCTTGCCAAGGTTGAGGTCGCGAGTTCGAGCCTCGTTTCCCGCTCCACACATGAAAAAGGGAAGCCAAAAGCTTCCCTTTTTTCTCGGTCTTCGGCGCGGTAGCAAAGCGGTTATGCACCGGATTGCAAATCCGTGTAGGTCGGTTCGACTCCGGCCCGCGCCTCCAATTAAATCAACAAGTTAGACCCGCGATGGGGCTGTTTATTTCAAGCCCAAACATCCACCTCAGTGCCCAATGTGTCTAATTGCGATTTAGGCTTATGGTTGGTGTTTTTCAGTGGCTCGGTAGGGGTATCTTGTTTTGAAGCAGTTGTAACTTCGTCTACCGTTTCCATGGTGAGTGCCTGATTCACAGAGGAAACTTTTTTGATGGCGCCTTGCGCTCTGTTCAAGGGGCGATTCATGCTGACACTGGTGATTTTCATAGTCTCTCCTAGACCGGTTGGGTATTTTCACCAGTCCACCCTTGTATCGACAGGTCCCAGAAAAAGTTAAATTACCTGTTCTCATGCCCTGTAAGGTAGCGCACCTATGTCGAATTTCCACCATTCACAGCCCCCTAGCGAGTGGCATGTCTCGACACAAAGCGTAGATTTTGTCTGTCTGAGACAAGGCAGCGGTCCGCTTGTGTTGCTGGTCCATGGTTTTCCAGATATTCCCCAATCGTGGACCGCGCAAATGCAAGCCCTATCTGCTGCGGGTTACACGGTGGTCGTGCCTTACTTGCCAGGTTATTTGCCTTCCCGCATGAAAGGCGAAGCTTTCTTTGACAAAGCGAGTTTGGTGAATGCCTTTGTGGGCTTGATACAAACCATTTCACCGCATCAAAAAGTGTTTTATATCGGACAGGATTGGGGCGCCATCATTGGGTATGCCTTGTGTGCAGCAAGATCAGAGTTGTTGCACAGTGCTGTGCTGATGGCAGTGCCGCATCCGCAGATCGTTGCCGAGTCTTTGCTGGTGCCTAAGCATGTACAGCGGTCCTTTCATTGGTGGTTTTTCCAGCAAGCCGATTTGCCGGAGCAAGCATTGCTGGCCAATGACATGGCTTTCATTGATTACCTGTGGCAGTACTGGTCGGTACCGAACTTTCAAGACCCCGATCATCTTGTGCAAGTCAAAGCGTGTTTGGCGCAACCTGGCGTCATGTCAACGGCTTTGGCTTATTACAGAGCCATGTTTAACCCCAGTCTGGCCGATCCGCTTTTGGGTGCATTACGCGAGGACATGCAACGCACGATTTCTATCCCTGTCTTGGCTCTGTGCGGTGAACAAGACATGCGTGCCGAATTGATGCGAGAGCAATCCGCGTGTTTTGCAGGTCACTATGACTACCAAGAGGTTGCAAATGCGGGGCATTTCTTGCAACGCGAGCAAAGCGAGGCTGTCAATGCGCTTTTACTGGATTGGTTGTCTCGACCGGCTTGATGCATTCGGGTTAACCATAGGTAGTTCGCCCTGACCAACACGCGAAGATAGCCGGTTACAGATTTCTGTCGTGAATAGGCGCTGAAGATGGTTGATGATGTCATCCTGGAAACCCACCAACTGGTCAAAGAGTTCAAAGGATTTGTTGCCGTCAACGCAGTGGATTTGAAAATACAGCGTGGAACCATTCATGCCTTGATTGGCCCCAATGGGGCAGGCAAAACCACTTTCTTTAATTTGCTCACCAAATTCTTGATACCCACGAGTGGGCGTATTCTTTTTAATCAGCATGACATAACCGCTGAAAAACCTGCCCAAGTCGCACGTCGCGGCATTGTTCGGTCGTTCCAGATTTCAGCCACTTTTCCGCACCTGACTGTTTTGGAAAATGTGCGCATTGCACTGCAACGTTCGGTTGGCTCATCGTTTGATTTTTGGCGTTCGCAAAACAGCTTGAACCGCCTCAACGACCAAGCTATGCAGTTATTGCAGCAAGTCGAACTGGCTGATTTTTCTTCTGTACAAGCGGTCGAGTTGTCGTATGGTCGAAAACGTGCTTTGGAAATTGCCACCACCTTGGCCACTGAACCTGAACTCATGCTTTTGGATGAACCGACGCAAGGCATGGGACATGAAGATGTCGACAAGGTCACGCAGTTGATTAAAAAGGTCAGCGCCAATCGCACCGTCTTGATGGTTGAACACAATATGGGCGTGGTCTCGCAAATTGCCGACACCATCAGTGTGTTGCAACGAGGGCAAATCATCGCTGAAGGCCCCTACGCCCAAGTGTCACAAGACCCTTTGGTTCTCGAGGCCTACATGGGCAGTACCGAAGCAGCTTTGGCAGGTGCCCATGGTCACTGAAACCGTTTCTTCCGTTCCTTTTCTGCGAATGCAGGGCGTGAATGCCTTTTATGGCGAGTCACACATCTTGCACGGCGTGGATTTGGTGGTGAACCAAGGTGAGTTGGTGACTTTGCTGGGGCGCAATGGCGCTGGGCGTACAACCACTATCAAATCGGTATTGGGCTTGGTGGGGCAGCGAAGTGGTTCGATCGAAATCTTAGGGCAAGAAACCATAGCCTGGGACACCCACCACATTGCCCGCTTGGGTGTGGGTTACTGCCCCGAGGAGCGAGGTATTTTTGCCAGTCTCACCTGCGAGGAAAACCTGCTGTTGCCCCCCGTCATTGCACCTGGTGCCATGAGTGTGGATGAGATTTACAGCATCTTTCCCAATTTATATGAGCGCCGAAACAGTCCGGGTACCCGTTTGTCTGGGGGTGAGCAGCAAATGTTGGCCATTGCACGCATCTTGCGTACGGGCGCAAAACTGTTGTTGTTGGATGAAATCTCCGAAGGTTTGGCGCCTGTGATTGTGCAAGCCTTGTCTCGCATGATTCATACCCTGCGTGAAAAGCAATTCACCATCATCATGATTGAACAAAATTTCCGCTTTGCCAGTGGCTTGGCAGACCGTTTCTATGTGATGGAGCATGGCCGCATTGTTGAAGGCTTCGCCGCCAGTGAATTGCCTGGCAAGATGTCTATGCTCAATGCGTATTTAGGTATTTGATTTTTAAAGGAAGACCACCATGAAATTCACTGTCAATACCGTATTGGCTTGTATGTTGACTGCGCTGGGCATGAATGCCCATGCGCAAATTTCGGATGGCATCGTCAAAATTGGCGTGCTCAACGATATGTCCGGTTTGTACGCTGACATCACTGGCCCGGGTTCGGTTGTGGCCGCCAAGATGGCGGTTGAAGATTATTTGAAGAGCAGCAAAAGCAGCTTAAAGATTGAGATCGTCAGCGCCGATCACCAAAACAAAGCGGATATTGGCTCCAACATTGCACGCCAGTGGTACGACACTGACAAAGTGGACATGATCATTGATGTGCCGACGTCCTCAGTGGCCTTGGCCATCAGCCAGGTCAGTCGCGAAAAGGGAAAAATCCATATCAACACCGGCGCAGCCACCGCAGATTTGACTGGCAAGGCTTGCTCACCCAATACGGTTCATTGGTTGTACGACACATGGATGTTGGCCAACGGCACAGGCAAAGCGGTGGTACAGCACGGTGGAAACACCTGGTTCTTTTTGACGGCTGACTATGCTTTTGGTCAAGCCCTAGAGCGAGACACCGAGGCCGTGGTGTTGAAAAATGGCGGCAAGGTGTTGGGCAAAGTTCGCCATCCTTTAGCCACCCAAGATTTCTCCTCGTTTTTGTTGCAAGCGCAGGCCTCTAAAGCCAAGGTGATTGGCTTGGCCAACGCCGGTGGCGACACCACCAACTCGATCAAGCAAGCCTATGAGTTTGGTATTGTCAAAGGTGGTCAAACCTTGGCGGGTTTGTTGGTCTTTTTGACAGACATCCATTCTTTGGGTTTGGAAAAAGCCCAAGGCCTGTACCTCACTGAAACCTTTTACTGGGACTTGAACGACCAAACCCGGGCGTGGTCCAAACGCTTCGCTGCACTCAACAACGGCAAATACCCCTCGATGGACCAAGCAGGTGTGTATGCAGGCATCTTGCATTATTTGAAGGCAGTGGATGCAGGCAAGACAGATGACGGTACCAAGGTAACGCAAAAGATGAAAGACCTGCCTACCGATGATGTGTTGTTTGGCAAGGGCACTGTTCGCAAAGATGGTCGTAAGTTGCATCCCGCGTATTTGTTTGAGGTGAAAAAACCCTCGGAGTCCAAAGGCCCTTACGACTACTACAAATTGTTGGCCACCATTCCTGCTGAACAAGCCTTTCGCCCTTTGAATGAAGGCGACTGCCCTCTGGTGAAGAACTGATTAGCGCATGGAACTGTTTGGCATTCCCTCGCAAGCACTGTTTGGTCAGTTGTTAATCGGGCTGATCAACGGCTCGTTTTATGCGTTGCTGTCTTTGGGATTGGCCGTGATTTTTGGCTTGCTCAACATCATCAACTTCAGCCATGGCGCGCAGTACATGATGGGTGCGTTTGTGGCTTACCTGTCCTTGCAATGGTTCGGACTGAATTATTGGTTGGCTTTGGTGGTGGCTCCCTTGGTGGTTGGCGCGACGGGCGTTGTGGTCGAGCGAACCATGTTGGTTCGCTTGTACAAGCTAGACCATTTGTATGGCTTGCTGTTGACCTTTGGTTTGGCATTGATTCTGCAGGGCTTGTTTCGAAATGCCTATGGGGCATCTGGCATGCCTTATGCAGTACCTGAGGTGTTTCAAGGTGCGGTGGATTTGGGATTCATGTTCCTGCCCAAGTACCGGGCTTGGGTCATCGTGGCTTCTATGCTGATTTGTTTCTCCACTTGGTTTGTGATTGAGCGTACCAAGTTGGGGGCCTACCTCAGGGCTGCGACTGAGAACCCTTCATTGGTGCAAGCATTTGGCATCAATGTGCCACGCATGATCACACTGACCTACGGTTTTGGTGTGGGTTTGGCGGCCTTGGCTGGGGTGATGGCGGCGCCCATTTACCAAGTCAGTCCCATGATGGGTGCTGACATCATCATCGTGGTGTTTGCGGTGGTGGTGATTGGCGGCATGGGTTCCATCATGGGTTCCATCTTGTCTGGTTTTGGTTTGGGTTTGATAGAAGGTTTGACCAAAGTGGTTTATCCCGAGGCATCCAATACCGTGATTTTTGTCATCATGGCCATTGTGTTGTTGATCAAACCCGCTGGTTTGTTTGGAACTGAGAAGTGACGCCATGAGCAATACCGTGTTTGACAAACAAGACCTGCGTCACCAGTGGATCGCTTTGGGATTGATGGTTGTGTTCTTTGCCGTCGCACCGTATGTGGTGTACCCCGTGTTTTTGATGAAGGTGATGTGCTTTGCACTGTTTGCCTGTGCCTTCAATTTGTTGCAAGGTTTTGGTGGCTTGCTGTCCTTTGGCCATGCCATGTTTTTTGGTACCTCTGGCTATGCGGCAGCGCACGCGGCCAAGGTCTGGGGATTGACGCCAGAGTTGAGTGTTTTGTTTGCCACGGTATGTGCCACCGCATTGGCTTGGGTGGTGGGCTTACTGGCCATTCGCCGTCAAGGCATTTACTTTGCCATGATCACATTGGCCCTGTCGCAAATGGTGTACTTCGTCTATTTGCAAACGCCGTTCACTGGCGGGGAAGACGGTATTCAAGGGGTGCCTCACGGCCAGTTATTGGGCTTGATCGATTTAAACAATGAAACAGCCATGTACCTTTTTGTGCTGTGCATTTTCTTGGCTGGGTTCGCGCTGGTGTGGCGCATTGTTCACTCGCCTTTTGGCCAAGTGCTCAAAGCTATTCGTGAAAATGAACAACGCGCTTTGTCCTTGGGCTATGACACCGACAGGTTCAAGCTGGTGGCGTTTATTTTGTCTGGCGCGGTGGCCGGATTGGCAGGTGGAACCAAGGCCTTGGTGTTTCAGTTGGCATCATTGACCGACGTGCACTGGACCATGTCAGGGGAAGTGGTGCTCATGACCTTGGTGGGCGGTTTGGGCACCTTGTTTGGGCCCGTGGTTGGAGCCGCAGTGATTGTGACCATGCAAAACTATTTGGCGCAATTAGGCTCATGGGTGACCGTGGTACAAGGCTTGGTCTTTGTGGTGTGCGTCATGCTGTTTCGCAAAGGCGTGGTTGGCGAAATCGCCAACCTGATTAAGAAACCTTTGTAAACCCCTTCAATAGCGGTTGTAGATCTCCAATGCTTTGAGCATGGATTTTTCTTTCTTAATGATGGGCAACATCTTCGACTCTTTGTCGTCGTACTGTTTCAGCAGGGCGATGACTTTTTCAGCCGCCGCAGCGGGTACGACCACGATGCCATCGGTGTCACCCACAATGTAGTCGCCTGGGTTGACCATCACATCACCGCACTTCACCGGAACTTGTTTTTCAGAACTGACCATGCGCCCGACAGATGTGGCCGGTGTGATTCGGCGTGACCACACAGGAAACCCAATTTGTTTGAGTTCAGCGACGTCGCGTACCGCCCCGTCAATGACAGCCCCTGCCAAATTGCGCACTTTGGCCGTTGTGCCCATCAAATTTCCCATGGCTGCAATGTCTAGCCCGTCTTGCATCACGTACACCAACACCGACCCTTCAGGTGCTTGGTCCAAAATTTCCAAAGCGTAGTTGGGGTATTTGCGTGTGTCGCTTTTGAGCACAGGGCGCAGCACTGCGGTGACCGCGCGTCCCACGATGCGCGCGTCGAATATGGGCTTCATGTCAGCAGACATCCATCCTCTGGCGCCAGTAGCCTCTTCAATGGCGTCTGCAATATTGCCAGTGCTGTTTTCGGGTAAGGACAGTGCTTTGATGATCTCAGCCTCGGTCATGGCCGCAAAAACCGGTGAAAAGCTGATGCACACAACCAAGCTGATCAGTTGAACAAAACGTTTCATGGTGAAAGTCTCCATTGAAGGGGGTAAATCCAAGATTGATGGTACAAGATTTGCTCAATCTACCCCATGTCCAGCGCCATGCCTCAACCTCCAACCAAGCTTGCGCCATCGCCGCAATGCCAGAGCTGTATGTATCTGATGCCGTCGCAGTCCTCACGCACAGGCCTGCGTTGCGGTCTTCAGTATTTCAGCAGTCCTGTGTTGGTGCGTAAATTGTTGCAAATGAAACATTTCCCAGAGGTCAAGCCTTTGAATGCATGCGAATCTTGGCGACCAACTGACCAAATCGGTGCGAATGAACCAACTTAATCCGTCAATGCACAAACTCTGTGCGTGTTTTATTCATCAATTCCCCGTGGGGAGAGGAGTTCAGGGTGCTTAAATCCATCGAAACCCGATTAGCGTCGCGCAGGGTGCAGTTGTGCTTGGGCGTGCTGTGCATGATGAGCATCTCCAGCCCGCAGTATGTATGGGCGCTGTTAACCAAGCCTTTGGGGGCGCAATTGAATGTGGGTTTGGCAGAGTTGCAAGTGACGTTTTCCATTCTGATTGTGTTGCAAACCTTTTTCTCGCCTTTCCAAGGGTATTTGGTGGACAGGTTTGGCCCTAAAAATCTCTTGTCTATCGGTGCGGTGCTCACAGGCTTGAGTTGGGTCTTGGCCTCTCGCGCGGACACCATCACCTCGTTGTATCTGAGCTATGGATTGTTAGGTGGTTTGGGCACCGGCATTGTGTATGTGGGTGTGGTGGGTCAAGTGGTGAAGTGGTTTCCCGATCAGCGGGGCTTTGCCGTGGGCATGGTTGCTGCAGGCTATGGCATGGGTGCGATCTTGACGACTTTTCCTATTTCACAATCTTTAACCGATCACGGTCACCAAGTAACGCTGTGGTGGTTTGGTTGTCTGCTGGGTGGTCTTGGCTTGTTGTTTGCGCAAGGACTTCGCTCCCCCCAAGAAGTGAAAAAAGATAGCGAGAGTGATTTGCCTGGGGTCGGGCCTTCCGTCATGTTGCGTACACCGGTATTTTGGTTGTTGTTTGCCATGATGACCATGATGTCAACATCCGGTTTGATGGTGATTTCGCAGATGGGGGCGATTGCCAAAGATTACCAAGTCGCCAATGCCCTGGTGTTTGGCATGGCAGCACTGCCTTTGGCCTTGACGATAGACCGTATGACGAATGGATTGACGCGGCCCTTTTTTGGTTGGGTCTCTGATCGTTGGGGCAGAGAAAACACCATGTTCATTGCATTTAGCCTTGAGGCATTGGCCATGCTGGCATGGATTTCCACCATCGATTCCCCCGTCTTGTTTGTGTTGCTCTCAGGCGTGGTGTTTTTTGGTTGGGGAGAAATCTTTTCATTGTTTCCTTCGACATTGACAGATACCTTCGGCCCTCAACACGCCACCACCAACTATGGATTTTTGTACATGGCACAAGGCGTGGGCTCCATCATTGGTGGGCCCGTGGCCGCAATGGTGCATGCCAGTACCGGCAGTTGGCTACCTGTGTTTGCATTGATGATTGGCCTTGACGCGCTTGCCGCTGGCTTGGCGTTATGGGTCCTCAAACCTTTGCGAAGAAAAACGCCGCTTTACTCACAGATACCCATGAAACCCCCTTGCTAGCATGATTGCAAGCCCTTAATCCATGCTTAAATGGGGGTTGTTTTACATCTATAACAACAGTCATGAAGCGTTGGTGGGCTTGGTTTGTTTTGCTTGTCTCATTGGCCCCAGCGCATGCGCAAACAGGCCTACGCGAACTTCAAGCATCCTATGCGGTGCCAATGAGTCAAGACTATCAGCTACAAGATGCATTGGCGGATGAAAGCTTTGCCACATACAACAAAGATCTTCGCTTAGGGTTTCTAGACAAACCTGTTTGGATCAAATTACATATCCGTCCACCAGACGCCAGCGAGTCAAGCGCTTTATCGCCTTCTTTCTCTGACAGTGCGGTGGTGTTGCGCGTTGGACTTTTGTCGCTTGACACGATTGAGTTATTTGAGAACGTGAATGGTCAATGGGTTTCGCAATACCGCGGCGATATGGTCAAACAAAAATACCCAGCGTGCCGCGATGACTTCCATTGTTTTGAGTTGCGATCCGATGCGGGAAAACCCATCGATCTGTTTCTCAAGATTCAATCCACGGGCATAACCACGGTTGTTTTGCAAGCCGCATCGGTGAGAGATTTACCGCCATTGGTTGCTGACCGCATGGTCACGCTGGTCAGTACTTTTGCCGTGGCACTGTCTTTATTGTTGATAGGCCTGTTATTTTTTGTCATCGAGCGTTCGCATTTGGTCGCTACTTTTTGCGCCTACCAAGTTTCTGTTGTTTTGCTCACACTGCTAAGCACAGGATTGGCCCCCAGAGTTTTTGACAATATTCCCCCAGAAACCCTGAACATTGGCTACCAATACCTTTTAACCTTCAGAGCCATGATGAGCGTGGCGATCGGTTACGTGTTGCTGCGACCCTATAAATTGCATCACCTGTATCACAAGGCCAATGCTGTGTTATTGGGGTTTTGTCTGATGTCTATGTATTTCGTCATGACACATGAATTTTTCAATGCCAGTCGCATGAATATTGCGATTCATCTCATGGCCTTTTGGGTGCAAATTTTCGGTGCAGCAACAGCCCAGCATATGTCTAAATTGCTTCGGTGGATCACGTTGATTGGGTATTCGCTTTTCGTGGTGATTTTGATGGGTAGCATTTCTCTGGTTTTCAACCTGTATCCCGAAATGTCGAGCGTTACCCCCGTGTTCATGCAGAGCTTGGGCGATTGGCGGCTCAATGGCAGTCGGGTGGGTGTATTTTTATTTGCCATATTGATTATTCAAGTGTTTGAACGCAGGAAGATCAACGCCGAGACTTTGCAAACGTTCAAGCTCGAGGCGGCCAAGTCAACGGCACAAAGAGAACGGTTGACAGAGCGTCAAAGCATGGTGGACATGCTGACCCATGAATTGAAAAACCCTTTAGGAACCATTCGGTTTGTATTGGCGAGTTTGCGACGGAACCCCGCTATAGACAGTGATTTTTTGCATCGGGTGAAACGCATTGACGATTCTGTGGACCGAATGAACGAGTTGATTGAGCACGTTGCACTGTCAAACAAAATTGACCGCTATGACGCAACCCAGGAACGAGAGTCTGTCGATATTGCTGAATTGGTGGATGTCTCTATCGGTGACTACGATGACCTCTCGCTTTTCAAAGTGGATGTTCAAAGTGGCTTAAAAATCCAGACCAGTCGATTGATGCTCACGCTGATTTTGCAAAATTTGGTCAGCAATGCATTCAAATACCACCGACCCAACGACAAAGTGGTCATTAAAGCTTCTGCAAACAACCAAGCCATGGTGATTCAAATTTCAAACACCATCGAAATGCACAAGTCGCCAGACCCCGTTAAGTTGTTTCAAGCCTACTACCGCCATGACAATGTTCAAGACCAATCGGGTATGGGATTGGGTTTGTCGCTGTCCCTTTCTGCGGCCGAAAAAATCAATGCAACGATTGCATTTGCCCAGCATCACAATGTTGTTGTTTTTACTTTGACGGTGCCTTTATGAAAAACCAAATTACTCACCCCACAGTGATGCCACGCAATGTATTGAGAGTCGCTGTTGTTGAGGATGATCGATTGCTGAGGCAAGAAATTGAATCGCACCTAACTGCCAACGATTTTTCGGTGGTAGGGGTGTCGAGTGCGGCAGCCTTGGACGACTTTACCCAATCCGAGCCCATTGACCTTTTCATCATCGATTTGAATTTACCCGGGGAGGGGGGCTTGAGTTTGTGCAAACGGCTGCGCGAATCTTTACCCAACGCGGGTATTGTCATCATGACAGCAAGAGTGGCCTTGCACGACCGTTTGGCAGGCTACAGCCATGGTGGTGCCGATTTTTACCTCACAAAACCGATCTCCCCGGACGAACTGGTATTGGTACTGCAAAACCTGGGCAAAAGAGTGAGAAAGCAGTTGCCAGACAACAGTTGGACATTGAGTTTGCGCGACCGCATTCTTGTTGGGCCTCAAACAGGTCAAAAACTGCGCTTAACCAACCGTGAAAAGGTATTGCTGGTTTCCTTGAGCCACGCCAAAGAGCATATTTTGGAGTCAGGGGCTTTGTTTGATTTGTTTTCGCGCGAGGACGATGAAGAGCCCATGAGCAAACACGCACTTGAAGAAATGATTGCCCGTTTGCGCAAAAAGTTTAAATCGGTACAAGAGGCTGACGCCGAACCCGCCATCAAATCCGTTTGGGGGGTTGGCTATCAGTTGTGCGTGCCTATCAGCTTGGTGTACTGAGGCACGCACTTACCAAGGATCAGCGATTGACCAATTTGGCTGGCACTGTCAATGCAATGCATGCGCCTATCACCAAAGCCGCAGCCAACATGTACATGCCAGAGTCCGTTGAAGAGGTGAGTTGCTTTAACCATCCCACCAAATAAGGCGCTAAGAAGCCTGCCAAGTTGGCAATCGAGTTGATGGCGGCAATGCCAGCAGCAGCGCCAGCGCCAACCAAAAATGCTGTGGGCAGACTCCAAAACAAGGGGATGGCTGTAACGATACCCATACATGCCAATATCAAAGAGGCAAAAGACAGGTAGTGGTTGCTGGACAAAAGAACCGACAAGATGAGGCCGGTAGAGCCCATCAACATAGGAATCACCACATGCCAACGCCGTTCGCGCATTTTGTCGGCGCTGCGAGCAAACAGCAACATCGAAAAGACCGAAGCGATCCATGGCAAAGCGGAGAGCAAACCAATTTCAAGGTTGTCTGTCACGCCCATGCCTTTGATGATGGTGGGCAACCAAAAGCTCACCCCATACAAACTCATGGCCATGGTGAAATAAATGGCACTCATGATCCACATGCGACTGCTTTTGAAGACTTGAAGAATAGGTTGATGCTCTTTGTCGCTTTCTTCTTCATCGATACGCTGTTGTAACAATTGACGCTCGTCATCTTGTAACCAGTGGGCGCTGGTGATGCGGTCATCCAAATAAAAATACACCACCACACCAATGATGACAGAGGGAATCGCTTCTAACAAAAACATCCATTGCCAACCATGCAAGCCACTGACTTGGTCCCAGCTTTTCATGATCCAACCGGAGAGCGGACCACCAATGGCGCCTGCCAATGGAATTCCCGTCATGAACATCGACACGATGCGGGCACGGCGGTGTGAGGGGTACCAGTAGGTGAGGTACAAAATAATGCCTGGAAAAAACCCTGCTTCTGCCAGACCCAGTAAAAAACGCATGACATAGAACTGTGTCTCGGTTTCGATGAACATCATGCCGCCAGAGATGATGCCCCACGTCACCATGATGCGGGCAATCCACACCCTGGCACCGACTCTGTGCAAGATGATGTTGCTCGGTACTTCAAAAAAGAAATAGCCGATAAAAAACATACCAGCACCCAGGCCGTAGACCGCGTCAGAAAACCCCAGTTCACCAGCCATTTGCAGTTTGGCAAAACCCACGTTGACACGATCCAAATAGGCAACGATGTAGCACAGCAAAAGCAGCGGAATGAGTCGCCAAGTAACCTTGAGGTAAGTGGCTTCTTCAAAAGGTGTGGAAGGTTGTGGTGCAGTGTTCATGCAAAGCCTTTGGGCTGAAATCAAGGAAGCAATCACCTTAGCATAGGAAGCGGGATTTATACAGTTTTCTGGCGACTGACGCTTGCCTTGCAAGGGTAAATACCAAGGATTTGGCTGTTATAACCTCAGCGATATTTATCTTTGTTTGATCTTATGTATCTTCTCTTGTCTGTGCTTCGTTACGTGCTTTTCATTTGCTGGGTGGTGGCCGTGGCAAGCGCCCATGCGGGCTTGTTGTTGAAAGAAGATATTGACAAAGTATTTGCGGACACCTACATCGTTGGCGAAATGCAGCCCAACATGCCGCTGTACCCCTTATTTAGCAAAGAGGCTTCACTCCCCAACGGCAAACCCGAACTCAAAGGCTATGTGTTTGAGTCGGTGGATTTTGAACCGGTACGCGGTTATGGTGGCAAGCCCATTGATGTCTTGGTTGCCATGGACACTGAGGGTAAGTTTTTAGAGGTTCGGCTCATCAACCACCGAGAACCCATTTTTCGTTCCGAAGCAGGCACAGCAAAACTGGCCCGTTTCGCAAAGCAATATGAAGGTTTGACGGTTCATCACAAGATTGAAATTTTTGGCCATTTGGCAACGGCCAGGCGTGATGACAAGTATGCTGCCTTGTTTGGTGTGCAAGCTGGCACTGTGAGTGCCAAGGCCATTGACCGAACCATCGTCGCGTCTGCGGCCTCTGTGGCATTGGCCCATGTGGAGGCCAGCAAATTGGGGCAAATCGCCGGCAGCGGTGCGCCTGGTGCGGTGAGCCAAAGCAAGCAGGACGACCGATTCACGCCTTTGACCTGGGAGCAATTGCGCTCGCGCGAGATGGTCAGTGAGTTCAGCATCACCCGAGGTGAGATTGAAAAACTGTTTGAGGGTTCACGCGCTGCGGGTGCCGACAAATTGGCTGCCAGCGCCCCTAACGAAGTGGCTTTGACCTTTCACGCTGCATTGGTCAGTGTGCCCTCGATTGGCCGCAACCTGCTGGACAAAGACGGTTGGCGGCTATTGAGTGCCAACCGACGTTTATCCCAGGCGTTCATGGTGACCGAGAACGGACCGCTTTACAAAATGACTTACGAAAGTCAGCGTCTTGTTCAAGAAATTCCGTTTGTCGTCATACAAAATGGCCAAGAACTCAAACTGCGACCGATGGCCTATGACAAAGGCCTGAACGTGCCGGGCTACCCTGAAAAAACCGGTGCCTTTTTTTATGTGATTGACACGGCAACCCCTTTGGATCCCAACCAAAGCTTTGAGATTCAATTGAAATTTGGTCGTCGTTTTGGCAGCTTCCCCAATCAGATAGAGCATCGGCACATAGCCATCCCTTATCACTATCACGGTTTTCGGGCGCGTTGGTTTGCCTTGTTAGATACCGATTTGTCATCCTATGAATGGGCCGGTGTGTGGCAAACCCGCTCAGCAGAGACCGCAGTGTTGTTACTGGGTTTGATTGCTCTCAGCTCTGGCCTGTTCTTGCAAAAACGCCTGAGCGCCAACACACGGCGCTTCAAACTGTTGAGAGTCATGTATTTGATGTTCACGGTGGGTTTTATTGGATGGTATGCCCAAGGACAGTTAACGATTGTGAACATCACCGCATCGCTGGAGGCGTTGGTTGCTGGTGGCGACTTGAGCTTTTTCATGAGTGACCCCATGACTGTCAGCTTGTGGGTATTTGTCGCTGTTAGCTTGTTGGTGTGGGGCCGGGGAACGTTTTGCGGTTGGCTGTGTCCTTTTGGGGCATTACAAGAATTGATCAGCCTTGTCTCGAACGCATTGGGTGTTCGCCAAAGACGCTTGCGAGCCTCTTTAGATGCCAAACTGAAATGGATCAAGTACGCGGTGTTGGCAGTCATTCTTGGCTCTTTGTATGTGTCGCCCTCTTTCGCAGAATTGGCGGTAGAGATCGAGCCCTTTAAAACAGCCATCAGCATGTACTTTGTGCGCGACTGGCCCTATATTGCTTGGGCTGTGTTTTGTTTAGGTTTGGGTGTGGTGGTGTACCGAGGTTACTGCCGCTATATCTGTCCTTTGGGGGCTGCTTTGGCGGCGGTCAATGTCTTGCAGCGTTGGTCGTGGATTCCTCGCAGAGAGGCTTGCGGCACGCCCTGTCAAACCTGTCGCCACCGTTGTGAGTACCAAGCGATCGACAAGAGCGGCGACGTCAATTACGCCGAATGTTTTCAGTGTTTAGATTGTGTGTCTATTTACCAAGACGATCAAAAATGCCTTCCCTTGGTCAAGCAGCGAAAAGACGCAAGTCGTTTCATTCCGATTCAAAAAGCAGGTGCATGATGCAGCGCAGACAAATTTTGCAATGGGGCATGGGTTTAGGCTGGGCGGCTCAAGCCAGTGCGCGTGATTCCTTGCTGTGGCAAGAGCGCAGTTTGTTGGGCTTTGGGACCACCCTGTGGGTGAAAGCCGCGCACTCGGATGCCAGCAGGCTGCAACAAGCCTTGGACGACGCGGTCAAAGCCATACGGTTGGTGGAACAACAAATGAGTTTGTTTGACCCCGAGTCTTTGGTCAGTCGACTCAACAGCCAAGGTGAACTGCACAAGCCAGATGCAGACCTTGTCGCTGTGTTGACGCTTTCGCAATACGTGTCGCGGCGGAGTGCAGGGGCTTTTGATGTCACCACACAGCCCTTGTGGAACCTCTGGTCTGCGCATGCAACAAACAAAACCTTGCCTTCTTCTAAGCATCTGTCTCAAGCACGCGCTTTGGTGCATTGGCAAGCCTTGTCTTTTTCCACCGACGTGGTGCGCTTGCATCGCAAGGGTATGGGGGTGTCTCTGAATGGCATAGCCCAAGGGTATGCCGCAGACAAAGTGCGCGCTGTGTTGCAATCGCATGGCGTACAGCATGCCTTGATTGATACAGGTGAGACCGCTTTGCTGGGCCAATCGCCCCAAAACACACCATGGCGCTTTGCCATCGAGGCATCAGCACCTTCCCAACAAACAGCGCCCGTGCTGCGCTCACAGGGCATGGCGATTGCCACATCGTCGGATGCGCACACGACTTTCAGCGACGATCGTGTGCATCACCATATTTTGAATCCGCACACAGGTGACTCGCCCAGCTATTGGTCTTCTGTCACAGTGATGGCACCCTCATGTGCACTGGCAGATGCATTAACCAAGGTGTTCTTCATGTGTCCACCCCAAGATGTGGGGCGGGTGGCCAAAAGTTGGGGTGTCGGGGTGGTCTTGCAACGCAAGAGTGGGGAGTGGTTGAACCACCCCCTGGCCTCAAACAGCCAGGGCTGAACCAAGCACCAGGTTCATGTGTCAGAGGTGTTTCGAATGCCGCAGACCAGTACACCTGGATCGTTGTGTGCAATCTCTTGGGTGTTTTTCGCATGCGCCACATCCATGTCGCGGGGCAGAGGGACATTGTTTTTAACCGCTAACACCTCGGCCATGATGCTCACGGCAATTTCAGCAGGTGTTTTGCTGCCAATGTAAATACCGATAGGGCCACGCAAGCGCTGAAGTTCTTCTTCGGTTTTATCCAAGTGCTGAATCATGCGTTGGTGGCGCGCCTCGTTGTTGCGCCGAGAGCCAATGGCACCCACATAAAAAGCATCGGTGTCCAACGCCTCCAACAAGGCGAGATCGTCCAACTTGGGGTCATGGGTCAGGGCAATGACGCAACTGCGTCTGTCGGGGCGAAAACTTTGTACGACATCATCTGGCATTTCGCGGGTCAACGTCACTTGGGGGACAGACCATGCGCCACTGTATTCTTCACGCGGGTCGCATACAGTGATGGCAAAGCCATTAAACAACGCCATGGTTGCCAAATATTCAGTCAATTGCCCAGCGCCTATCAAGAGCATGCGGTACTCGGGACCAAAAGTGTTGATGAGCTTGTCGTCATCAATCCAAAGTTCTGTGGGGCTGTCACTGGGTTGCAGGCTAACCTGACCGGAGGCCAGCAAGGTGCTGCGTTGCATCAACTGGCCTTGTTCCAACGCCAGCACCAAGGTGTCCAAACTTTGCGCATCAGGGTCGAACTCTAAAAGCAGTTCAAGGGTTCCACCACAAGGCAAGCCAAAGCGATGCGCTTCGTCAGCCGTGATGCCGTATTTCACGCGTTGGGGTGCGCCACTGGGAATGACCGAGGTTTCACCTGTGCTTTGCGCAGTGGCATAAGCCTGTGTGAAGCGGTAAATCAGATCGTCTTCAATGCAGCCACCAGAGACCGATCCCACCACTGCGCCTGTTTCGCACAAGGCCATGATGGAGCCAATTGGGCGCGGCGATGAGCCCCAGGTGCGAACGACTGTGGCCAGCAATGCGCGTTGACCTGCTTGGCGCCAATTGCGCAATGTGCGCAAAACCATGACATCAATGTTTTCCATAGGGAGTGACTGTAACGTGACACGTTGCAGTGAAGGTGTGTCAATCTAGAATTGAGTAAGCCCTTATTTTAGGGGCGTGTGTGTAGCAACTTCAAAATGTGATGGCAAATCCCGCTAGCTTTAGATACATCTCTGATCTGCTCTTCTCCCAAGGCTTTGGTACACGCCGTATTTGTGCCGGCCTTGTTCAGCAAGGTCTGGTCAGAATCGATACAGGCAATGGCTTAGAAGTTTGCGATGAGGACCAAGACATCACACCCAGCGAGGGCATGCATTACGAAGTGCAAGGCGTGGCTTGGCAGTACTTCACCAAGGCGTACATCTTGTTGCACAAACCGGTCGGTACCGAGTGCTCGCACAAACCCTCTGTCTGGCCCAGCGTATACAGCCTGTTGCCAGCGCCTTTGCGGCAGCGTCCTGCCAAAACGGGTTTGCAAGGTGTGCAAGCGGTGGGGCGTTTGGACCAAGACACCACTGGCATGTTGTTACTCAGTGACGATGGCCAATTTATTCATCGCATGAGTTCACCCAAACACCATGTGCCCAAACTGTATGAAGTGACCACAGCGGACCCGTTGGACGACAAGGTGTGTCAACGGCTGTTAGCTGGTGTGGTGCTCAACGATGACCCCCTGCCAGTGAAAGCGGCAGCTTGCGAGCAAGTGGGGACCCATCTCATACACCTGACCTTGACCGAGGGCAAGTACCACCAGGTCAAGCGTATGTTGGGCGCCGTAGGGCATAAGGTGGTGGGCTTGCACCGTTCACGCATGGGTGGATTGGCTTTGTCCGCCGATTTGGCACCAGGGCAATGGCGCTGGTTGGGTCCAGAGGATTTGGCCCTGTGCACACCCTAGTCACAATCTTTTAAACATTCCACCAGCAGTTCCAAGCTCTGTTGCGCTTGGTCCTTGTGCGGCGAATGCCCACAATCCGGCAGCACATGGCGTGAAACTGTCCCTGCGGTGATCAGTTCATTCAAATGGCGCAAGCTGCCGTAAGCATCATTGGCGCCTTGTATCGCCAACACGGGTGCTGTGATGTTTTTGCATTCTTCGCGAATATCAAAGCTGCGAAAGACTTTGGATAACCAGACATCGTTCCACTGCCAAAAAGCGCTATCCACATCGGCGTGGTATCGCATGAGCTTTTGCCGTAAATCACCCTCTTCATAGGCTTTTTTGGCGGTTTCGATCGCGCGCAGAGTCATCTCTTCCACCATCAGATGCGGGGCCATCACCACGCAAGCGGTGACCGCAAAGCGCGCTGCATGCAGCAGGGCAATGGTTCCCCCGTCCGAATGCCCAACCAGCACCGGTCGCTGTACCCGCCAGTCCTTCAGTAACACGGGCAATTGGTCCCATGCTTCACGGTGCATATAGTCAGGCTTTAAGCGGCCGGTGCCACGCACATCGGGGATGGATGCGGACTGGCCATACCCTGGGCGCGAATAAACCCAGCCAGCGCGACCCGTGGCTTGGCAGACTTGGGCTGGCCAATCGCCTGAACGCCCTTGCCACATGGCGACTGAGCCCAAGCCTTCATGCAAAAAAACCAGGGGCGCTGGCTTTTCGGGGCCGCGGATGTAACGAACTTCCATACCCGCACAATACCTCATAGACGCCGGCAAAATTTGTCAGTACATTCAACGGATTTGATAAATTTTTCTGTTAATGCATGGAAAACGTCTCAGATGATGCCGAATCCCTGAAAAACCTGCGTGAAGCTGCGGGTTTGGATGTGGCGCAATTGGCTGCCTTGGCCAATTTGTCGCCTGCACAGGTGCGTCAACTGGAGAGCGGTGGTGATTCGCATTTTTATTCGCCTCAAATCAAGGCGCAAAGCATGCGTCGGGTGTTGCGTTTGTTGCAAAACCAACCCGGCGCAGAGGAAATGGCTGCCCACGCCGCGTCAGATCCCGCCCCCAAATCTGTGAATGTGATTGACGACATCATCCGTTTGTCTGAAAAAAATTTAAAGCACACCATCGATACCTCCTTGGTACGTCGCTCGGGTAATCCCTATAAAGCCTTGTTCGTGGTGGGAGGGGCTTTGGTTTTGGTGGTTGCTGTGATGAATTGGCAGTCCAGTTCCAGCGATTCGCCCCAACTCTTGGCGGAATGGGTGGTGCCCTTCGCTGCCAAATCGACCTCTGAAACCCCATCACCCTCCCCAGAGCCACAGCAGTCCTCACATACCGAGCCCGTCAAACCTTTGACCCCGGGCGCAACAGTGACAGAAGAGGTCACACCGCCCGCGTTGACTGCCCCTGCGCCCTTGGTGACGCCCAAGCCTGTGGTCAAGCCAGAGAGCGCTGCCACACCCGCAGTCATCTCTGTAGCCCCCAAAGATTGCAAGCAGTTAAGTGCCGAGCCCACACTGGCACTGCCAGTGTCAGCGAACAAGCCAGGCACGTATGTGTATTTGTTGTCCAGCCAGGATGTGCAAGTCTGTGTAGAGGATGGCAAACATGTGAGTGCCGTGGTGAACTTGAAAGCGGGCGAGGGTAAAAGCATCCATGGCGCGCCACCTTGGGTGATAGGTTCTACCCAGTTTGCTGGGGTACAGGTATTTTTCCAAGGGTCCAAGGTACTCATCCCCAAAGATGCTGGGCAACGGATCTTGCTCAAAGAACAGGCAGTGTCGGTCCGCACAAATAATTTGCCACAATAGAGGCTCTACGCACTGCCCGGGTGGTGAAATTGGTAGACACAGCGGACTTAAAATCCGCCGCTTTCCTGAATAAGGGGCGTACCGGTTCGATTCCGGTCCCGGGCACCACCAGGCTTTTGTCGGACTGCATGGCCACTGCTATCATGCTTTCATGTCCAAGTTCACCCCCACTTTCGAGATTCACGTTCATGGCGCTGTACCACTGCGCGAAGAGGTCACTTTCGAGCAAATTCAAGATGCTTTGCGCTCGGTTTGGGTCTACGCGGGCGCGCGTTCGCTCAACGAAGGTGCAGACAGCTTTTACGAAGAAGAGCCCGGCATTCGGTTTGACGCCAACGACCATGTGCTGCAAATGTGCTGGACGGTGAAAGGCGAGGACGATTTCCGTCAAGCGCTGGATGAGATGTGCATGGCATTAAACGATCTCACATCCTCAGGCGCTGCCTTGGAAGTGACTTTTTATGATGCCGAGTTCGATGAAGAAGATGAGCAGCAAGGCCGTGATTCGCGTGACGACTTCCTGATGTTGTTTGTGGGTCCTACGCCTGCGGCCATCATGCAGGTACAGCGCGATTTACTGGTGCAAGACTTGGTCAATTTGATGGAGCGTCACTTCGAAGCGTCCGAACTGGCCGATGTGGTTACCGAGGTTGATAAGCTGTTTAGCAAGCGCTTTGAGTCCTTGGTCAGTTCACTTGAAATCAGCAGGCCACCCAAGGGTCAAGGCGGTGGCGGCAGCGGCCACGGCGGCAGACGACCCAGACACCTTCATTAAACCTCTCGTACCGAGGGCAACCACAACCGAGCCGCGCGCTGCAAGCCCTGTGCATCGCCCGTGGCCAGCAAGCGCACACGGTTGCTGACATCTTTGAGGTCATCAGCCGACCGTGCTGGCGCCAATAAACCCAGTTCGCCCAGTACCTTTTTCACTTGGCGCGCCACCGGTTGGCCCGTCTCCAAAATGGCCACCTTGTCACCGACATATTCGCGCAACACCGGCAGCGCAAACGGGTAGTGGGTACAACCCAGCACCAAGGTATCTATTTCGCCCACCTCCGTGCCAAACACGCCCATGGTACGCACATATTTTTCACACAGCCCACGAACAAAGACGTCATTGGCGTCTTGGCTTTGCCTTTCAATCGCATCAGCCAAGCCTTCGCAAGCCTGCAAGACAAACTCGGTGTGCGTCTCCAGGCTTTGCAGCAGTTGCACAAATTTTTCACTGCGCAACGTGGCGGGCGTGGCCATCACGCCGACACGTTGGGTTTGGCTGTGGATCGCTGCGGGTTTAACCGCAGGTTCAACACCAAAAAAAGCCACGTCGGGGTGGTCGGTGCGCAGTTGTTGAATGGCCAAGGCGGTGGCGGTGTTGCAAGCAATCACCAGCGCTTTGACATGGTGTTCGTCACGCAGTGTGCGCCACAGGGCTTGCGCGCGCGACTGCACAAAGGCCGCGTCGCGCTCGCCATAGGGCGCATGGGCACTGTCAGACAGATAGACAAAGTCTTCGTTTGGCAGGGTTTGTTGCAAAGCCTGCAAGATGCTCAAGCCGCCCACGCCGCTGTCAAACACCCCGATAGGCGCTTGCCGGTTCAATGAGTCAGACAGGTTCACTGCCCCTTCACCGCGATGCCTTTGAATTCGCCGGAGGCAATGCGCTTGGACCATTCGGCAGGGCCAGTGATGTGGGCGCTGGTGCCGCCCGCGTCCACCGCCACCGTGACCGGCATGTCGACCACATCGAACTCGTAAATGGCTTCCATCCCCAGGTCGCCAAAGCCGACCACCTCGGCATGTTTGATGGCCTTGGACACCAGGTAGGCCGCGCCGCCCACGGCCATGAGGTAAGCGCTTTTGTGTTTTTGGATGGCTTCTATGGCAGTGGGGCCGCGCTCGGCTTTGCCCACCATGGCAATCAAACCTGTTTGGGCCAGCATCATCTCGGTGAATTTGTCCATGCGGGTGGCGGTGGTCGGACCAGCTGGGCCCACCGCTTCATCACCCACAGGGTCTACCGGTCCCACGTAATAAATCACGCGGTTGGTGAAATCCACGGGCAATTGTTCACCCTTGGCCAGCATGTCTTGGATGCGTTTGTGTGCGGCGTCACGGCCTGTGAGCATCTTGCCGTTGAGCAACAGGGTTTGGCCGGGTTTCCATGCGGCCACTTGGGCCTTGGTCAAGGTATTGAGGTCCACGCGCTGGCTCTTTTGCGTGTCTGGCGTCCAGTCCACTTTGGGCCACAGGTCCAGCGAAGGTGGGTCCAGGTACACGGGGCCAGAACCGTCCATCACAAAGTGGGCATGGCGGGTGGCAGCACAGTTGGGGATCATGGCCACAGGTTTGCTGGCTGCATGCGTGGGGTACATCTTGATCTTCACGTCTAGCACCGTGGTGAGGCCACCCAGGCCTTGTGCGCCTATGCCCAGCGCATTGACTTTCTCCATCAATTCCAAACGAAGTTCTTCCACGGGTGTGAGTTTGGCGCCGCTGGCAGATTTGGCTTGCAAGGCGTGCATGTCCAGGTCGTCCATCAGGCTTTCTTTGGCCATGAGCACGGCTTTTTCTGCGGTGCCGCCAATGCCAATGCCCAACATGCCGGGTGGACACCAGCCCGCGCCCATGGTGGGGACGGTTTTCAACACCCAGTCCACCAGGTTGTCGCTGGGGTTGAGCATCACCATCTTGCTTTTGTTCTCGCTGCCACCGCCTTTGGCAGCCACGGTGACTTCCAAGGTGTTGCCAGGCACGAGTTCGGTGAAGATCACGGCAGGCGTGTTGTCGCCCGTGTTTTTGCGCGCGAACTGCGGGTCAGCGACCACGCTGGCGCGCAAGCGGTTGTCGGGGTGGTTGTAGGCGCGGCGCACACCTTCGTTGATGGCGTCGTCCAGTCCGCCTGGGAAGCCTTCAAAACGAACACCCATGCCCACTTTCAAAAACACATTGACGATGCCCGTGTCTTGGCAAATAGGGCGATGCCCGGTGGCGCTCATTTTGCTGTTGGTCAAAATTTGCGCGATGGCATCTTTGGCTGCAGGGCTTTGCTCACGCTCATAAGCGCGGGCCAAATGGGCGATGTAGTCGGCTGGGTGGTAGTAGCTGATGTATTGCAGGGCAGCGGCAACCGATTCAATCAAGTCGCTTTGGGTGATGGTGGTCATGACACGCCTTCAATGTTGATCGTGATTGAGCTCAATGGAGCGGGTTTGGTTCAGCAGTTTGTCGGTATAGGCAATTGCCATGGCGCTGAGCAAAAAAGTGATGTGAATCAGGGATTGCCACATCAACACTTTCTCGTCGTAATTGGCGGCATTGATGAAGGTTTTCAGCAAGTGGATAGAGGAGATGCCAATGATGGCCATGGCCAGTTTCACTTTGAGTACCGAGGCGTTCACATGGCTGAGCCACTCGGGTTGATCCGGGTGCTTTTCCAGGTACATGCGAGAGACAAAGGTTTCATAGCCGCCCACGATGACCATGATGAGCAGGTTGGAAATCATCACCACATCAATCAAAGCCAGCACCACCAGCATGATGATGGTTTCGTTCAAGCCGCTGGGGCCACCGGGATCGGCTTTGTAGCCTATGCCATTCACCAGCGCTTGCAAAGCGGTTTGGCTGCCCATCGCGGCTTCGAGCAAGTGCACCAGTTCGATCCAAAAATGCACCACATACACCGCTTGGGCAGCGATGAGGCCGAGGTAGAGGGGCAATTGCAGCCAACGGCTGGCAAAAATGATGCGGGCAATGCCATTGGGAGAGCGAGAGGGGGTTGAACTCATATGCAGTGCGGTCGGTTGGCGTCTTGAAACAAGGCTGGACAGCCATTCTAGGCAATGCCCGCGGCCGCTGAGCAGTAAGTTTCAAGCCAGTCAGTGCCTTGTAAGAGCCTGCCGCGACAGTCGCCCCACTGCAAGCCCAGAGCCGCTCAGCGGCCGCCCCACATCAGGAGACAAGCCATGAGTCAGTTCGACCACATCATTCATCACCCCCCTGCATCCTTTGTCGAGCAAGCCACTGTGGCGGGGATGGACGCTTACAACGCCTTATGCCAGCAAGCCGAAGCCGATTACGCCGGCTTTTGGGCCGCCCAAGCCAGACGCTTGCTGACATGGAAGCAGCCATTTAGCCAAACCTTGAACGAAAGCCGTGCGCCGTTTTTCACTTGGTTTGAAGACGGCACCTTGAACGCCTCGTACAACTGCTTAGATCGCCATGTGGACAAGGGCCTGGGGGACAAGACCGCCATCATTTTTGAAGCGGACGGCGGGGAAGTCACCCGCGCCACCTATGCGCAATTGCTGGCGCGCACCTGCCAAATTGCCAATGCAATGACGTCCTTAGGCATCCAAAAAGGCGACCGCGTCATCATTTACATCTCTATGTCTATTGAAGGCGTGGCTGCCATGCAAGCGTGTGCGCGCATTGGTGCGACCCACTCGGTGGTATTTGGCGGTTTCTCTGCGCAATCTTTGCGTGACCGCATCGAGGACACGGGTGCCAAAATGGTGATCACCGCCGACCAGCAGGTGCGCGGTGGCAAGCAACTGCCTTTGAAAGCCATCGTCGATGAAGCCCTGACCTTGGGCGGCTGCGACAGCATTCAGCATGTGTTGGTGGTCAAGCGAACCGGCGCCGATGTGGCCATGACAGCGGGTCGAGACCTGTGGATGTCCGATGTGGCTGACAAAGCCGCCACCACCTGTGACCCCGTGTGGGTCGAGGCCGAGCACCCGCTTTTTTTGCTCTACACCTCAGGCTCGACCGGCAAGCCCAAAGGCGTGCAGCACAGCACAGGCGGCTACCTGATGCACGCGGCACTCACCACCGAATGGACCTTCGACCTCAAACCCCATGATGTGTTTTGGTGTACTGCGGACATTGGCTGGGTGACAGGTCACACCTACATCAGCTACGGCCCCTTGGCCTTGGGCGGCACGCAAATTGTGTTCGAGGGCGTCCCCACCTTCCCCGATGCAGGACGTTTTTGGAAAATGATCCAAGACCATAAAGTCAGTATTTTTTACACCGCGCCTACGGCGATCCGCTCGCTCATCAAAGCTGCCGAAGGCACAGCCGCTGTTCACCCCGACCGCTACGACCTCAGCAGCTTGCGTTTGTTGGGTTCGGTGGGGGAACCCATCAACCCCGCGGCCTGGGAGTGGTACTACCAACACGTGGGCGGCGCACGTTGCCCCATCGTAGACACCTTCTGGCAAACCGAAACCGGCGGTCACATGATCACGCCGCTGCCAGGCGCTACGCCCATGGTGCCAGGGTCTTGTACGCTGCCTTTCCCCGGCATACAAGCCGCCATCGTGGACGAAACCGGCAAAGATGTGCCCCATGGGCAAGCGGGCATTTTGGTGGTCAAAAAACCTTGGCCCTCGATGATTCGCACGATTTGGGGTGACCCCGAGCGCTTCAAGAAAAGCTACTACCCCGAGGACTTTCAAGGCAAGTACTACTTGGCTGGCGACGGCGCGATCCGTGACGCCAAGACCGGCTACTTCACCATCACGGGTCGCATTGACGATGTGCTGAATGTGTCAGGTCACCGCATGGGAACCATGGAGATTGAATCTGCGTTGGTGAGTTGCACCGATTTGGTGGCCGAGGCCGCTGTGGTGGGTCGTCCAGATGACACCACGGGCGAGGCGATTTGTGCCTTTGTGGTCCTAAAGCGCTCGCGCCCCACGGGGGACGAGGCCAAACAGATTGCTAAATTGTTGCGTGACCATGTGGGCAAAGAAATTGGACCCATCGCCAAGCCCAAAGACATCCGTTTTGGTGACAATCTTCCCAAGACCCGCTCGGGCAAGATCATGCGCCGCTTGCTGCGCTCTATCGCCAAGGGTGAGGCGATCACGCAAGACACATCTACTTTGGAAAACCCTGCCATCTTGGATCAGTTGGCAGACACCCACTGAGCATTTCGCTACAGCGAGCTCAACTTCACTTCAAGCTCAGAATCCAAGCCACGAGTTTATTGGCTTCGGCTTCTTTGACTTGGGGATTTGCAGGCATGGGTATGGCACCCCAAACGCCACCACCGCCGGCAATGACTTTGGCGGCCAAGGTGGCCGCTGCATTTTTGTCACCTGCATATTTGGCGGCCACTTCTTTGAATGCAGGCCCAACCACTTTGTTGTCTACCGAGTGGCAGGCCAAGCAGTTTTTGGCTTGCGCCAGTTCTTTGCTTGCCATGGCGGGGGCCGTGAAGCACAAGCCCAGCAAGGTGGTGGCGATGAAACGATTCATGTTGTACCCCTTTCAGAACAAGTCGAGCACAGCCCCTTTGCTGGCGCTGGAAGCGTTATGGGCAAATTTGGCCTGCACGCCACGGGTGTAGCGCGGCGCGGGGGCTTTCCAGGCAGCCCTGCGTTGGGCAATGATTTCGTCGGGGACGTTCAATTGCAACAGCAACTGGTGGGCGTCGATGGTGATGCTGTCACCTTCGTGGATCAGGGCAATGTTGCCGCCCACCGCGGCTTCGGGTGCCACATGACCCACCACCATGCCCCAGGTGGCACCAGAGAAACGGCCGTCGGTGATCAAGCCCACACTTTGTCCCAGTCCCGCACCAATCAGCGCGCTGGTGGGTGCCAGCATTTCGGGCATGCCAGGTCCGCCCTTGGGACCCAGGTAACGCAAGACCATGACGTCTCCGGGTTTGATGTTGCCGTCCAAAATCGATTTCAGCGCGGATTGCTCATCGTCAAACACGCGGGCAGGGCCAGTAATGACAGGGTTTTTCAAGCCAGTGATTTTGGCCACACAGCCCTCGGGTGATAAATTGCCTTTGAGAATGGCCAGATGGCCTTGGGCATACATGGGGTTGTTCATCGGGCGAATCACTTGCTGGTCTGCGCGTGGCTCATCGGGCACATCGGCGAGGTTTTCAGCCACCGTTTTTCCGGTGATGGTCATGCAGTCGCCATGGATCAAACCGGCATTGAGCAGCATCTTCATCACTTGTGGAATGCCGCCTGCACGATGCAGGTCCACCGCCAAAAATTGACCACTGGGCTTGAGGTCACAAATGACGGGCACCTTTTGGCGCATGCGTTCAAAGTCGTCGATGGTCCACTCCACGCCAGCTGCATGGGCAATCGCCAAGAAATGCAACACCGCATTGGTGGAGCCGCCCGTTGCCATGATGACAGTCACGGCGTTTTCAATGGCTTTTTTGGTGACGATGTCGCGTGGTTTGAGGTCTTTTTTGATCGCCTCAATCAACACCTTGGCGGCAGCCTTGGCTGAATTTTGGGTTTCATCGTGGGGATTGGCCATGGTCGACGAGTAGGGTAATGACATGCCCAGCGCCTCGAATGCCGAGGACATGGTGTTGGCGGTGTACATACCACCGCAAGAACCGGTGCCAGGTACCGCGCGCTTTTCAATTTCCAACAAATCGCTGTCACTCAGGTTGCCAGCAGCGTTTTGGCCAACCGCCTCGAACACACTGACGATGTTCAGGTCTTTGCCCTGAAAACTGCCTGGCAGGATGGTGCCGCCGTACACATAAATGGCGGGCACATTGGCACGCAACATACCCATCATGCCGCCAGGCATGTTTTTGTCGCAACCACCGACCACCAGCACGCCATCCATCCACTGGCCGCCCACGCAGGTTTCGATGCAGTCTGAAATGACTTCGCGGCTGACCAGTGAGTATTTCATGCCCTCGGTGCCCATGCTCATGCCGTCCGAGATGGTGGGTGTGCCAAAAATCTGCGCATTGCCGCCAGCTTCTTCAATCCCGGCAACGGC
Organism: Burkholderiales bacterium; assembly: GCA_947381415.1. Taxonomy (GTDB): domain Bacteria; phylum Pseudomonadota; class Gammaproteobacteria; order Burkholderiales; family Burkholderiaceae_C; genus Limnohabitans. The sequence goes on from CANCVB010000015.1 coordinate 30,180, forward strand.
TGCGTCAGCCAGTTTTTGCAGGCCACTGTTGCAGGGTGTGATGGTGGAGTGTCCGTTGGCCACGCCCACCATGGGTTTGACAAAGTCGCCTTGCTCATAGCCCATGGCGTAGTACATGGAGCGGTTGGGCGCGCGCGATTTGCCCTCGGTGATGTTGGCAGATCGGCGGTTGATTTTGAGGGATGAAGTGGCCATAGGGGGTCTCGTATGTGAACGCGAAAGGGCACAGTTTAGCGTCTGCACCAAACCAAGACCTCACGGGCTGATCAAGGCTTGCCCTCGGTGCTTGCCAAGGCTTGGCCGTTGTTGGTGCAAGACAGTTGCAGTCGAATCAAACTGCTGCCGGTGCTGTTGTCATTGGCGGCGGTTTTCTTTTCCAAGGCATATTTGGCCAAACAGGAATCCTCGGGTTTGTCACCCCAAACCAGTTTGAGTTGACCCACGTCCTTTTGCAGTCGCAGCAAGCCACGGTTGCCTTGCCCTATCAAGCCCAGTTCATTCCCTTCATCGTCTACCACCGAGGTGCCGATAGGCAATTTGCGTCCATTGGGCAGGCTAAAGGTGGCCACCACAGCGCGCCCCGAGGTGGCGTTGAACTTGAGTCGGACAATGGAGCCTTCAACGGGCGCAATTTTTTGTACCGCATTCTCTAAATCGACATCCAAAGAAGCGCTTTCCAGGCTGATTTGTACATCGTTCAAATAGTAAGGCGATAAATAGGGCACCACCGCAAACCCTTGGGCATTGACTTGCGATTGGCTGCCAGCCACCGAGGCACCTTGACCATTGGCCACTTCCACAATGGCAAAGGTTTCCCCCAGTGTGGGCGAGAGGATCACGCCGCCGCTGTGACCCACCACCCCGCCGCCCAGGGACAGGCCTGTTTGTTGAATACCTGAGCCAGTGGTGAAGCTGCCACTGGCGTAGCCCCAAGGGTGTTGCAGCGACACGTTGGCGCTGTCACTGCTGGTGGAACCCGCCTGCGAATGGGTCAATCCATAACCCACCACATTGTCTTTGCTGCTGCCTGAGTAAGAGAGGTTTTGCGAAGGTGTGCTGTTGCCAAATTGGCTGCTGCTGGCTTGCAGTCGGCCATTGTTGTTGCCAAAACTCAAGGGAACAGAGGCAGAAATGCTGAAACTGTTGCTACTGGCTTGGCCATTTCCGCTCGGAATATGGTCCCAATTGGCATACAAAAACACTTGGTAAATATTCACGTTGTAGCCCAAGCGGTACTGCTTGGACACCTCGGCTTGGTTCCAGTTGGTTTGCCGAACTGAGTTCACATTGAGGCTGCCCCATTCACCCATGTTCAAACCCACGCCCAGGTAATTGCTGTACTTGAAACTGTCGGAGACCACCGTACTTACGCTGTTGCCCAACGCCGCAGTGGGCGTGACGTAGAAAAGCGATTGCTGGTTCAGACCCGCACTGAAATTGAGCGATTTCCAAGAGGGTGCTTGGTAATTCAGGCTTTGCGCATGTCCTCGGCTGGGCGTGCCACCAGAGAGGTGAGAAAACAAGCTGTTGAAGCTCAAATTGCCCAGTTCATTGCCATAGTTCAGTTGCAAGCCCAGATTGGAATAGTCCGGGCCAAGCAATACTTCTGCAGTGGGCGAGATGTAGTCGTTTAAACCATAACGCAGGTAAGACTGAAACACGGCTTTGTTTTGCTCGCCCGTGTAATTGCGAAACAGCCCGCTTGAAATACTGTAGCGGTAGGCACCAGGGTTGAGCTTGCCCGAACTGAAGCTAAAGGGCACGATGAATGTTTGTACGCTGCCGTCAGCCTCGTCGACCTGCACAGTCAAATTGCCAACTGTCGACAACGGGTTGAAATCGGAAAATTCGAAAGGACCAGGAGGCACGTTTTGCTCAAAGAAAACCGTGTTGTTTTGCAAAATACGTACCCGCGCGTTGGTGCGCGCAATGCCTCGCACCACCGGCTTGTAGCTGCGCTCCTCATCGGGGTATAAACCGTCCTCTGATGAAAGGCGAACACCGCGCAGAGGTGTTGACCCAATCACGGGGCTGAACGTGCTGGTGTCTCCAATGGCCAAATTGGCTTTCCAATCCAGCAAGGGTCGCTTGACCACGGTTTCACTGACAACGAGTTGGCTGGCGGTTTGAGAGGATTGGGTATACACACTGCTTTGCCTGAATTGCCAACCGCCAAGATTGACGCCGGCTTTTAAATTGACATAGGTCGAGTTCAAGCTGCCATTGTTGAAACTGTTCAAGTTGTAGTTCACAAACCCGGCGTTCTCGCCTCGCGTGAGTAATTCTTTGGGGACCGATTGACGGTTTTGATTGGTGACAAAGGCTTGCGCGATGCTGATGTCGAGTCTGAGTTCACCGGGGTCAAATTCAGAACGTGCATCACTCACCCATTCGTCAATGGGCAAACAATCGCTGCTTGTGGGCTTACTTTGCTTGACTTTAAGCGCCTCGGCAGTGGCCATCAATTCCCGACCTTTGTTGCTCATCGCGCTGGTTTTGACGCCCAATTGATTGAACAAAGACGGCGGAATGCAAGCCTTGGCATCACCTTTGGGTTGCAAGGGGTCAGGGATAAACAACATAGGGGTTTTTGCAATCAACAGACCGTTTCGGTACACACTGGTATCAAAGGAGCCAGGGCGCGCGCGTCCGAGTTGCTTGATGGCCAAGGAATCCAGCGATCGAAATGCTTTGCCACGCAAAAAATCAGCATCAAACTCTAAGTCTTCATCGATGTCGGATCGCTTCAACACCTTGTTGACGGTACTGGCCACTGATGCGTTGTCGCTAAACCCGCCAGAGATACGGGCAAACAGAATGCGTTTTTCGTTCGCACGCAAAGGCAATTCAGTTTGATCTGCGGTTTTGTCTGGCGATTCCAAAACGATTTGAACGGCTTGCTTGCTGTTCAATGGCTTGATGGATTGGAGTTTGAAAGATCCAGCAGACAAGCTTTGTTCCGCAAAGACCATGCCTTCTTGCATCAATTTCAGTGTTTGCGGGTTGGTGGCCACACCTTCGACATTCAATACCCAATCGCAGTTTTTGCCACAAGCCACGGCACTGACCTCTACCCAGGTGGACAAATTCACGTTGGACTGCTTCTCCACGGCATGCGCGATCAAAGAGAAACCTATACCCAACAACAGTACCAGCATGTACGCTGGTACCAACCATGCACGCATGGTCCTTGAGTGGGGAAGAGCAGAGGTTTTCAATGGGAAAAAGAAAATGCCAAGGGCAAGCGTCAAGGCGCAAAGGTGACAGCAAATTCTTTGGTCACTGCACCGCCGTAGTCATTGATGAATTCAACCTTGACCTTGTTGAGGGTGGTGGGGGTCTTGCGGTCTGGTGGAATCAAAAAAGTGGCTGTGCCCATGGGGGGCACCATGCCACCGTCTATAAAAGGTTCAAACTGTGAACCAGTTCCCAGGGAAAAACTGAAAAAAGACATGTGAAAAGGGCTTGGATTTTGTCCTTCCAAGAACAATTGGTCTTCTTTTTTGACGATCTTCCAATTCACCTTGTCCATGGACTGAATCGGATCGCCTTTGAGGGCCTTGGGTCGAAAAAAGACCTTGATCCGTGTACGTATCGCAAAGCTCAGGCGATTTTCTTCCTTGGATTTAGGGGGGACCTCTAGCATGTTGAACCAAAACACGCTTTCCCGGTCGGCAGGCAAGGGGTCGCCAGAATAGATCAAGCGCACAACTTGACTGGCCTCGGCTTTCAGACGCGCAACGGGTGGCGTCAGATTGAAGGGCGTGATCACGTCTTCGGGTGCGGCGACTGAATTGCCGTCATCCAGCCACAGTTGCACAAAAGCGGGCTTGTCCTTGGACGCATTGGTGATGCGGAAGGAGACATCACGTTGCGCCTCAGGATAAATGACGCGCGTGCTCTCAATCACCATTTCGGCATGCGCATTGGACAGGCCTAGGTTCGCAAATAAAACGATACCTGCGCAAACAATGGCGTTAAGGATGGAAGATTTGAAGCGACTGTCGCGGGACGCGGTGAATAAAAAATAAATCATGTTCTTCTCGGTTCATAAAAAAATCAAAAGAACCGCGAAGAACAAAAGATTTCAGGCTTACTCGTAGGTGATGGTCACCGTTTTTTTGAGGGTTGCTGACGCACCGCCTGTCACTGTGTGTTCTTCGCCGATCCTTGCAATGGTCAAGGCAGACAAACGGGTACCTGCTTGATGCGTCAGGCCACAGGCCTTTCCGTTCATCAGTGTTTGCTTGTCTTGCAAAACCATTGCCAAAGAATTCAATTTGCAACTGGGCGTCGTGATGGTGCCGTGGATTTCCAAGACACCCTCTTGGGCCTGGCAGACAGTTATCAATGACGTGACCGCCACCAAGAACCCACTTTTGATACGCCATTGCGCGTTTAAGATTGATTTCATTTTCAGCACCTTTTTAGAACGGTGTCCTTCACACCACGATGTGAAGGATTTGATCTAAACGTGTGTGCCAAAGCAAAATCAGCTTAAGTATTCAAAGGCATACCCAGTGCTTGTACTAAAGGGGATTTGTGTTGTTCTCCTTGTCGGTTTGTGAATGGTTTTTTATGCGCAGTTTCAAGAAATAAACTGAGCTTTTGTATCGAAAAAAAACAGTGCTGACTGGAATACTGTTGCTTCCGGGTTGAATGGTTGTGCGTTCATCAATTGACCTTCAGCAAAAACGGAAGAAAGACCGACACATTGCCGGCACTCACCTCGCTGTTAGGCAAGTTGGTGGCGCCACCCAGCGCCGTGTTTTGACCAGTCAGGGCTGCTGAGGTGACATAACGAATGCCCAGAGTCAGTTTGTTGTTGACCGATCTGACCCCGCCTTTGGCGTCAATGCTCAAGGCTTGGTTCAGGTTTTGTGGTTTGTTCAAGTCGATGGGCGAGAAACTGCCATCGGCAGCCACCAAGCCCAGTTGAACAAACACATTGCTGGCGGCTCGTGTCGCGGACGCCGAGTTGCGAAGCAGGCCTGCGCGGGGTGTGATGGCGGCCAAATCGCTGTCAAACACCAATTTCACCAAGCCCGGTGAATTGGATTGACCAGCCAAGGCCACACAGTTCACCGTGTCTGCCACAGGGGTGTTGAAATTGAGCTCCACGATGGTGAGTGGGCTGTAGGCATTGTCAATCAAGGAATTGGTGTTGAGGACGGGCAGGTTCACCACGTTTTGCAATGCGCTGCTTTGAGCTGCATTCACTTTGTTGCTGATGGTCACAGGACAGGTGACTGCTGAAATTTCACCATCAATGCTGAGTTGAACATCGGGCGTGCCTATTGAAACCTGCGCAATGGCCAATAGACTCCAAGTCCAGCCGATCAGGGCGACAGCCATGACTTTCATTCTGGAGTCGGTCAAAGGTTTCAAAGCATTGGGCATGTGAACAAAGGTATAAAGGCAGAGATGATTGCCAAGGAAAGCAGGCGAGGCCTGTTCCTTGGCGACATAGCTTGCGTACCAGGTTTATTTGTAAGCCAGCGTGACAGGAATGGTTTGATTGAACACCCCATTGCTGGGGGCCGTGCCAGTGGCTGATGTTTTGACAAATTGCGCTGTCAGGGTCAAGGTGTCGGCAACAGCTGCTGCTGGGCTACTAGATCCAGAAACATAGTTAGTGCCACCTCCCACGAGCGACAAGGTAGCGGGCGTACCAGCGACGCCATTTGGATTTCTTACTCCTTTGAGGATCACAGCTGCGTTGGTGCCGCCATTGGTGGTGGCGACGCTGTTTGTGAGCACGGTGTTACCAGCCACGGTGGTGATTTGACTTGAGCCCAAACCCAAGGACAGGTCCCATGCGGTATTGCCTGTACCCAGCGTGCAGGTGGTGGTCCCAGTGGAGTCTTTTACAGAAAACGTTGCACTTTGAGCTGTGCCAAAAGTGCTGCCAAGAACTCCCGCGCTGGCAGTGGTTCCATTGATGGTTCCCAGCCCAAAATTGATGGTTTTGCTGGTGCTGGCGGCACCGGTGGTGGGATCGGTGAAGGCCACGATACAGGTGGACGCGCTGATTTGTCCAGTGATGTTGATAGTGGCATCTTGAGCGTGGCTGACCTGGGAGGCTGTGGCGGCCAACAAGGCTGTGCCCAGCAGGGCTGTTTTTTTCAGAGAGAAAATATGGCGCATGGTGAAAGTTCCTTCGAAGGTGGATTGAACAAAACTGATATTAATACTTATAAGGTAATTAATACCATGTACGAATACTAATAAATTAATACAAGGAATGCAATAGATGAATCGTTAATTATTCGTTAAATTCGATAAATACTATGTAAATTAGATCTTTTTGTTGCTTATATTCAACTTATTCACCAAATAGTGAGAATTTTTTTGCTTTAAAAAGCATTCTGCCTCGACACCATGCGGCGACGAGGCAGTAGACGGGCGCCTAGAGGCTGGGATTTACTTGTAGACCAGGGTCACGGGCACACTGGCTTTGAACAAGCCCACAGTGGGCAAGGCATTGGTGGTGAGAACCATTGTTGCTTCCAATTGCAAACCTGAGCTGGTGGGGGTGTTGGGTACGGTCGTACTGCCAGAAACAAAGTTGTCGCTCGCACCAGCTTTATAAGACAAAGGCTGAGTCGTGCCTCCCGACAATCCGCCTCTCAGATACACCGCGACATCGGTACCACCGTCGGTTGAAGCAATGCTGTTTTTAAGGGCGGGAAATCCAAAAACGCTTGTGATTTGGTTGGCATTCAAGTTCATGGACAGGTCCCAAAAACTGTTGTTGGTCAAGGTGCAATCGGTGGTCAGATCAGCATTTTTGGCAAAAAAGTTGACGGTCCTGCGCGATTCAATGATCGTGGCACCAATTCCTTGACTGACACCATTAGATAGCGAGGGTGCATAAGTGCCCAACTGCAAATCAGCGGTGCTGCCATTGATGAGCGCACCGTCTTGGTCTTTCATGACCAAGGCACAAGTGGATTGGCTGATTTGCCCCGCCACTTGAATGGACAGGTCTTGTGCGTGCGCCAAGGATTGGCAAAGCCCCAGGCCGCCAAAGACAGCGGTGACACCTGCATGGAAGACGGGTTTGAAGCGCATGGGCATGGTTTTCTGGAAAATTTGAATTAATTTAGACTATATATTAATTTAAATAAGTATTAAATAACTCTTTTTTGGTTTGAGTACAGTTCAAAAGGGTTTTTTTCAGGGCAATTCACTCATTTACTGTGATGCACAATCTGAGACATGTTGATACACCCCCAATTTGATCCCGTGGCCCTGTCTTTGGGCCCCCTCGCTGTTCACTGGTATGGCATCACTTATTTGGTGGCCTTTGTGTTGTTTCTTTGGCTGGCACAGCAAAGGCTCAAACAAGAACCCATGGCCACTTGGGTGTCGCAAGGCGCATGGGCGCGCCATGACATCGACGATATCTTGAACTACGGGGTGCTGGGTGTGGTGTTGGGCGGGCGTTTGGGTTATTGCCTGTTTTACAAGCCTGGGTATTACGCCGAGCACCCTTTGGAAGTGCTCTATGTTTGGCAGGGTGGCATGAGTTTTCATGGTGGCATGCTGGGCGTGATCGCGGCAATGGCACTGTTTGCCTGGCAGCGCCAGCGCCACTGGTTGCAGGTGACCGACTTTGTCGCGCCCTGCGTGCCCACCGGTCTGGCGGCGGGGCGGGTGGGCAACTTCATCAATGGTGAGTTGTGGGGGCGTGCTGCCGACCCCAGCCTCCCTTGGGCCATGGTGTTTCCGCAAAGCGGCAGTTTGATGCCACGCCATCCTTCGCAGGTTTACCAGTTTCTGCTGGAAGGTTTGTTGTTGTTTGCCATTTTGTGGTGGCAAGCGCGCCGCCCTCAGCCTCTGGGGTGGTTGTCTGGCATCTTTTTAACTGGCTATGGCTGCATGCGCTTCATTGCAGAGTATTTCCGTGAGCCCGATGCGCATTTGGGCTTGCTCAGCTTGGGGCTGAGCATGGGGCAGTGGTTGTGTGTGCCCATGGTTCTGATGGGCTTGGCCATGATGGCTTGGGCCAAGCGCCAAGCCCCAGAGACACTGTAAACCGCGGCTGCACAAGCATGAATGCCAATCTGTATTGCACGCTGCGACAAGGTTTCCCCGACAACCTCGACACCACGGCCATCGAGACCGATCAAGGGCTTTGCTACAGCTGGCGTGATCTCGAGCGCGGCAGCGCCATGCTGGCCAATTGGCTAGGCAGTTTGGACTTGCCAAAGGCGTCCAGAATTGCGGCGCACTTGGACAAGTCGGTTGAAGTCCTCATGTTGTATTTGGCAACGCTGCGTGCAGGGCATGTGTTTTTACCGCTCAATCCCGCCTACCAAAGCGCCGAGTTGGCCTATTTCATCGGCGACGCCGAACCCGCTGTAGTGGTGTGCATGCCTGCAGACTTTGGCTGGGTCAGCAAAGTGGCGTTTCAACAAGGCACGCGCTATGTGATGACCTTGGACGACCAACGGGGCGGTAGTTTGCTGCAACGTGCCGCGCACCACAGTGACCAGCAAACGCCTGTGCAGCGTGGCACAGATGACTTGGCTGCCATTCTCTACACCAGTGGCACCACCGGGCGCAGCAAGGGCGCCATGCTCAGCCATGGCAATTTGCACAGCAGCGCCGAGTGTTTGCACCACTACTGGGGCTTTTCGTCCAGCGACGTGTTGGTGCACGCCTTGCCTATTTTCCATGTGCATGGCTTGTTTGTCGCCATCCATGCGGCGCTGCGCAGTGGTTGCGTCATGCGCTGGCACGCCAAGTTTGAACCCACACGCGTGTTGGCTGATTTGCCTCGTGCCACGGTGTTCATGGGCGTGCCTACGTTTTATACCCGCTTGCTGGCTTTGCCTGCCTTGAACCAACAACAATGTGCCCAGATGCGCTTGTTCATCTCGGGTTCAGCGCCCATGCTGCCCGAGACGTTTGAGCAATGGCGTCAACGAACCGGTCATGCGGTGCTAGAGCGCTACGGCATGAGCGAAACTTTGATGCTCACCTCCAACCCCTATCGCGCCGATGCGCGCTATGGCGGGCTTGCCACGCGGGTAGGCGGCAGCGTTGGATTTGCCTTGCCGGGGGTATCGGTTCGCATGGCCAACGAGCAGCACCAGGAAGTGGCGCCAGGTGAGGTGGGCAGTATTCAGGTCAAGGGGCCCAATGTCTTCAGTGGCTACTGGCGCATGCCTGAAAAAACCGCCCAAGAATTCACCTCGGACGGCTATTTCATCACGGGCGATATGGGCACCCGTGACACGCAGGGCTATGTGCGTATCGTCGGGCGCAGCAAAGACCTGATCATCAGCGGTGGTTTGAATGTGTACCCGGTGGAAATTGAAGATGCCCTGAACAAATTGCCAGGGGTGCTTGAGAGCGCGGTGGTGGGTGTGCCGCACCCTGACTTTGGTGAAGTGGGCTGTGCGTTTGTGTTGGCCAAGCCCGGTGCCAGCTTAAAGCCTGCCGACTTGTTACAAGCCTTGAAAGCGCAATTGGCCAACTTCAAGGTGCCCAAGCAATGCGTGTTGCTGCAAGAGCTACCCCGCAACGCCATGGGCAAGGTGCAAAAGAACCTGCTCAGGCAAATGGTTTAGACCAACTTTCATTCGCACATTCGCCTGTGCAACTGCATTAATCGCTCATGACCGCGCCAGGCTGAAAGGGTAAATCCCGCACACGTACTTTCGTGAGTTTGAACCATGCGTTGGCCAGTGCAGGCGCGAAAGTGGGCACACCTAATTCACCCACACCGCCAATCGATTGGCTTCTGTCAATGCTGCCGGCAATGATGGTCACGTTGACTTCAGGCGCTTCATTGAGCAAGGTGACACGGTTCTTATTGAAGTTGGCGGCTTGGGCTGCGCCATTCACAAAAGTTTGCTGACCATAAAGCGCAGCGTTCATGCCGTGAATCACCCCACCCATGAGTTGCGCTTGTACCTGATCGGGATTGACACAAATACCGCAATCAATAGCGATCCAAACTCGGGTAACGACAGGGCCTTTGCTGCCCTTTTTGACTTCCACAACTTGTGCGCTGATGCTGTTGAACGCTGCCCCGATGGCAATGCCCTTGGCGGTACCCGATGGGCCGGCTGAACGCCAGTTGGATGCATTGGCCGCAGCCTCAAGCACTGCTATCCAACGTGGATCGGTAAGCTGGTTGCGTCGAAACAAGTAGGGATCAATACCAGCGGCTGTTGCTGCTTCATCAATGGCTGATTCGACAGCAAAAGTGTTGATAGAAGCACCCACCGAACGCCAAAAGCCAACTGGAATGGGCGATCCATGCATGACATATTCTGTCTGGCGTGCGCCAAAGTTGTACGGCAAATTGTGTGATGCTTCGTAAGCTTGACTGTCACCCATGGCGGTTAATGGGTAACCACGTTGCGACAGGATAGAGGGCGAGACATTGCGGTAAATCCATCCGTTGATGTAGGGGCCGGTCAGCCCCGCCTGGACGCGTACAGCCGCCATGGGTCGGTAAAAGTCATGCGTGAAATCTTCCTCACGCGGCCACATCAATTTGACAGGACGCTTGATCGCCATGGCCACTTGGATGGCCTGGCTCACGAAGTCCATCTCTATTTTGCGTCCTAAACCGCCACCTAAAAACGTGGTGTTCACAGTGATTTTCTCTGCACCGAGACCGGTCATCGCCATGGCCAGTATGAGCACCGATTTGGCAGCTTGCGTGGGCGCCCAAATTTCGCAGGAAACACCTGCGACATGGTTGACCGTACAGTTCAATACTTCCATACAGGCATGCGAAACGTAGGGGAGGGTATAGGTCAAGTCCAGCTTGAGAGTGGATGTGTTGATGCTGGTGGCAGGGGATCCAACCGTCTCAACCGTATAAAGCGTGCCGGGCACATGGGAGCCGATGTAAGCCACCCCCGTTTTAAGCAATGCCAATGCATCCGCTTTAAATTGCGCCGAATTCAATTTTGAAATATTGGCGGGAAGTGTCCAATTGCATTTGAGTTGTCTGGCTATGCGCATGGCATCCCAGGTGTTGGTCGCGACAACGGCCACAGCATTGACGTTGCCAACTGCATCAAGTCCGCGCGCAGAGGCTGCCACGACTTTGGTAGGTACAAGTGCCAGTGCACCTGCGGGCAGGGAGGGGGTGTTGCCAAGAACACCACCATACGTGGGACAGTGTTTGATGATGGCGTAAACCATGTTGGGGACACGCACATCAATGCCATAAACGGCACTGCCATCCACTTTGAGTGGAATGTCCTGACGTGCTACCGATTTACCGATGTATTTCAAAGATTTGTTGGGAACCACCTCAGCGCTGGAAGGCACGGGTAACAAAGCGGCTGCAGCAGCCACTTGTCCATAGGTGCGCTGTTGGGCCAAGCTGTTGTTGATGACGATGCCGTTGGCAACGCTGTAATTGTTTCTGTTGGAATCACCTATGCTGGCCATGGCGGCCGATACCAACATTTCGCGCGCGGCTGCGCCTGCATCGCGAACTTTCCAGAAATAGTTTTTAATCATGCCGCTGCCGGCCGTGGTGATGGACGCGCCGATAGGGGCTGGATTGGCCACGGTGGGTTTGCCAGTGAGCACTTTCACCTGGGCTGGATTGACCATCAGTTCTTCACACAATGCAGATGCCAACGCTTGGGCAGAGCCCTGACCCATGTCGGCGGTACCCACAGACAGAGTGATGCTGTTGTCAATTCCCACATTGAGCCAAAGTGTGACCTGTTCATTGCTCACACCTGCTTGGGCTTCAGGCGAGGCAGAACCAAAACCCACCACCAATCCTGAGGCCATGGCTGCAGAGCTTGCTAAAAAATCTCGGCGGTTGGGTTTGCTGAGCATGTTGGCGCTGGACGCAGAACTCGAAATATTGTTCATGGGATGCTTTCTCAAAGTCCTGTCACAGCTTTTTTCATGCGCTGGTAGGTCCCACAAACGCAGATATTGTTGATCTCTTTGGCAATTTCTGCCCCGTGCTTGCCGCCATTCATGAGGCCAGCCACTTTCATGAGCACACCCGATTGACAATAGCCGCACTGGGGAACTTGGTTGTTGATCCACGCCACTTGCGCAGGATGCGATTTGTTGGACGACAAGCCTTCAATGGTGGTGATTTGTTTATTGGCTGCTGACGATACGCTGATGTCACAGGATTTTTCAGGTTCACCATTCACCCAAACTGTGCATGCCCCACAGATTTCAATACCGCAGCCGTATTTGGTGCCTGTCAATCCCAGCTCGTCGCGCAACACCCACAGCAAGGGCATTTCTGCGCTAGACACGGTGACGTTGTAGTCCTTGTGATTGACATTGAGGTTGTAACTTGGCATGTGTATCTCCCTTTGCGCTCCATGGTACGCCTGTCCCATACAGACGTGTTTGACAAATATCAAATGCAGGGAAGATCAAAGCCCCAGGGTGCGAATCAATGCCGAATTTGTTGCGCGATTTCAAGACCCAATTCGATGACGGCAAGGGCGTAGTAGCTGCTTCGGTTGTAGCGGGTAATCACAAAAAAGTTATCGGTACCGGCCAGATAGGTGGGCGGGTCGATGCCGTTAAAGAGTTGCACCAAGGCCAGGGCTTTGGGGTATCCCGTGACGTCCAGCACTTCTATGCCCTTGTCTTGCAGGTGCGACAACGACCAAGTCGGCACAATATCAGGGGCTAACAGTGCCGCCAAGTCGCTCTCGTTGGCGTTGACCTTGACCGCAAAGTGGGTAGGCATGCCGGTTTGCCAGCCATAGGCCTGAAAGTAATGCGCCACTGAACCAATGGCGTCCACGGCACTGCGCGATAGATCGATGCGACCATCGCCGTCGAAGTCCACGGCGAACTTGGCAATGCTGGAGGGCATGAACTGTGGCCATCCGCTGGCGCCTGCATAACTGCCCAACTGGTTTTTCAGTGCGGGCTGCCCATGCAATTGTTTCAAGTGATGTCCCAATTCAGCTTCAAAAAATGCTTGACGCTCGCTTGCATAAGGGTGGTCTTTCGGAAATGCCAGACTGAGCGTGACCAAAGCGTCCAGTACTTTGAATGGCCCTTGGTGCTGTCCAAAAAATGTTTCTACCCCCAACACGCCCAGTACATAGGCCGCGGGTACCCCATAGATGGTTTCGGCGCGCTCTAAAGCGTCAGCGTGTGATTTTGCAAACGCAACGCCAGCTTGTATGCGTTCGGTTTGTAAAAACCGAGCGCGGTAGGCGTACCAGTTTTTGGCAGACGGCGAGATGGGGGGTAGCACCATTTGCTGCGCCTGAGGCAGTGAACGCGCCGAGGCGATGTGTTGCTGTACCCATGCTTTGGGGAGCCGATGCTCGGCGCTCAGACGACTGGCCAGCGCTTTCACCGCCGCGCTATTGCCAAAAGCTTTGCCCACCAGTACTTTGGCTTTGAAGGTTTTGTGCTGCTTTTGGTTTTTGTTTTGCGCGGCTTCAGTCAAGCCAGGGGCGCACAGCAAGACGAGCAAGCAGGCACACACCAAAGCGGTTGTGCTGCGTATTGCAGGGAAGTGAAAAACTGTCATGGTTTTCGAGTGTAGCCTTGGCTTGCCGACACTGGCGCGTGGTAAGCTAATTTTCAGATGGATACCCTGACCTTTTTCCTCGAACCCTGGTTGCATACCGACGTGCAGCCTTTGCTCTTGAAAGAGCTGGCCTTGTTGGCCTTGGTGCTTGCGACGGCTTGGCTGGTGACACGTCAACTCAGTCGCTTTGCCAGTGCAGGTTCAGTGCTCTTTGGCAGGGGCTTGTTTGACGGCGTCTTGTTCCCCATGCTTTCGCTGGCCTTGGCCTACCTGGTTCAGGTGGTTTGGTTAAAACAGCAAACCCCGATGCTCTTCAAGTTAGCGATACCCATACTGTGGTCACTGGCCCTGATTCGTTTGAGCGCGCGCGTCTTGATGGCCGTGTTTCCGGTATCGCCTATGGCGCAACTCATTGAACGACTGATCTCTTGGTTGGCCTGGGGCGTGGCAATTTTGTGGATCACAGACTTGCTGCCACTGGTTGCAGGCGAATTGGAGCAGGTGCAACTGCATTTTGGCAAGGTGCATCTGGATGCACGAACCCTGCTCGAGGGCATGTTGTCCTGTGGTTTGGTACTGATGCTGAGTTTGTGGTTATCGGCCACCATCGAGGACCGGTTGTTGGTGCAAACCGTCAGCGATTTGTCGATGCGCAAAGTCGCCGCCAATGTGTTGCGGGCGCTGCTGCTGCTGTTGGGTTTGATGTTCACCTTGTCTGCCGTGGGTGTGGATTTGACCGCTTTATCGGTCTTGGGCGGCGCATTTGGTGTGGGCCTGGGCTTGGGATTGCAGAAATTGGCGGCCAACTACGTCAGTGGTTTTGTGGTGCTGGTAGAGCGCTCGGTGCGTATTGGTGACTTCATCAAGGTGGATGGCCTAGAGGGTCGCGTCACCGACATCAAAACCCGCTACACCTTGTTGCGCGACGCCAGTGGGCGCGAGTCCATCATTCCCAACGACATGTTGTTGACTCAACGTGTTGATAACCTGTCCTTGAGTGACCCACAAATCGCTGTGCACTGCACCTTCCCTTTGGCTGCGAATGTGGACATCGATGAGGTGTTGGGCTTGCTCAGCCGCGCTGCAATGCAATGCGAGAGGGTATTGCGCGACCCCGCGCCACAGGCTTTTTTAAGCAAAGTGGACCTCAACGGCCTGGAGTTCACCGTGGTGTCATGGGTCAATGACCCCGAGGCCAGTTACTTGAAGACCCGATCGCAGGTCAATGTGGCGGTGATGCAGGCCTTGCGCCAGGCTGGCATCGAGTTACCCAAAACCCAGCAAGAGGTGTTTTGGCATCCTGCACCTCCTTGAAATCAAAGACTTTTTCGGTGTGGGTATAAAAAAGCACGGTCGTTCTTAAATACTTTCGGTTTCGTCTAGAATGACGTTACGTCAACTTGCAACCCCATATTTCCCTGGAGAAAACCCATGAAGGCACTGGTCGCGGTCAAGCGCGTGGTGGATTACAACGTCAAGGTTCGGGTCAAGTCCGACCAAACGGGCGTGGACATCGCCAACGTCAAGATGAGCATGAACCCGTTTGACGAAATCGCTGTGGAAGAGGCTGTTCGTTTGAAAGAAAAAGGCGTGTTGTCCGAGGTGATCGTGGTCTCTTGTGGCGTGACCCAGTGCCAAGAAACCTTGCGCACCGCCATGGCCATTGGTGCGGACCGCGGCATTTTGGTGGAAACCAGCGAAGAACTGCAGCCGCTGGCTGTGGCCAAACTCCTCAAGGCCCTGGCTGAGAAAGAACAACCTGGCCTGGTGATTTTGGGCAAACAAGCGATTGACGACGATTGCAACCAAACCGGCCAAATGCTGGCTGCGCTGGCCGATTGGCCGCAAGCCACTTTCGCCTCCAAGGTTGAATTGGCCGATGGCCACGCCCTGGTCACCCGTGAGGTGGACGGCGGCCTGGAAACCTTGAAGCTCAGCTTGCCCGCCGTCATCACCACCGACCTTCGCTTGAACGAACCCCGCTACGTCACCTTGCCCAACATCATGAAGGCCAAGAAAAAGCAGTTGGACGTGTTCAAGCCCGAGGACCTGGGCGTGGACGTCAAGCCCCGCATCAAAACCCTCAAAGTGAGCGAGCCGCCCAAGCGCAGCGCTGGTATCAAGGTGGCCGATGTGGCCGCCTTGGTGGACAAACTGAAAAACGAAGCAAAGGTGATCTGACATGTCTTCTTTAGTGATCGCAGAACACGACAACCACGGCATCAAACCAGCCACCCTGAACACCGTCACGGCTGCATTGGCCTGTGGTGGCGAGGTGCATGTGCTGGTGGCAGGCAAAGACGCCGCCGCCGCCGCCCAAGCGGCCTCGCAGATCACCGGTGTGAGCAAAGTGCTGCACGCCGATGCTGACGGCTTTGCCCATGGCTTGGCCGAGCAAGTGGCTGCACAGGTGCTGGCTCTGGCCACCCAGTACACCCACATCTTGTTTGCCGCCACCGCCAGCGGCAAAAACATCGCGCCCCGCGTGGCTGCCAAGCTGGACGTGGCCCAGGTGAGCGACATCACCAAGGTGGACAGCCCCGATACTTTCGAGCGCCCCATTTACGCGGGCAACGCCATCGCCACGGTGCAAGCCACGGACGCCATCAAGGTCATCACGGTACGCACCACGGGATTTGACGCCGCTGCAGCCACAGGCGGCAGCGCTGCTGTCGAGAGCGTGAGCGCCGCCAACGCTGGCGCACACAGCCAGTTCATGGGCAGTGAAATCGCCAAGAACGACCGCCCCGAACTCACCGCCGCCAAGATCATTGTCTCGGGTGGTCGCGCTTTGGGCAGTGCTGAAAAATTTGCCGAGGTCATCACGCCCCTGGCTGACAAACTCGGTGCCGCCATGGGTGCGAGCCGTGCCGCCGTGGACGCGGGCTACGCCCCCAACGACTGGCAAGTGGGCCAGACTGGCAAGATCGTCGCGCCCCAGCTCTATGTGGCTTGTGGCATCAGCGGCGCCATCCAGCACTTGGCGGGCATGAAGGACAGCAAGGTCATCGTGGCCATCAACAAAGACCCCGAAGCCCCCATCTTCAGCGTGGCCGACTATGGCCTGGAAGCCGACTTGTTCGTCGCCGTGCCCGAACTGGTGGCCGCACTATGAGTTACATCGCACCGTTGAAAGACATGCTGTTCAATATGCAGCATCTGGCTGGCTTGGACGAGATCGCCACGATCCCGGGTTTTGAAGACGCAGGCATGGAAACCGCGCAAGCGGTGCTGGAAGAATGCGCCCGTTTCAACCAAGACGTGCTGGTACCGTTGAACTGGGAAGGCGATAAAAACCCATCTTCCTGGAAAGACGGTGTGGTCACCACCACCGCAGGTTTTAAACAGGCCTACCAACAATACGCCGAAGGCGGCTGGCAAGGTTTGCAACACCCGACCGACATGGGCGGGCAGGGCCTGCCCAAAACCATAGGCGCTGCCTGTGGCGAAATTTTGAATTCGGCCAACATGAGTTTTGCGCTGTGCCCACTGTTGACCGATGGCGCCATCGAAGCCTTGCTGACCGCTGGCAGTGACGAACTCAAGGCCACCTACCTGCACAAATTGGTCAGCGGCGAGTGGACCGGCACCATGAACCTCACTGAACCCCAAGCGGGCTCGGACTTGTCCATGGTGCGCTCACGCGCTGAGCCGCAAGCCGATGGCACTTACAAGGTGTTTGGCACCAAGATTTACATTACCTACGGTGAGCACGACATGGCTGACAACATCATCCATTTGGTGTTGGCGCGGGTCACCGGTGCGCCCGGAGGTGTCAAGGGCATCAGCTTGTTTGTGGTGCCCAAAGTGATGGTGAACAAAGATGGCTCCTTGGGAGCGCGCAACGATGTGCATTGCGTGAGCATCGAACACAAAATGGGCATCAAAGCCAGTCCCACGGCGGTATTGCAGTATGGCGACAACGGCGGTGCGGTGGGTTTCTTGGTCGGCCAAGAAAACCGTGGCTTGGAGTACATGTTCATCATGATGAACGCCGCGCGTTACGCGGTGGGTGTGCAAGGCATCGCGATTGCCGAGCGGGCCTATCAAAAGGCCACCCAGTATGCCCGCGACCGGGTACAAAGCCGCCCGGTGGACGGTTCCATCAAAGCTGCTGCGCCTATCATTCACCACCCCGATGTGCGGCGCATGCTCATGACCATGCGTGCCTACACCGAAGGGTGTCGCGCCATGGCCTCTGTCGCTGCTGCGGCCTATGACGCTTCGCACCACCACCCCGATGCTGACACACGTGTGCAAAACAAAGCCTTCTACGAATTTTTGGTGCCGCTGGTCAAGGGCTACAGCACCGAGATGAGCTTGGAGGTCACCTCGCTGGGTGTGCAAGTGCATGGCGGCATGGGTTTCATCGAAGAAACCGGTGCTGCGCAGTACTACCGCGACGCGAAAATCCTCACGATTTACGAAGGCACCACCGCCATTCAGGCCAACGATCTGGTGGGACGCAAAACCGCTCGCGATGGGGGCCAAACCGCCAAGGCCATCACTGCACAGGTGCAGCAAACCGTGGTTGCACTGCAAGACCAAGGCAGTGAGGCTGCTGTGGCCATTGGCAAGCGTCTTGAAGCGGGCCGACAAGCCTTGGATGGTGTGATTGAGTTCATCGTGCATGCCGCTGCCCACAACCCCAACGCCGCTTATGCTGGCAGCGTGCCTTACCTGATGTTGGCGGGCAATGTGCTGGCAGGTTGGCAATTGGCCCGGTCCTTTTTGATTGCGCAAGAAGCCTTGAGTCAAGGCGACCAAGACAGCGCTTTTCTGCACGCCAAAATGACCACAGCGCGTTTCTATGCTGACCATATTTTGAGCAAAGCCACTGGCCTGCGCGACAGCATCGTGGAAGGTGCGGACAGCGTGACCGAACTTGCTTTGGATTCTTTTTAGGAACCCCGTATGTCCAAACTTCCTGCCGCGCTTGCCTCCGTGCCATTCCCGGTCATCGGCTCGCCCCTGTTCATCATCAGCAACCCCAAACTGGTCATTGCACAGTGCATCGCCGGGGTGGTGGGCTCCATGCCCGCGCTCAACGCCCGTCCCGCTTCGCAGTTGGACGAGTGGTTGGCCGAAATCACCGAGGCCTTGGCGGCGCACAACAAGGCGCACCCCGATCGTCCCGCAGCGCCTTTTGCCATCAACCAAATCGTGCACAAAAGCAATGTGCGTTTGGAAGAGGACATGGCCATGTGCGTCAAGTACAAGGTGCCCATCATCATCACCTCGCTGGGGGCACGTGAGGAGATCAACCAAGCCGCGCACAGCTATGGTGGCGTGGTGTTGCATGACATCATCAACAACAAGTTTGCCCACAAAGCCATTGAAAAAGGCGCGGATGGCTTGGTGGCTGTGGCCGCAGGTGCGGGCGGTCATGCGGGCGTGAAAAGCCCGTTTGCGCTGGTTCAAGAAATTCGTCAGTGGTTTGACGGCCCCTTGGCCCTGAGTGGCTCGATTGCCAGTGGCCGTGCCATCTTGGCGGCCTTGGCCATGGGTGCCGACTTCGCTTACATGGGCTCGGCCTTCATTGCCACCGAGGAAGCGCGCGCCAGTGACGAGTACAAACAGTGCATCGTGGACAGCAACTCGGACGATATCGTCTACAGCAATTTGTTCACGGGCGTGCATGGCAACTACCTGGCGCCGTCCATCCGCAACGCTGGCATGGACCCTGAGCACCTGCCCGAGAGCGACCCCAGCAAAATGGACTTTGGCGGCGAAAAGACCAAGGCCTGGAAAGACATCTGGGGCTGCGGTCAGGGCATCGGTGCCATCAACAAGGTGCAAACCACCGCCGAATTGGTGGCGCAGCTCAAGCGCGAATTTGCTGCTGCCAAGGACGAGTTGCTGGCGTAAAAAAAGGCCCCGTCAGGGGCCTTTTTCATGGAAGTGGTTCGCCAGATCAGCCGAAGTGGCAAATGTAGTGATAAGCCTCGGCCACTTTGATCTCAAACGATGAGTTGGCTGGTACTGAAAATTTGTCGCCAGGGCCCGCATGTTGCCAAGCTTGTGCGCCTGCCAATTTGTACTCGCAAGCGCCCGCCACGCATTCCATGATTTCAGCGGCAGCTGTGTTGAAGGTCAGGTGCGAGGGCAAGACCACGCCCACCGACTTTTTCTCGCCGCTGGGCAGGGTGACGGTGTGACTCACGCACTTGCCGTCAAAAAACACATTGGCTTTGGAGGCGACGCTGGCGCCCAGGAGTTGTTCGGTCACCATGATCAGGCCTTTTTCTTTGCAGCTGTTTTGCGCACAGGGGTTTTGGCCGCACGAGCGGCACGTTCGTTTTTCAAGTTGCCCGCAATGCGCATGCGCAAGGCGTTGAGTTTGATGAACCCACCGGCGTCGGCCTGGTTGTAAGCGCCGCCGTCATCGTCGAAAGTGGCGATGCGGGTGTCAAACAAGCTGTCTGTTTTGCTTTCGCGGCCCACGCACATGATGGTGCCTTTGTAGAGCTTCAGGCGAACTTTGCCGTTGGCGGTGGCTTGCGAGGCGTCAATCAAGCCTTGGAGCAATTCACGCTCGGGGCTGAACCAGTAGCCGTTGTAAACCAAGCGGGCATAACGCGGCATCAGGTCTTCTTTGAGGGCCAGCACTTCGCGGTCCAGAGTGATGGACTCGATGGCGCGGTGACCCGACAGCAAAATGGTGCCACCAGGGGTTTCGTAGCAACCACGGCTCTTCATGCCCACATAGCGGTTTTCAACCTTGTCCAAGCGGCCAATGCCATGTTTGCCACCCACGGTGTTGAGGTGGGCCAAGACTTTGGCGGGGCTCATGCGCACGCCGTCGATCGCCACCACATCGCCATGCTTGTAGGTGAGTTCAATGATTTGCGGTTTGTTCGGCGCTTTTTCAGGGCTGACCGTCAGGCGCCACATGCTGTCTTCGGGCGCGAAATTGGGGTCTTCCAAGATGCCGCCTTCGTAGCTGATGTGCAGCAAATTGGCGTCCATGGAGTAGGGCGCCGGGCCTTTGCGTTTGGCGCCATCGACGGGAATGCCGTGTTGGTCGGCGTAGCGCATGAGTTTTTCGCGAGAGAGCAGGTCCCATTCACGCCAGGGGGCAATGATCTTCACATTCGGCATCAGGGCATAAGCGCCTAGTTCGAAACGCACCTGGTCGTTGCCCTTGCCAGTTGCGCCATGGCTGATGGCGTCAGCCTTGGTTTTGCGGGCAATCTCGACCAAGCGCTTGGCAATGAGTGGGCGAGCAATGGAGGTGCCCAGCAGGTATTCGCCTTCGTACAAGGCGTTGGCGCGGAACATGGGGAACACGAAGTCGCGTACAAATTCTTCACGCAAATCTTCGATGAAGATGTTGGAAGGCTTGATGCCCATCTTGATGGCTTTGGCACGCGCGGGTTCAATTTCCTCGCCTTGGCCAATGTCGGCGGTGAAGGTGACCACCTCGCAGTGGTATTCGTCTTGCAGCCATTTCAGGATGATCGAGGTGTCCAAGCCGCCTGAGTAGGCGAGAACAACGCGTTGCGGGGCAGAGCTTTTGGAAGTGGCGGGCCGTTTGTTAGGCATGGTGTCGGTTCTGTTGAAGCAAAGCCGCGATTCTAGGACACCGCTTTGGTGCAAAGCGGTTGTGCCTTGGCGAAAAAAAACCGCCTGCAAGGGCGGTTCATAGAGACAGTGTGCCGTCAGAAGCTTTGCGGCGCTGAACCCACGGGGGGAATGGCGTTTTGCGCAGGATAGGGCACACTGGGTGGTGCAGACTGTGTAGAAGAAATCATGGGAGTGACTTGCAAGCGAACGGTGGGGCCTGGGTCTTGGGGCATTTGCACGTTGTATTGCTTGCCGTTGAACTCGTAGACCACGTTGTAGGCAACCGTGCGGTTTTCGTAAAAGTTTTGGGTGCTGCAGCTTTGCACATTGTGGACTTCTGCAGGCGGCGCGCCTTCAATTTTGTCGCCAAGGATGGCACCCCCAATAAGGCCAATGGCGGTCGCCAATGCATTGCCTTCGCCCTTGCCCATGGCATTGCCCACCACACCGCCGGCGATAGCTCCCATGGCCGAACCTGCCCCCGATTTACGCTGCTGGGTGGCGACTTGTTGTTGGGTACACACCTGACGTGGTACTGCTACTTGTTGGATGATGGGCATGGAGGAGATCACACGACCTACTTCCTGAGCATCAACAGAGGTGCCGACAGTGATGGCAACAACAGCTAAAAGGGGTACATAGCGTTTCATAAGGTCTCCGAAATAAAAATCAACTCTTTCATCAACGCGGCCAGCCAGCCAGCGGTTGACCATTGATGAAGTTTAGCTTGACTGGATTCAGAGACAATGACTTTATGAATCTTCAGGAATGGTTAGCCCACTGTGAGCGTTTACACCCGCAAAACATTGATATGGGCTTGGAAAGAACGGCGGCGGTTGCCAAAACCATGGGTTTGAAGTTTGCCTGTCCTGTCATCACGGTGGCTGGCACGAACGGCAAAGGCTCTACCTGCGCCATGCTCGAGTCCATCTTGCGTGAAGCCGGTTACCGAACGGGTTTGTTCACTTCGCCACACTTGGTGTATTTCGAAGAACGGTGCAAACTCGATGGACTTGCGGTGTCATCAGCCGTATTGGCCGAGCATTTCGCCAAAGTCGAGGCCCTGCGGGGCGATACCAGTTTGACCTATTTCGAATTCACTGCTTTGGCTATTTTCAGTTGCTTGGCGAGTGCGAACTTGGACGTGGTGATTTTGGAAGTGGGCCTCGGCGGGCGCTTGGATGCAGTGAACGTGGTAGACACAGATTGCGCCATCATCACAAGCATTGACATAGATCACACGGAATGGTTGGGTACCGACCGCGAAAGCATAGGCCGAGAAAAGGCGGGCATCATGCGCAGTGGCAAGCCCGTCATTGTCAGCGACCCGCACCCGCCGGCCAGCGTGGCGCGGCATGCCGCCTCTGTTGGTGCGTTGTTGTGGCAATCGGGCAGCGATTTCCACTTCACGGGTGACCAACAACAATGGCGCTGGCACGGTGCAGGCCGTACCTGGGCCGGCCTGGCTTACCCCGCCTTGAGAGGGGTGAACCAGTTGGTCAATGCTGCCGGGGTACTGGCTGCTTTGCATGCGATGCGAGAGCGTTTGCCAGTGACGGCGCAAGCGATACGGTTGGGTCTGTCTCGGGTGGAGTGGCCAGGGCGTTTTCAAATGCTGCCAGGGCAGCCTGCGGTGGTCTTGGATGTCGCTCACAACCCTCACTCAGTGGCCGCCTTGGCCCATAACCTGGATGCCATGGGGTACTTTGCGGTGACCCGAGCGGTGATGGGGGCCATGGCTGACAAAGACATGGCGGGCATGTTGCAGCGTTTACTGCCATTGGTAGCGCACTGGTATTTTTGTGACCTGCCTTCACCACGTGCCGCAACTGCTTTGCAATTGCAATCGCTTTGGCAAGCGCAGTTGCCACCCAAAGGTCAATCTGCCCAGTTATTTCAAGATCCAGTGAGTGCGGTTGCGCAAGCCATGGCGGATGCTGACCCCACTGATAGAATTCTGGTCTTTGGTTCATTCCTGACCGTTGGCGGTGTTTTAGAGCACGGCATAGCGGGCCGCCTTTCTGCCCAAAGCCCTCCTGATTGACATGGCATTTTTCAAGTCCCGCACCTCTGGCAATGCTTCGGCAGATGATAAAAAAGCCGATGGCTTGGCCGCACAAAGCCTGGATACGCTGCGACGTCAGGCACGTCACCGGTTGATTGGTGCAACTGTCTTGGTGTTGGTAGCTGTGATTGGTTTTCCGCTGGTCTTTGACACCAAGCCCCGTGAAGTGGCCGCCGACATTCGCATCGATATGCCCGACAAAGATGTTGTGCGATCGTCTCAACCGCCCACGCCTTTAGCCTCTTCCGCACCCTTACCTGCGCCTGCGCCTGATACAGAGGTGGTCGAGAAACCTGTGGTTGCCCCTGCAGTAACGTCTGAGAAACCTGCGCCTGTTGAAGTCAAAGAAGAAGAGATACCTTCAAAAACAGACAAACACGAGGATGCTGCACCGCGCTTTATCGTTCAAGTGGGCGCTTTTGCTGACGACGCCAAAGCCAAAGAGGTGCGTTCCAAGCTTGAAAAAGCGGGTATCAAAACCTATACCCATATTGCTCAAACCAAAGACGGTAAGCGAATACGTGTGCGTGTGGGTCCATTTGCGAGCAAAGAAGAAGCCCAAAAAACGGTGGACAAAATCAAGTCATTGCAACTCAGCGCATCGGTGCTGACGATTTAACGCAATGAACCCGCTTGATATGGTGGCCTTTGCATTGACTGCGCTGTCTGTTGTCCTTGGCTTATGGCGCGGAGTGTTGAGGGAGTCGTTTGCCGTGCTGGCGTGGTTGGCTGGATTTCCGTTGGCAAGCCATTTCGCACCTGATGTCAGGCGCTGGCTCGATTTAAGTGATACCTCCCCCGCGCTGGCCTACATGGTGGCGTGGTTGTTGGTTTTTGTGGCGGTGTGGTTGGTCTGTCAGTTGCTTTCTACATTGCTCAGTGGTGTGTTGTCTGTGGTGGGACTGGGCATGGTGAACCGCTTATTCGGTGCTGTCTTCGGACTTACCCGTGCGGTGTTAAGCCTGTTGGTGGTAACCGTTATTGTGGGATTGACCCCCGCAGTGAGTCATCCTTTGTGGCAAAGCTCATGGGTGGCACAACTCGCGCACCAAGGCGTTGTGTTGTTTAAACCTTTTTTACCTGCTCCTTTGGAAGGTTGGGTGTTCTGATGTGTGGCATTGTGGGCGTGGTCAGTCAAACGGCGGTGAATCAACTCATCTATGACGCTTTGTTGTTGTTGCAGCACCGTGGCCAAGATGCGGCCGGTATCGTCACGCAACTTGAGAACAAATTTTTCATGCACAAAGCCAAAGGCATGGTGCGCGATGTGTTTCGTACCCGCAATATGCGCGCCTTGCCAGGCAATATTGGTTTGGGGCAGGTGCGTTACCCCACCGCAGGTAATGCCTACAGTGAAGAAGAGGCACAACCTTTTTATGTGAACGCACCGTTTGGTTTGGTCTTGGTGCACAACGGTAACCTCACCAACGCGCAGGCCTTGAAGGCTGAGTTGTTTTCCACGGACCACCGCCATATCAACACCGAGAGCGACTCCGAGGTGCTGCTCAATGTGCTGGCCCACGAGTTAGAAAAAACCACCCGCGGTGTGGTGCTGACACCTGCCGATGTGTTCACAGCTGTGGCAGGTGTGCACAAGCGCGTCAAGGGCTCCTATGCCGTGGTTGCTCTTATTGCGGGTCATGGGTTGTTGGCTTTTCGTGATCCTTTTGGCATTCGACCGTTGTGCGTGGGCAAGGGCGTGGATGGAACTTGGATGGTGGGTAGCGAATCGGTGGCTTTGGAGGGAACGGGTCATCATT
Source organism: Burkholderiales bacterium (assembly GCA_947381415.1). Taxonomy (GTDB): domain Bacteria; phylum Pseudomonadota; class Gammaproteobacteria; order Burkholderiales; family Burkholderiaceae_C; genus Limnohabitans. Next base: position 55,087 of record CANCVB010000015.1, read on the forward strand.
TCGAACGTGATGTCGCGCCTGGTGAGGCGGTATTCATCGACTTGAAAGGGCAACTCCACGCCCAACAGTGCGCCGATAAACCACAGTTGATGCCTTGTATTTTTGAGTTTGTGTATTTGGCGCGGCCTGATTCCACCATGGATGGCATGTCGGTATACCAAGCCCGTTTGAATTTGGGTGAAACCTTGGCCAAGCGGGTGGTCTCTGCTTTGCCACCCTCCGAGATCGATGTGGTCATACCCATTCCTGAGTCCAGCCGTCCCAGCGCCACCCAGTTGGCGCATTTGTTGGGCAAACCCTACCGCGAAGGATTCGTGAAAAACCGCTATGTGGGCCGCACCTTCATCATGCCTGGGCAAGCCGTGCGCAAGCGCTCTGTGCGGCAAAAGTTGAATGTCATCGTGAGCGAGTTCAAGGGGCGCAATGTATTGCTGGTCGATGACTCCATTGTGCGCGGCACAACCAGCAAAGAAATCGTGCAAATGGCCCGAGACGCTGGTGCAAACAAGGTCTATTTGGCCAGTGCGGCCCCGCCTGTTCGTTACCCCAATGTGTATGGCATTGACATGCCAACACCTGAAGAGTTGGTGGCCCATGAACGCAGCGTGGAAGAAATTCGCGAGCTCATAGGTTGTGATGCGCTGATTTACCAAGATGTTCATGCCATGCGAGAAGCGGTATCGCGCTCTGCTTTGGCGGGTTCTCCAGTCGTCAATGGTTTTGACGCTTCATGTTTTGATGGTGTTTACATCACAGGCGACATCACGGTGGCAGATATTGCCCGACTGAACCAGCAACGGGTGAAGACCGAAGAAGACAGCCAAGATAACTCCCGCTTGGCTTTACCCAACCATTCCGAATAATTTGGTCATGAGTGACATTCCTTTGCCTGATAACTTGCATCCTGAAACACTGGCTGTGCGTTTGGCCTCTGAGCGAAGCCAATATGGCGAGAACTCCGAGGCGCTGTACCTGACCAGCGGTTATGTGCAGCCTTCTGCCCAGGTGTCGGCAGACAAGTTTTCGGGCGAGGAAGACGGCTACACCTATGGCCGCGCCGGCAACCCCACGGTCAGCAGTTTCGAGATGCGATTGGCGGCGTTGGAGGGCAGTGAAGCGGCGATCGCCACGTCCAGTGGCATGTCCTCCATCATGCTCATGCTGTTCAGCTTGCTCAAAGCAGGCGACCACGTGGTGTTTTCACAGTCCATGTTTGGCTCCACCATCAAGTTGATTGGCTCCGAGTTCGCACGTTTTGGCGTCGAGTCCACCATGGTGCCGCAAACCGATTTGGCGGCTTGGCAGGCTGCCATTCGCCCCAACACCAAACTGCTGTTTGCCGAAACACCCACCAATCCCCTCACCGATGTGTGCGACATCGCAGCGCTGGCCGACATGGCCCACAATGCTGGCGCTTTGCTGTGTGTGGACAACTGCTTTGCCACACCTATTTTGCAAAAGCCCATGGACATGGGTTGCGACATCGTGATGCACTCGGGTACCAAGTACCTGGACGGGCAGGGGCGCGTCATGGCGGGTGCCCTGTGCGCCAGCCATTCGCTGGTCAACGACAAGTTTTTGCCCGTGATGAAAAACGCGGGCATGGTGCTCGCCCCCTTCAACGCCTGGGTGGTGCTCAAGGGCCTGGAAACCTTGGACATTCGCATGCGCGCGCAAAGCGCTAAGGCGCACGAGTTGGCCACTTGGTTGGAGCAACACCCATCAGTCGCTCGTGTCTATTACCCCGGCCTGCAAAGTCATCCCCAGCACGCCTTGTCCATGAAGCAAATGTCCAACATGGGTGGCGCGGTGCTGAGCTTTGACGTGAAAACCACCGACCCCGTCAAAGCTCGTGAACGCGCCTTCCATGTGCTCGACAGCTTGCAAGTGATGTCGCTTTGCACCAACTTGGGCGACACCAAAACCCTGCTCACCCACCCCGCCAGCACTTCGCACGGCAAGCTGTCTGAAGAGCAGCGTCAGGTCGCAGGCATCGGCCAAGGGCTGATCCGCGTGGCAGTGGGCTTGGAGCACGTGGACGACATGAAAAACGATTTACAGCGCGGACTCGCATGAACACCAGAACCCGATTTGCCCCGTCACCCACGGGCTTCATTCACCTGGGCAATATCCGCTCGGCCTTGTACCCTTGGGCCTTTGCCCGTGCCACAGGCGGGCAGTTCATCCTGCGCATTGAAGACACCGATGTGGAACGCTCCACGCAGGCGTCGGTGGATGTGATCTTGGAGGGCATGGCTTGGCTGGGCCTCAACCACGACGAAGGCCCGTTCTACCAAATGCAACGCATGGACCGCTACAAAGAGGTGCTCGCGCAGTTGCAAGCTGCAGGCCATGTCTACCCTTGTTACATGAGCGTGGCCGAACTGGATGCTTTGCGTGAGCGCCAAATGGCTGCCAAAGAAAAGCCGCGCTACGACGGCACTTGGCGTCCTGAAGCAGGCAAGGTCTTGCCCGCCATGCCCGAGGGCGTGCAACCTGTGCTGCGTTTCAAAACGCCGCTGAATGGCGTCATTGCTTGGGACGACAAGGTGAAAGGGCGCATAGAGATCAGCAACACCGAGCTGGACGACTTGGTCATCGCCAGACCCGATGGCACACCCACCTACAACTTTTGCGTGGTGGTCGACGACATCGACATGGCCATCACCCACGTCATTCGCGGCGACGACCATGTGAACAACACGCCGCGTCAACTGCACATCTTCAACGCGCTGGGTTACCCGCCGCCTGTGTATGCGCATTTGCCCACCGTTTTGAACGAGCAGGGCGACAAACTCAGCAAGCGCACGGGCGCCAAACCGGTCACACAGTTCCGCGATGAAGGCTTTTTGCCCGAAGCCATGGTGAACTACCTGGCGCGTTTGGGCTGGAGCCATGGCGACGATGAAATCTTCAGCCGTGAGCAGTTTGTGCAGTGGTTCAACCTGGATCACCTGGGCAAGAGTGCGGCACAGTTTGACGAGGCCAAGCTGCGTTGGGTGAATGCCCAGCACCTCAAAGCCATGTCGGATGACGCCTTGGCACCCTTGGTGCAAGCGCAGTTGGCGCTCAATGGCATTCATGCCGACGAAAAATTACCTGCAATTTGTGGCTTGTTCAAGGACCGCTGCGACACCACGGTGGCGTTGGCCAGTTGGGCTGCGGCTTTTTACGCAGAAGTGCATCCCAGTGCTGAAGACTTGGTCAAGCACGTCACCGAAGAAGT
>CANCVB010000016.1 GCA_947381415.1 Burkholderiales bacterium
CATTCGCCGCACCGGCACCATCAAAAAAGGCGAGGAATCCATCGGCAACGAAACCAAGGTCAAGGTGGTCAAAAACAAAGTGGCCCCGCCGTTCAAAACCGCCGAGTTTGATATTTTGTTTGGCGAAGGCATTAGCCGCCACGGCGAAATCATCGACATGGGCGTGGCCGCCAAAATCGTCGACAAATCCGGCGCTTGGTATGCCTACCAAGGTGAAAAAATCGGCCAAGGCCGTGACAACTCGCGTGAGTTTTTGCGCGAGAACCCCGAGTTGGCCATCGAAATTGAAAACAAAGTGCGCGAGTCCTTGGGCATTCCTTTGCTCCCCACCGAGGCCGATGAACCCAAGTTGCAAGCGGTCAAGTGAGCGCGGTCGTGGTGAACTGGCCATTCAAAGTGGTGCAAGGCGGTGCGGCCCAGACCGCCCCTGCCGCGCAGCTTGGGGAGCGTGGCAAAACCAGCGCCGCCCCAGCACCATCACTCAAAGCACGTGCTGTCAGCCTGTTGGCGCAACGTGAATATTCGCGCCAAGAACTGAGCGACAAACTCACGGCCGAACAAGCCAGCCCCGAAGAGATTGAGCAGGCCTTGGCCCAGCTCGAAGCCAAGGGCTTGGTAGACGATACCCGCGTGGTGGAAACCTTGGTCAACCGACGCGCCGGCAAATTGGGTGGTCTGCGTTTGCGCCAAGAGTTGCAGGCCAAGGGCGTGTCACCCGAACTGGTGGCCGAAGCCATGGCCGGTTTGAAAAACACCGAGCTGGCGCGCGCATTGGCCGTGTGGCAAAAAAAATTCGGCCATGTCGCCACCGATGCCGCCACCCGCAACCGTCAAGCACGGTTTTTGGCCACGCGCGGTTTCTCTGGGGATGTCGTGCGACAGGTGGTGGCGGGTGTCGAAGACGAATAAAGCAGAACGGGGGCAGTTCTTCAAACGCTAGTGAACCCGATAGTCAGACTAAACGCTCAGTCAATTGCATACCGCGCAAGCGCTCTTGCCATGGTGTCTACCGATTTGTATCCGCTTGCCTGTGCAATTTTTTCTTTAGGCCAATTGGTTTGTTCGTGAAGCCTAGTGGCTTGCTTATAGCGTGCTCTGGCAACAAATTGGGCTGGTGTATCGCCTGTTTGGGCGCGAAAAACACGTGCGAAATTTCGAGTACTCATACTAACCCTCTGTGCCAAGGCCTCCACACCTAAACTATCCTTTAAATTGCCTTCAATCCATGGCAACAAGTCCCGTATGCGCGGCCCCACGTCAGCTTGGGCCTCTAAGCTAGTGGATATTTGTGCATCCTTTCCGGAACGCAAGTACGGCAACGCCAGATTTCTTGCAATTTGAAGTGCCAACGAACGCCCTAAATCAGCTTCAACCAGGGCCAGCGCCAGATCAATGCCAGTGGTGACGCCGGCAGATGTCCAAACATTCTGGTCTTGCACGTAGACGCGATTTTTAATTACAGTGGTCTGCGGGCTAAGTTCTTGTAACAAGTCACAGGCGTTCCAATGGGTTGTTGCCTGCCTATCATTCAAGAGGCCTACTGCTGCCAATGCGAAAGCACCCGTACACACGCTGGCGATGCGACGGGTTGTGGCAGCGTGCTGTGCGATCCATTGAGCTACACCTTGGTCGAAAATGGCGGAACGCAGAGCAATTTCATCGCCACCACAAACCAACAATGTATCGACTGACTGATCGAGATGGCTTAAAACTTCAGTATCTGCCAGCGTAAAGCCACTATTGCTCACCACATGCCCTCCAAAGGGAGAGGCTATGGACAGCGAATAAGCTCCAGGAACATAGAGCGAGGCTTGGCTAAACACACTGCTCGGTCCAGCCACATCAATCGCCTCCACACCGTCAAAGACGAGAACAACCACCATTCGCTGGTGGCTGGGAAATTTGTCCGAATCTGCGGTGGATTTGGCCGTCTTCTGCATTGGAAGTGACTTAGGATAGTTCGAATGGATAACCGATATTCTGAATTAAAAAAGCATGGGACCTTGCGCAGGACCCGGGGTATTGCAGCAATATTTATTGCAACACTCACTGCCTTAACAACAATGGCCCAAGACACAAAAGGTGCACCATCTGCCTTTCTACTCGCTTTGCATCCCTTGCGTAGTAAACCACCACTTGTGGCGGTATTGGCCTCGAATGAAGGCACGGAGACGACCGACTTTATCGTGCCCTATGCGGTATTGAAACGAGCAGAGATTGCAACCATTGTGACCGTCGCTCCTCAAGCCGGCTTAGCCAAGTTGATGCCTGCCTTGAATGCAGCGGTTATCGACAGAGATTTCGCTTCCTTTGATCAAACATACCCCCATGGAGCAGACATTGTTGTGGTTCCCGCCATGCACAGTGATGCTGATCCGCGCATTCTGAAATGGCTGCAGACGCAAGCAGCGCATGGCGCAGTAATTGTGGCCATTTGTTCTGGCGCAAGGGTACTTGCGCAGGCGGGTCTGTTGGACCAGCGCACTTTCACTGGTCACTGGTGGGACCGAGATTACTTGCTGAAGTTGGCTAAGGGCTCCGTTTACTTGGCAGACATTCGCTATGCGGTCGACGGGCGCATCATCACCACTACAGGTGTAAGTGCCTCTGTGCCAGTATCACTGGCCTTGGTGGAAGGTATTGCGGGGGCAGAAAAAGCGCGAGAAATAGCTAAACAAATAGGTCTTGAGAGTTGGGGAACCGAACATCACAGCGGGCGTTTTGGGCTGAATGCGAAAGTTTTGTGGTCTGTAGCTATTGATGTGTTGGCCTTTTGGTCTCACGAAACTATCGGCATACCTATATACACGGGAGATGATGATGTCAGATTGGCTTTGGTCGCTGATGCATGGTCGCGGAGTTTCCGAGCCAACAGTTTCACCGTCGGTAATTCACGATCTCCAGTTCGCCTGCGAAGCGGCTTACAAATCATTCCCACTTACGCCAGGGGATTGGAGCCAGAGGGGCCGACAATTCCGATAAATACCGGCACACCGATGGAGCAATTGACGCAAACCATGTGTGATATTGGTGAACGCTATGGTTCAAGCACCCAAGTCTGGGTGGAGCTCCTCATGGAATACGATTTCGTATCCAAGCATATGTGCTCAGTTCACAGGCCCTAGAGATATAAAGCTGATCAGAGATTTTGCTATTTGTATCAAGTGAAAGTATTCCCCTTGATGCCTGTTGACTGGCATTTGCCAAGGGTTATATGCCCTTTGCCAACCTGAGCGAACGCAGCTGACTTCACGCCAGCTTTTGCATCGGGCAAGCATTTGATTGACACCCACCGCTCACCTGGCATAAGGTCAAGCCCCTTTCCATCCTGGGGCATCCTTCATGAAACGACAGTGGATCAGTTCTGGCTCACCCTATGAAGCGCAAATTGGCTATGCACGCGCTGTGAAAGTGGGCGATTGGGTGTTTGTGTCCGGCACCACCGGTTTTGACTATGCCCACATGACCATATCCGATGATGTGGCGGAGCAGGCGGCGCAATGCCTGAAAAACATTGCGGCCGCTTTGGCGCAAGCCGATTGCACTTTGAATGATGTGGTGCGTGTCAACTATGTGTTGCCCGACGGTAAAGATTTTGAAGCCTGTTGGCCGGTGTTGCGAGCGCACTTTGGCAAAGCCAAGCCTGCCGCCATGATGATCACCGCGGGCTTACTCGATCCCCGCATGAAAATTGAAATAGAGGTGACCGCCTGTCAAGGCTTGGATTGAGCAAAAACTGTTCAATCTTTCAAGTTCAGCATCAACTGCAGGTTTTGCACCGCCGCGCCGCTGGCCCCTTTGCCCAAGTTGTCCAGGCGCGCCATCAACACGGCATGACCATGGGCCTCGTTGGCAAAGACCCGCAACTCCATGACGTTGGTGTCGTTCAAAGCGGTGGCGTCGAGCTTCAAGTCCTCGGTGGGTGGCAAGACCTTCACGCAGGGGTTGGCGGGGTCGTTGGTTTGGGCGTAATGGGCTTGCAAAGCCTGGTGTAAATCGTCAGCCTTCACCTGCCCAGGCAGGGCGGCCAAATGCAAAGGTATTTGAACAATCATGCCCTGCGCAAAATTGCCCACGCTGGGCACAAACAAGGGGCGTCGTGTGAGCCCCGTGCAATGCATGATTTCAGGAATGTGCTTGTGCGACAAGCCCAGCGCATAGGCCTCGAACAAAGGCGCTTGCCCCGCTTCATAAGCCTCGATCATGGCGCGACCCCCGCCCGAATAGCCGCTCACCGAGGGCAGGCTCAAGGGAAAGTCGCTGGGGATCAAGCCGACATCTATCAGTGGGCGAATCAAGGCTATCGCGCCCGTGGCATAGCAGCCCGGGTTGGCCACGCGCTGGGCTTGGCGCACGATGTCGGCCTGACCAATGCACAGTTCAGGGAAGCCGTACACCCAATCGGCGTGGGTGCGGTGGGCGGTGGAGGCATCGATGATGCGTGGTTGATGGTCCGTCATGGCGTCGATCATGGCCACCGATGCTTTGGCCGCGTCGTCGTGCAGACACAAAATGACCGCATCCACCCCCGCCATCAAGGCGCGTTTGGCTTCGGGGTTTTTGCGCTCGGCCGGTTCAATACTGATCAGCGTGATGTGTGGCAACAAAGCCAGCCGCTCGCGGATTTGCAGACCCGTGGTGCCTGCCTCGCCGTCAATGAAAACCTGAGCCATGGTGAGAAATCTTTCGCAAAGAAACAAAGGTGACAGCGGCGCTGTAAGCCACGTGTCAATTGATGCACCAAGATGCGCTTGGTGCAATGCAACATGATACATTTCGAGCCAATCCCGCTCTGTATCGGGTAAGAACACAGAACACTCATGCCAATTTTTAGTGGCTGACCCTAGAAAGCGAGTCCCATGAAAATCCACGAATACCAAGGCAAGGACATCTTGCGCCAATTCGGTGTACCGGTCCCTCGCGGCATTGCCGCCTTCACGGTGCAAGAGGCGGTTGAGGCTGCGCAAAAACTCGGCGGTCCGGTGTGGGTGGTGAAAGCCCAAATTCACGCGGGTGGTCGCGGCAAAGGCGGCGGCGTGAAAGTGGCGAAAAGCATTGACGACGTCAAGCGCTTGGCCAGCGAGATTTTGGGCATGCAGCTCAAAACCCACCAAACCGGGCCCGAGGGCCAAAAAGTGCGTCGTCTCTATATAGAAGACGGCGCTGACATCCAAAAAGAATATTACGTGTCGGTGGTCACCGACCGCGCCACGCAAAAGATTGCCTTCATCGCCTCCAGCGAAGGCGGCATGGACATCGAGGAAGTGGCACACAGCACGCCCGAGAAAATCATCACCGAGTTCATCGACCCCCTGACCGGCTTGCAAGACGCGCAGGCCACCAAAATCGCCAACGCGATTGGCTTGCCTGCCGACTCCACCGCCCAAGCCGTGGACGTGTTCAAAAAGCTCTACCAGTGCTACATGGACACCGACGCCTCTTTGGTGGAAATCAACCCGCTCAACCGCGACAGCAAGGGCGGCATCATGGCCTTGGACGCCAAGTTCAACTTCGACGCCAACGCCTTGTTCCGCCACCCCGAGATCGTGGCCTACCGCGACTTGGACGAGGAAGACCCTGCGGAAGTGGAAGCTTCCAAGTTCGACCTGGCCTACATCTCTTTGGACGGCAACATCGGTTGCTTGGTCAATGGCGCGGGTTTGGCCATGGCGACCATGGACACCATCAAATTGTTTGGCGCCGAACCCGCCAACTTCTTGGATGTGGGCGGCGGTGCCACCCCCGAGAAAGTCACCGAAGCCTTCAAGATCATGTTGAAAAACCCCAAGGTCAAAGCGATTTTGGTCAACATCTTTGGCGGCATCATGAAGTGCGACACCATTGCCCACGGCGTGATCACCGCATGCAAAGCAGTCAACCTCAACGTCCCCTTGGTGGTGCGCATGAAGGGCACCAACGAAGACCTGGGCAAGAAGATGCTGGCCGAGTCGGGCCTTCCCATCATCAGCGCCGACACCATGGCCGAAGCCGCGCAAGCCGTCGTCGCCGCATTGAAAGCTTGAAACATGTCCATCTACATCAATAAAGACACCAAAGTCATCACCCAAGGCATCACCGGCAAAACCGGTCAGTTCCACACCGAAAAGTGCCAGGAATACGCCAACGGCAAAAACTGTTTCGTCGCGGGTGTGAACCCCAAGAAGGCGGGCGAGTCCATCTTCAACATCCCCATTTACGCGTCGGTCAAAGAAGCCGCGCATGAAACTGGCGCGACAGTCTCAGTGATTTACGTGCCGCCCGCCGGTGCAGCCGACGCCATTTGGGAAGCGGTGGAAGCCGACCTGGATTTGGCCATTTGCATCACCGAAGGCATCCCCGTGCGCGACATGCTGAATGTGCGCAACAAAATGAAGGCCAAAGAAGCAGCGGGCGGCAAACGCACCTTGTTGCTCGGCCCCAATTGCCCAGGCCTCATCACCCCCGACGAAATCAAGATCGGCATCATGCCCGGGCACATCCACCGCAAAGGCCGCATTGGCGTGGTGTCCCGCTCTGGCACGCTCACCTATGAAGCCGTGGCGCAGCTCACCGAAATCGGTTTGGGCCAGTCCAGCGCGGTGGGCATTGGTGGCGACCCCATCAATGGCTTGAAACACATCGACGTCATGCGTGCTTTCAACGACGACCCCGATACCGACGCGGTCATCATGATTGGCGAAATCGGCGGCCCCGACGAAGCCGAAGCCGCACGCTGGTGCAAAGCCCACATGAAAAAACCCATCGTCGGCTTCATCGCTGGCGTGACCGCGCCTGCGGGCAAGCGCATGGGCCACGCGGGTGCGCTCATCAGTGGTGGCGCTGACACGGCCGAGGCCAAGTTGGCGGTGATGGAAGAGTGCGGTTTCAAGGTCACCCGCAACCCCTCTGAGATGGGCAAACTTCTTAAGGCGATGCTGTAATGGCCTTGTTGACCGACCCCACGTTTTGGTTTGCGGTGGGTCAAATCATCCTGATCGATATCTTGCTGGGTGGTGACAATGCCATCGTCATCGCCTTGGCCTGTCGCGGCTTGCCCGAGCATCAACGCCGACAAGGTATTTTGTGGGGCACGGTCGGCGCTATTGTGGTTCGCATCGCTTTGATCGGTGTTGCCCTGAGCTTGCTGGGCATTCCGTTTTTGAAACTGATGGGCGCGGCTTTGCTGCTGTGGGTGGCGGTGAAACTGCTCACCGAAGAAGACGGTGAGCACGAAGTGGACGCCAGTGAAAGGCTGTGGGGCGCCATCAAAACCATTGTGTTGGCGGATTTGGTCATGAGCGTGGACAACGTCATTGGTGTGACCGCGGCGGCCGACATAGGCGGCGGTGACCACAAAATGTCTTTGGTGATTTTTGGTTTGCTGGTCAGCATTCCGGTGGTGGTTTGGGGCAGTACCTTTGTCATTCGTTTGATGGACCGCTTTCCGTGGGTGATTACCGTGGGTGGCATGGTCATGGGTTGGATTGCGGGCACCATGGCCGTGACCGATCCTGGTTTGTTGCAATTCATACCCGCCATGGCAGATGAGGCAGGCCATGTACTGGCCTGGGTTTACAACGGTGCAGGCGTGGTGTGTGCCGCCGGTGTGGTGTTGGCAGCCAAGTGGCTGGAGCGTCACCAAGCAAGCCAAGCCGTCGCGCAAGAATAACCGCCCTGAGCCGTTGACCCTCAGCCGGTGAAAGCGGTGCGTGCTGTTTTCGAAAGTGCCACTTCATCCATGCATTGAGGCGATTTGCACAATAGACGCATCTCACTCGCACAGGAGCGCTCACCATGCAAGCCAAGTCTCGTTCTCACGCTGGTTTCACTTTGATTGAGTTGATGGTGGTGATTGCCATCATTGGCATACTGGCCTCGTTTGCAGTCCCCGCCTACCAAGACTACAGCGTCAGAGCGCGTGTCAGCGAAGGGCTGTCCTTGGCCGGTATGGCGAAAAACCAGGTATTGGATGTGCTCAGTTCGGGCGCCGCCTCCGAGCAAGGCTATGCCGCAGGCTATACCTCACCGGCTGCCACGCCTAACCTCGCAAGCATCAGCATTGCCGCCAAAACCGGCGTCATCACCATCACCACCACCAAGGCGGCGGGTGAAGGGCGTTTGTTGTTGGTGCCATTCACCGGCACCTTGGCAGCGGCCACCGCCTTGCCCGACACCACAGCCGATTTCAGCCTACCCGACCAAGCGGCGGTCGCATGGCGTTGTTTGGCCAAGGGTGCGGCAGTCCCCAGTGGGCTCACGGTCACCAGTGCCGCCACCTTAGAAGCCAAATTCGCACCTGCGGAGTGTCGTTAACAGTGGTTTAAGCCGCCACAAAGCTTCCACTCTTGCCACCATGCTTCTCCAGCAACTTCACGCTGGTGATGGTCATGCCCCGGTCTACCGCTTTGCACATGTCGTACACGGTCAGCAAAGCCACGTTCACGGCAGTTAAAGCTTCCATTTCCACACCGGTTTGGCCGTGGGTTTCGACCGTGGCGGTGCAAGTCACGCGCGGTGGGTCTTGCCACAAGGCGAAGTCCAGCGCCACACGGGTGAGTGCCAATGGGTGGCACAGCGGAATCAGGTCGCTGGTTTTTTTAGCTGCTTGAATGCCCGCAATGCGCGCAATGCCCACCACATCGCCTTTTTTGGCGTGACCGCTTTCAATCAAAGCCAAGGTGGCGGGCAGCATCTGAATGTCCCCGCTGGCAACCGCGATACGGTGGGTACTGGTTTTGGGACCAACATCGACCATATGGGCTTGGCCTTGGGCATCAAAATGGGTGAGAGACATGGTTTTCTGCAAGGGGTAACATCGTTCCCCCATCATACGATCCCGCCACCCTCTTCCATGCAACCCCTTCGTCGTCTGCGCCCGCTTGCCCTGAGCCTTGCGCTGGCGCTCGCCTGTGCCGCACCGGTGGGCTTGCAAGCGCAAAACAGCACCGGGCGGCTGCCCAATATTGGTGACGGGAATGGCATGAGCGTGCAGCAAGAGAGGCGCTTGGGCGAGTCCATCATGCGTCAGTTGGTGACCGATGCCGATTACATGGACGACCCGGTTTTGATCGATTATTTGCAAACGGTTTGGCAGCCTTTGCGCGAAGCCGCCATGCTGTTGGGCAATTTGCAAACCGAACAAGACGAGGTGTTTGCGTGGGATGTGTTTTTGGTGCGTGACCGCTCGGTCAACGCCTTTGCCTTGCCTGGTGGTTTCATGGGCGTGCACCTGGGTTTGATCGCGGTGGTTGCGAGCCGAGACGAACTGGCTTCGGTGATGGCACACGAACTCAGCCACGTCACCCAGCGTCACATCGCACGCATGCAAGACCAGCAAGGGCGGACCACCCCGTTTTTGATCGCGGGCATGATTTTGGGGGTGCTGGCCGCCAGCCGCAGCCCCGATGCGGCCGGCGCGGTCATGATGGGTGGCACCGCAGGTTCGGTACAAGGGCAGTTGAATTTTTCGCGCGACATGGAGCGCGAAGCCGATCGCATCGGCTTTAACGTGCTCACCCAAGCCGGCTTTGATTCACAAGGCGTCGTAGGCATGTTTCAGAAACTGCAACAAGCCTCACGTTTGAATGACAACGGCAACTACCCGTATTTGCGCAGCCACCCACTGACCACCGAGCGCATCGGTGATATGCAATCGCGCCTGGGCTTGGGTCGGACATTGATGCCGCCAGAGACCATCATTGAGCACGCCATGATGGCAGCACGTGCGCGTGCTTTGATGAGCCCCCATGTGGACGATATGCAAAAACTCGTCGACAGCCTTGAAAAAGACTTTTCGCCAGAAGCGCCCTTGGCCAAGCGCGCGGCCATGCTTTACGCCGGCGTGATGGCCTACACCCAGCAACGTCGCCCAGCCCTTGCCCGCGATGCCATGAACACCTTGCTGCAGCTGGTGCGCGAAGACCCCGCAGGTTTGCGCGCCGCGCAATGGTTGGCGGCTGATACCGAGCGGCGCCTGAACAACCCTTTGCAGTGTTTGCAAACCTTGGGTGGCAAGGTGGTCGACCGTGCGCGGGTGATGTTGCAAACCCAATGCCGTTTAGAGGCCAAGCAAGCAACGCTGGCCACACAAGCCAGCGACGCGATGCAGCTGTGGCTGGCGCAACACCCCCGCGATGCAGTGGCTTGGGACCTGTCGGCCCAAGCCTTGACGCAAACCGGTGAGCGCTTGCGCGCTTTGCGCGCAGACGCCGAGTTTCATGTGGTGCGCTGGGACGAGGTGGGCGCGATGGACCGCTTGCGTGCCGCGCAAGACCTGGTCAAGCAACTCTCTAAAGAGGGCAAACTGGACCGTGCGGGTCAAATGGAAGCCTCCATCATTGATGCACGTTTGCGCGCCCTCGAGCGGGTACGCCGCGAACTCTTACAACCCCACTGAACATGAACGCGATCCATATCACCGACATCGAGTCGGCCATCAACCATTGGCGGGCTTTGAAACCTTCGCCGGATGGCGTCACGTTGGCGCCAGAGTTGCGTGCATTGGCCGAGGTCTATGCCTTGATGATTTACCACCGCCAAGACGAGGCTGCGGAGCAAGGCTTTCCCAGCAAAGCCTATGCAGCTTGGAGGGTCTGGTACGACACCACCACCGACACGCCATGCATTGCGATTTGCTCCACCAGCCAAGGCGACCCGGTATGCAAAGGCTGTGGGCGCAGTTTTGAAGAAGTGCAGTTATGGCCCGAGATGAGTCCTGGGGCCAAGCGCGCGGTTTGGCGTCGCATCACTTTGCACGGTGACTCGTGGCGCTTTAACCGTTATGCAGAACGCGCCAAGGAAGACGCCAAACCCACGTAGTTGGCCGGTGTCAACGCCAGCAAACGCTGTTTTTCTGCCTCGGGAATGGCCAAGGTGTGGATCAGGCCGTGCAGGTCCTCGCGGGTGACACGCTGACCGCGCGTCAGCGCTTTCAATTGTTCATAAGCGCCGGCCACACCATAGCGGCGCATCACGGTTTGTATGGGCTCGGCAAGCACTTCCCAGGCCTGGTCCAAGTCATGGGCCAAGGCTTGGCTGTTGAGTTCCAGTTTGTTCAATCCTTGCAGCAGTGATTGGTAGGCCAAGTCGCTGTGACCCAATGCCACGCCCATGTTGCGCAACACCGTGCTGTCAGACAAATCGCGTTGCCAGCGGCTGATGGGTAGCTTTTCACTCAAGTGACGCAGCAACGCATTGGCCAATCCGAAATTTCCTTCCGCGTTTTCAAAATCAATCGGGTTGACTTTGTGCGGCATGGTGGAGGAGCCAATTTCACCCTCCTTCAAACGCTGCTTGAAATAGCCCAAAGAAATATAGCCCCACAGGTCGCGTGCGAGGTCTATCAAGATGGTGTTGGTGCGTGCCACCGCATCAAACAACTCGGCCATGTAATCGTGCGGTTCAATTTGAATGCTGTAGGTTTGTTGCACCAGTCCCAAGCCTCCAGCGCTTGGTGCCGACTCAATGACGCCACGTGCAAACGCGGGCCAGTCAATGTCTGCACTGGCCGCGACATGGGCGTTGTAGTTGCCTACCGCGCCGTTCATTTTGGCCAGCAGCGGTACCGCGTCGATATGTTGGCGGGCTTTTTGCAAGCGCATCAGCACATTGGCCATTTCTTTGCCCACGGTGGTGGGGCTGGCCGTTTGTCCATGGGTGCGGCTGAGCATGGCGTCTTGGGCATAGCGATGCGCCATCTCACGCAGTTTGTCAATCAATGCGTCAATCGCGGGCAACAGCACTTGTTTGCGGGCGGCTTGTAACTGCAAAGCATGACTGGTGTTGTTGATGTCTTCGCTGGTGCAGGCGAAATGGATGAATTCATTGGCCCGCGTCAATTCTTCGCGCAAGGCGCTGGACAGGCTGGGTAACTGGCATTGGTCTTTCAGCCAATACTCCACAGCTTTGACATCGTGGTTGGTGGTGCGCTCAATGGCCTTGATGGCCAAGGTGTCTTGCGGTGAAAAGGCCTGCACCACTTGCCGCAGATGCGCCCGCGCTGCGCTGCTTAAAGGCGGGAACTCGGGCATGCCCGCATCACTCAAAGCGATAAACCAAGCTACTTCCACTTGAACGCGGCGTTGCATAAAGCCGTGCTCGCTCATGAGCAGTTGCAGTCGGGTGAGTTTGTTGGCGTAGCGCCCATCCAGGGGCGATAAGGCGGTCACAGCAAAGGTAGTCATACCACCGATTCTAGGCGGGGCTTGCGCGCGCGCTAGGCGGCATTGTTTCGCTGACTCTATAGAATGCCCTCAGCAAAACAAACCAGCGTGAGTATGAAACTGATTGGCTCTGTCTCCAGCCCCTATGTGCGCAAAGTGCGCATCGTCATGGCCGAGAAAAAACTCGAATACCACTATGTGCTGGAAGATGTTTGGGCTGCCGACACCACCATCACCGCTTCCAACCCTGTGGGCAAAGTCCCCTGCTTGGTCATGGAAGGCGGCGAGGCCTTGTTTGATTCGCGTGTCATCGTGGAATACCTCGACACCTTGTCGCCGGTCGGCAAACTCATCCCGCCCAGTGGCCGCGAGCGTGCCGAGGTGAAAACCTGGGAAGCTTTGGCTGATGGTTTGTTAGACGCCGCTGTTGCTGCACGCTTAGAGGCGCATTGGGCAGGGCGCAGTGAAACTGAGCGCAGCCAAGCCTGGATAGACCGCCAACTGGGCAAGGTGCATGACTGTTTGGTAGCCATGAACCAAGGTTTGGGGGACAAGCCGTTTTGCTGCGGCACGCACCTGAATTTGGCCGATTTGGCGGTGGGCTGTGCCTTGGGCTATCTGGACTTTCGCTTCCCCCACATCGGCTGGCGCGAAGACTATCCCCATTTGGATGCTTTGCAAGAAAAACTCATGCAACGCCCCAGCTTTATCGATACCCAGCCAGCTTAACTGTTGACGCGTTTTTTCAACCAGCGCATCAAGCCACCCACCCAAGGCAGTTTTTCGTACAGCTCTTCGGCCGCGTCCCAGTAATCGCGGTGCAACACGATGCGCCAAGCGCCTTGGTCGTTCTGCGCGAACTGAAGGTGTGAGCCCCCGCGTATGCACTGGGTGGTTTGGCTGTCCATGGTCTTGAAGCGAAACACAAAGTCCCACACCAAAAAACATTGCGAGCCTTGCACAATGCGTTCGGTGACGACAAAGCGTGGCTCCCAGAGCGTGTCAAACATGTGCGCAAATATCGCTTCGATGGCCGCCACACCTTGCACCTCTTTGAAGGGGTCTTTAAAGCGTGCATCCGGCGCATACCAGTCCCCCAAGGCTTGCACATCGGTTGGACCCAGGTGTTCAAACGCCACGACCAAGGCGTCTACCGTTTCGGTCAAAGAAGCGGGGTGCATGCTTACAAGCCCGTGGCGCGGCGCACCAATGAAAAATACCAACGGTAAGGCAGGATACGCAGCAGCTGCAGCCAGCGTGTGAAGCGCTTGGGAAAATGGATTTCAAACAAACCGTCTTTCCAACCTTGCAGAATATGTTGCGCGGCTTGCGCAGGGGTGATGAGTGCTGGCATGGTGAACTGGTTTTGCGCGGTCAGAGGCGTTTCGACAAAGCCTGGGTTGATCACGCTCACACCCAAGCCGCTGTCATGCAAATCCAAATACAAGGCCTCTGCCAAATGGGTCAGCGCGGCTTTGCTGGGGCCATAGGCCAAACTTTGCGGCAACCCCCGGTAACCCGCCACGCTGGACACCCAACTGAGGTGGCCTTTGCCTTGCGCCAGCAGCGTGGGCAAGACAGCATCTAACAAGAACAAAGCGCCGTGGTAGTTCACGGACATGTGTTGTTCCATGCGGGCCAAGTTGAATTCGGTGGCACGCAGGGCTTGGTAGACGCCTGCGCAATACACCACCACATCCAGCCCTTGCTGGGATTGAACCTGTTGCGCCGCGGCTTTGAGCGCCGCTGCATCGGTGACATCCAAAGGCAGCGCCATGCTGCTAGGGTGCTGCTCTACAAACGCTTGCAACAAGTCCGCTTGGCGCGCCGACACACACACTTTGGCACCAAGGGCGTGCAAGGCTTTGGCACAGGCCAAACCAATGCCGCTAGAGGCGCCTACCAACCAGACACTGCGTCCGCGCCAATCGACAAGCGGGGGGTTCAACGGTGAGAGCCACGCCACGCTCAAGCCCGCTTGGTGAACGACAAAGTGACCTCACCCAAAAAAACACCGAACTTGGACATGCTGGCTTTGTTGAGCATGACGCGCGCGTCCATCAGGTACATCCAGTCATCGAACTGCACCTCCCACACGCGGCCATCAACGGGTAAGGCCAAGGTATAGCCCCAGCGAAATGCATTGCCTCGGGTCGCACCTTTGGCCACGCCCACCACATCAGCCGCCGCACCGCTGTAGTTGCCTTCGCCCAAATGTTGCAACTTCCAAACGCGTTTTTGGGTGGTGCCGTCCGCATACACAAAGTCCTCATCGAGCACGCCTTGCTCACCTTGCCAATTGCAGTTCATGACAACGGTGAAGCGTTTGACCACCCGTCCCGAGCGGTCGGTGAACACACCCCATGCGTCAATCACGCCATTGAAATAGGTTTTCAAGTCCAGCACGGGCTGGTCTTGTGCGTAGTCATTGACAGAGGGGCCAGCACAACCGCTGGTCCCCAGTGCAGAGGCGGCAGCCGCGGATAACAACCAGGTACGGCGTTTCATACAGTTTCCTTATTCGTTATTTCACGCGATGCTTTGAACAACAACAGCAGCGCCCACAACTTCAAAACACAGGGCAACAAGGCGTAGCTCACACTGAGCGCCGTCAAGGCGGGTGCGTCCTGTGCCCCGGGGGTATAGCCCAACCACTCTAACAAAGGCAGTGCAATACCAGCGGCCAAAGCCAAGTTCAACTTGGTGGCCACTTGCCACCAGCCAAAGTAGGCGCCCGCGTGCGGGTGTTGCTGACCCTGTGTTTGTAGCACGCCGTTCAACAATGCGCCAGGGGCGATCAAGTCAGCGCCCAGGGCCAAGCCCGAGAGCGCACAAATCGCGCTGTAGCCCCATACATCGCCGGCACCCAAAGCCAGCGACCACATGAACACCACGATGGCCATGGCCATGCCAGCCCCCCAACACAGGCTGAGCCCAAAGCGTGCAATCAAGCCAAGCCACAAGGGCATGGACAAGGCGGCGGCCACAAAGTAAATCCCCAAAAACTGCGATTGCATGTCCGCCCCCAGCTGAAGCCGGTCTTGCACAAAAAACACAATCAAGGTGGCGGGAATGGCCGAGGAGACGCCATTCACCATGAACACACCGAGCAAGCGAAGAAACCTGCTGTCTTGCCAAGGTTGCCAAAGCGACGTCCACCAACCACCCTGCGTCACAGGACTGGGCAAAGGTTGCACCGCGCTCGACCATGACACCATGGCCAAGACCAGCAAGCCCATGAAGACCGCCACCAATTCAGCCATGCCGGCCATGCCCGATACCAGCGAAGCCACAATCACGCCGGCCAACCCCAGGCCTTCGCGCCAGCCCACCAAACGACTGCGCGCCAAGCGGTCACCACCCATGCGAGCGCCCCACGCCTGCAAGGCAATGGTGAGCACGCTGTAGCTGAGGTAACACACCAGCAACATCGCACCTGCAAAGATCAGCAAGTCCGCTTGCGACACACTGCGCCCGAGCAACCATTGCGGGAAAAACAAACCCACAAAACCCAGCGCGAGCAACAAAGCAGCCAACCAGCAGCGGCGCAGCACGCGCTCGGCACTGTGGTGGTACAGCCGATCCAACCAATGGCCAATGCTGGGGTCGATCACGGCATCCAAAGCCCTGGCCAGCAACAGCAAACCACCGATGAGCGACAGCGAGACACCGAATTGGCTGGCAAAGTAATGCGGCCACAAGACATACAAGGGCAAGGCCACAAAAGCCAGTGGCAAGGCGGGCAGGCCTAAACGCGCTAAGTCCAAGGCGCTGAGTTTGGCGCCAGCGGACGTTGTCATGCGGGTTTGCGCAAAGTGAACTGCACCACGTCGGTGTTGCGCTCCAAAAATGCGGCCTCGCAATAGGCCAGGTAAAACACCCAGGTCCGTTCAAAGCGTTCATCAAAACCCAGCCCGTCCAGGCGCGGCAATGCGTCAACATAAGCTTGACGCCAGCGTTTCAAAGTTTCGGCATAGTCTTGGCCAAACGCCAAACTGTCGACGATTTGCAAGCCGGCCGCTTGGGCCTGTGCCTTGAACTCGCTGGTGCTGGGCAAAAAGCCACCGGGAAAGATGTACTGTTGAATAAAGTCCGTGCCCAAGGCGTAGCGCTCAAACAAAGCGTCGTCGATGACGATGCTTTGGATACACGCCAAACCGCCAGGCTTGAGCAAACGGGCAATGGTTTGGAAATAATCCGGCCAAAAGGCGCGCCCCACGGCCTCGATCATTTCAATCGAGCAAATCGCGTCGTAAGGGCCGTCGTCGGTGTCGCGGTAATCTTGCAAGCGCAATTGGGCGTGGATGGCTTGCGCGCCGAGTCGTTCGCTGGCATAGGCCAGTTGCGAGGGGCTGAGGGTGATGCCAGTGACTTTCGCGCCAAACTCGCGCGCGGCGACCTCTGCCAAACCACCCCAGCCACAGCCAATTTCCAGCAAGCGCTGGTGTTGCCCCGGTTGCAAACCAGCCATGCGCAAAGCGCGGCGCACTTTGGCAAGTTGTGCGGCTTGCAGGTCTTGGTTGGGGTTGTTGTCAAACCAAGCCGACGAGTAAGACATGCTGGGGTCTAGCCACTGGCTGTAAAAACCGTTGCCCAAGTCGTAATGGGCGTGGATGTTTTTGCTGCTGTTCTTTTTGGTGTTGCGCCGCATCCAGTGGCGCAGTCGGTAGGCCAGTCGGCCCCACCAGGTGCCGAAAATCAAATCATCGATGGGGCGTCGGTTGGCCACCAGCAATTGCAACAAGGTGGTGAGGTCTGGGGTGTCCCAGTCACCTGCGATAAAGCCTTCGGCAAAACCAATATCGCCCGAGCGCATGGTCGCTGCAAACACCTGCCATTGGTGAATACGGATGCTGGCTTGTGGCCCGCTTTGGGTGGTGCCAAACACCAGTTGGCGTTGATCGGGCAATTGCAGATGCAAGCCACCCACGCTCAGCGACTGCAGCATGCGCAAACTGCGTTGCGCTGCCATCGGGGTGTTTTTCAGCCAAGCGGCATGGCTGGAGAGGTCGGTAGGGTGCAAAGTGGACATGGGTGAGGGCAAAATTGAAACAGGGCTAGGAACCCCCGCGGGTGGCAAATTGTGCCGGTGGTGGCGGTTTTCGCACAAAAGGCACTCGCTTGAGCCACAAGCCCAAGGCTTGCCAGTGGATGCGGGCGATCACCGCAAAACTTTGCAAAGGATAGCGCCACAGTGCCAGGCGCAGTGTTTGGGCGGTAAGCGGCTGCAGCTGGCCGCTGACGCTGGTGCTGATGAGCAAGCCCTGCTCGTCGCTGTGGTCTATGCGCACCACGGTTTTGCGCGCGCTGCCATGCTCGGCGCGCATGAAGCGAAAGTCGTAGCGGCCTTGTACATGGCAAAACGGCGAGACATGAAACACCTTGTCGGCATGCAAGTGCTGGCCATAGCGCGGTTCAGGCAAGACATAGCAATGGCGCTCGCCAAAGGTGTTGTTCACCTCCACCACGATGGCGGCCAAGCTGTTGTCACTGCGGTGGCAATACCAAAAGCTCACCGGCTTGAAGGCATAACCCCAAACGCGGGCATAGCAATGCAACCACACCTCGCCTTGCGCGTCCACAATGCCTTCGCTTTGCAGCAAGGCATCCAGCCAAGCCAGGGCGCCACCTTGGGTGGGCAAACGGCCATCACCATGGTCGACATCGTGAAAAGCAATCGCCGCACGCCGGTTGACCGCCAATGCACCGCCGCCATGCTGGGCCATGCTGCGCATCGGCAAAAGCAAAAACCAAGTGGCATAGGCAAAGGCGTGTTGCCGCGGGCGTGCACGGCGATGGCGCACTTGGCCAAAACCGATCAGCGGCTGTGCCTGGCTCATGCCATGGCCTCTTGGGCAGGGCTGGGTTGCGCCAGCAAAGCTTGCGCCACGGCCAAACCTGCCTGGTAGCCATCTTCATGAAAACCATAGCGCATCCAAGCGCCGGCATACCAGGTGCGTTGCTGTCCTTGCAAGCGGGGCAATTCGCGCTGCGCGGCAATGGCGGCGACATCAAACACGGGATGGTCGTAGTCGTAACTGCCCAACAGGCAAGCCGCATCGATGGGTGTGTCGGGGTTGAGCGAGACGATGACGTCTTGTTTGAATGGCAGGGGTTGCAAGCGGTTCAACCAGTAATGCAAACAAACGCGCGCGTTTTCATGGTCGCTGGCCGTGCGTTGGTAATTCCATGCGGCCCACGCCAGACGTCGCTTGGGCATCACACGCGTGTCGGTATGCAGTACAGCGCGGTTGGCTTGAAAGCGTATCGCACCGAGCAAGGCTTGTTCATGCGCACTGGGTTGCGCCAACAGTGCCAGCGATTGATCGGCATGGGTGGCCAATACCACCTGATCGAAGCGCTCGGTGCCAGCGGCTGTGCGAATCTGCACACCTTGTGGGTCGCGGGCAATGCCCAGCACCGGTGTGTTCAAACGCTTGTCGACAATCTGGTCGGTGATGGCTTGCACATAGTGCTTGGCGCCGCCTGCCACCGTGAACCAAGGTGGGCGGTTGTTGACTTGCAGCAAACCATGGTTGTCACAAAAACGCACCATGGTCGCCACTGGAAACTGCAGCATTTGCGAGGTAGGGCAACTCCAAATGCAGCCCAGCATGGGTAACAAATACCCTTGGCGAAAGCTCGCGCCAAATCGGTGTTCATCCAAAAACGCTTGCAACGGCTGGGTCAGTGCATCGGCCTGACCGCTTTGGGCCAAGTCGGTGGCCAGTTGGTTAAAGCGCAGAATGTCTCGCAACAGGCCCCAAAACCGGGGTTTGAACAGGTTGCGGCGTTGGGCAAACACGCTGTTGAGGTTGGCGCCATTCCACTCCAAGGGCTGGCCCGTGTCGTCCCACTGCGCTTGCACCGAAAACGACATGTCAGACGGTGCCGTGCGGATATTCAGGCTTTGGAACAAAGCGATCAGCCCTGGGTAGGTGCGTTGGTTGTAGACCAAAAACCCCGTGTCCACTCCATGGGTGACCAGCCCTTGGGCGCTGGGCAAAGTGACATCTACCGTGTGGGTATGGCCACCAAAGTAACTGCCCGCCTCGAACAAGCTGACATCGGCATGGCTGTTGAGGTGGTGGGCGGCCGATAAACCAGCGATGCCCGAACCGATCACCGCTACCCTTTGACGCATCAGTTCACTCGCGTGGCCAACAACTTCTCAACCTCGGCCAAAAAGGCCTTGTCCATGGGGTCGGTGGTGCTGCCGTAACTTTTGACCTGTTTGCCGTCGCGGCTGATGAGGTACTTGTAAAAGTTCCACTTGGGTGCGGTGTCGGTTAACTGGGTGAGTTGTTTGAACAAGGGAGACGCGTCACTGCCACGCACCGTGGTTTTATTGAACATGGGGAATTTCACACCGTAGGTGTTTTCACAAAAGTCGGCGATCTTTTGGTTGTTGCCGGGTTCTTGCGAGAAATCGTTGGAAGGGAAACCCAGCACCACCAAGCCTTTGTCTTTGTATTTGTCGTACAGCGCTTCTAAAGATTTGTATTGCGGCGTGAAACCGCAATAGCTCGCGGTGTTGACCACTACCACCACTTGGCCCGCGTACTGGCAAAGGTTTTGGGGCTTTTCATCTTGCAAACGTTCGACGGTTTGGCGCAGAAGCGAGGGGCAATCTGCCTGGGCTGCGGGCGCGTTGTTGTTGCTGGGTTTGGTGTCACCGGCATAAGCCCCGCTTGTGCCAATGCAGACCATAAGCAGGCCGCGATACAAGAGAGTCAGCAAAGCTTGGTTCAGTGTTTTCATGGGGGTATCCCTGCAGGTTTTGTGCTATTGTCTACGACATACTGAGAGCGCCGTCTTCACAAAGAGAATACCCCTATGAATTTACGCGATGACAACGCTTCGCAGTTGCAATTCTCTATTGCTGCGGTTGAGCGTGATACGGGCATAGGCAAGGATACCCTCAGGGTCTGGGAGCGTCGCTACGGTTTTCCCAACCCAGGGCGCGACCATTTTGATGAACGCAGCTATCCACTGGCGCAAGTTGAAAAGCTTCGCATCATCAAACGCTTGTTGGACGCGGGACACCGCCCGGGGCAGGTGGTGGCTTTGCCCGTCGAAGAACTGCAACGCATCACCGAGTCCTTGATGGCCGCCCCGCTGCATTTGGCCCGCCACAAAGAAGGTGAGGGACATCGCTTGGACGAGGCCATGGGCTTGTTGCGCCGCCACGATATTGACGGCTTGCGCGGGCATTTGCACCAAGCGGTTGCCAGCATGGGCGTGAACCGTTTTGTCACTGAGTTGTTGGCCCCTTTGAATGCCATGGTCGGCGACGCGTGGATGCGCGCCGAGCTCCAAGTCTTTGAAGAACATTTGTACACCGAGTGCGCCACCGGCGTTTTGCGCCAAGCCATACACCAACTCAATGGCCATGCCCAACAACGCCAGCCACGCGTGTTGCTCACCACTTTTCCGCAGGAAGAGCATGCTGTTGGCTTGTTGATGGCTGAAAGCATTTTGGTTTTGCAAGGCTGCCACTGTTTGCCCATGGGCGTGAAAACGCCATTGAGCGATATTGCCAAAGCCGTGGACATACACCAGCCCGACATCGTCGCCCTGAGTTTTAGCGTCAGCCAAAACCCCAACCATGTGCTCGATGGTTTGGCCGAGCTACGCCGCCTGTTGCCTGCGCAGGTTGAAATTTGGGCCGGCGGGCGCGCCCCTGTGTTGCAGCGTCGCCCCCCACCTGGGGTAACCGTGATTGCCGACTTGTTGCACATCGAAGCGCAAGTTCAACGCTGGCGCGCGCAACACGCATGAACAACGCCAGCGGCTTTGCCGCCAAACTGTGCGAAGACGCAGATGCGCTGGCGCGTGTGCAAGCGCTGCGCCCGCTCGGTCCGGTGGTGTTCACCAATGGTGTCTTTGATGTCTTGCACCGCGGCCACGCCACTTACCTTGAGCAAGCGCGCGCGCTGGGCGGCTCCTTGGTGGTCGGTGTCAACACCGATGCGTCTGCCAAGCGTTTGGGCAAAGGCCCTGAGCGCCCTTTGAACCCTCAGTTCGACCGGGCTTTGTTACTGGCCGCACTGGCGTCGGTCAGCCTGGTGTTGTGGTTTGATGAAGATACGCCCGTTAGCTTGATTGAACGCTTGCGCCCCGATGTGTATGTCAAAGGGGGCGATTACGACATGGAAACTTTGCAAGAAACCGCCAGCGTTCGCCGCTGGGGCGGGCGTGCGGTGGCGATTCCATTTGTCAGCGGTTATTCCACCAGCGCGTTGGTCACGAAAATACAAAGCGCCACAAAGCCTCAATAGCCTGCCTTTCGGTCGTGACTTCCTCGGGCGGCAAACGTGCAGGTACCTCGTCCAAGCGAGCGCGGTGTTGTAATTGCCGCAGCACGCGGTAAGCATCGGCGGCGGCTTGCCCCATGCCCGACGGCAACAAACCAACCGATTCCGCATATGCCAGCAGCGCGATATTGCCGATGTTTTCAGCCAGGCGTGGGTGTGTACAGGCATGCGCCAGCACCAAATACTGCACCGCAAATTCGACATCAATCATCCCGCCGGGACTTTGCTTGAAGTCAAAGAGATTGCTTGGCAAGGCTTGCGCTATGCGCATCTTCTCGCGCATGGCCACCACTTCCTGCGCCAGCGCTGCGGTATCGCGCACTGCGCACAAGACCTCGCTGCGTACCGCTTCAAACGGTGCGCGCAAACTGTCTGCGCCCACGCAAAACCGCGCGCGCGACATGGCTTGGTGTTCCCATACCAAAGCGGTGTTGGAGCCGCGCTGTCTTTGGTAATCGGCAAACGACTCCCAGGAACTCACCAACAAACCGGCGTTGCCGTTGGGCCGCAATGCCGTGTCGATTTCATAGACATCGCCTTCACCGGTTTTGATGGTCAACCATTGGATCAATTTGCGGGCAAATGCCGCGTAAATATCTCCCGCTTGCGGATGGGCATCTTGGTAAATGAAAACAATGTCCAAGTCGCTGCCATAGCCCAGTTCTTTGCCGCCCCATTTGCCATAACCCAGTACCGCAAAGCAAGGTAATTCACGGTGACGGTTTTTCAAGCGTGCCCAGACCCACATCGCCGCCACTTCGACCAAGGTATCGGCGAGCAAACTCAAATCGTCAGCCACTTGTTCCACGCGCAATCGCCCCTCCACATCGCGCGCGAGCGTCAACAAGGTTTCCGCGTGGTGTGCCCGACGCAGCACATTGAGCAGGCTTTCCTCGTCGTCACCGCCTTGGCTGCTCAAGGCCGCGTACCGGGCTTGCAAATGGCGGCGCAGTTGCAACGCATCCAAGCGCTCGTTCAATACCTCGGGGTTGGCCAACTCATCAATCACCCCAGGGTGGGTACGCAAATAGCGTGCTGCCCACTGCGCCGAACCCAGCAGGCGTAACAACTGGGCATGCACTTGAGGACGCTCAAGCAACAACGCCAAATAGGTTTCGCGCCGGAGCAAGGGTTCCATCCAATCGCTCCAGCGCAACGCGGCCTCTTCACTGATGAGGCCTTGGTTGAGCCAGGCTTGGGTGCGTTGCACCAACCGCAGCAAACGTGCGCGGGCCTCTTCGCGCAATGCCAACACCCGAGGCAGTGCGGGCCACGTTGCCATGCGGGCCTGAAACTGGGGCGACAAGCCTTCGAGCACGCCAGCCCAGTCTGGCGGGATGGCTGGCGCTGATGCGGTGTTGGTCCCTGGGGTTTCACCCTGACCGAGCAGGTGCTCAAACTCATGTGCAACACGCTCGCGGTGCTGCTGCAATTGTTCCGCCAGGGCGGCACTGTCAGCCAGTCCCAAGGTGTGGGCAATCCAATGCAAATCCTGTTGGTCACTGGGCAGGCGGTGGGTTTGTTGGTCATCCAGGTATTGAATGCGGTGCTCCACCCTACGCAACAACACATAGGCTTCGTGCAGGGCTTGGGCGGTGTCGGCCGGCATGAGACGCGCACGCACCAAACTCTGCAGCGTGTCTAAAGTGGCACGCTCGCGCAATTCGGGGAACTGTCCACCGCGCACCACCTGCAACAGTTGCACCGTGAACTCAATTTCCCGAATGCCACCACGACCCAGTTTCACATCGTTGGCGCGCTCAGGACGGCCTGCGCTCAAGCGCAGCGACTGGGCACGAATCTGTTGGTGCAACACGCGCAATGCCTCAAACACGTTGTAGTCGAGGTAACGGCGAAACACAAAAGGGGTGACGATGTCGCGCAAGGCCTTGACCTGGTCTGTGCACGCCATCGGCGCGACCACCCGTGCTTTGAGCCAGGCCAGGCGTTCCCATTCGCGCCCTTGCACCTGAAAGTACGTCTCCAGGGCCTCGAGCGATACCACGCTGTGGCCTGATTCGCCATTCGGTCGCAAAGCCAAGTCCATGCGAAACACTTGCCCGTGTTCGGTGGTGTCTCCGATCAAGGCGTAAAGCTGCTTGACCACTTTGTCGAAATAACTGTGGTTGCTGACCACGCCACGCCCGTTGTCTAGGCCTTGGGTTTGGCCGTCTTCATCGAACACGTAGACCAAATCAATATCGCTGGACACATTCAACTCGGCAGCGCCGAGTTTGCCCATGCCCACCACCCACAATGTGGCGCGGTTGCCCAGTGCCGTCATCGGCGCACCATGGCGCAAATCGACGCGCGCTTGGGCTTCTTGCAAGGCCGTGTCCAAGCTGAATTCGGCCAACCAGGTCATGCTTTGGGTGATGGTTTGCAAAGCCGCATGGTGTTCGGTATCGAGGACCACCAGTCGTTCAAGCACCAATTGACGCAAGACGCGCAGTGCATCTGCCACCTCGGGAAACTTCTGGCGCAATGCCGTGTAGGTGGCTGCAAGCAGCGCAGGCGTGGGCTCACCCGCAGGCAGCAGCGGCAGTTCTGTGGCGTAGCGGCGGCGCAGGCGTTGCACCAACCGCGAGCCTTGTGAATAACGTGCGCCAATGGTCATGTGTCAAATAGTATGCGCTTGTGAGGAATTGCAAGTCATAATTCTGAAGAATCCTGCAGCCATGCCGACCGCCAACGATATGCCCATTGTCACCGCCAAACCCTCAACGGCTTGGTTGGTTTACGCGCGGCTGGTGAATGTGCTGTGGTGGCTGGTGCTGGGTGCCTGGGGCTTGGTGGCTTTGGCGGCGCTGACGCTGCATTTTTGGATCGTGCCCAGGGTGTTGGATTGGAAAAGTGACATCGAGGCCATGGCTTCGCGATCGCTGGGTTTGCAAGTCAGCATTGGCGGCTTGGACACCATTTCCAATGGCTGGCTGCCATCGCTAGAAGTCACCGACTTTGTGTTGCGCAATGCCGCCAATGAAGAAGTCATGCATTTGCCGCGGGTCTTGCTGTCGCTCACGCCCACCTCTTTGTTGACCTTGTCGTTAGACCGGGTAGACATCGACAGCCCTTTGGTAGAGGTGACGCGTGACAGCGATGGCCGCTGGCAAGTTGCGGGTTTGTCATTCAGCAGCACCGAGCCCTCCGAGTGGGCCGATTGGTTTTGGCGCCAACCTGCTTTGTTTGTGCACCACGGACGGGTTCGCTGGGTGGACCCTGATGCCGCTTTGCCGCCTGTCGAGCTGCAAGAGGTGGACTTGGTTTTGCGCAATGGTTTGCGTAGCCACGACTGGCGCATTGACGCGACGCCACCCACGGCATGGGGGGAACGCTTTAGCCTGCAAGGCCGTTTTCACCAGCCCTTGCTGAGTCGCCATGCCAGCGATCTACAAACCTGGAATGGCGATGTTTATGCGGTCTTCTCGCAGCTCGACATCGCACCTGCCCAGCCCTATGTCAGCGCTTGGGTGGGCAAGGTGCTGCCGTCGGGTGAGGGTTGGTTGCGCATGTGGGCCAGCGTCAAACAAGGTCAACTCAGCACACAGACGGTGGATATGCAATGGAAGTCCTTGCATGTCCAGCCCAGCGAACAGACCGAGGCCATGGTGCTGCATGACGTTCGCGGGCGACTGCACCACCAAGCGTGGTTGGAAGGTGTTGGGCATGACATTCGCAGCCAAGCCCTGGCCTTGACCTTGGCGGATGGTGAGCACTTGGAGTTGGGCAACAGCCGAGTGGCTTGGCGCGATGCGGGTGAGCAGTTGGCCGACGCGGGCGAAGTGCAGTTGCAGGCGTTTTCCTTGGACATGCTTTCACGCATGGCGCAACGCTTGCCGTTGGATGCCATTTGGCGTAGCCGGCTGGCCATGGCACAGGCCAAAGGCCATGTGAAACACCTCGATATGCGTTGGTTTTTGGCCCACAGTGATGCGCCGCAGTTCAATCTGACGACCGAGGTCAGTGACTTGACGCTGCAAGCACCGAGCACGGCCAGCAAACCCGACCCCCTTGGCTGGTGGCCGGGTGTGCAGTCGGCCCAACTCAAGCTGGCGCTGAGCGAGCACGGTGGCAAAGCCCAGTGGCAGCAACAAGGGGGTAGCCTGCAGTTGGGTGGCGTGTGGGAGAGCAGTCAAATTGCTTTGAAAGAGGCCTCGGCCGAGGTCTCTTGGGTCAAACAAGACCGGCAATGGGCGGTCACTGTGCACCAAGCCAGCATCGAGAATGCCGACTTGCAGGCACAAGCCCAAGCAAGCTGGCTGTCGGGCGACAACGCCCAGCCTTGGGGGGTGTTGGATTTACAAGCCAAGGTGGCTCGCTTAGAGGTGACCTCCTTGCACCGTTATTTGCCCTTGGCCATGGACGAGCAAGCGCGCCATTACCTGCGCGATGCTTTGCTGGCCGGACGCATCAACCAAGCCAGCATTGCGCTCAAAGGACCTTTAGACCGTTTCCCATTTGCCCGCAACAACGAAGGCGTGTTCACCCTCAAGGCGCCTTATCAGGGTTTGTCGATGCAGTACGCGCCCAGCAGTGTGATGAGCCCTGCCCAGCGGCGCGACAAACTGTCGTGGCCGGCGCTGCAACAAGCCTCTGGCGAGCTCAACCTGAACCGCAACCGTTTGTGGGTCAAAGGCACAAGTGGCGGCATTGGACAAGATGCCAGCACCACAGTCAGCAAATTGGAGGTGCAAATCGCCGATTTGCGCGACATCGTGGTCGATGTGAGCGCGCAGCTGCGTGGCAATTTGTCGGACGCCGCCCAAATACTCAAGACCTCGCCGTTGAACAGCATGACCGATCAAGCCTTGTCGCAGTTGGTCGCCACGGGTATCGCTGAGCACCAACTGCATTTGAACGTGCCCTTGCAAAACCCAGCATTGACCAAGCTGCAAGGCAGTGTGCAACTCAATGGCAATGATGTGCAGTGGCAGCCTTCAATCCCGCGTTTCAGTAAAGTGCGTGGCACGCTCAATTACAGCGAGTCAGGTATCTCGGTCAACAATGTGCGCTTGCGTTGGCTGGGTGCCGATGCGCGTTTAGACGGCGGTTTGCGTTTCAATGACAGCGTTGATGCAGGCCCTACGCGCTTGAGTCTGCAAGGCAGTGTCACCGCCGAAGGCTTGCGCCAATTGACCGAGCCAGCCTTGGTCTCGGGTTTTGCCGCGCACCTCACGGGCAGCACCGCATTTGTTGCCAGTTTGGGATTGCGCCGAGGGGTGCCCGAATTTTCATTCGTCAGTTCATTGCAGGGCATGGGGGTTGATTTGCCTGCGCCGCTGAACAAGCCTGCGGATGCTGCGTGGCCTGTTCGATTTGACAACGAGTTGTTACGTGTCTCGCAAACGCGCGGCAGTGCGTACTTGGAACAAAGCACCCTCAGCTTGGGGCAACTCATCACGGTCAGTTATGTGCGCGACATGACACCCCAAGTGCCTCAGGTCTTGCGCGGGCAAATTACCTTGGGCCCGGTGGCTGCGCGCAAGGACATTGCCGACGGCACGGTGTTGATGCAAGTGCAACTGCCGCATTTCAATGTGGATGAGTGGCAACGCACCCTGGCAACTTGGTTGGGCACCAGTACCAGCGACGACAAACCGGCCAAGCCAGCGAGTGCACAAGCCTTGGCTTTTGTACCTACGCGTTTTGAGGTGGCCACCAACGAGCTCCTGTGGTTGGGGCGCAGCTTTAACCATGTGCAAGCCAGTGCAGATAAACAAGCGACGCAGTGGCGAATTCAGCTCAAAGCCGATGAGGCGCAAGGCATGGTGGACTACCGTCCTGCGTCCGAGGGGCAAACCTCTCGCGTCGTGGCCCGATTGAACAACTTGGTGATTCCGCCTGCCGCGGTGCAAGACGTAGAGACCACGCTGTCAGAATCGCCCAAAGACCTGCCTGCCATGGACGTGGTGGTAGAAAACCTCGAGTTGCGCGGATTGAAGTTGGGCCGCGCCGAGATTGAGGGCGTGAGCCGCGCGATTGCAGGCGGTGGCCGTGAATGGGTGCTCAACAAATTCAACCTTACCCTGCCTGAGGCGAGTTTTCAGGCCAAGGGGCAATGGGGCGGTGTGGGCCGCGTACAAGCCAAGCGCACCCAACTCGACTTCAGCTTGCAGTTGCAAAACTCGGGTGACTTGCTGGAGCGCTTGGGCTACAAGGGCGCTATCCGCAATGGCAAAGGTCGCATGGCAGGGCAAGTCGGTTGGACGGGTTCACCGTTCTCACCTGACTATGCCAGTATGAATGGGCAATTCAATATCAACATCGACCGCGGCCAGTTTTTGAAAGCCGATCCAGGTGTTGCGCGGCTGTTTGGCGTGCTCAATTTGCAGGCTTTGCCAAGGCGCTTGACCTTGGACTTCTCGGACGTGTTCAGCGATGGCTTTGCGTTTGACTTTGTGCGTGGGGATGTGCAGGTTCAGCAAGGCATAGCCAGCACCAACAATTTGCAAATGAAAGGTGTGACTGCCGCGGTGATGCTCGAGGGCAAGGCCGACATTGAGCATGAAACCCAAGACCTCAAGGTGGTGGTCGTGCCCGACCTCAACACCGGTACCGCTTCTTTGCTCTACACCATCATCAACCCCGTGGTCGGTTTGACCAGCTTTCTTACCCAGTACTTCTTGAAAGCACCCTTGGCCAAATCGACGACCCAAGAGTTTCGTGTGCAAGGTCCTTGGAAGGACCCCAAAGTCAGCAAAATCGATGCAAGCAAAGAAACAGAGGTGAAACCATGAAAGCCGCTTTGTTGCAAATGGTCTCCACCACCGACGTGGCCACCAACCTCGACAGCGCCGAGCGCTTGCTCGAGCAAGCCGCCAAAGCAGGTGCAGAGTTAGCGGTGCTCCCCGAGTATTTTTGTTTGCTGGGCCAGCATGACAGAGACAAACTGGCGATTGCCGAGGTCTTTGGTGATGGGCCAATGCAGCAACGCTTGGCTGCCATGGCCAAGACCTATGGGGTGTGTTTGGCAAGTGGCACCTTGCCGATTGCCGTGCCGGGCGACAGCGACCATGTGCGCAACACCACCTTGGTTTACAACGCCCAAGGCGAATGCGTGGCACGCTACGACAAGATCCATTTGTTTTGTTTTGACAATGGCCGCGAGCGCTATGACGAAAGCCTGGTGCTGCAAGCGGGTGATACACCGGTGGTGATGGATTTACCCTCCAAAGACGGCCACACATGGCGCATCGGTTTGAGTGTGTGCTATGACCTGCGCTTTCCCCAGCTCTACCGCCAGTTGGTGCAGCAAGGTGCCGAGTTGTTGCTGGCGCCCAGCGCCTTCACTTACACCACAGGCTCGGCGCATTGGGAGGTGTTGTTACGCTCCCGTGCCATCGACAATTTGGCCTGGGTGGGTGCGGCGGCGCAAGGCGGTCAACACAGCAACGGACGACGCACCTGGGGGCACTCGATGTGGGTCGACCCTTGGGGACAAGTGCAAGCGCAGCACGCAGAGGGTGAAGCCTGTGTGGTGGCCGACTTGTCTATTGAACAATTGCGCGAACGTCGTCAACAGTTGCCACTGCGCCGCTCGCCATTGGTGTGATCAGTGCTTGTCGCGCTCTTGGTCGTCGTGCTCGACCTCGCTGCGGCCATGAAACATGGTCCACCAGACGATGAACACCAGCACCAGTCCAGCACCTAAAGATTCAAGCAAAATCAGCAGCATGGGTTCAGTTGTTGCAAAGTTGTCGCTGCCTTACCGTGCAGCATGGGGTGTGGCCATTGTAGGCATGCTGGTCTCTTGCGCTTCGTCGGTGCCATTGGCCACGCCCCGCTCCCCGGTGCCCGCGCCAGTGGTCGATCGCGTTGAGAACATGCCTGCACCCAGCGTCACTTTGCCTGCGCCGCCCAGCAGCGCACCCCTGCCCGCAGTGACGCCCCAACGCTTGGACGCGCCGGTCAAAGGTGAAGCCAAAAGCCGTTGGTTGCCTGTGCCCATTGAAGAACTGCCCGGTTGGCCGCAAGAGTCCATGGCCGAGGTGTGGACCCTGTTGTTGGCCAATTGCGATGTCAGTGGCACTGTGCTGGCCCCTTTGTGTGGCGATATTCGGCGCCTGAGCATCGCCAGCGAGTCCGAGCAACGCTTGTTGTTGCTCAATCGCTTGCAGGCTTACCGGTTGGAGTCCCTAGAAGGTGAGGCCAACGGTTTGTTGACCGCCTATTACGAGCCCGTGTTCGATGCGCAACGTCTCCCAGGCAATGGATTTAACACCCCGTTGTACGCCCCACCTGTGGGCTTGGCGAATGGCAAACCGTGGTTCACGCGGCAAGACATTGAAAGCCTGCCTGCCGCACAAAACGCGCTGCGTGGCCGCGAGATCGCTTGGCTGGCCGATCCGGTTGATGCCTTGGTTTTGCATATCCAAGGTTCGGGTCGATTGCGCATCACCGAGGCCGATGGCAGCGTGCGCACGGTTCGCTTGGGCTTTGCCGCCTCCAATGAGCAAGCCTACCAAAGCGTGGGTCGCTGGTTGCTGGACAAAGGTGAAACCCGCGACGCCACTTGGCCTGGCATCAAAGCGTGGTTGCAGCGCAACCCGCAGCGTCGACAAGAATTGTTGTGGACCAACCCACGCTATGTGTTCTTCAAAGAGGAGGCCATGGGTGCCGACCCCAGTGTCGGGCCGCGTGGTGCCCAAGGCATACCGCTGGTGGCGGGGCGTTCGGTGGCGATCGATCCGCAAAGTGTGCCCTATGGCACGCCGCTGTGGTTGGTCTCACCGGGGCCCAGCCAAGCCTTGTCGCGGTTGGTGTTGGCCCAAGACACGGGCAGCGCAATTGTGGGCGCGGTGCGCGTGGATTTGTTCATGGGCACGGGACGCGAAGCGGGAGAAATCGCTGGGCGTATGAAGCAGCCCTTGCGTGTTTGGGCTTTGTGGCCCAAGCCTTGATGATGCATTAATATCGCCGATGCAGTCATAACAGGGTCGTTTATGGGTTACATCATTGTGTTGGCGTCGCCAGTGTTTTTTGGCCTGATATTCATTGAATGGTTATGGGGCCTGCGACGTGCCAAACAAGGCCAGTTGTCCGCGCAAACGTACCGCCTTGACGACGCCATCAGCAGTGTTTCGTTGGGCATATTAAGTCAAATCAGCGCGGTTTTTACCCGCGTGCTGCGCATTGGCATTTACACCTTGGTGTTTGAGCAGGTGGCTTTGGTGCGCGATGACGCTGCTTGGAGCACCTGGTATGGCGTGCTGGCGGCCTTGGTCTTGTATGACTTTTGCTATTACTGGTTTCACCGCGCCAGCCATGAGGTGGCGGTGTTTTGG
The DNA here is from genome assembly GCA_947381415.1 of Burkholderiales bacterium. Lineage (GTDB taxonomy): Bacteria > Pseudomonadota > Gammaproteobacteria > Burkholderiales > Burkholderiaceae_C > Limnohabitans. The sequence continues at coordinate 30,742 of CANCVB010000016.1, forward strand.
GCGGGGCATGCGGTACACCACCAAAGCCAGCACTACAACCTGTCTACCGCGCTGCGCCAAAGCTCAGCGGGTGCATTGACCAGTTGGTTGTTTTATTTGCCGATGGCTTTGTTGGGTGTGCCGCCTGTGGTGTTTGGCATCGTCTCTCTCATCGATTTGCTCTACCAGTATTGGGTGCATACCGAGCACATTGGCCGCTTGGGATGGTTTGACCGCTGGTTTTGTTCGCCCTCTAACCACCGGGTTCACCATGCGGTGAACGACAAATACCTTGACCGCAACTATGGCGGTATTTGGGTGGTGTGGGACCGTTTGTTTGGAAGCTTTGAAGAAGAAGACCCCCAAGAGGCTTGCGTCTATGGCACCCGCAAAGCCCTGAACAGTTGGGACCCGTTGTGGGCCAATTTGCAGATGTACGCCAGCATGGTGCACGACAGTTGGCATGCCAAGCGTTGGCGCGACAAGCTGATGGTTTTTTTGCACCACCCCGGTTGGCGCCCTGAAGACGTCGCCCAGCGGTTTCCCAGTCAGCCTTTTCAGATTCACAACTTCCCCGCTTTTCAGCCTGTGCAAACACCTGCCGTGCAGTGGTGGGGTGGTGTTTGGTTTGTCGTGTTGTTGGCTTGTGCCTCGGCCGTGTTGTGGTTCATGGATGGCATGGTGTGGGCGCAAGCTGCAAGCTGTGTCTTGGCTGTGACCGCTGGTTTGTGGGGCGTCAATGCCATGCTGCAAAACCGCCTGTCCCCGGCGATGTGTGCGTTTGTGCAAGCCGCCGCTTTGGCGACGGCCGCCAATGCCTGCGGCTGGAGCGAGGTGTATGTGTGGGCCAAGCCCTTGGCCTTGCTGGTCTTGATCGTGGCCGCGTGGCAGGGCTCAGCAGGCATGCGCGGGCGCAAATGGCTGCTGCTGGCGCTGTGCTTGTCTTGGCTGGGTGATGTTTTGCTGATGGGCGAAGGTTTGTTTGTGCCTGGGCTGGTGGCGTTTTTGCTGGCGCACCTGAGCTACCTGCAACTGTTTCGCCTAGACGCGCCTTGGCTGCGCAGTCGCCGTGCGGTGGCGATCGCGATTTCTGTGGCCGCCGTGGTGTTTGTTGGCGTGGACCAAAACGGTTTGCCCACAGAACTGCGCATACCGGTGGCCGCTTATGTGCTGGTGATTGCCACCATGGCCGCACAAGCGTGGGGGCGTGCCAAGCACTTGCGCACTGCAGCGAGCCTGTGGGTGGCGTGGGGCAGTGCCAGTTTCATGCTGTCGGATACTTTGCTGGCCATCGATAAATTTGTCAGCCCCTTGCCGTCTGCCGGTTTGTGGGTGTTGGCGACTTACTATGTGGCGCAGGGGTTGATTGTGAGAGGCATTTGCAATCAGCGACCTACAACGTTAAAAAAGGATTGAAGTTCTGAAGGATATGGCTGTCACAAACTGGTGTGGTATCCGGTAATCAATGAAGGTGTGGATGTGCCAGCGGTGGACACATTGCTGATGCTCACACCAACCGACAGCCCCACACTGTTCTTGCAGCAATTGGGGGCATGGCCTAGCGCGCTGCTGCTGCCTAAATTGGCTGAGGTTTGAGTTACCGTAATAACGCCGTCAGCGGCACCACTTCCACATTCGTTGCTAAGGCATATCGATGGCTTCCCGGGTAAACCACGTACAGTTTGTTGAGTTGAAGGTCGCTCAGTGCCACGCGCATGCTGGTCGTCAGGCTTGGTGCATCGCTGCGCTTGAATTCCACGCCTATGCGCTGTTGATCTTTGAACATCAGCAGGTCGAGTTCCGCTCCTTGGTGTGTCGCCCAAAAATATGCCTGATCTGGTTGCGCGATGCGCAAAACCTGTTCCAGCGCAAAACCTTCCCAGCTGGTGCCCGACAGCGGATGCGACAACAGTTGCGCTAACTGCCGCACATCAAGCATGGCATGCAGCAAGCCGGTGTCGCGAAAATAAATCTTTGGCGCTTTCACCTGCCTCTTCGCCAAGTTCTCATGCCAAGGCTGCAACTGCCGGATCATGAAAGTTTGGGTCAAGTGGTCCAGATAGCGGCGCACCGTTGATTCCGAAACACCCAAGGCGCGAGCCGGTTCGGCCGCGTTCCATGTTTGACCGTGGTAATGCGCCAGCATTTGCCAAAAGCGCATCATCATGGGGGATGGCACATTGATGCCCAACAGAGCCAAGTCGCCGCTGACGTGCCGTTGCATGGCGGCATGACGCCATTGCAGGCTAACCCTGTCGTCGTTGGCCAAATAGGAAGCTGGAAATCCACCTCTGAGCCAAAGCTGATGCATATCTTGGCTGTTAACACCGGTTTCGCTGATGTCAAAGCCGCCAATCTCTAGCGTCACGGCTCTGCCCAGCAGGGATTCACTCTTGTGCATCACCCTTGGCGCGGCGCTTCCGAGTAATAAAAACTGCCCAGGCTGGTGTATGTGCGTTGGCCGGTCCATCAGCACACGCAGTATTTCCGGTAACTGCGGCAGGTGTTGAATTTCATCGATCACCACCAAGCCTTGTAAAGCAGCCAAAGCAGTCATGGGATTGGACAGGCGTTGCCGTGAAACTGGGTCTTCCAGATCAAAGTAGTTGGCGCTATCGGTATCGACAAACTGGCGGGCGATGGTGGTTTTGCCTACCTGGCGCGGGCCAACCAACTCCACTGCGCGGAATGATTGCAGCAACGCGTGAATCTGTTGAAAGAGGCGTGTGCGTTCAATGAACATGGCGTGATGCTATCACATACCATGAAAATCGGTCATTCCATGACCGATTTTCATGGTGGAATTTGCGTCAGCCCAGCTTCTTCATCAACAAGGCATTCACCTGCGCCGGATTGGCCTTGCCCTTGCTGGCCTTCATGATGGGGCCGACCAGGCCGTTCAACGCCTTGGCATTGCCCGCCTTGAACTCTTCCACGTTTTTCGGGTTGGCGGCCAGCACCTCGTCGATGATTTTTTCCAACTCACCCGTGTCGTTCATCTGCTTGAGGCCCATGGCCTCGATGAGGGTGTCCACCCGCGCTGCGTCAGCAGTCGCGTCATCCACAGTCGCGCCGCCTTCGGCCCACAGCGCATCAAACACCTGACGCGCCGCGTTGTTGCTGATGGTGTTGTCGCTGATGCGGCCAATCAAGGCAGCCAGTTGGGCGGCGCTCACAGGCAGTGCATCGAATGAGGTTTCACCGCTGTTCAAACGCCGTGACACCTCGCCCATGATCCAGTTGCTGGCCAACTTCGCTTGGCCGCAGGCCTTGGTGGTGGCTTCAAAGTAGGTTGCCATCGCCTTGCTTTGCGTGAGTTGCGTGGCGTCGTACTCGGGCAAGCCATATTGCGTGACAAAGCGATCGGCCATCACGCGCGGCAACTCGGCCAGTTCACTGCGCACGCGCTCCACCCAATCGCGGCCAATCACCAGTGGGGGCAGGTCGGGGTCGGGGAAATAGCGGTAGTCGGCGGCGTCTTCCTTGGTGCGCATGGCACGGGTCTCGCCCGTGTCGGGGTTGAACAGCACCGTGGCTTGTTGGATGGCGTGGCCGTCTTCAATTTGCTCGATCTGCCAGCGCACCTCGTAGTCGATGGCCTGCTGCATGAACTTGAAGCTGTTGAGGTTTTTGATTTCTCGGCGTGTGCCCAAGGGCGCGCCGGGTTTGCGCACCGACACATTGGCGTCGCAACGGAAACTGCCCTCTTGCATGTTGCCGTCGCAAATGCCAATCCAGGTGACGATTTTGTGCAGCTCTTTGGCATAGGCCACGGCCTCGGCGCTGGAGCGGATGTCGGGCTCGGTGACGATTTCCAAGAGCGGCGTGCCGGCGCGGTTGAGGTCAATACCTGACTGACCAATGAAGTCTTCATGCAGCGACTTGCCCGCGTCTTCTTCCAAATGCGCGCGCACCAAGCGCACGGTTTTTTTCTCATCGCCCAAAAAGAATGACACCTCGCCGCCTTGCACCACCGGAATCTCGAACTGGCTGATTTGGTAGCCCTTGGGCAGGTCGGGGTAGAAATAGTTTTTGCGCGCAAAGATGCTGCGCTCCGCGACGTGCGAGCCCAGCGCCAAACCCAGTTGAATGGCGCGCTCCACCGCGCCCTTGTTCATCACAGGCAGCGTGCCGGGCAAGGCCAAGTCCACCGCGCAGGCCTGCGTGTTGGGCTCGGCGCCAAAGGCGGTGGAAGCGCGGCTGAAAATTTTGCTTTGCGTGGAGAGCTGGGCATGGGTTTCAAAGCCGATGACGACTTCATAGCCGTGGACGAGTGGGGAGGTGTTGTTGCTCACTGAAGAACCCATTCTTGATGTTCTTGGATGGCGTCGTACATGGCGTCAGGTGCCAAGTCGAGCTCCCCTGGCCAGCTGACTGTGCCATGTGAAATGGCTACTTGTTGAAAAAAAGCAGGCTCACCCAAGGCTTTAAAAACGCCGACCAAATGCGAAGGCTCAAACCTCACCGTGCCCACCAGGCCATCAGTGAATTGAACTTGCAGTTTCAGGTGCTCGATCACCTTAACGCTTGAAACATCAGGTGCACTGGGGCTCAGTCCAAAGGCAAAATCATCTTGGGTTGCTGCTTCAATTCGCATAGTGCCCAATCCTCCATCAATTCGTTGCGGTGCATGGCGGCCCACTCCAGCACCAAGGCATGTGCACGCCGAGGAAGCTGGCCTCGGCTCAAGACCAAAGTTTCTATCAAATACTGTGCGCGGTACTCGCCATATTCCACATGAAAGTGGGGTGGCGCGTGGTCATTCCAATACATCCGAATCAGGATGCCGTAAAACATACTGATGGTTGGCATGTTCATGCGCCCTTGGGCAAAGCTTTGTGAAAGTCGGTGGCCAACTGAAACTGGTGCGCCACATTGAGCAACTTCGCCTCTTGCAGGTAATTGCCAATCAGTTGCATGCCCACAGGCATGCCTGCTTCGCCCAAACCCACGGGGATGCTCATGCCGGGCAAGCCCGCCAGTGAGGCGGGCAAGGTGAAGATGTCGGCCAGGTAGTTGGCCAAAGGGTCGGCGGATTTGTCGCCCAACTTCCAAGCCACGGTGGGGGCCACGGGGCCGGCAATCACATCGCACTGCTGGAAGGCGGCTTGGAAATCGTCGGCGATCATGCGGCGAATTTTTTGCGCTTGCAAATAGTAAGCATCGTAGTAGCCATGCGACAGCACATAGCTGCCAATCATGATGCGGCGCTTGACCTCGTCGCCAAACCCTTGGGTGCGCGTTTGCGCGTACATGTCCGCCAAGTCGGTGAAGTCCTTGGCGCGGTGGCCAAACTTCACGCCGTCAAAACGACTGAGGTTGCTCGACGCTTCGGCGGGGGCAATGATGTAGTAAACAGGAATCGACAAAGAGGTGCGCGGCAAGGCAATGGGCACCAGCGTCGCGCCTTGGGCTTGCAGCGTTTGCAAGGCCGCATCGATGGGGGCTCGCACATCGGTGGCCAAACCGTCTGCAAAAAACTCATGGGGCACACCCACACGCAAGCCCTTCAAGGGCAGGTTCAGGTCGCGCGAAAAATCCTCCGCCTTCACGTCCAGCGAGGTCGAGTCGCGGTCCAGGTCGGGGCCGCACATGGCGGACAGCAGCAGCGCGCAGTCTTGGGCGCTGCGCGCCATGGGACCGGCTTGGTCGAGGCTGGAGGCAAAGGCCACCATGCCATAGCGAGACGCGCGGCCATAGGTGGGTTTGATGCCGGTGATGCCGCAAAACGCGGCGGGTTGGCGTATGGAGCCACCGGTGTCGGTGCCGGTGGCTGCAGGCGTCAAGCACGCGGCCACTGCGGCGGCGCTGCCGCCAGAGGAGCCACCGGGAATGCGGCTGACATCCCAAGGGTTGGTGACGGCCTGGGGTTTGGCCGAGGGCACGGCCACGTTTTCATTGGCCGAACCCATGGCGAACTCGTCGCAACTGAGCTTGCCCAAGCTCACCATGCCAGCGTCACCCAAGCGCTGCACCACGGTGGCGTTGAAGGGCGAGCGGTAACCCTCGAGCATGCGCGAACCCGCGGTGGTGGGGAAATCGGTGGTGACAAAAATGTCTTTATGGGCAATGGGCACGCCCAGCAAAGGCGAGCTGTCGCCTGCGGCGAGGCGTTGGTCTGCGGCCTGGGCTTGCGCCAAGGTCACTTCTGAGTCCACGTTCAAAAACGCGTTGTGGGGGTTGCCGCCCAGACCCGCCAGCAGGTGCGTGGCCAATTCCACCGCGCTGATGTCTTTGTTTTGGAGCAGCGCGGACAGTTGCGTCACGCCCAAGGTGTGCAAATCAGCCATGGCTTACTCGATCACTTTCGGCACCAAAAACAGGCCACGCTCGACCGAGGGTGCGCTGCGCTGGTTGGCTTCGCGTTGGTTGGATTCGCTCACCACATCATCGCGCAAGCGCAAAGCCATGCCATCGGTGGCGCTGGGGGCGTGGGCGGCCAAATCGGCCAGGGGCATGGCGTCGATGGGGTGGGCCATGGGCAGCACGCCGCTGGTGTCCACCTCGCGCATTTGCTCAACGATGGCGAAAAAGTTGTTCAAGCCCTGCAGCAGGTGTTGGCTGGCAGGGGGATCAAATGACAAGCGGGAGAGTTGCGCCAAGCGCTGAATGTCGGCAGATGTGAGTGACATGGTCGGTAAATAAGCAAGGCCTTGAGCCAGAAGTGGCATAGACGTTGGGTTATTATCATGTCTTTGCTGGTAAACCCAGAGAGGATTGTGATGTTTGGAGCATTTCGTCGGTATTTCTCCACCGACTTGGCTATTGACCTGGGCACAGCCAACACCCTGATTTATGTACGTGACCGCGGCATTGTGCTCGACGAGCCCTCGGTGGTGTCCATCCGTCACGAAGGCGGCCCCCAAGGTAAAAAAAGCATTCAAGCTGTGGGCCATGAAGCCAAGGCCATGTTGGGTAAAGTGCCTGGCAACATTGAAGCCATCCGCCCCATGAAAGACGGCGTGATCGCCGACTTCACCGTCACCGAGCAAATGCTCAAGCAATTCATCAAGATGGTGCACCCACGCTCGCTGTTAAAGCCCAGCCCGCGCATCATCATTTGTGTGCCCTGCGGTTCCACCCAGGTCGAGCGCCGTGCCATTCGCGAATCGGCGTTGGGCGCTGGCGCTTCCGAGGTGTATTTGATTGAAGAACCCATGGCCGCGGCCATCGGCGCTGGTTTGCCCGTGTCAGATGCGTCTGGCTCCATGGTGGTCGACATTGGTGGTGGCACCACCGAGGTGGGTGTCATTTCATTGGGCGGCATGGTCTACAAGGGCAGTGTGCGCGTGGGTGGCGACAAGTTCGACGAGGCCATCATCAACTACATCCGCCGCAACTACGGCATGCTCATTGGCGAGCCCACTGCAGAAGCCATCAAAAAACAAATTGGCTCGGCCTTCCCCGGCAGCGAAGTGCGCGAAATGGAAGTCAAGGGACGCAACCTCTCCGAAGGCGTGCCGCGTTCATTCACCATCTCTTCCAACGAAATCTTGGAAGCGCTGACCGACCCCTTGAACAACATCGTGTCCGCTGTGAAAAACGCCTTGGAGCAAACACCGCCCGAACTCGGTGCCGACATCGCCGAGCGCGGCATGATGCTCACGGGTGGCGGCGCATTGCTGCGCGACCTCGACCGTTTGATGGCCGAAGAAACCGGCTTGCCCGTGTTGGTGGCTGAAGACCCGCTCACCTGCGTGGTGCGCGGTTGCGGTTTGGCCTTGGAGCGCATGGAGCGTTTGGGTTCCATCTTCACCAGCGAATAAATGCCACTCGGCACGCTTGATCGCAATCCACCGCCTTTTTTCAAGCAAGGCACTTCGGCGCTGACCAAGCTGATTTTTTTCAGCTTTATCTCCATGACCTTGATGCTGGCCGACCAGCGTTACAACCTTGTTCAGCCAGCGCGTTGGGTCTTGTCACTCATGGTGTATCCGGTGCAATGGGTGGCTTTGCGTCCCCAGGTGGCCTGGCAAGACTTAGAGGATGTGTTCGATGGCAAGCAAGATGTGTTGGACAACTTGCAAGCCGCCAAAGCGCAATTGCTGGCGCAGTCGGTACGGACCACGCAGCTTGAGCAGCTCGAACTCGAAAACCACCATTTGCGCGAACTTTTAGCGCTACGCCAACGGCTCAATACCCCCGCCATCGCCGCCGAGGTCTTGTACGAGGCGGGTGACCCTTTCACCCGCAAAATGGTGTTGGACAAAGGCGCTGTCAACAACGTGGTGCAAAGCTCCCCCGTGATGGATGAGCAAGGCATTTTGGGCCAAATCACACGGGTCCACCCATTGGTGAGTGAGATCACTTTGGTCACCGACCGAGAGCACTCCATACCTGTTTTAAACACCCGCACAGGAGCGCGTGGCGTGGCCTTTGGTGAGTCGGGTGGCGCCCCTTTGTTGGAGTTGCGTTACATGGCCACCAATGCCGATATTGAAGTCGGCGATGTGCTCACCACCAGCGGTGTCGATGGTGTTTACCCGCCAGGCATTCCCGTGGCCAAGGTGGTCAAGGTGGAGCGTCGTGCAGACTCGGTGTTTGCGCGCATTTTGTGTGAGTCCTCGGCCAGAATCCAAGGCGCGCGCCATGTGATGGTGCTTTCGCCTGTGAAGTTGCCGGTGGAGTCGCCCCCGATAGAGCGTGCTGTCGCGGTGCAGCCCAAAGGGGGTCGCCGATGATCATGCCGCGGGGTCAGCAGTTACTGTTGCCAGCCAATCCCAGCTTCATGTTGTTCACCATGGTGGTCGCCTTGTTGTTGGACATGATGCAAAGCATGACCTTGTTTGGCAATGCCGCTTGGACACCCGACTGGGTCGCTTTGTTGTTGGTGTTTTGGGGCGTGCACCAACCGCTGAAAGTGGGCGTGGGCATATCCTTTTTCTTGGGACTGCTCACCGATGTTCACCAAACCTCATTGCTGGGACAGCATGCGTTGGCGTTCACGGTGCAGGGTTTTTTGGCCACCATGATTCACCGCCGCATACTGTGGTTTGACGTGCCTTCACAAGCCTTACAGGTATTCCCCGTGTTTTTGGCGACCCACTTGTTGGAGTTGGCGGTTCGCATGGGTGCTGGCGGATTGTTTCCTGGCTGGTCGATGTTTCTCGCCCCTTTGATACAAGCCATGTTGTGGCCGGTGGTGTCTGTCCTTTTGTTGGCACCGCAGCGACGCGCGCCTGACCCAGATAAAAACCGTCCGTTATGAGCCTGCTGCGCAATGTCGAGCATGACCTGCGCCGCTTTCGTGGGCGTATCTTTGCAGCAACCGCTTTCGTGTTTGTGGCCTTCAGTTTGTTGTTTCTTCGCTTGGTGTATTTGCAGTTGTGGCGTTACCAAGAGTTCAGTGCACAGGCCGAAAGCAACCGCACCGCTATTGTGCCCATCGTGCCCAACCGTGGCGTCATCATGGACCGCAACGGCGTGGTCTTGGCAACCAACTACTCGGCCTACACGCTGGAGATCACGCCCTCCAAAATTCAAGCGCCCTTGGACGAGGTGATTGACAGCCTGTCCGAGTTGATTGATATCCAAGGTCGCGACAAGCGACGTTTTCGCAAACTGCGTGAAGAATCGAAAAGCTTTGAGTCGGTGCCCATCCGCACCCGTTTAAGCGATGAAGAGGTGGCGCGCTTTGCCGCGCAACGCTACCGCTTTCCGGGTGTGGAGATTCGCGCCCGTTTGTTTCGCAATTACCCCTATAACGACTTGGCCAGCCATGTGATTGGCTATATTGGGCGCATCAACCAGTCTGAGAAAGAAAAGCTCGAAGAATCTGAAAACGCTGGCAATTACCGCGGCACGGACTTTATTGGCAAGCTCGGTGTGGAGCAAAGCTACGAGCGCCAATTGCACGGCCAAACCGGTGTGCATGAAATGGAAACCTCGGCCGGTGGCAGAGCGGTTCGCCGCTTGCGCAGCAGCCCTGCCATTCCCGGCAATACCGTGGTGCTGTCCATCGACATCAAGTTGCAAAAGCTGGTGGAGGATTTGTACGGCAACCGCCGTGGCGCCATGGTGGCGATCGATCCCAAGACGGGTGAGGTTTTGAGCTTCGTCAGCAAACCCACCTTTGACCCCAACCAGTTTGTGGAAGGCATTGATGCGGACAACTGGCGCTCTCTGAACGATTCACCCGACAAGCCTTTGCTCAACCGTGCCTTGCGCGGCACCTACCCCCCTGGCTCAACCTACAAGCCCTTCATGTCCTTGGCGGCGTTAACCACGGGCAAGCGCACGTCGTCCCAAATTATTTATGACCCTGGTTTTTTCATGTTTGGTGACCACCGTTTTCGCGACGACAAAGAGGGTGGGCACGGTTCGGTAGACATGTACAAATCTATTGTGCAGTCGTGCGACACCTACTACTACATGTTGGCGCGCGACATGGGCGTAGACATGATCCACGACCAAATGAAAGAACTGGGCTTTGGCCAAATCACCGGCATTGACATCTTGGGCGAGGCGCGTGGCATCTTGCCCTCGACCGAGTGGAAACGCACCAATTACCGTCGCCCTGAGCAACAGCGGTGGTACTCGGGTGAAACCATTTCATTGGGCATCGGTCAAGGCTACAACAGCTTCACCATGCTGCAGCTGGCGCAGGCGGTATCGACGCTGGCTAACAATGGAGCGCGTGCCAAACCGCATTTGGTGCGTGAGGTGGTGGATGTGGAAACCAAGGTGGCCCAAACGGTGTCTTTGGAAGCGCCCAAGGTGTTGGCGTTTCAGCCAGACCACATCGATACCGTGAAAAAAGCCATGGTGGGTGTGAACATCGAAGGAACTTCGGCATCCAGTTTCATAGGTGCGGCCTACACCAGTGCTGGCAAAACGGGTACCGCACAGGTGTTCACCGTCAAGCAAAACGAAAAATACAGTGCATCCAAAATTGACGAGCGCATGCGCGACCATGCCTTGTTCATTGCATTTGCACCAGCAGAAGACCCCAAAGTCGCGCTGGCCATGGTGGTAGAGAACGCTGGCTTTGGTGCGCAAAGCGCAGCACCGATTGCCAGGCGTGTGTTTGATTTCTTGTTAATGGGTCAGTACCCTTCCGTGGAAGACATTGAGGCTGTGCGTAACGGTCAAGCCACCCGCCCCATAGGCAAACCCCGTCCGATTGCCAGCGTACCTTGGCCACCCAAAGCGGTGGCGCCAGAGGCTTTGCTGCCCGACGACGACCCTGTTCGTTAAAACAAAGCATCACGGGTGGTTTTGGCGAGCAAGGCCGCTACCACCAGGATAAACAACCAGCGCACATAGCCCGTGCCTTGGCGCAAAGCCATGCGGGTGCCCAACCAACTGCCTGCGATATTGGCCAAGGCAATGGGCAGACAAATCTCCCACATCACATGACCTTGCCAACCCAACCAAAGCAAAGCCGCGAGATTGCTGGCCAGGTTCAAGACCTTGCTGTGCGCTGAGGCTTGCAAAAAATCGAAACCCAAACCGCGCACCAACACAAACACCAATAAGCTGCCTGTTCCAGGCCCAAAAAAGCCGTCATAAAAGCCCATGACGGCACCACAGCCGCCCATGGCCCAGCTTTGTGCGCGGCCGCTGAAGCGGGGTTGGTGTACATGCCCAAAGTGTTTGTTCTTCAAGGTGTAGACCAATACCGCCAACAACAACAGGGGCAAGGCTTGTCGCAATACCGCAGACGAGACCAAGGTCATGGCGTAGGCACCGGCACATGCACCCAGCAAGGCGCACACAGCGCCCACGCGCAAGGCCCGCCACTGCAGGGTCATTTGCTGTTGGTACCGCCACGCGGCAAACAGGGTGCCCCATACAGATGCAGATTTGTTAGTGCCCAGCAAAGTGGCAGGCAACACCTGGGGATAGGTGGCAAACAGCGCGGGGACCAACACCAAACCACCGCCGCCCACCGAGGCATCGATAAACCCTGCCAATGCAGACGCGAGGGTGATGATGACGGTGTCCATGGGCAGACATTCTCTCAGTCGGGCGGTGTACCTGCGAAAAAAAAAGCACCGTTGTGCGGTGCTTTTTCCCTGTGACGCATGCCACTGGATGGTGGCAAGGTTTCTTTTGTCTCCTCAGACCCTCGGTAAGCAAAACGTGTTTTGCTTGTGAGTGCAGGAACTTTAGTGGATGCGCTAAGGCAGCTTGCTAAGGACTTTCCCCAGTCACTCAGGGCTTTTCAGCGGCCTTGCGCAACCATTCGGCGGCCTTTTCAGCCAGCATCAGCACGGGGCTGTTGGTGTTGCCGCTGGTGATGGTGGGCATGACGCTGGCGTCCACCACCCTGAGGCCATGCACCACGCCGCCGCACCCATCCCGCACCCGCAACTCGGGGTCGACCACGGCCAGTGGGTCGTCCAAGCGGCCCATGCGGGCCGTGCCCACGGGGTGAAAAATCGTGGTGCCGATGTCGCCTGCCAGTCGCGCCAAGTCCGCGTCACTTTGGAACTGGGTGCCGGGCTTCCACTCCTCGGGCTGGTACTTGGCCAGCGCGGGTTGCGCGGCAATGCGTCGGGTGAGGCGCAAGGAGTCCGCCGCCACTTGGCGGTCGGCTTCGGTGCTGAGGTAGTTGGGGGCAATGAGCGGGGCTTGGCTGAAATCGGCGGACCGGATGCGCACCGAGCCACGGCTGCTGGGGTTCAGGTTGCACACGCTGGCGGTGAACGCGGGAAAGCGGTGCAATGGTTCGCCAAAGGCGTCCAGGCTCAGCGGTTGCACGTGGTATTCGATGTTGGGCCAAGCTTGGCTGCGGTCGCTGCGTGTGAAGGCCCCGAGTTGCGAGGGCGCCATGCTCATGGGGCCAGTGCGGTGCAGCAAATACTCCAGACCGATGCCGGCTTTGCCCCACCAGCTGTTGGCCAAGGTGTTGAGCGTTTTCACGCCTTGCACCTTGAACACCGCGCGGATTTGCAAATGGTCTTGCAGGTTCTCGCCCACGCCGGGCAAATCCACTTTCGGTGTGATGCCGTGCTGCGCCAGCAAGGCCGCCGGGCCAATGCCAGAGAGTTGCAACAGCTGCGGCGAGCCGATCGCGCCAGCCGTCAGCACCACCGATTGCGCGGCATGCGCCATCACCATCTCGTGGCCATTCCATACCTGCACGCCGGTGCAGCGGGTGCCCCCCTCGGGCAAGGTCTCTAGCAGCAGCTTGGCGACTTGGGCCGAGGTCCACATTTCAAAATTGGGGCGGCCATAGCAAGTGGGGCGCAAAAACGCTTTGGCGGTGTTCCAGCGCCAGCCGTTTTTTTGGTTCACCTCGAAGTAGCCCACACCTTCGTTGCTGCCGCGATTGAAATCATCGGTGGCGGGAATACCCGCTTGCACCGCCGCTTGCGCGAAGGCGTCCAACACGTCCCAGCGCAAACGCTGTTTGTCCACCCGCCATTCGCCACCCGCGCCGTGCAAGGCGTCAGCGCCTTTGTGGTGGTCTTCGTGGCGCTTGAAATACGGCAGGGCGTTGTCCCAGCGCCAGCGGGCGTCACCCGTGACCTCGGCCCAGTGGTCGTAGTCCCGCGCTTGGCCGCGCATGTAAATCATGCCGTTGATGCTGGAGCAACCTCCTAGAACCTTGCCGCGCGGGTAGCGCAGGCTGCGACCATTGAGGCCTGCAGCCGGCTCGGTGTGGTAGAGCCAATCGGTGCGCGGGTTGCCAATGCAATACAAATAGCCCACGGGAATGTGCACCCAGTGGTAATCGTCTTTGCGTCCGGCCTCGATCAGCAAGACCCGTTTGCTCCGGTCTGCGCTCAAGCGGTTGGCCAGCAAGCAACCAGCGGTGCCTGCGCCGACGATGATGTAGTCGAAGGTGGTGTCGTTCATGTCATTGCGATCTTCATGTCAAGGCCAACGAAATGAAGCAAGCCAGGGCTTATTTCGAGGTGGGCATGACGAACTCGGCACCCTTGGGCGTGCTCTCGGGCCAGCGTTGCATGATGGATTTTTGCTTGGTGTAAAAACGCACGCCCTCTTCGCCATAAGCGTGCATGTCGCCAAACAGCGAACGCTTCCAACCGCCAAAGCCGTGCCAGGCCATGGGCACAGGGATGGGCACGTTGATGCCCACCATGCCCACCTGAATGCGGCGTGAAAACTCGCGCGCCACGTTGCCGTCGCGGGTGAAGCAAGACACGCCGTTGCCAAACTCGTGGTCGTTGATGATTTGCACCGCCGTGGCAAAGTCGGGCACGCGCACACAGGCGAGCACGGGGCCGAAGATTTCTTCCTTGTAAATCTTCATGTCGGTGGTCACGTGGTCAAACAGCGTGCCGCCCATCCAAAAACCTTGGTCGCAACCCGCGCCTGCGGATGCGCCTTTGAAGCCACGGCCATCCACCAACAGCTTGGCACCTTCTTTTTCGCCTTGCGCGATGTAACCTGTGATGCGGTCGTGCGCGGCTTGGGTGACGATGGGGCCCATCTCAGCCGCAAGGTTTTCACCGTTGAGGACCTTCAGTGTCTGGGTGCGCGCTATGAGTTTGGGCATGACTTTGTCGGCCACGTCGCCGACCAACACAGCGACCGAAATGGCCATGCAGCGCTCGCCGGCCGAGCCGTAGGCGCTGCCGATGAGGGCGTCCACCACCTGGTCGAGGTCGGCGTCGGGCATGACCACCATGTGGTTTTTGGCGCCGCCCAAAGCCTGCACCCGCTTGCCGTGGTGCGCACCTGTTTCATAGATGTAGTTGGCGATCGGTGTCGAGCCGACGAAGCTGATGGCTTTCACATCGGGGTGCACCAAGAGGGCATCCACCGCTTCTTTGTCGCCTTGCACCACGTTGAACACGCCGTCTGGCAAACCGGCTTGTTTCAGCAAATCGGCCATCATCAGCGCCGCTGTGGGGTCGATGGGGCTGGGCTTCAAGACAAAGGTGTTGCCCGCGGCAATGGCCACGGGGAACATCCACATGGGCACCATGACGGGGAAATTGAACGGCGTGATGCCCGCCACCACGCCCAAAGGCTGGCGCAAGGTCCAGTTGTCGATGCCGGTGGCGACTTGCTCGGTGTAGTCCCCCTTGAGCAACTGAGGAATGCCGGTGGCGAACTCAACGATGTCGATGCCGCGTGCCACTTCGCCTTGGGCGTCGGTGAACACCTTGCCATGCTCGGCGGTGATGGCATGCGCCAACGCGTCTTTGTGCTGGTGCAACAACTCTAAAAACTTGAACATCACACGCGCGCGGCGCAGCGGCGGCGCATCGGCCCAAGCAGGAAAGGCGGCTTGCGCAGCGGCCACGGCTTGCGCCACGTCGGCGTTGTTGGCCAAGGCCACATGGCCTGTGACCTCGCCCGTGGCTGGGTTGGTGACGGCTTGCGTGCGCTGGCTGCTGCCATGGGTGGCAGTGCCGTTGATGTGGTGGCCGATCTGCTGAGTGCTCATGCGTGTCTCTGTGTCTGTAGAAGGGCCATTATCCTGAATTCACCAGCGGCTGGGCATGCCCTCCACCTGCCGCGTCACAGGAGACATGGTTTCCTTCTCAAGATGAGACCATGGCATTTAAAGGCCTTGCGCCAACACAGGAAAGAGCTTGTGCAAGCCATCTGCCATGACCTCCACCGCCAGCGCCGCCAAAATCAAACCCATCAGTCGGGTCATCACATTGATGCCGGTCTTGCCCATCACCCGAGCAATCGGGGTAGCCAAGGCAAAACACAAGGCCGTGGCCAAGCCAATCACCACGCCATAGCCCACCAAGGTGCCCAGTTGCAAAACAGTTTTGGCTTTGTCCGCGTAAATCACCACGGTAGACATGGTGGCGGGCCCGGTCAGCAAAGGAATGGCCAAAGGCACGACCGCGATGCTGGCGCCCACCGTGGCACGGGCTTCGGCGTCATGGACCTCGTCGGCATTGGCCCGCGCCTCGGCCGGTTGGGCGTTCAACATGGACAGTGCCGAGGTCAACAGCAACATGCCACCGCCCACCTGAAAGCTGGCCAGTGAAATGCCAAAAAATTCCAATATTTGCAAGCCCAGCAAGGCACTGATGGCAATCACCGCAAACGTGGTGAAAGACGACACCACAATCGTTCGCTGGCGTTGCGCCTTGTTAAAGCCTTGGGTGAAGTGGATGAAAAAAGGCACACACGCCAAGGGATTGACCACGGCCAGCAACGTGATGAGGGGTTTGAAGTCCAGTGCCATCATGCGCTTTCAGGGCTTGCTGGGTGGCGGCGTCGAAACATGCCCCAACCCTCCATGGTCAACACCTTGTCGCCATGCTGGTTGAACATTTCCCACAGGTTGCGCGTCATGCCCACATCGAGGCGGCGGCCCATGGGTTTGGTCTCGAGCACCGTGGTTTGCAAGCGCAAGCTGTCGTTGGGGTAGACCGGTTTTTTCCATTGGATGTTCTCCAGTCCCGGCGAGCCCAAGCTGGAAGTTTCATGCAAAAAATTCGTCACCATCAAACGCATGGCCAGCGCGCAAGTGTGCCAACCGCTGGCGCACAAGCCCCCAAAAACAGACGCCTCGCCGGCTGCATCGTCCAAGTGAAATGGTTGGGGGTCAAACTGCGTGGCAAAGGCGATGATGTCTTCGCGGCTGGGTGAAATCTGACCCAAGTCGCGCACCTGGCCAACCGCAAAGTCTTCCCAGTACAAGTGAATGACTGACATCAGCGACCGCCACCGACATCGATGAGTGAGCCGGTGACATAGGTCGCCGCGTCACTGAGCAGCCACACAATCGCTTGGGCCACTTCCAACGAGGTACCGGGACGTTGCATGGGAACCAGATGGGCCAGCTGCTGGGCCCGTTCGGGTTGGCCGCCACTGGCATGGATGTCGGTCAAGATCAGGCCAGGGCGCACGCCATTGACGCGAACACCCTCGGTCGCCACTTCTTTGGCCAAGCCCACGGTGAAGGTGTCAATCGCGCCCTTGCTGGTGGCATAGTCAACATACAGGTTGGGCGCGCCCAATTTGGCGGCCGCGCTGCTCACATTGACGATGCTGCCACCCTTGCCGCCATGGGCCGTGCTCATGCGCAGCACCGCTTGCTTGGCACACGCCATGGACCCCAAGACATTGATGCGCATGATGCGCTCCCAGCGTTCCCAGGAGGTGTTGTCCAACCGCGCCGCCACATCCAACACGCCTGCGTTGTTCACCAGGCCGCTGAGCACGCCCATTTCCTTGTCCACACTGTGAAACAAACGCTCGATGTCGGCCTCGATGCCCACATCGGCTTGGAACGCGTGGGCGTGGCGACCCAGGGCGCGAATGTCTTGCACCACTTGCGCTGCGGCTTGGGCGTCGCGGGTGTAATTGACCGCGACATCCCAGCCGTTTTCAGCGGCCAACAAGGCAGTGGCAGCACCAATGCCACGGCTGGCACCGGTGATCAGTAGGACGCGAGGCATATCTAGGTCTCCCAGGTGGTGAGGGGTCTCCACCAAAATAGTAGGATGGCGACCGGTTTGGCGTTGTGCCAAGCGTAAAAAGATAACACGATTGGAGACCCCTCTTGAGCCTTGTCATCGATTACTACCTGGCGCCGCAAAGCCCATGGACCTATTTCGGTCACGCACGATTGGTGCAGATGGCCAAGCAAGCGGGCGCCACGGTACGCATCAAACCCATGGATTTGGGGGGTCAAATTTTCCCTGCCACGGGCGGCTTGCCCGTGGGCCAGCGCCCGCCGCAGCGCCAAGCCTACCGCTTGGTGGAGTTGCAGCGCTTTAGCCATTTTTTGCAAATGCCCTTTAACTTAAAGCCCAGGTTTTTCCCCGTGGCGGGCGACGATGCGGCACGTTTGATCATCGCGGTAGACCAGCACGACGGCACGGACGCTGCGCTGAAAGTGTGTGGCGCGGTGTTGGCCGCGGTGTGGGTGCAAGAGCGCGACATTGCAGACGCCAGCGTGTTGCAAGCGATCTTGCATGAACAAGGGCTTGCCGCTGACCGTTGGACCGCCGCGCTGGCCCCCGCCGCCCAAGACGCCTACATGGCGTACACCCGTCAAGCCATGGACGCAGGTGTATTTGGTGCACCCAGTTATGTGGTTGATGGCGAGATTTTTTGGGGCCAAGACCGCTTGGAGTTTTTACAGCGCCGTTTGCAAGCGGCGTGATTCAAGGAGCATCAAATGGGTCATTTTGTTCAACTGCGTGCAGCCGACGGTTTTGAGTCACAGGCCTATGTGGCGCAACCCAAGACCGAGCCACGCGGCGCGATCGTCGTCTTGCAAGAAATCTTTGGCGTCAACAGCCACATCCGCAGCATCGCCGATGGGTTTGCGTTTGTGGGTTTTTTGGCGATCGCACCGGCCACGTTTTCTCGGGTGAAAAAAGACGTGGACTTGGGATACAGCGCGCCCGATGTGGAGGTGGGACGCGCCTTGAAAAACCTTGCCGAAGGCTTGCCCGCACCCGGCGTCATGGCCGATGTGCAAGCCGCCATCAGCCATGCGGCCTTGGCGACCAAAGGAAAAGTCGGCGTGTTGGGCTATTGCTGGGGCGGATTATTGAGTTGGCGCGCCGCGACACAGTCGCCCAACCTGAAAGCCGCTGTGACGTATTACGGTGGCGGCATGACCTTGCCACCAGAGTTGGACAAAAAGCCGCTGTGCCCGACCTTGTCGCATTTCGGTGCAAAAGATGGCTTGATTTCTTTGGACTCGGTGCACGCATTTCAAAAAGCACAGCCCCAGGTGGAGGTGCAGGTATACGATGCCGACCATGGCTTCAATTGTGACCAGCGCGGCTCTTACAACGCGGCGGCTGCAGACTTGGCGCTAGAGCGCACACTGGGCTTTTTTATCAAGCACCTCGAAGGTGGCTAGAGGCTTTGGGTGAGCTTTTCTTAACCTTGGCGTAGTTTTTCAGCCGCGGCAATGGCGAAATAGGTCAACACGCCATCGGCACCGGCGCGTTTGAAAGCCAGCAAACTCTCCATCATCACCGCGTCGTGGTCCAGCCAGCCGTTTTGCGCGGCGGCTTTGAGCATGGCGTATTCACCCGAGACTTGGTAGGCAAAGGTGGGCAAGTGGAACTCGTCTTTGACACGGCGCACGATGTCCAGGTAAGGCATGCCGGGCTTGACCATCACCATGTCTGCCCCCTCGGCGATGTCCATGGCCACTTCACGCAAGGCTTCGTCGCTGTTGCCCGCGTCCATTTGGTAGACCTTTTTGTTGCTCTTGCCCAAATTGCCCGCCGAGCCCACCGCGTCGCGAAACGGCCCGTAAAACGCGCTGGCGTACTTGGCGCTGTAGGCCATGATGCGGGTGTGGATGTGCCCATGGGCTTCCAAGGCTTGGCGGATGGCGGCAATGCGCCCGTCCATCATGTCGCTGGGGGCGACGATGTCCACGCCTGCTTCGGCCTGTGTGAGCGCTTGTTGCACCAGCACTTTGACCGTTTCATCATTGAGGATGTAGCCGTTCTCGTCCAGCCAACCGTCTTGGCCGTGGCTGGTGAAGGGGTCCAGCGCCACATCGGTCATGACGCCCAAATCGGGAAATTCTTTTTTCAACGCCTGCACCACGCGCGGCACCAAGCCGTTGCGGTTGGTGGCTTCCATGCCGTCGGGTGTTTTCAAACTGGGGTCGATGACCGGGAACAAGGCCATGACGGGGATGCCCAATTTCACGCACTGCTCGGCCACGGGCAGCAGCAAGTCCAGGCTCAGGCGTTCTACGCCAGGCATGGAGGCCACGGCTTCGCGTTTTTTCTCGCCGTCAAGCACAAACACGGGGTAGATCAGGTCGTTGACGGTCACTTCGTTTTCGCGCACCAAACGGCGGGTGAAGTCATCGCGGCGCAAACGGCGCAAACGGGTGGCGGGGAATTGGGTAGGTGTGGTCATGGCGAAATTGTGCCGCAACGCCTTGGCAGCGCTGTTGGGGTGAAACCCGAGGATGCATGGGGCCCAGGCTTGGCACTAAACTCAAGCCATGCTCTGGGTCAAAGCTTTTCATATTGTCTTCGTGGCCAGTTGGTTCGCTGGCTTGTTTTATTTGCCACGTATCTTCGTCAATTTGGCCATGGTGCCGCCCGATTCAACGGCTGAGCGGGAACGCTTGTTGCTGATGGCGCGCAAACTTTTGCGATTCATGAACATCCTCATGGTGCCCGCCTTGGGTCTGGGCCTGTGGTTATGGCTGGGCTACGGCATTGGCAGCAACCCCCAAGCCGATTGGATGAGCTTGAAATTGGGGGTGGTGCTGCTGGTCTTGGGCTATCACCATGTGTGCATGCGCCACCTCCGGTATTTTGAGTCGGGTGAAGCCTCCCATTCCCATATTTGGTACCGCTGGTTCAATGAGGCGCCGGTGTTGTTGATGGTGGCCGCCGTGTTGTTGGTGGTGCTCAAACCCTTTTAACGCCCATGAAAGCTTCGCGACGACGCACCACGGCCTGGACCTTGGTTTGGTTGTGTGTGCTGGTCATCGCTTACGCGAGCCTGTACCCGTTTGACGATTGGCGCAACCAAGACATCGCGCCTTGGTCGTTTGTCAGTGCGCCGTGGCCCAAATACCAAACCGCTTTCGACATGTGGAGCAATGTCTTGGGCTATGTGCCCTTGGGCTTTTGGTTGAGTTTGGCGATGTTGCGCAGTGCCCAAGCGCGTTGGGCGGCGGTGTTGCTGGGCTTGGCGGGGTCTTGTCTGTTGTCGTTTGTCATGGAGTGCAGCCAGACCTATTTGCCCCAGCGCGTGCCCTCCCAAGTGGATTGGCTGCTCAACACCGTGGGCGGCTTGGTGGGTGCCGTGGTGTCGGCATGGTTAGAGCGACGCGGTTGGCTCTACCACTGGGTACAGTTTCGCCAGCGCTGGTTGCTTCCCCATGCCAGCGGCAGTTTGGTGTTCATGGCGTTGTGGCCCTTGGCTTTGTTGTTTCCCACCCCCGTGTTTTTGGGTTTAGGCAATGTGGCTGAACGCGTGTTGGGTGTGTTGCAAGAGACATGGCCACAGGCACCTTGGGTCGCGCAACTCGCCGAGCAACTGATGCGCTCGGTGCCGCAACCGGCTTGGCTAGAGATGCTGTCGGTGGCGGGAAGTGTGTGTGTGGTGGCCTTGCTGGGCATGGCGGTCATGCGCGAGGTATGGCAGCGACTGATGTGGGTTGGTTTGGTGCTGGTCTTGGCGCTGTTGAGCAATACCTTGTCTGCCTCCGTCACTTACGGCCCAGCGCACAGTGTTTTTTGGTTGACACCCGTCACTGCGGCAGGCTTGGCCTTGGGTGGTTTAGCGGCTGTGCTGACCCTTCGTTTATCGGCGACAGTGCTGTTGCGTTTGATGCTGGTTTTGCAAGTGGCTGTTTTGTGCGTGGTGAATGTGGTGCCACCCAGCACGTATTTCGCGCAAACGGTGCAAACTTGGGAGCAAGGTAAGTTCATTCGTTTCCATGGCCTGACCGAGTGGCTGAGTTGGGCTTGGCCATTTGCCCTGTTGGCATGGGGGATGCTGCACCTCTTGGGTAACGCCACACGTCACGAGGCAACCTAGAATCTCTGCATGACCGACGACAGCTACTTTAAACACCACGTATTTTTTTGCCTCAACCAGCGCGAAGCCCCCAACAGCTGTTGCGCCAACCACCAAGCGACGAGCGCTTGGAAGCATTGCAAAACCCGTGTCAAAGCTTTGGGCCTCAATGGTGCTGGCGGGGTGCGAATCAACCAAGCGGGTTGCATGGACCGCTGTGCGGGTGGCCCTGTGTTGGTGGTTTACCCAGAGGCCGTTTGGTACACCTATGTCGATGAACAAGACATCGATGAAATCATCAGCTCACACCTGCAAAAAGGCCAAGTGGTTGAGCGCCTGCGCATCGACCCCGCTGTGGGACGCTAGCCGTGGGCTCTGCAGCGCAAGCCCTTTGGCTTGACTTGCCAGGCGGGCGTCACCAAGCCTTGTTGGAAAAAGCCGCCGTCCCGGCCAAAGGTTTGGCGTACGTCGCCCATCCCCATCCCTTGTTTGGCGGCACCATGGATAACAAGGTGGTGCAAACCTTGTCGCGCGCCTTTCTGCAATCGGGTTGGGACTGTTTGCGCTTTAACTTTCGCGGCGTGGGTCAAAGCGAGGGTGTGTATGACGAAGGCCGGGGCGAAACGCAAGATGCACTTGAAGCGCTCAGGCAACTTGCGCCGAATGGCGCGCTGGCTGTTGCGGGATTTTCTTTTGGCGCCTTTGTGGCTTGTCAGATGATTTCTGAGTTGGAGGCAAGCCAGCGCTTGCAAAAAATCATTTTGGTCGGCACGGCTGTGAGCCATTTCAATCCAGCCCCGGTGCCTGCGCAATTGCATGACCAAACCTTGCTGGTGCATGGTGAAAGCGACGATACCGTTGCCTTGGCTGCCGTTTTGCAGTGGGCTGCGCCCCAATGTTTGCCCGTCACGGTGGTGCCCGGGGGTGGCCATTTCTTTCACGGACAATTGCCGTTGTTGAAGTCCTTGGCTTTGCGTCATCTGCGAGCCTGATGCGTGTTTTCTGTTTAGGTTAATCCATGAATTTTTTGCGAGTGTGTGTTGTGTTGTGGGCGAGTTTGAGCGCCCAAGTGTTTGCCCAAACCCCAGAGCTGCCTGAAATCGCTGCCAAAGCGTATTTGTTGGTCGATGTCTCGGCTTCCCAGGTATTGGCCCAACGGCAAGCCGATACGCCGGTGGAGCCAGCGTCTTTGACCAAATTGATGACTGCTTATTTGGTGTTTGATGCGTTGCGCACCAAAAAAATCAGCTTGCAACAAACCTTTTCTGTCAGTGAAGCCGCTTGGAAAATGCCGGGCTCGCGCATGTTCATCGACCCCAAAATGCAAGTGCCAGTCGAGGACTTGATCAAGGGCATGATTGTGCAGTCTGGCAACGATGCCACCATGGCTTTGGCTGAAGGGGTGGGCGGCACCAAAGAACATTTTGTGGCCATGATGAATGCACAGGCCAAGGCCTTGGGCATGACCAACACCACCTATAAAAACCCCGAGGGCTTGACGGAAGCAGGGCATACCACCACGGCGCGCGATCTTTCGGTATTGGCCACGCGTTTGATGCAAGACTTTCCCAGTTACGTTGGTTATTACGCCATTCAGAAATACCGTTACCCAGGCACGCCTGCCGCCAACGACACCAATCGCAACCTGTTGCTGTTTCGTGATCCCACCGTGGACGGTTTGAAAACAGGCCATACCGATGCGGCCGGTTATTGTTTGGTGGCGACGGCCAAACGTGACTTCCCCAATTTGCCAGCGCGGCGGTTGTTGGCGATTGTTTTGGGCGCGAGCAGCGAAAACGCGCGGGCTGAGGAGGCGCAAAAATTGCTCAATTGGGGTTACACCGCGTATGACGGCATCAAGTTGTTTGAAGCCAACCAAGCGGTTGTCACGCCTTTGGTCTGGAAGGGGCAGGCAGACAGCGTGCCTTTGGGCCGACCACAAGCCATTGTGGTGGCGGTGCCACAAGGTCAGGCCGCGCGCATCAAAACCCAGGTGGTTCGACCCGATCCCTTATTTGCGCCTTTGCTGATCAACCAGCCGGTTGCCAGCCTGAAGGTGTTTTTGGACCAAACCCCCCTGAGTGAGGTCCCGTTGCTGGCCCTCAAGCCTGTTCAAGAGGCGGGGTGGCTAGGCAGAACGTGGGATACCCTGAGACTATGGGTGAGGTAGGCGCCCGCTAACTTAGGCACTTGCCAGCCAAGCCAAGCCGCTGATATACTGTCAGGCTTTTCGGAAATTAACCGAACAACCTGTTTCAAACGTTGAAGGACGTTTTCAATGCCAACCATCAATCAACTGGTGCGCCACGGACGCGAGGTCGAAAAGACCAAGTCCAAGAGCCCTGCGATGCAAAACTCGCCACAACGTCGTGGCGTTTGCACACGTGTTTACACCACCACACCTAAAAAACCTAACTCCGCTTTGCGTAAAGTGGCCAAGGTTCGTTTAACCAACGGATTCGAAGTCATTTCATACATTGGCGGTGAA
>CANCVB010000017.1 GCA_947381415.1 Burkholderiales bacterium
TGATTCGCTCTATAAATTTCTTGTATTGACGCTGTCAGTACGAGTACAAGTTATGCCTGATGACCATAGCGACGTGGTACCACTCCTTCCCATCCCGAACAGGACAGTGAAACGCGTCAGCGCCGATGATAGTGCGGATACCCGTGTGAAAGTAGGACATTGTCAGGCTATTACAGCCTCAGAAAGCCCAACTCAAATGAGTTGGGCTTTTTGTTTTTATAAGTCTCTATTTATTGTGAATAGTCTCAGCCTGCATAAATGCTGCATTTTTCACAATCAATTCTTGCAAAAGGCTATCAAGCCAGTTTTCGATGGGCATTGTGTAGAAAAAGACACTGTGGATGTCAGCGATCAAAGGGGTAGACATCGCCCATTGCAAAAATGCAGACTTCAATGAATATTGAAGTTCCAGCAGTTTAAATTTCAACAATACCTTGGCGGCATGAGAGGCATGCATTACTGGGGACTGTGAAAAATAATTTAATCGTTGATAAGCAACATCAAGCGCATGAGAAGCATTTGTTATAACAGACCCATGCCCAGGTAAGACCATCAAAGGATTCAGCCTCTTAATCAAATCGAGGGTTTGACTTACCTCTTCAAATCCAGTTCCACCCATGATTTCAGGGAAAACAATACCAAAACCATTTGCCCATAAGGCGTCGGCAGAAATCAGTATCCGATGGTGTGGATTAAAAAAAAGCAGCGAATCGTGGTCATGACCAGGTGCAGCGTGTATTTCCCATTCAAAACCAGCCCAACGCGTCAAATCACCAGGAAACAAACGCGTGTGCGGTGTGAATCTTGGGCATGATTGACCGGTAGCGTGAAAACTCAGCTTATCAGCATCCCAAATTGCAACAGCATCAAAAAGACCATAGGGAATATGTATCTCGGCATTGGGAAAGGCTGACTCAACCGCATGATTACCACCACAATGATCGCTGTGTAAATGCGTATTGACCAATAAATCTAAGGGTCTATTGTTTAACTGTGAAGACAAAAAAGACAGCAAGAGTGGTGCATGTGTGTAATAACCTGTATCGATCAATACAGTAGTAGCACCATCATCCAAAAAAATAGAATTGGAAGAAAGCCATCCTCGTTCGACAAAATGTAGGCCAAAAGGTAGTTCAACAGGCATAACTGACTGTAGCTGAAAAAAAAAGGATGACGGACAGGAAGGATCAGAAAAACAAGTATCCTTAACGAATAGAAACAAAAGCAGACATGTGGGTCTGCATTGCAGTGAACGCTACTTCAGATCAGAACCAATCCAAAAAGGTCGGCGCCAAGAAATGGCGACATCGATTATTAAGGGCATTTCAAATACGGCCCAAAACCAAAGAAGTGCTACTGGAAGTCATGGCAGAAGCTGAGAAAAACAGCTTAATAGGCCCAGAAAGTCGTTTGATGATTGAAGGTGTCCTTCGTATCAGTGAGATGCGCGCCTTAGACATCATGGTGGCGGCACCTCGTATAGACATGATTGATATCGATATGAACCAAGATGAATTGTTTCATCAAGTCATCGATATAGGACATTCACGTTATCCAGTGTTTGAAACCCACCGTGAAAACATTTTGGGAGTGCTGCATTCCAAAGACTTGCTGAAGTTACAAAGAGCACCCGACTTCAATATCAAAGCCCTGTTGAGAAATGTGTTGTATGTGCCAGAGTCTAAAAGTTTGGTAGACCTGCTTCGAGACTTTAAAAAAAATAGAAACCATCTTGCCTTGGTCGTGGATGAGTTTGGAAGAATCGCAGGACTTGTCACCTTAGAAGATGTATTGGAAGAAATTGTCGGCGAAATTGAAGATGAATTCGATACCCAAGCCCATAACAGCGATATTTATGCTTTAGCAGATAAAAGCTATCGGATCGCAGGAAATTGCCCCATACAAGACATCAATAAAGCCTTTCATGTGAATTTGTTAGAAGACACTGAAGAGGAATTTGACACGATTGGAGGGCTTGTCGCACACACCATTGGCCATGTTCCCCAAAAGGGAGAGGCCACTTCCATCGCGGGTCTGCGTTTTGAGGTGATGCACGCAAAAAGTAGTTCGGTCAAATGGTTCCGTGTGCGTACTTAACAGGTAAAGACTCGAACTGAGAACTTGAATGTGATTCGTTATTGGCTATTCATACTGTGCGGTGTGTTGCAAGCGTTGGCACTGGCTGCACCTTGGAGTGGAGAGGCAAACGCAAGTCTTCAAGTGGCTGCTCTTGCGTTGTTTATCGCACTCCAGCAAGAAGACGATGGCTTCCAAAAAAGCTTTTGGCCCGCATGGCTGTTCGCTACCAGCTGGTTGCTGGCCTCTGTCTGGTGGCTCTTTGTGTCGATTCACGACTTCGGCGGAATGCCCATTTCCTTAACAATTGCAGCCATGTTGTTGCTATGCGGCGCACTCGCTGTTTACTACGCATTGATGCTCAGTGTGTATTTAAAAATAAAAAAAGGATACGGACCTTGGTTGGGGGCGGGTTTATTGGCATCATGTTGGACGCTGGGGGAATTGGCAAGAGCAGAATTTTTCACTGGGTTCCCTTGGGGGGCGATTGGCTATGCGCATATTGACAGTGCATTGGTCATGCTGGCACCGTGGGTTGGTGTGTATGGCATTGGGTGGGTCGCAGCCTTCCTGGCTTCCCTCCTCGCAGAACATCTCAAGCAAATAAAAGCCAAACAAACAAATTTTTTTGCATTCTTATGGCCCGTACTTGGGCTCATCGCATTGGCGTTGCCATGGGAAACACACACAAAAAAATCAGAAGAAACATTCAGTGTCAGTTTGCTTCAAGGCAATATTCCTCAAGACCTGAAGTTTACGCAGGCCAGAGAAGAATCACTGCGGTGGTACACCGAACAAGCGCTACTGGCTGAATCAGATTTGGTCGTGATGCCGGAAACTGCACTGCCCTATCTCAAACAAGATCTTCCAGTTGGTGTTTGGGACAAACTGCAAGGACATTTTGCATCTGGCGAGAAAGCGTTGGTGATGGGTATTCCCACGTTTGAGCCTTCCAAGGGTTTTGGCAATTCAGCCATCGCCATTCAAGCCAATAACGAAGAGTACATTTACAACAAGCAGCACTTGGTGCCATTTGGTGAGTTTGTGCCAAGATATTTCAAATGGTTTAACCAGGCTGTCAATTTCGGCATCACCGATTTTGTGCGTGGCCCAGTAAAACCACAACCCTTACTATGGAAACATTACAACTTGGCTGTTCAAATTTGTTACGAAGATTTGTTTGGCGAAGAACTTGCGCAACGATTCATAGACTCAGACAACACACCCACAGTGTTGGTGAATTTGAGCAATATCGCGTGGTTTGGGAATACCGTGGTCATTCCCCAGCATTTGCATATTGCGCGTATGAGAAGTATTGAACTGAATCGACCCACAGTCAGGGCTACCAATTCGGGTGGAACAGCCATCATTGACGCCGGCGGCAAGGTGTTGGCCAAAGCCCAAGCCTACACCAAAACAGTTTTAGTAGGGGAGGTGCCTATCAGCGACGGTCGCATGACAGGTTATGCGCAATGGGCCGGCCGATGGGGTTTGTGGCCCTTGTGGATCTTGTGCATTGCCGTCGTACTGGTGTTGTCGTCTGGCCGTATCCGGCAAAGATCCATAGCGCCAAGTCATTAAAATGCAAAATCAATCAAAGAAACCATGCTGACATTTCAACAAATCATTCTTCAACTGCAGAATTACTGGGACAAACAAGGCTGCGCCTTGTTGCAACCCTTGGATATGGAGGTGGGAGCGGGTACTTCACACACCGCCACTTTTTTAAGGGCATTGGGCCCCGAGCCTTGGAAAGCCGCATATGTCCAACCCTCACGGCGGCCCAAAGATGGCCGCTATGGCGAAAACCCCAACCGCTTACAGCACTATTACCAGTACCAAGTGGTTCTCAAGCCTGCGCCTTCCAACATCCTTGAGTTGTATTTGGGTTCCCTCGAGGCATTAGGCTTCAATTTAAAAACCAATGACATACGGTTTGTAGAGGATGATTGGGAAAACCCCACTTTGGGCGCCTGGGGTTTGGGCTGGGAGGTGTGGCTCAATGGCATGGAGGTCACACAGTTCACCTATTTTCAACAAGTTGGCGGGGTGGATTGCAAGCCGATCACGAGTGAGATCACCTATGGATTGGAGCGCTTGGCCATGTACTTGCAAGGCGTTGACAATGTGTACAACTTGAAATGGACAGATACGCTGAGCTATGGTGATGTGTATTTACAAAATGAACAAGAGCAATCAGCCTATAACTTTGAACACAGCGATGCGGAGTTTCTCTTTGGGGCATTTGCCGCGCATGAAAAACAAGCCCAATACCTGATGTCGCAAGCGCTGGCCTTACCCGCGTATGAACAGGTGTTGAAAGCGGCGCATACCTTCAACTTATTGGATGCACGCGGCGCGATCAGTGTGACTGAAAGAGCCGCATATATTGGCCGTATCCGTCATCTGGCGCGAAATGTGGCACAAAGTTATGTGAAAAGTCGCGAAGCCTTAGGTTATCCCATGGCGCCCAAAGCTTGGGTACAGCACCTCTTCGAAGCGGTGGTTTGAGATGAGTCACAGTTTATTGGTTGAGTTGCAAGCCGAAGAGTTGCCACCCAAAGTTTTGTCTTCGTTGGCCAACGCCTTTGCACAAGGTATTCACAAAAGCTTGGAGCAACAAGGGCTGTTAAACAGCGGATCCGCGTTGTCCATCTTTGCGACGCCACGCCGCCTGGGAGCACACATTAGCCATGTGTCTGCCAAAGCCCAAGACAAGCACATCCAACTCAAACTGATGCCTGTCAGTGTGGGCTTGGATGCGCAAGGAAACCCCACAGCCGCCTTATTGAAAAAACTTCAATCCCTTGGGGTGGGTGTTGAACAGGCTGCGCATCTTGAACAGAAAATGGATGGCAAGTCTTTGGCTTTGTTTTTACAACAAACGCAAGCTGGGTTAACGGTACAGCAAGGCTTGCAAATCGCCTTGGAACACAGCATCAGCCAGATGCCGATTCCAAAACTCATGACCTACCAACTGGACAAAGATTGTGCATTGCCAGGTTGGGACAGTGTCAGTTTTGTGCGTCCTGTTCATCATTTATTGGCCTTGCTGGATGACCAAATTCTTTCTGTCAATGTCTTGGGGCTTAGCGCAGGGCGAAAGACACTGGGCCACAGGTTTGAATCCAGCGCAGTATCTATTGAGATCGACCATGCCGATCGCTATGAAGACATCTTGTTGCATCAAGGCGCAGTGATTGCCAGCTTTGATAAACGCAAAACACTGATTCAGCAACAATTACAACGAGCGGCCAAAGAAGCTGGTGAGGGCTTACGACCCATCGAAGACGAAGCCTTATTGATGGAAGTAACAGGCTTGGTCGAAAGACCCAATGTATTGCTGTGCCAATTTGAGAAGACTTTTTTGGAAGTGCCTGCCGAGTGTTTGATTTTGACGATGAAGGCGAACCAAAAATATTTTCCATTGCTCAATGCCAAAGGCGAATTAACCCATCAGTTTTTGGTTGTGAGCAATATTGCGCCAAGCGACCCAAGTGCTGTCATCACAGGCAATGAGCGGGTGGTGCGCCCTCGGCTTGCAGATGCCCAGTTTTTTTATAACCATGACCGACAACGCACTTTGGCCGACAGAGTCGAGGGCTTAGGCAAAGTGGTCTACCACCACCAACTGGGCACACAGTTGCAGCGCATGCAGCGTGTCAGAAATTTGACGCAACAAATAGCCACAGTGTTAGGTTCAACCGCAGAGCAGGCCGACGCAGTCACAGCAGCGCAATTGGCCAAAACCGATTTACTCACCGACATGGTGGGTGAATTTCCTGAGTTGCAAGGCACCATGGGTGCCTATTACGCTTTAAACGATGGCCACTCTGTGCAAGTGGCGCAAGCCATTGAAGACCATTACAAGCCACGCTTTGCCGGCGATGACTTGCCGCGGAACGATGTCGGGTGTTTGTTGGCTTTGGCTGACAAGTTGGAAACCCTCTCGGGTATGTTTGCCATTGGCAACTTGCCCACAGGGGACAAAGACCCTTATGCCTTGCGCCGACAAGCTTTAGGCGTCATTCGGATTTTGATGCGCCGGCCATTTGATACCTTGAATATCCATCATCTGTTAAACAGCAGTCTAGGCATTTTGTCAAAAGAGCTGAATCAAGACATGGCACAGGCGGCGACTGATCTTTACCAATTCATATTGGATCGTTTGGCAGTGACTTTGAAAGACCAGCAATACAGCGCTGCTGAAATTGACGCGGTATTGGCATTGCGTCCCATCTGTCTGGGTGATGTGCCTGCGCGCATGGTGGCAGTTCAAGAGTTTGCCAATTTGCCACAAGCGGCGGCGCTGGCTGCGGCCAATAAACGCTTAGCCAATATTTTGAAAAAAGCAGCACCTGAGGAAGCCGGTCTGTTTGCGGCCGAGAAGATGAGCGAAGTGGCAGAGAAAAATTTGTATCAAGCCATGCTGCAATGTGTTAGCCAAGCCGATAACTTCTACGCTGAAAAAAATTACACCACCTCTTTGAAAACATTGGCTTTGCTGCGTGAGCCTGTCGATGCATTTTTCAATGATGTGATGGTCAATGACCCCAATGACAGCATAAGGCGTAACCGCTTGGGCTTGTTAAAACAGTTGCATGACAGCATGAACCGTGTTGCGGATTTATCCCGTTTGGCGCATTGACAAGGGGAACTTATGCATATGCCACTGGTGATTTTGGACAGAGACGGCACCATCAACCAAGACAGTGATGACTACATCAAGTCGCCCGAAGAATGGGTGGCCTTGCCAGGTGCAATTGATGCCATTGCCAAGCTCAACCATGCGGGTTGGCGAGTGGTCATTGCTTCTAATCAGTCAGGGCTGGGGCGCGGTTTGTTTGATGTGGCGACTTTGAACCAAATGCACGACAAGATGAACAAGGCTTTGGCTAAAGCGGGAGGCCGTATAGAGGCAATTTTTTATTGCCCGCATACACCCGACGAAAACTGCACCTGTCGAAAACCTTTGCCGGGCTTGTTTGATCAAATTGCGGATCGCTTTGGTGTGGATATGAACGAAGTCCATGCCGTCGGCGACTCTCTCAGAGATGCGCAGGCCGCAGCTGCAAGTGGCTGCATACCGCACTGGGTGTTGACCGGTAAGGGTGAGCCCTTTATCGGGAAAGACTTGCCCGAGAGCTTTCCACCACAGACTCGCATACATGCAGATTTGATGGCTTTTGCAGACTGGCTGCTGGCACAAGCTGTTTTGAAAAACACAGCCCATTCAGCACACACGGGTACCTGATGACGTTGCTTCGGTCGTTGCTTCATTTGGCATGGATGTTGGTCACCGTGATTCCTGTGGCTTTCGCCATGTTGCTGGCTGCGGGATTGCGTCTCAGTAGCCACCGTTTGTATAGAATGGCGGTGTTTTGGCTGTCGCTGGCCGTTGGTGGCGCCAAATCCATACTGGGTATTCGTTATGAATTACGCGGACAAGAAAATCTTCCTGCAACGGACCAACCGGTCATACTGTTGGTGAAGCACCAGTCTACCTATGAGACTTTTTTAATGCCGGTGATCATGCCTTGCGATTTGGCCTATGTGTTTAAAAAGGAATTGTTGTATGTGCCTTTTTTTGGTTGGGGTATTGGTCGATTGGACATGATTCACATCGACCGCAAATTACGCAACCAAGCATTTCAAAAAGTCGTTAGCCAGGGCAAGGCTTTGCTTGACCGTGGTATTTGGGTCATTATGTTTCCTGAAGGTACGCGCATTGAGCGGGGACAAGCTGGGTTGTACAAATCTGGCGGCACCCGATTGGCGATTGAAACGGGTGTTCCCGTCATCCCGATTGCGGTTAATTCTGCGCGTTGTTGGCCGCGAAAGGCATTGATCAAATACCCAGGCATGGTCACGGTGTCGATAGGGCCGATGATTCAAAGCACTGATCGACAACCAGAGGAAATGATGCTTGAAGTTCAGCAATGGATAGAAGGCGAAATGCATCGCCTTGATCCTGAAGCCTACGCATCTGTCTGATTCATGACATCCTTTGTGCAACTCGCCTTAGATTGGTTCAGTGGTCCGACCTTAGAACCAGCGCAAAGCACCCCCGACCCAGCCCCGCGAACGCTGCCTGAGCGTGACGACTGCGCCTTTATTCATCCCTTGGCAAGCCGACGCATTCAATTGCAGCAAACCTCGGTTGCCTATGCGTTTCAAAGGGCAAAGCGCAAAACCATAGGCATGTCTGTCGGTGCTGATGGCCTTGAGGTGCGCGCCCCTCGCTGGGCCACAGTGGCCAGCGTAGAGGCTGTGCTGCATGAAAAGAGTGCTTGGATTTTGCGGAAATTGCAAGAATCCCAAGAGCGTCAAAAACACATGCGCAACACCATTATTGAATGGCGTGATGGTGCCTCACTGCCTTTGTTGGGCGAGCAGTGGGTGCTGCGTTTGGACCCTGAGCACCAATCGTCCCCTGCCGGCGATCACAACGACATACCTCGTTGTTTATATATTGCGCTATCGCTGCATGCGCAACCAGGGCAAATTCGCGACGCTGTACAAGCGTGGTTGATGCAATATGCCAAACGCTATTTCACACAACGTCTAGACCATTTTGCGCCGCAACTGGGTGTGACGTGGAAGCGCTTATCGCTAAGCAATGCCAGTTCACGATGGGGAACGGCTTCGGCTGATGGCAGCATTCGGTTGAATTGGCGACTGATTCACTTCAAGCCTGATGTCATTGACTATGTGGTGGTGCATGAACTCAGCCATTTACGTGTCATGAACCACAGCCCGCAGTTTTGGGAGACTGTGGGATCTTTGGTGCCAGACTATCAGCAGCGCCGCGATGCCCTCAATGCACAGGTACTGCCTCAATGGATTTAAAGCGGATGACTTCGCCTGTAACTCGCTGAAGTTCCCCAGCCCACCACAGCAAATGCAAATGGGCCAGCGACTCGCCCAGCGCAAATATGCTTTGGTGACCATCCAACTCACGCTTGAACAACACACCCATGGCCTCGCATGCACTCATGGCATGGCCAGCGCAAGCTTCTCGAAGCTCTTGCAATCGTTCGGCATGGTGTTTGTTCAATTGCTGAATTCGTGCGTGTAGTCCCGTGAACGGTTTACCGTGGGAGGGAAGGCACAGGCAGTCAGCAGGCAGATTGCCAAACTTTTTCAATGAGTCCAGAAACAGTTGCAAAGGGTTGGCCAAGGGTTCGGAGTGGTAAACACTGATATTGGTAGATATACGTGGCAAAACCATGTCACCGCTGATCAGCACATTCATCGAATCACAGTAAAGCGCAATATGTTCGGGGGCGTGACCAAAGCCACTGATGCATCGCCAGTGGTTACGGCCTATCGTCAGCGTCAAACCATCGTAAAAGCGAACATAGTGTGGAGGCAATGCAGGCACCATATGGCTGAACTGAAAATTGCGTTGTGTCGCAGCACTCCATACTTTGGGATCAGTGATGCCATGGACCTTTAAAAAATTCAAACCTTGCTCGCGGTACTGCGGATGAGAAGGATGAATCAAACTGTGCGCAGTATGGTAGTCAGTGGCGCTGATCCACAACGGCACTTTCCAGTAGTCACAGAGCCAGTGCGCAAGACCCAAATGGTCTGGATGTAAATGGGTGACAAACACCCGCAAAACCGGTAAACCTTCCAAGCTGTGGTCAAAGATCTGCTGCCATTGCTCGCGTGCGCTGGGTTGGTCTAAGCAGCAGTCCACAATGGCCCAACCATCGCGACCATCGTAGCGGTCGCGCAGCAACCACAAATTGATGTGGTCCAGCGCAAAAGGCAAAAACATGCGCAACCAAAAAACACCAGGGGCCACCTCGGTCAGGGTGCCCGGTGATGGCAAGTGTTCACCCAAGGAATAGTCAAGTTCTTTTTCGTCAGCATTCATAGTGGGGGGATTTTGCTTCATAATTGACGTTTACGTAAACGTAAACAGTCAACATGGCGACCCTCTACACCATCCGCGAATTGGCCAAAGAGTTTGATTTGACCACGCGTGCCATTCGATTTTATGAAGACATGGGCTTGTTGCGTCCTGAGCGCCAAGGTCCAGGCGGTCGCAATCGCATGTACAGCGCCCGTGAAAGAGCCCGGTTGCGACTGACTTTGCGTGCCAAGCGCTTAGGTTTGTCTTTGATGCAAGCCAAAGACATCATTGACATGTATGACA
Source organism: Burkholderiales bacterium (assembly GCA_947381415.1). Lineage (GTDB taxonomy): Bacteria > Pseudomonadota > Gammaproteobacteria > Burkholderiales > Burkholderiaceae_C > Limnohabitans. The sequence continues at coordinate 10,244 of CANCVB010000017.1, forward strand.
GTCCCCGTGACACTGCCCCTCAATTGGAAAAATTCATTGAGGTATTGGCCAGTCATCGACAACAATTGGAGTCACAGTTGGATGAAATTCAAGCCAACTTAGACGAAGTCAAGCAACACGAACGAGAAGCCAAAGCCTTGCTAAACAAGCACAACACCAAAAGCAAGCGCAGTTCTACCATTGTCACTACTGATTGATCGCCGCCATTGCTTATGCCTGATGCTTTAAACACACTTTTCGCCAATAACCGAGACTGGGCAAGCCGCATGTCTTTGGAGCGTCCCGGTTTTTTCCAAAAATTGGCCAAGCAACAGTCCCCCAAATACCTGTGGATCGGTTGTTCAGACAGTCGCGTGCCGGCGAATGAGATTGTTGGACTCGATCCGGGTGAGGTGTTCGTGCATCGCAATGTGGCCAATGTGGTGGTCCCCTCTGATTTGAATGCTTTATCGGTGATTCAATTTGCCGTTGAGCATTTGCGGGTCGAACACATCATGGTGGTGGGGCATTATGGTTGCGGTGGTGTGATTGCTGCAGCCAGAGGCACGCGCATTGGATTGGTGGATAACTGGTTGCGTCATGTGCAAGATGTCCGCCTGCGCCATCGCCAACGCTTAAACCATTTGCCCCAGACAGAATTGGAAGATGTGTTGTGTGAAATGAATGTCCTAGAGCAGGTTGGCAATGTGGCTTTGTCCAACGTGATGCAAGATGCCTGGGCCAGAGGTCAAAACATTCAGGTACATGGCTTGATTTATGGTTTAAGCGATGGCTTGCTCAAAGACTTGCATGTCAGTATGCGACATTCTGGCGAGGTGGTCGATGTGTTTCGCAATGCATTCAAGCGCTATCCACGTCAGTCAGCCAAGTGAATACATTGCAAAAGACCATGTTCCCACAGCGCCTAGACTCTACGCTGGCCTACGACATCGCCAAAGCCATGATGGATGGGTTCAATCGCCATTACGATTTGTTTCGAACAGAGTCCGCCAAGGCCAAGCATCGCTTTGAAACACAAGACTGGCATGGGCAACAGCGAGCCCAACGTGAGCGTATTGAGTTTTACGATTTGCGTGTGAAAGAGTGCTCTGGTCGACTAGAGACAGAATTCAAGGCGGGTGAGCAAGCCAGTGAGGTATGGCAACAAGTCAAACTGCATTACATCGGCTTGTTGGTGGACCATTTCCAGCCCGAATTGGCAGAAACATTTTTTAACTCGGTCACCACCAAAATACTCGACCGGAGTTATTTTCAAAATGACTTTATATTTGTGCGCCCTGCTGTCAGCACAGAGTACATAGAAAACTCGGAGCCAGACGCCAAGCCTACCTACAAAGCGTGGTACCCCAGTGAAGCCAATTTGCATGAAGTCATTGTGCGCATGATTCATGACTTTGACCTCAAACGCCCTTTTGAAAACCTCGAGCGCGACGCCCACGATATTTTGCGCAACGTGAAACAACGCTTAGGTCAAGCCAAGTTGCGGGCTAACTTTCAGGTGCAAGTGCTCTCTAGTTTGTTCTTTCGCAACAAGGGCGCGTATGTGGTGGGTAAAGTCATCAACGGTTTTCAAGAAATACCTTTTGCCTTACCCATACTGCACAACCACAGTGGCGAGTTGGTCATTGATGCAGCTTTGTTTGGCGAAGACGATTTGTTGATCTTGTTCAGCTTTGCACGCGCCTACTTCATGGTCGACATGGATGTACCTTCGGCCTATGTGCAGTTTCTGCGCAGCATGATGCCCCGCAAACCGCGTGCAGAAATTTACAACGCCTTGGGTTTGGCCAAGCAAGGTAAGACCTTGTTTTACCGCGATTTGCTCTATCACCAACGGCACAGTACCGACAAATTCCGTATCGCACCAGGCATCAAAGGCATGGTCATGTTGGTGTTTGATCAGCCTTCGTTTCCTTTTGTCTTCAAGGTCATCAAAGATTTTTACCCGCCCCAAAAAGACACTTCGCGTGAGCAAATTCAAGGCAAGTATTTGCTCGTGAAGCAACACGATCGCGTGGGGCGTATGGCTGACACTTTAGAGTACAGCAATGTGGCTTTCCCCCGTGAGCGTTTTGAAGACGAGTTGATTGCCGAGATTCAAAAATTTGCGCCCAGTCAAATCGAGATCAACCGACGAGCCGATTCGGGTCAAGAAGAAGTGGTGATCAAACATGCGTATATCGAGCGCCGCATGATCCCCTTGAATATCTATTTGCAAGAAGCGTTCGACGCGGGCTTGGACGATGTGCGTGCCAAAAGCCAAATGGAGCGTGCGGTGGTGGAGTATGGCAATGCCATCAAGGATTTGGTGGCCGCCAATATTTTCCCGGGCGATATGCTGTGGAAAAACTTTGGCGTCACTCGCCACGGCAAGGTGGTGTTTTATGACTATGACGAAATTGAATACATCACCGATTGCAATTTCCGACGCGTTCCTGCACCTCGCAACGAGGAAGATGAAATGTCGGGTGAAATTTGGTACCACGTTGGCCCTCACGATGTTTTCCCTGAAACCTTTGGCCCATTTTTGCTAGGTAACCCTGCTGTGCGAGAGGTGTTCATGCGGCACCATGCCGATTTGCTGGAGGCCAGTTTTTGGCAAGGACACAAAGAGAAGATCCATCAAGGCCATGTGCATGACGTGTTTCCCTACGAGGCCGATAAACGATTTCAAATTCAACGCGCCGCTTTAGGCTTATCACTTTAGTTTTTTTCAGGAGCTTTTCATGTCAGATCCCATCGTTATCGTCAGTGCCGCCCGTACACCTATGGGCAGTTTTCAGGGAGATTTCTCCGCTTTGTCCGCCCATGATTTAGGTGGTGCTGCCATCAAGGCAGCGGTGCAGCGTGCGGGGATTTCGCCTGAAGCTGTGACCGAAGTCCTGTTTGGCAATTGTTTGATGGCCGGCCAAGGCCAAGCGCCTGCCCGTCAAGCGGCCTTCAAAGGCGGATTGCCCAAAAGCGCAGGCGCAGTGACCTTGTCCAAGATGTGTGGTTCTGGCATGCGCGCAGCCATGTTTGCCCATGACATCCTGAGCGCTGGCAGCCAAGAGGTAATCATCGCTGGCGGCATGGAGAGCATGACCAACGCGCCTTACCTTATCCTCAAAGGACGTGGCGGTTACCGCATGGGCCACGACAAGATTTACGACCACATGATGCTCGACGGCCTGGAAGACGCCTACGAGGCGGGTCGCTCTATGGGTACCTTTGGCGAAGACTGTGCGGCCAAATACCATTTCACCCGAGAAGCGCAAGACCAATTTGCCATGGCCAGTGTGGAGCGTGCCAAAGCCGCCACGGCGTCGGGTGCATTTGCCAAAGAGATCATCCCTGTGACCGTCAAAGACCGTTCGGGTGAGCGTGTGATCAGCATTGACGAGGGCCCAGGCAAAGTCAAACTGGACAAAGTCACCAGTCTTAAACCCGCGTTCAAAAAAGATGGCACCATCACTGCCGCGTCCAGTTCCTCTATCAATGACGGTGCTGCTGCGCTGGTCATGATGCGCGAAAGCACGGCCAAGAAATTGGGTTGCACACCTTTGGCCCGCATCGCTGGGCATGCCACTTTTGCACAAGAGCCCGAGTGGTTCACCACCGCGCCAGTGGGTGCCACGCAGCAAGCCTTAGCGCGCGCTGGCTGGCAGGTGGGCGATGTGGACTTGTGGGAGGTCAATGAAGCGTTTGCCGTGGTGCCCATGGCACTGATGCACGAGCTCAAAGTGCCCCACGAGATTGTCAATATCAACGGTGGCGCCTGTGCCTTGGGTCACCCCATTGGCGCGTCGGGTGCACGCATCATCGTCACTTTGATTCATGCCTTGCAAGCCAAAGGCTTGAAAAAAGGCTTGGCCACCTTGTGCATTGGCGGTGGCGAAGGCACGGCCATGGCCCTCGAATTGGTCTGACAGTCAATCCATACCGTCGGCCCCCTGGCGCAGGGGCTGACGGTGGCTTGCTATTCAGTTCAGCATCAATGATCGACCATCGTACAAATGGGCCTGCATGGGCACCACATAACGGTGTGACTGGGTCAACATCAAGATCAACCCTGGTGTTCGGTTGAAACGAATGGCGTTTTCACAACCTTGAAACGCCACCTGCATTTCACACAAACAGTCCACTTCCTTTTGGCTGGACAAATGGCCAATGAAAAAATTCTCGGTTTGTGCCAGCAAGTCGGGGTTGATGGTGCTAGGGGACTGTGTGGCATAGGCAATACCGATGTGAAACTTGGCCCCCTCCTTGGCAAATCGTGCGTACACATTGGTCATCAAGGTGTCTTGCATGGGAAAGATGGTGTGTGCCTCTTCAAAGTAAATTTGCACATAACGACCCTTCAACGCATTTTGATTGAATTTGTGCTCTTGCTCGGCAAAAATGGCCAAGCACAGTTTTTGCGCAAAGAACTGAACCACACGTTCGACGGCATTGCTCAAGTCAATGATGACGGTACGGCCTTGGTTCAAGGAGTTCAAAATTTGATGGATGAAGTCTTCTGCGATGGGACTGTGATAGGGCAAGCAAGAGCGCAGCTGTGAAGGGCCTTGGGAATTGTTGCCACCTTCTTCGCCACACAAGAAGTTCATCAATATCACCTCCTCGCTGTCAAACAAGGGTCGGCCTTGCACCATCAAATTGGGGTCGTTGGCATAGATTTGTCGAAAGCGCGCGACCGTGTTGATTTCATACAGCAAGGCAGGCATGGTGCTGGGCACTGCCGCCGCCGGGGTGTTGTGAATGGCCTGGTAAGCGGCTTGGCGTAAATTGGCAGAAAAACTGGGGTTGAAAGGTGCGGCAAAGCCCAAGTCCATCAACCAAACTTTGGTGCGCTCGGCGTCATAAGGGAAACCAGCGGCGTCCAGCACCGCCCAGAACAACATCACCTTGCGCAATTGCTTGTGCTTGCTGGTCTCAGTGTCATGTTCACCGAACAGCATGTCGGACAAGCGGCAGGTCAAAAAACTGCGCACCATGGGCAATTCCACCACCTGGGGTGGCAGCAGTTCCTGCATCACTTCCAGGGCTTGTGTGGGTGTTTGGTAAAAATTAAACCGCAGCAAGTGCCCGTCTTTGTTGCCCTGACGTGCAGTTAGAAAATACGACTTGCAACGCTCTTTGTTGTGAGAGGCCAGTGTGATTTCCCCATGGCTGGGGTTGGTATTGGAGTATTCACCGCTGACATCAAACAGCAATTGGCCGACGTTTTGTGTTTGTTGGGTGTAGTCCAACAAGCCTTGGGCAATCAATTTCACAATATTGGATTTCCCCAGCCGGGTTTTGCCAAGCATCGCCGAGCGTTTGCCCACCATGTCATACATGCCTATGCGTGTGGAAATGGCGTGCTTACGCCAATCAATTTGTTCGTTGTAGCGGAGCATGCCGAATTCCAACAAACCGTAGGGACGCAGGGTGCCATTGACCAAACCCTGCAATACAAGAGGGGAAGGTGCGCAGGCTTTGAACGCGTGAGCGTCCATGTTCAAACTGATTTGGCTGGTGAATCCCCAAGGGGCTTGCTCGTCTTGAACGTCTTTGTTGAAGCTGCCCAAGATGGCGCACCGCAAAAGGTTTTCAGTGCCTTGTCCGCCAGGTATTGGTAGCAACTCCCAGTCTTCCACCCGCAAGATCAGCAGTTTGCTGTGGTCCAGCAAGGGGGTTCGTGCCAGTCCATGCGGTGGGTGTTCCATCGCTTGTGGCAGCATCACCAGAAATTCGCTTTGCGACACAGGGTGTTGTGCCAAGGCGTGGGAATCTATACGCAGCCAAGCTTGTCGAAACTGCAGCCGAATGCAATACCCCAGCGGCAGGAGTTGGCTCAAATCTTCAGGTGAAAAATGCAAACCTTGTCTGGTGGGGGTTGCGGTTGGTGGATTCAAATGAGGGGTTTCTGTCGAGGTGTTCATGGTCGCTTTCATTGCGCGCTGCATTGAATGGCTGCAGAGTTTTGAATGGCCAAAATGCCTGGAATACCCTTGTTGGCTGCATTGACAATCGGATTGGCTAAAAAAGTTTGCTTGCCCACGCTGAACAAATTGCCGGAGGTGTCCACCGTGCTTTCAAGAGACATCAGGCCGTCGCTGCCAATTTCCGACAACGCAGTACTTAACTTTTCATCACGCGTCATCTTGAAACTGCCAGCGGTACTTCTAGAAAACGGCTGCGAGTTAAAAACCAAGCTTTTGAAAGTTGGCGTTAGACATATCGTTTCATCAACCACCTGAACGTTGTTACACCAGCGTTGAATATTGACAAAATAAGTGCTGGGAGCCACACCGCCCGCTCTATTTCGGACAGTTTTATCGGTACTGAATAAAAACCGATCTGCAAAGTTGGCGTCCAACATGCCCAAGGCTTTGAGGTTTTGCAAAGTTGGCTGGTAAGCATTCGCTGGTGCTGCCGGCCCCGAGACAACCGAAGTGGCGAAAGCACATGGCAAACTCGTTCCAGAGGCTGTAGCACCATCTTTCAATGGAACAGTGGAACACTGGCCACGTATGCCGCTCAATCCATCGTAATAACGAAGCATGTACCGGCCTACTGCATCATTGACTGTCATGTAATAGCCGGCTTGTGCTTTGGATAAATTCGTTTGCGTGTCGTTGGTTTGAATATAAAGATAAGACACAGCGACGATGCCTGCCAAGACCATGGTCAAGGCAATTTCCAGCATCGTGAAGCCCCGTTGGTCGCGGCGTGAATCGAGGCATCCAAGGGAGGCATGAGGCAAATAAGAATTCTGAAGGTGGCTGGCGCGCATATGAATAGCTCACAAATTAAGGCAAGTGACGTCAGACGTATTTTGAATAGCCAATATGCCTGAAACGCCACTGGCGTTGAAACTGGATATAGGACTGCTGGTAGCTGTTCCGGTTAGTGTGAAGAGATTAAGGTCGTTGTTGGTGCCCGGACTTGCATAGCCATTGCTGCCCATGGCCGTCAAAGCAGCTCTCATGAATTCAAATCTAGACATCGACAAATAGCTACCACCCCCAGTCATGACAAATGGTTGTGTATTGAAAACCAAGCTGCGCAACTGAGTCGCAACGGCTCCGCAGGTCGTTGCATCGGTCATTTGGATGCTGTTACACCAGCGCTGTATACGCACACCATAGGTGCCAGCAGGCTTTACACCTGACGCATTGACAGCCACAAGATCTGTAGGAAACAACAAACGGTTATTGAAATTCCTGTCAAGCAAAGACAGGTTTTGCAATTCAATCAAAGTGGGTTGCAGTGCATTCGCTGGAGAGCTGGGGGCTCCCCCGATGAATTGGCAGTTGGTGCTGGGTGTCATCGGAGGGGGTGTTGCGCCAGTCATCAGCAAAACCCTAGAGCACTGTCCAGGAATGTCTTTCAAACTGACGTAATAGTTGATCATGTATTTCGATACAGCATCATTGACTGACTTGTAAAAGCCTGCCTGAGTAACAGCGATGCTGTATTGGTTCTCAGAGACTTGGTTCTTCAAATACCCGATAGACAAGGTCAAGGCCAAACCCATGAACAGTGATACTTCCAGCAAGGTATAGCCCCGTTGCGTGGAATGAAAGCTGTGGGTGCGGTTCATTTGGATAACATTTGGGTAGGGTTGCGCAAACCTGCTTGCAAGGACATGGTGGTCGACAAAAAGCCCAGCATCATGGCGGCCAACATCACACCGCAAACCACCATCAAGACCGAGTTCAACTGTTTGGCACGCTTGTCGATGCGCACAATCATGCGGTCGATGGAGCCAGTACCGATATAAATGAAAGCCTCAATCGGGTTGCTGCGCTCGGAAGCGTCTTGGATCCGGTCTTCCATCTCTTGGTCAAACATGCCTGTGGAAAAGGCTTTGCCAAAGGTGCCGTTGCTGGGCTTGGCCAGGTTGATGAGGATTTGGCGGATATGCCATTTGCTCCAGGTAGAACTGTTTTTGTAGCTTCGCTCCAATGAAGAGCGCAACGAAATGCCCGAACGCATCAGCGAGGCCAGCGAAATCATCAGCATGGAACTGGCGTAATCGCGGTACAAATTCATGGGCAGCCATTGGTCAAAGCGTTTGCGAATGCGACCAGTCCAGCGCGGCAGGCTGTAGAAAAATGCGGCAAAGGCTGCCACCGCGAACACACCCAAATAAACGCCGTAATGGGTGATGAACTGCGAAACGATGTACAAAGCCCTGCCCATGGGGGGCCACTGGGTAGGGGGGGAAATTTGCGTCAAGATGGGCACGGCGTTCAAAGAAAAGCCAGTGAGCAAGGATGCAAACATCAGCAGCAACATGATGGGGTAAATCACCGCTTTGCGCATGGTCGCCACCATGGCATCGGTTTTGATCACGGTTTCAGACAAGAACATCAGTCCATCGGCCATGGTGTTGTCACCTGCCGCCTGGGTGGCGTCAATCATGGTGAGTTCCACGTCCGAGGCGATGCCTTTGAGCGCGTCCGACAAAGACCCGTTCTCCAGCCCTTTGAGCATGCTCATGTACATGGGTGCTGTCAGCGGTGTGCGTTGTCTGGCCCTGGATTCAAGTTTGCGCACCGTGGTGAACAGCGGTACCCGGTCCTTCAATGTGGAGGCCAGGTCGTAGTAAAAGTCGGCGCGACGCTGGTGCAACTCGCGTCTCGCCCACCACACCGGAATCGCCATCACCATGTCTTTCATCATGCAAGTCCTGGCGTAGTCAGTTGCCTGGTTCGGGCAATGATGGAGGGCGAGCCAAAGGTGCGCTCAAAGTGATAGGGGTCCAAACGACCTTGCGACATGTCAAACAAAGCGTGTCCCCAAGCTTCTTTGCCCAACATGTCCTCTTGGTCAAAACCCGATCGGCGCAAACTCAGCCAATGGTTGCGCGCGCCCAAGTCATTGCCTTGGTGTAGCAGGGTCAGTAAGGTGTTGTCCAAGGGAAGGACTTCTGCACATACCTTGACCCCGCGGACACCTGAATGCGCATTGGGCATGGCTTCCAGCCCTGCCACTTGGCAGTGTTCGCAGCCCGCATCGCTGGCACAGCGCATTTTGGCCACATCCAATTGAAAGTATTTTTCATACTCCACCAAGGTGGCTATGGGCAAAGCAGAAATTGCAGGTACCTGGCAATGCATACAATTGAGGGGGATGAGCACCTGATAGACCAACAAGGACAAAAACTCAGCACTGCACACATCCTCTCGCAGCAAGCCAATGTGCTGCGAGGTGAGCCTGGCCACGATGCCCAAAGCCGAGGTGGCATGCACCGTGGTCAGCAGTTTGTGGCCCGTTTGAATCGCTGCATGCGCCATCTGCCCTGACAGTCGTTCGCGGATTTCACCAAACATACCTACATCGGGGTCCATGCGCAAAAAAGCCATCATCGCCGCTTCAAACGGGTTGTGGGTACTGCCCTTGGCTTGGCGTTGAATGGAAAAGTGAGACACCCCCGGCACCTGGTATTCCACGGGGTCTTCTATCGAAATGATTTTGCGTTGGCCTTGCGCCGCCAGTTTTGACAGCAAGGCGGTGAGTGTGGTGGTTTTGCCGGAACCGGTGATGCCCGCAATAAAGACACCGCCCCAGGCCGATTGGGTGGCTTCGTGCAGTTGCTCAATTTGCCAAGGGGTGTAGCCCAGTTTTTCAATTTGAGGCATCTCCGCGTGGCTGGATTTGCCTGTGCGCAAAATGCGAATCGTTACATCAAAGCCGCCCACGCTGGGATGGCTTTGGTAGCGCAGTTGCAATTTTTGCCCGCGCACCTCCAAGGGGATCATGGCCGACTGTGGCAAGCCTGCATTGAAGGCCACTTCCGAGCTGGAGCCTTCTTGCGACAGCACGGTATAGCCTGCCGATATACCGCTGATGACCATGCGTGCAGGCAGTTGTTTGACCAGACGCATCAGACCATCTCGGCGCACGCGCAGTGCAGCCTGGTCGCCCCGAACCTCAAAGTGAATATCGCTGCTGCCCAGTTGCAAACAATGGGCAATCACACCATTGAGCCAACCCAGTGGTGCTGAGTTTTGGATGATTTTGGACATGGTTTCACGTTCCATATCCAAGATTTTTTGGGCGCTGAGGGCGTCTTTGGCATTCACATGCTCGTTAAGCAGTGTTTGCAAAATTTCAGGTGTGCAGGTGAATGCGCCTTCGAATTTCAGATTCAGACGCTTACCCTGTTCAATCAAATTGAACCAACCCGTGCTGCGGTATTCACTGGCCAGACACATGATGATGAACCGCTGAGGCTCGACACCCAAGGCCACCATTTGGTTCAACTGGTTGCTGGCAATGCTTAAGACGGGCTTGGGGCCATGCGATAGCACGTTGCTGAAATTGGGAATTTGAAAGTAATCATCCACATGCATCCGTTTGACCGACTGGGGCTCACTGCCCATTTGGGTCGTCGTGGTTGATGCGGGATTGGCTGCTGCTCTCATGGCTATTTCCCGGCCTGTCCTGGATTGCCAGTGGTCGATCGGAGCAGGTCGACGGGTGAGCTGAAGTTGGCGTTTTGAGACAAGACATTGGGCGGCATGATGGCACCCAGGTTTTGTGCCGAGTTGCTTGCCAGATTGCCAGGCCTTGGTAACCCCAAGCCAGATAGGTTGGTGTTGCCAGCGGTGGGGATGTCGTAAGCGTAACGGTCCAGAGTCATGCCTGCGGCAGGTGGGCGCAGGTACAGGCTGATTTTTTTGTTTTTGGCCATCACCAGTTGCAAACCATTGTTGCCATAACGCTCTATCACCCAAGGACCAACGGTGCGATCACCTTCGTGCAAGCGCAAGACATGCACTTGTTGGTTGTAAATCACCTCGGCCACCAGTTGGTGGTTCACGCCTGTCAGCGACCACAGCACAGGGTTGTTTGGATTGCTCATCGCGTCGACATTGGCGTTGAGGTTGGCAGGTGTTTGAGACATGCCAGAAGGGGCCATCATGCGCAAACTGCTCACGTGCTGCTGCTTGGCAGACACGATCAAGTCGCCCAAAGTCATGGGTTGTTGCGGTGTTTTTTCAGCATGTACGCCCACCTGCCATAGCAATCCCAGCGATAGAACAATATGCCCATGTTTAATCGGGATGAACATAGTAGTCTCCAGTCAACTGATAGGTGCTGCCCAAATTGCTTTGCATTTGGGTCACAGTGGCAAAGGGGGGAATTTGTAAACTGCTGGCCAGACCCAGCGGTATCTCGGCCGACCAAGTGCCTTTGAACAAAGGTTGCTTGATCACTGCGGCGTCTAAGTTGTTGGTCCACAGTTGTGCTTTTTCGGCATTCACATTGCGCGCACCAATCAGGCTCAAGTCTTGTAACCAGGTGGACACGTGGCGAAACCCCACGGCGTTTGCTGGCAAGTCAGACAGTGTCTTGAAGCCTTGGTCAGTCAGCTCTACGCGGGCTTCGTGCAGGGTTTCTAAGCGGTGTTTGAGCACGTCTTTGTCAGCGGGCAGGTGCTGTGTGCTTTGGCTTCCTGGGGGCAAGTGGTCATAGAAGTCGTCCACACTGCCATACAGGCGACGCCAGCCAGCGGTGCACTGGTTGCCTTTGCAATCAAACTGGTTCAATACCCAGCCTTGGTTGGACATTGGCATGGTTTGGGCAATTTGTAACCACTGCGCATACAAGGACTGGCCCTGCAGGTGAATGGTTTTGATGCTTTGCAGCACCTGCTGGTTGTAGCCGGGGTTGGGGTCTGAGGGCGAAGGAGCAGCCATTTGACTGAGCATGTTCTCGCGTTCTTGCAGTTGCCAGTAGTAAAAACCACCGCCTGCACTAAACAACAGCACCACCACGCCCAACACACTGATCAAGGCTTTTAAACTGGGCAGCCGTTTCAGCTTGGAATCGTTGTTGGGTTGGTCAAAGACGGTGTGTGCATTGAGTTGCTCTTCGTTGGCCAAAATGCCCAGGTCGCCCACGTGGCGAATTGGCTGGTCCTGGTGAATGGCCTCAAACTCTTGCACCAAGGCTTCGGCCTCGGTCAATGTGCCTATGAAGTCAAACCCCGGCACGGGGCGGCGCTCGTTCAGACCAATCACGGCCACCTGTTGGTTGCCCATGCCAAAGGCGAACAATTCCAAACCGCCATTGCTCCATTCCGTGGCCAGGTGCAAGGCGGCGGAGTACATGGGCTGTTTAGATTGGGGAATCGCGCTGCAGACGCCAATAAAGTCTTGCAAACCGCTAGAGGCATACCAGTACATGCCTTGTCGCTGAATCGCGGTCAGTGTGGATCTGGCCAGTTTTTGGTCTGGGGTCAATAAGCGCCACTCCATGCCCAATACAAAGCGGTACTGTTCAAATTTGACCCACAAAGCGCTCTGGTTCATGGCATCACAAATCCAACAAACGGGGGGTGATCAATACCAAGGTGGTGGTGCGACTTTTGGAGCCGCTGCGGGAACCTGGCAATTTTTGGATCAGTGGATCGACCTGTTGGTTATTTAACAACTCGGCATCAAAGCCACTGAGCACAATGGTTTCGTTGGACTTGGCCACCAAGCGTTGCATCACGCCGAAGTTGTCGATGCTGGGTTGTTGAACGGTTTGCAAATTGGCACCGGTACCTGAATTGAATGCCGTTAGCGAGGTGAGCGAACTCAGGGACAGGCCGCACTCCACCAGTACATTGTTGGAGTCCAACAAAATGGGCAGCAAGGTGATGGTGAAGCCCGTGGTGATCTCGCCCGGGGTCAGTGTCGACAAGCCATACGAGGTCGATCCATTGGTTGAGGTCAAGACCGTGGGTGTGACGGATTTCAAATAGCTTTGCGTGGTTTGCTTGCCCACAGGCACCGGTTGTCTGTTGAGTGTGGTGACCACGGTGGAGTAAGCCGAACTGACCCGACCAAATTTCTCCAAGGCCTGAATCACCAACTGGTTGCTGCGCCCAGCGCTGTTGGTCACCACAAAACCAATGCTGGCGGCTGCGGTCGAACTGCTCACAGGTGTAGGGCCTTTGATTTGCAAATTGCCGGCCACAATGTTCCAGTCAATTCCAGACTGAAACTCCTTGTTCAAATTCACCTGTAGCACCTCGACCGTCATAGAGACCTGACGCAACAAGGTTTGGTTCAACACCTGAAGATAGGCTTCGATCGCTTCGACATTGCGGTAGGCATCTCTGACAGTCACCGTGCCTGTGTTGGGGTCGGTGGAAATTTTGCCGCTGACCGACACCATGTTGGCCAGGTTTTTCTCTATGCCTGTCCAGATGTTGATGTCGCTGGCCGTGCTGGAGCTGGAGGTGCCTCCACCGGTAGAGGTCAAGCTCAGGCTAGAGGCCAACTTCAAGCCACCAGGCAAGGTGTTGATGGTGATGCTGCGTGACACCATGCGGTAAAACTGGATGCGACCGGCGTCGTACGACCAGCGCAAATCCGAGCGCAAAGCCACTTGGTTGAGCAAGCCTGCCAAGCTGCCCGAGTAATTGAGCTCGATGTCGTTTTGCATGTTGGCGTCGCTGTTGAAATTCAAGCGACTGCCACCCGCACGTTGCACACTGTCCAAAATAGATTTGTCACTGGGAGGCGCACCTGGCGTGTTGGCGGCTGGGGCCGCCGCCGTTGGTGCCACCTGCGCCATGCCTATAGGTACAAACATCGAAGAGGGCATCATCGCGTCGGCGCTCACATGCACCGGTATATCGATGGCACGCTCGATGATGGCGGCAATGGTTTTGATGTTGTGCTGCCCCGGAATGCGCAAAGTCACCGAAGCAATATGGTTGGGCAGCATTTCACTGCGGTCCAGCGGAATGGAGTGTTTGGTAAAGCGAGGTGCTTGGCTGTTGACCACGGTCGAGGTCGGCCCCGGGTAGGCGCGCAACAGGCTGTTGGCTTTTTCAGCCCGTGTACCAATGTCATTTTGGTCATGGGCTATCGAGCGCTCAAACACAGAGGTTGCACAGGCTTGCAACAACAGAGCGACGAAAAAGCTGCAAAACGTGGACATCAGGCGAGGGGTGTTTTTCATGGCAGATTTACCTGGCATAGGGGTCTTGGTGGCGGATGATGCTGATGACTCGGGTGTTGTCGTTCATGACGGCTTGCAAGGGGTAGTCGGTGCTGGCCAAGGCATTCATCACCAACTGAATTGCCGAGGTGAAATTGCCCTCAATGCTGATTTGCGCCTGGATGGGGAAGTCGCGATCTGCATCCCAAATCAGTTGCCAATTCGCCGCTTGGGACCAGCGACTCAGGCAGTGGTAAAGCGTTTTGTCCTGGGTCAAAAGGGTCCAAGTGGCGCTGGGTTCGTCCATCGGTGCCAAGCGCGCTTGGCTCAGGCCACCATTGGGGTTGGGGAGATTGGGTTTGGGGGTCTTGGCCCATTCCACGCCAATTTCAAATTCGTCGTTTAGGGCTTGGCCTGCCGTGGCTTTTTGGTTGCGTTCACTGACCTGGTCTTGCCGAGACTTCACACCCTGAGACGCCGCGTCGCTGGCCACTGGCGAGGCCTGTGCCCCTTGTGGTGAGATGGTGTAGATGCCTTGCGACAAGCTCATGCCGAGTTTTTGGTTTTTCAAGGCTTGGCTGAACAGGTCCCAAGCCACCGCAGGCGACACGGCCTGCGTACTTTGCAGGGTCATGCGACCCTCGACCCGCGTGTCCACCAAGACCTGACGGCCGGTCATGTGGCCAATGCTGCGCGCCACGGTGGCAATGTCGACATTGACAAACTGCAACCACACGTTACCCGCCGCATCGCTGGCAGGTGCATTGGGTGAGGCGGGCAGGTTGGCGACATTGATATTGGGCACCGACCACCCCATGGGGGTGGCGCGGGCTTCAGACGTTGCAGGCGGGGAAGACGCCACACCCATGCGAGGCTCTGCATGCACCGCCGCTTGGCCAACCAGGGCGGCGAGCCACAGCCAGCGGCGCCAAGAAGAATGAACGCGCATGGGTGTCAGGCTCAAGGTTTGAGGGCGATCACAAAGTCGCTTGAAGTGTTGGCTGTACAGGCGGTTGCCAAGGTTGCAGGGACCACTGCGGTGGTGTCCTGGGCTTTGACAAGGTTGGTTGTAGGCCAAGTCGTTACCGCAGCTGGAGTAGCAAGTGGCGTTTGAACGGAAATAGCAAAAACCAAGGCACTGAGTCCATTGGCCAGATCGGGACAAGCGGCGCTGGGGACACCAGAGATGGTGTAAATGAAACCAGAATTTTGAGCCAAGCTTCCAATGGCAGCAGGATTGGTCACAATGAATTCACCCGAATTGAACGACGATTTGATGGCCATCGTTGCACCTGTTCCAGTGATTTTGGAGGTTTCCCACCCACCCAAGTTCGCCACGGTTGCCAAAGTAATACCTGAGGTGCTGCTAGCACTGAAGTTTGAACTGAGTTTGGCACCCAACTTGGCTGCAACCTTGATTTGGTCATTGACCTTGCCTGAGGTCAGAATGCCTTGGACACCGCTCAAGCCGGCGACGATGAGCACGGCCAGGATGGCTACGGCGATGGCCAGTTCGACCAAGGTGTAGCCACCTTGTTTTTTGTTTTTGGGGTTGATGACAGTTTGTTGCATGAAAGCTCCTTGGTTGTGAAAATTGGAAAATACGACACAATTGTTACTACTAACTTTTTATTTGTAAACAAATATAACGCAATTATCTGAAGAATATTAACCTAAAAAAATTATATTGATGTTTTTTAACGACTTAGCGCGCGTTCTTCATTTGTATTTACGCTGAAAGTACGCTTTATGGTTGGTGGTGAATGAATTGACGCTTACGTCAACGTCAACTACATTTACAGTCTTTCCTCACTCGCACAACCGCTACAAGCATGAGCGTTCTGGCCAGCCAACTCTCCCTCCGATCTGCCTCGTTTTTGGCGAATACCCAAGCCATGCAGGCACTGGTCGACGATTTGCGACAACAGTTGCAGGCCAGCGCCATGGGCGGCGGCGAAGCGGCCCGCGCCAAGCAGCTCGCCCGTGGCAAATTGCCACCGCGCGAACGTGTGGCCTTGTTGCTGGACCCTGGCACCCCGTTTTTAGAACTCAGTCCGCTTGCGGCGCATGGCATGTACAAGGGCGACGCCCCTTGCGCGGGGGTGATTGCGGGCATTGGCCGGGTCAGCGGCGTGGACTGCCTGGTGGTGTGCAACGACGCCACGGTCAAGGGCGGCACCTACTACCCGATGACGGTGAAAAAACATTTGCGCGCCCAAGAGGTGGCACAGCAAAACCACCTGCCCTGCATTTACCTGGTGGACTCGGGCGGCGCGAATTTGCCCAACCAAGACGATGTCTTCCCCGACAAAGAGCACTTTGGCCGCATCTTCTACAACCAAGCCAATATGAGCGCCCAAGGCATTGCGCAAATCGCGGTGGTCATGGGCAGTTGCACCGCCGGTGGCGCTTATGTACCTGCCATGAGCGACGAAACCATCATCGTGAAAAACCAAGGCACCATCTTCTTGGGTGGGCCGCCCTTGGTGAAGGCCGCCATTGGCGAAATCGTCTCGGCCGAAGACCTGGGCGGCGGCGATGTGCACACCCGTTTGTCGGGCGTGGCCGACCACCTGGCCGACAACGACGCCCACGCCATTGCTTTGGCGCGGGAAGCGGTGGCGCGCCTGAACCACCGCAAGGAGATTCAACTGGCGGTGCGAGAAGCTCGGCCCCCTTTGTATGACGTGCAAGAGCTGCACGGCGTGATTCCCACCGACACCAAAAAGCCCTACGACGTGCGCGAAATCATTGCCCGCATCGTGGATGGCTCGGAATTTCACGAATTCAAAGCGCGTTTTGGCAGCACCTTGGTGTGTGGCTTTGCCCATGTCGAGGGCATGCCCGTGGGCATCGTGGCCAACAACGGCGTGTTGTTTTCCGAGTCGGCGCAAAAAGGCGCGCACTTCATCGAGCTGTGTTGCCAGCGCAAAATTCCCTTGGTGTTTTTGCAAAACATCACCGGCTTCATGGTGGGGCGCAAGTATGAAAACGAGGGCATTGCCCGCCACGGCGCCAAGATGGTCACCGCTGTGGCCACGGCTCAGGTGCCCAAGTTCACCTTCATCATTGGCGGCAGCTACGGCGCGGGCAACTACGGCATGTGTGGCCGCGCTTTCAATCCCCGCTTTTTATGGATGTGGCCCAACGCCCGCATTTGTGTGATGGGTGGCGAGCAAGCCGCCAGCGTCTTGGCCACGGTGCGCCGTGATGGCATCGAGGCCAAAGGCGGTCACTGGAGTGCCGAAGAAGAAGCGGCGTTCAAACAGCCTTTGCTGGACCAGTTCGCCCACCAATCCCACCCGTATTACGCCAGCGCCCGCTTGTGGGACGATGGCGTGATTGACCCGGCCGACACCCGCCGCGTACTGGCCTTGGGCTTGTCCGCGGCGTTGAACGCGCCCATTCCCGAGACACGCTTTGGCGTGTTCCGCATGTGATTGTTTGAAACCTGAAAACCATGAACCACATTTACCACCTGCCTGAACACCAAACCCTGCGCGACCAAATGCAGCGCTTTCTCGAGCGCGAAGTTGAGCCTTTTGGCATGGAATGGGAAAAAGCCGGCAAAGTGCCGCGCGAGGTGTTGCACAAAATGGGTCAAGCGGGATTTTTTGGGCTGATGTACGAGAGCGAACACGGCGGCGCCGAGGCCGATGCCTTGACCAATCTGGTGTTTGCCGAAGCTTTGTCGCAGTCCACGTTTGCCGGCTTCATCGTCAGTGTGCTGGTGCACACCGACATGGCCAGTCCGCATTTGCACCATGCAGGGACTGCCGCGCAAAAGGCCAAGTACATGCCCAGCATCATCGCCGGCGACACGATTTGCGCGGTGGCCATGACCGAACCCGGCGCGGGTTCCGATTTGTCGGGGATGAGAAGTACCGCCAAGCGCGATGGCGACGGCTGGGTGCTCAACGGCACCAAAATGTTCATCACCAATGGCGTGCATGCCAACCTTTACTTTGTGGCGGCCAAAACCGGTGAAGGCAAGCACCAAATGTCCATGTTCATCGTGGAAAAAGGCACGCCCGGTTTCAGCGTGGGCCGCTCCTTGGACAAAACCGGCTGGCTGTGCTCGGACACCGCCGAGTTGGTGCTCGACAACGTGCGCTTAGGTCCCGAGGCCTTGTTGGGCGAGCAAGACAAGGGCTTTTACGCCCTTATGAAAAACCTGCAAACCGAGCGCATCGCGCTGGCGGCGATGGCGGTGGGGCATTGCCAACAAGCGCTGCGCCTGACCTTGGACTATGTTCGTCAACGCCAAGCCTTTGGCAAGGCCTTGTGGGACATGCAAAACATCCGCCAGCGCATCGCCATGCTGGACGCCAAAACACGCGCTGCACGCCAGTTCATGTACCACTGCGCCTGGTCGGTCACCCAAGAGCACGACATCGTGCAAGAGGTGTCCATGCTCAAGTCGCTCACGGGCGAATTGGTCAACGAGGTGGTGGGCGGTTGCCAGCAGTTTTGGGGCGGCATGGGCTATATGCGCGAAGCGCCCATCGAGCGCCTGTGGCGCGATGCCCGCGTGCTGGCCATCGGTGGCGGCGCCACCGAGGTGATGTTGGAAGAAGTGGCCAAGCGTTACTGAGCCCATGTTTTCCAAAATCCTGATTGCCAACCGTGGCGAAATCGCTTGCCGTGTGGCGTCCACCGCGCGTCGCCTGGGCATTCGCACCGTGGCCGTGTACTCGGATGCCGATGCCCAATCGGCCCATGTCCAGGCCTGCGACGAGGCGGTGCATATCGGCGGCAACGCCCCGCGTGACAGCTATTTGCAATGGCAACGGATTTTGCAAGCCGCCTTGCAAACCGGCGCTCAGGCGATTCATCCCGGCTACGGTTTTTTGAGCGAAAACGCGGACTTTGCCAACGCCTGCATGCAAGCTGGCGTGGTCTTTATCGGCCCGTCCTCTGCCGCCATCAAGGCCATGGGCCTCAAAGCGGCTTCCAAACAACTGATGGACAAGGCGGGCGTGCCTTTGGTGCCCGGCTACCACGGTGCCGACCAAGACCCTGCGCTGCTGGCGCAAGAGGCTCAGCGAATGGGCTTTCCGGTGCTGATCAAGGCCAGTGCAGGCGGCGGCGGCAAGGGCATGCGCATCGTTGCGCGTGCTGAAGATTTTGCCGAGGCTTTGGCGTCTTGCCAGCGCGAAGCGCGCAGCAGTTTTGGCGATGAGGCGGTGCTGATTGAGAAATATGTGCAACGCCCACGCCACATCGAAATTCAGGTGTTTGGCGACAGCCACGGCCACATCATCCATTTGCACGAGCGCGATTGCTCGGTGCAACGCCGCCATCAAAAAGTGCTGGAAGAGTCGCCTGCACCAGGCCTGACGCCCGAACTGCGCGAGCGCATGGGTGCGGCTGCGGTGGCTGCGGCTCAGGCGGTCAATTACGTTGGGGCGGGCACGGTGGAGTTCATCGTCGAGCAATCCGAGCGCGGCATGGATTTTTTCTTCATGGAAATGAACACCCGCTTGCAGGTCGAGCACCCGGTCACCGAGGCCGTGACAGGCTTGGACTTGGTGGAATGGCAGTTGCGCATCGCCGCAGGCGAACCGCTGCCGCTCACGCAAGACCAGGTGCGGGTGCAAGGACACGCCATCGAGGCGCGGATTTGTGCGGAAACCCCCGACAACGATTTCCTGCCAGCGACTGGCCATTTGCATGTGATGCGCACGCCTGTGGCGCAAGCTTTTGCGGTGGGTGCGGTGCGCTGGGACAGCGGTGTGCGCGAAGGTGACGACATCAGCCCGCATTACGACTCCATGATCGCCAAGCTGATCGTGCACGGTGAGACCCGTGCGCTGGCCTTGGCGCGACTCGACCAAGCACTGTCCGAGTTGCACATCGTCGGTGTCGCAAACAACGTGGCTTTTTTACGGCAATTGGTGCGTAGCCCATCGTTCGCCACAGCCCAGTTGGACACCGCACTGATTGAGCGCGACAAAGCCGTGCTGTTTCACCAACAGCCCTTGCCCGTGCCCAGGGCGGTGGCGTCTGTGGTGGCACATATTTTGGCGAGTGAACATGCCAGCACCTCTGCGTGGCTTGATCCTTGGGCGCGAACCGATGGTTGGTTGGTGCAGGGCGTGAGTCAGCGCCATTGGTCCTTGTCACAAGGGGAGTTGCCTTTGCAAGCCCAATTAACCCGTCACACCCGTGGTGCGGATGTGTTGCAGGTGGGCGAACAGTCTTACCCCTTCCAGTATGTAGAGCAGGAGAAGGGCCTGCTGGTTCAGTGGGGCCCGCACCGCTGGCATGCGCATGTGTATGCCCTGCAAGCCATGCTTCATGTGTTCACAGACATGGGGTCTTGCAGTTTGAATCTGATCGACCCCTTGGCCCATGCCGCCCAAAATACCGCTGCCGGTGGTAACTTGACTGCGCCCATGCCGGGCAAATTGCTGTCGTTTGCGGTGCAAGTGGGCGACCAGGTGAAAGCGGGTCAAGCCTTGGCGGTGATGGAGGCCATGAAGATGGAACACACCGTGGCCGCCCCCGCCGATGGCACCGTGGCTGAATTGTTGTTTGCGCCGGGCGATCAGGTCAGCGAAGGTGCACCCTTGTTGCGCATGGACGTGCAGGCGAATTGAGATGAACCTGTCTGCAACCCCTTGGCATGTCTTGCGCGAGCGTTGGTTGTCGGTGCAACAAACCCCTTCTGATGAACATCCCTTGTCGCCATGCATGTCGATTTGCACCATGAACGACAGCACAGGTGAATGCGTCGGTTGTTTGCGTACCTTGGACGAAATTGCCTGCTGGTCATACGCCAGTGCCCAAGCGCAGCACCGTGTCTGGGCACGGCTGGGCGAGCGTATTTCACATAACGACACCAAGTCACAGGGTTTGCCCTAGGGTTGTCAGCATGAGTTCAGCTTGAAGTCAGTCCACGGCAAGCACACTTCACCACAATGCGAGACGGTCCAATCACTGGGCCCTATAAACCCTAGGAGACCCCATGGCCATCGTTCATGAAGACCGACCAATGTCGTCGGAAGAGAAGAAAGTTATTTTTGCGTCCTCACTCGGCACCGTCTTCGAGTGGTACGACTTCTACCTGTACGGCTCTTTGGCCGCCATCATCGCCAAGCAGTTTTTCAGTGGCTTGGACGCTGGCTCGGCCTTCATTTTTGCACTGCTGGCTTTTGCCGCCGGTTTCATTGTGCGACCCTTTGGCGCCATTTTCTTTGGCCGCTTGGGAGACATGATCGGTCGCAAATACACTTTCTTGGTCACCATCCTGATCATGGGTTTGTCGACCTTTATCGTGGGTGTGTTGCCAGGCTATGCCAGCATCGGTGTGGCGGCGCCTGTCATCCTGATTGCCTTGCGTTTGTTGCAAGGTTTGGCCTTGGGTGGTGAGTACGGTGGTGCTGCCACCTACGTTGCGGAACACGCGCCGCACGGCAAGCGTGGTGCCTATACCGCTTGGATTCAAACCACTGCCACCTTGGGTCTGTTCTTGTCCTTGCTGGTCATTTTGGGTACCCGCACCGCCATTGGTGAAGACGCCTTCCAAGAATGGGGATGGCGCATTCCTTTCTTGGTTTCTATCGCTTTGTTGGCGGTGTCGGTTTACATCCGCTTGTCCATGAACGAGTCACCCGCTTTCGTGAAAATGAAAGCCGAAGGCAAAACCTCTAAAGCGCCTTTGTCCGAATCATTCGGTCAATGGAAAAACCTCAAGATCGTGATCTTGGCCTTGATCGGTTTGACCGCTGGCCAAGCCGTGGTCTGGTACACCGGCCAGTTCTACGCCTTGTTCTTCTTGACCCAGGCCCTGAAAGTGGACGGCGCCACCGCCAATTTGTTTGTGGCAGCCTCTTTGATCATCGGCACGCCTTTCTTCATCGTGTTCGGCGCACTGTCAGACAAAATTGGCCGCAAGCCCATCATCATGCTGGGCTGTTTGCTGGCTGTGCTCACCTACTTCCCGGTGTTTGAGCAGCTCACCAAAGCCGCCAACCCCGACTTGCACGCGGCACAACAAGCCAACAAAGTGGTGGTGATTGCCGATCCAGCGGAATGTTCGTTCCAGTTCAACCCCACGGGTACAGCCAAGTTCACCTCCTCTTGTGACATTGCCAAACAAAAATTGGCGGCCAATTCGGTCAGCTATTCCAATGAAATTGCGCCTGCTGGCACACCCGCGCTGATCAAAGTAGGCGATGTGGAAATCAAGACCACCGTCACACCGGAAGACGTGGCTGCTGCCAAAGAAGTTGCTGAAAAGAAATTGGCTGACCTCAAGGCGGCAGAACCTGTCAATGAAAAAGCCGTGAAATCTGCTGAAGACGCGTTGAAAAACCTGTCAGACGAGAAGAAAAGCAAAGATGCGGTGATTTCTGCCAACCTGAGCGCCGCATTGAAAGCGGCTGGTTATCCCGCCAAAGCCGATCCAGCCAAAGTCAACAACATCATTGTCATTGCGATCTTGACCTACTTGGTGCTTTTGGTGACCATGGTCTACGGCCCTATCGCCGCCATGTTGGTGGAAATGTTCCCCACCCGTATCCGTTACACCTCCATGTCCTTGCCCTACCACATTGGTAACGGCTGGTTTGGTGGACTGTTGCCCACCACGGCCTTTGCGATCGTGGCGCAAACCGGCAATATGTATAACGGCTTGTGGTACCCCATCATCATTGCTGGCGCGACCTTCATCATTGGTACCTTGTTCATCCAAGAAACCAAAGACGTAGACATCTACGCCGGCGACTGATACATTTTCTTTCGTCCTAGGTGAAGCCCTCCCCTTGTGGAGGGCTTTTTTTTACCTACAATCCGGCACCCTTGGGAGATCTGCCATCGATATCTTTTTTCAACAAATCATCAATGGCTTGGTTCTGGGCAGCATGTATGCGCTGGTTGCTCTGGGCTACACCATGGTTTACGGCATCATCAACCTCATCAATTTCGCCCACGGCGAGGTTTTGATGGTGGGTGCTCTCACCAGTTGGACCGTGGTGGGCTTGTTGCAAGAACATGTCCCCGGCATGCCAGGCTGGCTGATGCTGATGGTGTCGCTGGTGGTGGCTTGTGGGGTGGCTGCGGCTTTGAACTTTGCCATCGAGAAAATTGCCTACCGTCCTTTGCGCGGTGCGCCCAAGTTGGCGCCCCTCATCACGGCCATCGGTATGTCTATCTTGTTGCAAACCTTGGCCATGATCATTTGGAAGCCCAACTACAAAGCTTTCCCCACCTTGTTGCCTGCTGACCCGATTGACATTGGTGGCGCGGTCATCACGCCCACGCAAATCATGATCTTGGGTGTCACCGCCATTTCGCTGGCTTTGCTGATGTGGTTGGTCAACGGCACCCGCTTGGGACGCGCCATGCGAGCCACTGCCGAGAACCCACGCGTGGCGACATTGATGGGCGTGCGCCCAGACACCATCATCTCGGCCACTTTCATCATTGGCGCAGTGCTGGCGGCCTTGGCCGGCGTGATGTGGGCCTCAAACTACGGCACAGTGCAACACGCCATGGGCTTTTTGCCGGGCTTGAAAGCATTCACCGCAGCTGTCTTTGGCGGCATCGGCAATTTGGCAGGTGCGGTGGTGGGCGGTATCTTGCTGGGCTTGATCGAGTCGATTGCCTCGGGCTACATCGGTGACCTGACTGGCGGCGTGCTGGGCAGCCACTATGCAGATATTTTTGCGTTTGTGGTGCTCATCATCATGCTGACCTTGCGGCCCTCGGGCTTGCTGGGCGAACGTGTGGCGGATCGCGCATGAACAAAGCCAAACCCTCTTCGTATCTTGTGTGGGCGATTGCCCTGTTGGTGCTGCCCTTGTTGCTGCAGTCGGTGGGCAATG
This sequence comes from Burkholderiales bacterium, assembly GCA_947381415.1. Taxonomy (GTDB): domain Bacteria; phylum Pseudomonadota; class Gammaproteobacteria; order Burkholderiales; family Burkholderiaceae_C; genus Limnohabitans. The sequence goes on from CANCVB010000017.1 coordinate 33,991, forward strand.
CTTGGGTGCGTATTGCCGACATGGCGCTGCTGTATGTGTTGTTGGCGCTGGGCCTGAACATCGTGGTCGGCTATGCTGGCCTGCTCGATTTGGGCTTTGTGGCGTTTTTCGCGGTCGGTGCTTACATGTTTGGCTTGCTGGCCTCGCCCCACCTCACCGACACCTTCCCATGGATTGCCGCGCTCTTCCCAGGCGGCCTGCATACGCCCTTGTGGGCGGTGATTCCCATTGGTGCGGGATTGGCGGGTTTGTTTGGCGTGCTGCTGGGTGCGCCTACCCTCAAATTGCGCGGCGACTACTTGGCCATCGTCACTTTGGGTTTTGGTGAAATCATCCGCGTGTTCATGAACAACTTGGACAACCCGGTCAACATCACCAACGGGCCCAAAGGCCTGGGTCAAATTGACGCCATGTCGGTGCTGGGTCATCCCTTGTCGCGCAAATTGGATTTGGGTTTTGTGCAACTCTCCAGCGTCACCCAGTATTACTACCTGTTCTTGGCTTTGGTGTTGCTCAGTGTGCTGATTTGCTATCGGCTACAAACCTCGCGCATCGGGCGTGCATGGATGGCCATCCGCGAAGATGAAGTTGCGGCCAAGGCCATGGGCATCAACACCCGCAATTTGAAACTCATGGCGTTTGGCATGGGGGCCACCTTTGGTGGCGTGGCCGGCGTCATGTTTGCCTCCTTCCAAGGCTTTGTGTCGCCCGAGTCTTTCAGCTTGATGGAGTCGGTCATGATTGTGGCCATGGTGGTCTTGGGCGGCTTGGGCCATTTGCCCGGCGTCATCTTGGGAGCGGTGCTGTTGTCGGCTTTGCCTGAGGTCTTGCGCTTTGTGGCGGGTCCTTTGCAAGCCATGACCGATGGCCGTTTGGATGCGGCGATCTTGCGTCAGTTGCTCATTGCCTTGGCCATGATCATCATCATGTTGTGGCGACCGCGTGGTCTGTGGCCTGCGCCCGAGCACGGCAAAGTCTTGCCCAGCCATGGAGACAAGCCATGAGCACGCCCGTCCTACAGGTACAAGGTATTTCCAAACGCTTTGGCGGTTTGCAAGCGCTCAGCGATGTGGGCATGACCATACAAGCCGGTCAGGTCTATGGCTTGATTGGCCCCAATGGGGCTGGCAAAACCACTTTTTTCAATGTCATCACTGGTTTGTACACACCTGACAGCGGCAGTTTCATGTTGGCTGGCTTGCCTTACAAGCCCACCGCGGTGCACGAGGTGGCGCAAGCCGGCATTGCCCGCACCTTTCAAAATATCCGTTTGTTTGCCGAAATGACCGCGCTGGAAAACGTCATGGTGGGTCGCCATGTGCGTACCCGTTCGGGTTTGCTGGGCGCGATCTTTCGCACCAAACAGTTTGCCCAAGAGGAAATAGATATTGCAGATCGCGCCCAAGCCTTGCTTGACTATGTGGGCATAGGCCATTTGGCCGAGTTCAAGGCACGCACCCTGAGTTACGGCGACCAGCGCCGCCTAGAGATTGCCCGCGCCTTGGCTACCGACCCCAAGTTGATCGCCTTGGACGAGCCTGCAGCCGGTATGAACGCCACTGAAAAAGTGCAGTTGCGCGAGTTGATCGACCGCATCCGCAAAGACGGGCGCACGATTTTGTTGATCGAGCACGATGTCAAATTGGTCATGGGTTTGTGCGATGCCGTGACGGTGCTCGACTACGGCAAACAAATCGCACAAGGCACGCCCGCGCATGTGCAGTCAGACCCCAAGGTGATTGAAGCCTATTTGGGCACGGGGGAGCATTGAGATGGGTGACGCAACAGTTTTGCTCAAAGTCAACAACCTCAAGGTCGCTTATGGCGGCATACAGGCTGTCAAAGGTATCAGCCTTGAGGTCCGTCAAGGAGAGTTGGTGTCCTTGATTGGCTCCAATGGTGCTGGCAAGACCACCACCATGAAAGCCATCACCGGCACCTTGTCGGCCACATCGGGCAGCATCGAGTATTTGGGTCAGAGCATCCAAGGCCAAGGCGCTTGGGATTTGGTCAAACAAGGCTTGGTGATGGTGCCTGAAGGGCGTGGTGTGTTCACCCGCATGAGCATTGTGGAAAACTTGCAAATGGGTGCGTATTTGCGTGACGACAAGGACGGTGTCAGCGCTGATATAGAGCGCGTGTTTGCCTTGTTCCCGCGTTTGAAAGAGCGCAGTGCGCAGTTGGCAGGTACCTTGTCGGGGGGGGAGCAGCAAATGTTGGCCATGGGTCGGGCCTTGCTGAGTCGTCCCAAGGTCTTGTTACTCGATGAACCCTCCATGGGTTTGTCACCGTTGATGGTCGACAAAATTTTTGAAGTCATCCAAGAGGTGGCATCCATGGGTGTGACCTTGTTGTTGGTCGAGCAAAACGCCAGCCGTGCGCTCAAAATTGCCCAGCGCGCCTATGTCATGGAGTCGGGTCAAATCAGCATGCAAGGTCAGGCGCATGATCTCTTACACGACCCTAAAGTGCGGGCGGCCTACCTCGGGGAATAGCGACTGAATGGCACAGGGACTGATACGTATCCGGGGCGCCCGCCAGCACAACCTCAAAAACCTAGACATCGATATCCACACGGGTGAGTTGACTGTGTTCACGGGTCCCAGCGGCTCGGGGAAATCCAGTTTGGTGTTTGACACCTTGTATGCCGAGGGGCAACGGCGTTATGTCGAAACCTTCAGTGCCTATGCGCGGCAATTTTTAGACCGCATGGACCGACCGGCGGTGGACAAGGTGGACGGTGTGCCCGCCGCCATCGCCATCGACCAAACCAATCCGGTTCGCAGTTCTCGCTCAACGGTAGGCACCATGACCGAGCTCAACGACCACTTGAAGTTGTTGTTTGCACGCGCGGCCCAGTTGTTTGACAAGCACACCGCAGAGCCTGTCAAGCACGACAACGCGCAAACCATTTTGGCGCAACTGCATGCCTTGAGTGCAGGCGACCCGCGTTGGGTCATCACCTTTCCCGTGGCTTTGCCTGCCAACACCAGCGCTGAAGAATTGCAAGCCTGGTTGAGCGCCAGTGGCTTTAGCCGTGTGCATACCCAGCGCGCAGCGAAGGCCAAGGACGCACCCCAACGCTTGGATGTGGTGGCTGACCGTTTGCGGGTGCAAAGTGCCGAGCCTTCACGGGTGATGGAAGCCATTGAGGTGGCGTTGCAACGTGGCAGTGGCCATATGACCGCTTATCGCATCCCACCTGACGCCGATGCTGAATCCAAGGGCGAGGCTTTCGCTTACTCGACGGGCTTGCATTGCCCCCGCAGTGACCTGCATTACAGCGACCCCACGCCGTCCATGTTTTCATTTAACTCGCCTGCAGGTGCCTGTCCTACCTGCCGTGGCTTTGGACGTGTCATTGGTGTGGATTACGGTTTGGTGATTCCCAACGACAAGCTGACCTTGCGCATGGGCGCGATCAAGCCGATTCAAACGCCAGCTTGGCAAGAGTGTCAAGACGATTTGATGCGCCACGCGGAAGCAGCAGGTATACCGCGCGACACACCTTGGAACAAACTCACCACCGAGCAACGTGATTGGGTGATTCAAGGCTCACCCCAGTGGGCGGGCAAATGGAACCAGCAGTGGTATGGCATCAAGCGGTTTTTTGAATACCTGGAAACCAAGTCCTACAAGATGCACATTCGCGTCTTGCTCTCCAAGTACCGCAGTTACACACCTTGTGGTGACTGCGGTGGCGCGCGTTTGCAAACAGACAGCTTGTTGTGGCGTATCGGCAGCATGGCCAGTGCGCAGGCCGCCATGCCGACTGCGCAACGTTTCATGCCGCAAGGGGTGACTTGGCAAACCGCCCAGTTGCAAGCCTTGCCGGGCTTGTGTTTGCACGATTTGATGCTCTTGCCTATCGATCGCTTGCGGGTGTTTTTTGAGCACATGGCCAGCGACGATTCACTCACAGCCCATGCACAAGCCGAGCAACAAGCGCTGCATTTGTTGTTCGAAGAAATCCGCACCCGTTTGAAATACCTGTGCGATGTGGGGCTGGGTTACCTCAGTCTGGACCGACAAAGCCGCACCTTGAGTGGTGGTGAGGTACAGCGCATCAACTTAACCACCGCTTTGGGCACCTCGTTGGTGAATACCTTGTTTGTGCTGGATGAACCCAGCATCGGTTTGCATCCGCGCGACATGCACCGTATCACCCAAGCCATGTTGCGTTTGCGTGATGCTGGCAATACCTTGGTGGTGGTCGAGCACGATCCCGCGGTGATGCTGGCAGCTGATCGCATTGTGGACATGGGCCCGGGCCCGGGCGAGCGTGGCGGACAGATAGTGTTTGATGGCAAGCCCGAGCAGCTCAAAAGCGCGAACACCTTGACGGGCGACTACCTGGGCGCACGCAAGCAAGTGGGCTTAGGTCTTAAGCGCTTGGTCAGCGACAGCACACCGCGCCTGATCTTGGAAGGTGCACGCGAACACAATTTGCAAAACCTGAGTATTGAATTTCCCCTGCAACGCTTGGTCACTGTCACTGGCGTGAGCGGGTCGGGCAAGTCCACCTTGATACAAGACATCTTGGCCCCCGCCTTGCTGCGTCATTTTGGCAAATCCACCGATGGCGCCGGTGCGCACGACCGGTTGTTGGGGGCCGATCACTTGAGTGATGTGGTGTTTGTCGATCAGTCCCCTATTGGCAAGACCGCACGCTCTAACCCTGTCAGTTATGTGGGCGCATGGGATGCGATACGCGAGATCTTTGCCAACACCGCGATGTCGCGACAGCGCAGTTACACCGCGTCCAAGTTCAGCTTCAACGGCGGTGATGGTCGTTGTCCCACCTGTGGTGGTTCGGGCTTTGAACATGTGGAAATGCAGTTTCTTAGCGATGTGTATTTGCGCTGCCCCGATTGCGATGGCCAACGCTACCGTCCCGAAATTTTGGAAGTCAAAATTGAGCGAAAAGCATCGGCGTCAGATGCAATTTCTTTTTTGAATGTGGCCGATGTGCTGGCTCTGACCGTCAGCGAAGCCGCGCAACTGTTCGCCAATGACCGTGAAGTGATCCGTGCATTGCAACCGATTGTTGATGTGGGTTTGGAGTATGTGCGTTTGGGGCAACCCGTGCCCACGCTCAGTGGTGGAGAAGCGCAGCGGTTGAAGTTGGCAGGCTTTTTGGCCGAAGCGGCGAAGTCGGCTTCGTCCAGTCGACAAGCTTCCGCGCGCAAAGGCACCTTGTTTTTGTTTGATGAACCGACCACAGGTTTGCACTTTGATGACATTGCCAAATTGATGCGTGCCTTGCGTCGTTTGTTGGAAGCAGGCCATTCCCTCATCGTGATTGAACACAATTTGGATGTGATTCGTTCTAGCGATTGGTTGATAGATCTGGGCCCTGAAGGTGGCGAGGGTGGCGGTTTGCTGGTGGCCGAAGGCTCGCCGGAGACTTTGCGTGAACACCCCACATCACATACCGGTCAAGCACTGCGTGACTACGAGCACAGCATGGCCCAGGTGCACTCGGTGAACGAGGTCGCAACGTCCTATGCTGCGGTGCCACGTCCTGCAGTCAGCAACGATATTCGCATCGTTCACGCCAAAGAACACAATTTGAAGAACTTGAGCGTGGACATTCCACGCGGGCAGTTCAATGTGGTCACGGGTGTCAGTGGGTCGGGTAAATCCACCTTGGCCTTTGACATATTGTTCAACGAAGGTCAGCGCCGTTATTTGGAAAGCCTCAACGCCTACGCGCGCAGCATCGTTCAACCCGCTGGCCGTCCAGAGGTGGATGCGGTGTATGGCATTCCACCCACTGTCGCCATCGAGCAGCGCCTGTCGCGTGGCGGGCGCAAATCGACGGTCGGCACCACCACCGAAATTTGGCACTTTTTGCGACTGCTGTATGTGAAACTGGGCACACAGCATTGCATCCACGACGATGCCGCGGTGCAACCCCAAACACCAGAGCGCTTAACCGCATTGTTGATGCGCGAATACCGTGGCCAGCACATCGGCTTGCTGAGTCCCTTGGTGATGAACCGCAAAGGTGTTTATACCGAGTTGGCCGATTGGGCGCGACCGCGCGGCTATACCCATTTGCGTGTGGATGGTCATTTTTTACCGACCACCGGTTTTCCGCGTTTGGACCGATTTAAAGAGCATACGATTGAATTGCCGGTGGCCAGTTTCACAGTGGACCCTGCGCAAGAAGACATCTTGCGACAAGCATTGATGACAGCCTTGGAGCATGGCAAGGGCGTGGTGCATGTGTTGAGTGATCTGGGCGGGTTGCGAGAGGCGATGTTGGGTGGCGAGTCCACCGCAGGCATTGGCCGATTGCAAGCCTATTCCACGCGCCGCGCCTGCCCCGTTTGTGATACCTCTTATGCCGAACTCGACCCGCGTTTGTTCTCCTACAACAGCAAGCACGGTTGGTGTGGTGATTGTGTGGGAACTGGATTGGCTTTATCGCGAGAGCAACGAAAAGCCATGGACGACTCCGTGGCTGATGCACAAGACAAGGGTCGCGAAAGAAGTTTTGCCGAACCTGAATTGGATGAGGTCAGTGACAAGGCTTGCGCTGCTTGTGCTGGCACACGATTGAACGCGACTGCCCGCGCGGTCTATTTTGGCGGTGCTGCCATCACCGAGTTGGCCCAACGCAGTGTGCTGGACATGTCCCAATGGGTGGCTGGTTTGCGCTTGCAAGGGCGCGATGCCGATATTGCGCGTGACCTCTTGCCTGAAATTGAAAGCCGTTTGGCGTTTCTCGAGCGTGTCGGCTTAGGCTATTTGACCTTGGACCGCGGCGCGCCGACGCTCAGCGGTGGTGAGGCGCAGCGCATACGCTTGGCTGCGCAATTGGGTAGCAATTTGCAAGGCGTGTGCTATGTGTTGGACGAACCTACCATTGGCTTGCATGCCCGCGACAACCACATCTTGCTCGACGCTTTAAAGAGCCTGAGTGACAAAGGCAATACGCTGGTGGTGGTCGAGCACGATGAGGACACGATACGCCGTGCGGACCACATCATTGACATCGGCCCGAGTGCGGGCAAACGGGGTGGCCATTTGGTGGCACAAGGCTCTGTCAAGGATGTCATGGCTGCTGCAGATTCGCAAACGGGGCGTTATTTGCGCCACGCCATGCACCACCCATTGCAAGCACGGCGTCAAGTGACTTTGGACCAGCGCAGCAAGAGCGCAACTTCATGTCTGCAGGTCATGGGTGCAGATTTGCACAACCTCGGGACACTGTCGGCGGCTTTCCCCTTGCAACGCTTGGTGGCGGTCACTGGCGTGAGTGGTTCAGGCAAGTCCACGCTGGCACGCGATGTGTTGCTGGCCAATGTGCAGGCTGTGGTCAGTTTGCGCTCTACCCAAGCGGGGCGGAAAGCACACGACGCGGGCAAGTTGCCAGTGTGGCAAGGTTGCGTGGGTTTGGCTGGTTATGAAAGCATCGAACGGGTGCTGGAGGTGGACCAAACCCCGATCGGCAAAACGCCGCGCAGTTGCCCTGCCACCTACATCGGTTTTTGGGACACCATCCGCAAACTGTTTGCGGAAACCTTGGAAGCCAAGGCGCGAGGCTATGGTCCCGGGCGCTTCAGCTTCAACACCGGTGAGGGCCGCTGCCCTGGCTGTGAAGGCCAAGGTATGCGCACCATCGAGATGAGTTTTTTGCCCGATGTCAAAGTGCTGTGTGAGGTGTGCAAGGGTGCGCGCTTCAACCCAGAAACCTTGTCGGTACGTTGGCGTGGCAAAAGCATTGGCGAGGTGTTGCAAATGGAAGTCGATGAGGCGGTGGATTTTTTTGCTGCCATGCCGCTGATCAGCCATCCTTTGCAGTTATTGAAAGATGTGGGTTTGGGTTACCTTACCTTGGGACAGCCGTCGCCCACACTCAGTGGCGGTGAAGCGCAACGCATCAAATTGGTGACGGAACTCTCCAAGGTGAAAGACGAGGTTGCACGCCGAGGTCAAAAAACACCGCATACCTTGTATGTGTTGGATGAACCCACGGTAGGTTTGCACATGGCCGATGTGGACAAGCTGATTCGTGTCCTGCACCGTTTGGTCGACGGTGGTCACAGCGTCATTGTCATTGAGCATGATTTGGATGTCATCGCTGAAGCCGATTGGGTGATTGACCTCGGCCCCGAAGGCGGCAATGGCGGTGGTCAGGTGGTAGGCGCCACCACGCCTGAGGGATTGGTGAAGTTGGGTACCCACACCGGCGTGGCTTTGGCGCCGGTGCTTGCCAGAGTCTGAACACGTTACGTTGCAAGACCGTCCCTGTCACAACGACGGCCGACCCTGCGACCCGTAACTAGCCCGCCGACCCCAAGGCCAATCCCGCGTGCTCGCGCAGGGGGTGGAAATGGATTTTGGGGAAACGCTCTTGCGCCAAACGCACGTCATAGGGCGAGGTGCACAAATACGCCAGTGAGTTGGCGGCATCGGTGGCCATGCGCTGTGGGTAGGCGTTGACGAACTCTTTGAGCTCGGCAGGTGTGTCGGCGGTGATCCAACGCGCACCGGTGTAGCTGCTGTTTTCCAAGCGCACATCGCAGTCGTATTCGCCACGCAGTCGGTGCTGCACCACTTCAAACTGCAGTTGGCCAATGGCACCTAAGAGCATGGCTCCACCCATTTCGGGTTTGAACACCTGGATGGCGCCCTCTTCGCCCAGTTGCTCCAAGCCGGTTTGCAGCTGTTTGGTGCGCAGCGGGTTTTTCAAGATCACGGTCATGAACATCTCGGGCGCGAAAAACGGCAAGCCCGTGAATTGCAGGGCCGCGCCATCGGTGATGGTGTCGCCGAGTTGCACACCGCCATGGGTGGTGAAGCCGATGATGTCGCCTGCATACGCTTCGTCCACCGCTTCGCGGCGCTGGCTCAAAAACGTCACCACCGACGTGGGGCGCAACTCCTTGCTGCTGCGTTGCACTTTGAGCTTCATGCCCGGCGCATAGCGGCCCGAGGCCACGCGCACAAAGGCGATGCGGTCGCGGTGGTTGGCATCCATATTGGCTTGCACCTTGAACACCACGCCGGCAAACCCCGGATCTTCCGGTTGGATGGTTTTGTCCACCATGTGTTTGTTAACCACCAAGTGGCTCATGCGTGGTCGCGGAGAGGGTGCGAGGTCGACCAAAGCGTCCAGCACTTCCATCACGCCGAAGTTGTTCACACCAGAGCCAAAGAACACAGGGGTTTGCTTGCCGGCCAAAAACGCCTCGCGGTCAAAACTGGGAGACGCACCGGTGGCCAACTCCATGCTGTCCATGGCGGTTTGCCATTCCAAGCCAAAGCGCTCGGCCAATTTGGCTTGCTCTGTCAGCGCAACGGTTTCAAAGTCTTGCGGCAAGCGCTCAGAGCCCGACTCGAACACCGTCATGGCCTGGGTGCGCAGGTTGATGATGCCGCCAAACTGCTTGCCTTGGCCCACCGGCCAGGTCATGGGCACGCAAGGCATGCCCAGTTCGCGTTCGACCTCGTCCAGAATGTCCAAGGGGTCGCGCACCTCGCGGTCCATTTTGTTGACAAAGGTGATGATGGGCGTGTCGCGTTGTCGGCACACCTCGATCAGGCGGCGGGTTTGCGCTTCCACACCGTTGGCCGCGTCAATCACCATCAAGGCTGAATCCACCGCGGTGAGCACGCGGTAGGTGTCTTCCGAAAAGTCTTTGTGGCCGGGCGTGTCCAGCAGGTTGATGACGTGCTCGCGGTAGAGCATTTGCATCACCGATGAGGCCACCGAAATGCCCCGCTGCTTTTCAATTTCCATCCAATCCGATGTGGCGTGGCGCGAAGCTTTGCGCGCCTTGACCGAACCGGCGATTTGGATCGCCCCCGAGAACAGCAACAGCTTTTCAGTGAGGGTGGTTTTGCCCGCGTCGGGGTGGGAGATGATGGCAAAAGTGCGCCGGCGGCGCACTTCTTCTAAGGCTGTCGTCATAAGTCTTCTAAGGAATGGCCGTGATCATAGCGGTGTTGGATAAAACTTTAGGCCCTAGGCAAGTCTTTGTCCACGGTGTAATGCCGTATCGCGCGGATCAGGATTTGGCGATCAAACGGTTTGGCCAATACTTCGTTCACCCCAGCGGCGTTGCAACGGTCCACGGCGTCTTGTGCCACATTGGCTGTCAATGCAATCACAGGGACGCTGCAAAAGGGTTCAGGGCAGGATTGTCGAACTTTAGCCACCACTTCCGAACCGTCCATGTCGGGCATGACCAAGTCGATCAGCACCACATCGAAAGCCGTCGATCGCATCTTTTGCAAACCCTCTTGTCCGTTGGCGGCTTGCTCGATGATGGCGTTGGGGAAACTGCGCATCAAGGTGGTCGACACCACCAAACGGTTCACATCGTTATCGTCGACCACCAAGACATGGATCGCCGTGGGGTCTTGGCTGGTGGTCAAATTGAAAGCGGGCAAAGGGTTGATTGGCTCAGCACTGACGGTCAGTGGAAGGTAGAGGGTGAACACAGAGCCTTGGCCGAGTTCGCTCTGCAACAGCAAACGCCCATGGTGGCTTTTCACCAAGCTTTGGGTGATGGCCAAGCCCAAACCATTGCCGCGCATGGGTTCACTCAAACGCAAAGAGGTTGTGACGTCGTATACCTGTGTAAATGGTTGGTAAATGCGTTCTTGTTGGCTGGTGGACATGCCAATGCCAGTGTCTTCAATGCGGCAGACCAAATCCAAACCATTCGGGGATGACGCCACACTGGCATGCATCAAAACATGGCCTTTCGGTGTGAATTTGATGGCATTGCCCAACAGGTTGATGAGCATTTGCGACAAGCGATTTTGGTCTAACAAAACCCATGTGGGCACCTGGGGGCTGATGTCCAAGCGGTAATTGAGTTGGGCCTCTTGCGCTTGGTTGCTCAAGGTGTGAAAAGTTTGACGCAAGGCCATGGGCAAGTTGATCACCTGCGGATGCAAGGTCAACTGGCCCAGCCGAATTTGAGAAAAATCTAACAGGTCATTGATGACTGTGAGCAAATGGGCTGCAGCGTGTTGGGCGTTGTTGACAAAATCTTTGGACTCCTCAGAGAGTTGCCGGTTGTCGTGCAATAAACCCAAATAACCAATCACAGCATTGAGTGGTGTGCGCATGTCATGGCTGACCATGGCCAAAAATTTGTCTTTGTGCGAGTCGGCAATCAGCAAAGCAGACGACAGTTTTTCCAAGCGAAGGTTGTTGCGTCTGAGGGTTGCCAAATTTTGCGAATTGGCCGAGTCATACACATACACCAATAGGATTTGGGTGCACTCCAATATGACAATGCAAATCGCACTTTGCATCAGGTTTCGCCAGTCTTCGCCGGGGTGCATGGGCAAGTAGCCCTGCACTTGCAGGGTAAACAAGATAGCGAGCAGCACAAAACTGATCAACACCCAAAAAACAGCCCAAGTTCTTCCCACCGAAAACACAGGCAGTATGGGCACCACGCCCATGAACACCAGCATGGAAGACCCCACGCCAAAGGTGAATGCGGCGTTGTAAAAAATCAAAAACATCAAGGTGGTTTGGTATATCGCATGAACCCAAACCAAGGACAGACCTTTGCGCCACATCACCAAATTGGCTGACAAAATCACCGCCGTGAGCGCGCAAGACCATCCGGCTTGAGGGTTTTGTAGCCACAGCATCAAGGGGCCGATGGGAACCAAAAACACCACCGCGCTGAGCGAATTGAGCAAAAAATAAAAATTTTGGGGACTTCTCAGGCGAGAAGGTAATTTGCGCAAAACCCACAAATAAAAACGGTAATTGGGGTTGTTCATTGAAAGGCCTCTTGGTAGAGCGGCTTATTCTAGGGGGCTTATCCAAAGCCATTAGAATAACCCCACCGAGGAGCGCTGCAGCGTCCAAGACGCGAGGCTCGGAAAACGTCCCAACTGCGCTCACCCACTGACAACGTGAGGTGAGCACCTCGGTCCCCCCAAGTGCTTGTTTTTCTGCGTCAGTGGCCCTGAACCTTTATCGGAGCCTCGCATGAATGCATCTTTAAAACCTGCCCAAACCACTGACTTTCACGTCGCCGACATGAGCTTGGCCGACTGGGGTCGCAAAGAAATCAAAATCGCCGAAACCGAAATGCCCGGCTTGATGGCCATTCGCCAAGAGTTCGCCAAAGCCCAGCCATTGAAAGGCGCGCGCATCACCGGTTCTTTGCACATGACCATCCAAACCGCTGTGCTGGTCGAAACCCTGCAAGCCTTGGGTGCCCAAGTGCGTTGGGCCTCTTGCAACATCTTCTCGACCCAAGACCACGCGGCTGCCGCCTTGGTGGCCAATGGCACACCCGTGTTTGCCTACAAAGGCGAAACCTTGGCCGATTACTGGGACTACACCCACCGCATTTTTGAGTTTGCGGCCAAGGGTGCTGAGGGTGAAGGCCCCAACATGATTTTGGACGACGGCGGCGACGCCACCTTGCTCATGCACTTGGGCAAGCGTGCAGAGACAGACGCCTCTTTGCTGAACAACCCTGGCAGCGAAGAAGAAGTGTGTTTGTTCAACGCCATCAAAGCCAAATTGGCCGTGGACCCCACCTGGTACAGCCGTAAAGGTGCGCACATCATTGGCGTGACCGAAGAAACCACCACCGGCGTGTTGCGCCTGAACGAGATGGCCGCCAAAGGCAGCCTGATGTTCCGCGCCATCAACGTGAACGACTCGGTGACCAAGAGCAAGTTCGACAACCTGTATGGCTGCCGCGAATCCTTGGTGGACTCCATCAAACGCGCCACCGACGTGATGATCGCCGGCAAAGTGGCTTTGGTGGCTGGCTATGGCGACGTGGGCAAAGGTTCTGCCCAAGCCCTGCGTGCCTTGAGCGCCCAAGTCTGGGTGACCGAGATCGACCCGATCAACGCTTTGCAAGCCGCCATGGAAGGCTACAAAGTGGTGACCATGGAATACGCGGCTGACAAAGCCGACATCTTCGTGTCGGCCACCGGCAACAAAAACGTGATCCGCTACGAGCACATGGCCGCCATGAAGGACGAAGCCATCGTTTGCAACATCGGTCACTTCGACAATGAAATCGATGTGGCTTCGCTGGAAAAACTGCAGTGGGACGAGATCAAGCCCCAGGTCGACCATGTCATCTTCCCTGATGGCAAAAAGATCACCCTGTTGGCCAAAGGCCGTTTGGTGAACCTGGGTTGCGCCACTGGCCACCCCAGCTTCGTCATGTCCTCCAGCTTCGCCAACCAGACCATCGCGCAAATCGAGTTGTTCACACGCCCTGACCATTACGAATCTGGCAAGGTCTATGTGTTGCCCAAGCACCTGGATGAAAAAGTCGCGCGTTTGCACCTGAAGAAAGTCGGCGCCATGCTGACCGAACTTACCGATGAGCAGGCCGCTTACATTGGTGTGAGCAAAAGCGGTCCTTACAAGGCCGACACCTACCGCTATTGAAACCATGCGCGCCGACCAGTTGCTGGTCGAGCGCGGCTTGGCCGCCACGCGCTCGCAAGCGCAGCGCCTGATTGCCGCAGGCGTGCAATGGCGGCTTGGCCCAACAGCTTGGCTGCGGGTGGCGAAAAACGGTGAAGACCTTCCCTCATCTTGTGAAATGCAATTGCTGGACGACGCTGAAACCCGCTACGTGTCCCGTGGCGGCTTGAAGCTTGAAGGTGCTTTGCAGCAAACAGGTTTGCAAGTTGGGGGTTGGGTTTGTCTGGATGTCGGGCAATCCACTGGCGGCTTCACCGACTGTTTGTTGCAACAAGGTGCTTCGCAAGTTTGGGGTGTGGATGTTGGTCATTCGCAGCTGCATCCTCGCTTGCGTGCGGATTCGCGGGTGTTGTGCATAGAGCATTGCAATGCCCGCGATTTGCTGCGCTCTCCATTGATCAGCAAGCAAGGCTTTGATTTGATTGTGGCTGATGTGAGTTTCATTTCACTCACTTTGATCTTGCCAACGCTTTGCCCCTTGCTGACCACAACAGGTCACATGTTGCTACTGGTCAAGCCGCAGTTTGAGCTACAACCCAGTGACATCGGAAAGGGTGGTTTGGTACATGACCCTGCCAAGTATGTGCAAGTACAAGAGCGTTTGCGCAGTGCGGCGCACACGTTGGAATTGCAGGTGGCGCATTGGTTACCCAGTGCCATCACGGGCGGTGACGGTAACCATGAGTTTTTCATTCATCTCAGGAGGCACGCATGAGCGACGCCACGACAACTTCCATCAGCTTTGAATTTTTCCCCCCTAAAACCCCTGAAGGTGCTGACAAGTTGCGCCTTGTGCGACAAGATTTGTATGCCTTGAATCCGCATTTTTTCAGTGTGACCTATGGCGCAGGAGGCTCCACCCAAGATGGCACATTGCAGCAGGTTCAAGCCATCTTGGCCGAAGGCCATGACGCTGCCCCTCATTTTTCATGCATTGGTGCCACCCGCGACAGCGTACGCGCGCAATTGGCGCAATTCAAAGCCGCAGGTATTCGGCGCATGGTGGCTTTGCGAGGAGACTTGCCCAGTGGCCATGGCACGTTCGGTGAGTTTCGCTATGCCAGTGAATTGGTCGCCTTTATCCGAGAAGAAACAGGTACGCATTTTCATATCGAGGTGGGTTGTTACCCTGAAGTTCACCCACAAGCCAAGTCGCCAGAATCAGACTTGAAGGCCTATGTGACCAAAGTCAAGGCAGGCGCGACCTCAGCCATCACACAGTATTTTTTCAACACCGACGCGTATTTTCGGTTTGTCGACGAGGCCTACCAACAAGGTGCCGACATACCCGTGGTGCCTGGCATCATGCCCATCATCAGTTCCACCCAATTGATGCGTTTTTCTGACGCTTGTGGCGCAGAGATTCCGCGCTGGGTACGTTTGAGATTGCAGTCATTCGGCGATGACAGTGCTTCTATCAAAGCATTTGGTTTAGAGGTGGTGACCGATTTGTGCGATCAGTTGTTGACTGCTGGCGTGCCTGGTTTGCACTTCTACACCATGAACCAAAGCACGGCGGTGAAACAAATCTGTCAAAACTTGAGGCTCGGGGTTTGACCTTCATCGTTCGTCAAAACTCAGCACCAACTTAAGTGTCAAGGCTTTGGCTTGGCAAGTCAGCACAAAGCCTTGGTCAATTTCTTCCTGCGTCAGCGTGAAATTTTTGTGCATACTGACTTTGCCCTCCATCACTTTGGCTCGGCAGGTGCAACACACACCGTTGCGGCAAGAGTAGGGTAAGTCCAAACCCGCTTGCAGGCCCGCTGACAAAGGATTGTCATCTTCTGCCATGGATAAGCTGTGTTGTTTGCCGTTGCAAACAAGTTGAAGATCAATGCCACGTGCATCGCTTTGGGGTTCTGCACGCACTGGCGGGCGTTGCGGGCTGGCGTCACCAAAGTGCTCGCTGTGAATGCGCTCTGGCGCGACGCCTGCACGCTGTAGCGCAGCGACTGTGGCTTGCATCATGGCCGAAGGGCCACACACAAACACTTCATCCATGTCGGTGCTTGGCAAGATACGCTGGGTGAGTGCCCAGACTTTCTCTTCATCAATACGACCTTGCAACAAAGCAATGTCTTGTTCTTGACGTGACAAGACATGCATCAGCGATAAGCGCTGCGGATAGCGGTCTTTCAGGTCTTGCAAGGCTTCATTGAACATCACGCTTTGCATGCGTTGGTTGCCGTAGACCAAGCTGTAGCGACTGTGGGTGTTTGACGTCAGTCCGTTGGCGATCAACGATAAAACGGGGGTGATACCAGAGCCTGCTGCAAAACAGACAGTATGTTGGGCTTGCGCTTGTGTGGATACAAACCTGCCATCAGGTGGCATGGCATCCAGGCTTTGACCCTCCATCAGTTCGGTGTTGGCCCACACGGAAAAAACGCCGCCACTGACAGCACGAACACCTATTTCAATTTCACCTGTGGAGCGAAGACGTGCAGGCGTGCTGCACACTGAGTAACTGCGTTGACATACCTGCCCAGCAATCGTTGTTCGCACCACCATGTATTGACCCGGCTTGAAATGAAATGTCTCGCGCAAGGTATCGGGTACATACAAGGTGATGGCTTTGCCATTGAGGCCTTCGCTGCGCAGTCGAACGACTTGCAATGTATGAAATTGGGGAAGCTTGTCCATGGCAAATTCAATAAGGTTTGAAATAGTCAAAAGGCTCTGAACAACTTAAGCACTTGCACAGCGCTTTACACGCCGTGGAGCCAAATGCGGAGGTGATGGTGGTGTCGGTCGATTGGCAGTGCGGACAGGCAATCACATCGTTTTGTAAGCGCCGAGTGAAGCGCACCACCTGCGAAGTCGCGGCACTTTGTCCATTTGGTGGTGCGATGCCATACGCTTTCAATTTGGCTTTGGCAGTGTCGCTCATCCAGTCCGTGGTCCAAGCAGGGGCGAGTTGGGTAATGACACGCCCTTGCACACCCAGTTGTTGCAATGTGCTTGTGATGTCGTCGTGTATTTGCGCCATTGCTGGGCAGCCGCTGTAAGTGGGGGTGATGACGACTTCTACTGCATGATGAGTGATGTGCACGTCGCGCAATATGCCCATTTCACGCAAACTCACTACCGGTATTTCGGGGTCACAGAGTTGATCCAGCGCCGCATGCACAGCGGCCATGGTTGTGGACATGGAAAGATTCACCACACCGCGTTTGGGTGCGCACGAGCCAAACTTTGCATTTCAGCCAACAGATAGGTCAAATGCTCTGAATGGATACCGTGGTTGCCACTGGGAACAAAGCCACCCGCAGCTGGAAGTTTCAAACAGGCTTGAAGCAACACAGTGTCAATCAGCGCTTGCCATTCATCCTGGGCTTGTGCGCGAGAAATGGACACACCCACACTCAGCAACGCGTCGGCATGTGCCAACGGCATCCAAAATTCTTGGGTATAGGGCATGAGGTGGTCTAGCGCTGCTTGCGCGCGCTGCTGCGACTCAGTTGTGCCGTCCCCCATGCGAATCACCCAATCTTGTGCGTGTTGCCAGTGGTAAGTGGTTTCTTTGATCGCTTTGGCGGCAATCGCTGCAAGGTGGGCATCCGTGCATTGCGCCAACTGTGTCCATGTGCCCAACGCCCAGGCGCTGTATAAATAGTTGCGAACCAAGGTGGTGGCGAAGTCGCGTTGGCTACGTCCACTCGGCGCAAGGGGGCCGTGGTGGGGTAATTCCAACAAGGTGAAATTGCGGAACGTGGGCGCATCTCTGAAGTAAGCCAAACTGTCTTCGGTTTCGCCACTGCCCATTAACGCTGCAGCGTATTGGTAAAGCAAACGCGACTGTCCGATCAAATCCAAGCTGTGATTCGCCAGTGCAATGTCTTCTTCCAAGACAGGGGCGTGACCGCACCACTCGGCATTGCGTTGACCCAAGACCAGTGCGTTGTCTGCCAAGTGCAGCACCAAAGGAAGTTGAGGTGCATGCATTACATATGCCCAACGTCGTCGGGGATTGCGTAAAAACTGGGATGGCGAAAAATCTTGTCACCCGCTGGCTCAAACAAAGCCGCTTTGTCATGGGGTTCGCTGGCGTGGATATGCGCAGAAGCCACCACCCACAAGCTCACACCTTCTTGTCGGCGGGTGTAGACATCGCGCGCCATTTGCATGGCATGCTTGGCGTCACTCGCGTGCAGACTTCCGCAGTGGCGATGTTCCAAGCCTTGCTTGCTGCGCACGAACACTTCCCACAGTGGCCATTCATGTGATGTGGTGGTGCTCATGCGGCCTCCTTTAATTGCCGTCCTTGCTGTTTGCGCGCATGCGCCAGTGCAGCCTCGCGTACCCAAGCACCATCTTCCCAAGCGGTGACACGAGTGGCCAACCGCTCTTTGTTACAGGGGCCGTTGCCATTCACTGTGGCCCAAAACTCATCCCAATCGATGGCACCGTAGTCGTGGTGCTGGCGCTCTTCATTCCACTTTAAATCGGGGTCTGGCAGGCTGATACCCAGAGCCTTGGCCTGTGGCACGGTGGCGTCCACAAAGCTTTGACGCAAATCATCATTGCTGATGCGCTTGATGCCCCAGCGCTGGCTTTGCGCCGAGTTGGGGCTGTCGCTGTCAGGGGGGCCGAACATGGCCAGACATTTCCACCACCAGCGGTTGACCGCGTCTTGCACCATGGCTTGTTGCTCGGGCGTGCCTTGCATCATCACCATCAGTGACTCAAAACCTTGGCGTTGGTGAAACGACTCCTCTTTACAAATGCGCACCATGGCGCGGGCATAAGGCCCATAGGAGCAGCGGCACAGCGGTATTTGGTTCATGATGGCTGCGCCGTCGACCAGCCAGCCAATCACGCCGACATCGGCCCAGGTGAGAGTGGGGTAGTTGAAGATGGAGCTGTATTTGGCTTTGCCACTGTGCAAGGCCTCGAGCATGTGGTCGCGGCTGGTGCCCAAGGTTTCAGCGGCGCTGTACAGGTACAAACCGTGCCCCCCCTCGTCTTGCACTTTGGCAATCAAGATGGCTTTGCGCTTCAAGCTGGGCGCGCGGCTGATCCAGTTGCCTTCGGGCAGCATGCCGACGATTTCGCTGTGCGCATGTTGGCTGATTTGGCGCACCAAGGTTTTGCGGTAGTGCTCGGGCATCCAGTCGCGGGGCTCGATTTTGCCCTCGCGGTTGATGGTCTCTTCAAAATGGGCTTGTTTGTCTGCGTCCGTCGAGGGATCGGGGTTGACGCTCAGGGGGGGATTCAGGTCTAAAGCCTGTGTGTACATGGGCAGCTCCAATGGCCGAGGAGGTCAACGGCGTCTACAAAGTATATCAATTAACCGACCAATCGGTTGGTTAACCGGCATTCAGTGTGAAACCAGCTTGGTTGTCTTGGCCCATCAACAAAACCATTTGAGGCAAAGCGGCTTCCAATTCTTCTTTCAAGGTGAAAGGCGGATTGATGACCACAATTCCGCTTTCAACCAGGCCTAAGCGCTTGACCGGGTCGCCTGTGACGGCTTCGGGTCTCTGCGCCCCAGAGCGAATGCGCAAGCTTGCATGCAACCAAGGGCGGTTGTATTGTTTGGCCAAGTTACTCAAATGTCGCGGCAGACTATGGGCTTGGGGGCGCGGAATGATGGGGTACCAAATGACAAAAGTGCCCGTGGCAAAGCGTTGCAAGCCGGTGGATACCGCAACCACCACACGCTCGTAATCCAGTTTGATTTCGTAACTGGGATCAATAAATACCAAGCCTCGACGCGTCGGCGGCGGCAGGTATTTGGGCAAGCCCAGGAAGCCGTCCTCGTGCATCACCATGGTTTGTCGACCCGCTTGCAAGGCCTCGACATTGGTCATCAGATTGCGAATATCGGTAGGGTGAAGTTCAAACAATTTCAGCTTGTCTTGCTCACGCAATAAATGGTGGGCAATAAAGGGTGACCCAGGGTAGTGAAGCAAACCCCCTTGCGGGTTGAAATGGTCAAGAACGGCACGATAGGCCAGCAAGGCTGGCGCCATCGGTCCAGAAAGCCTGGATTTGTTGCGCATTAACGCCAGCAGACCCTCTTGCGCTTCACCGCTTTGTTTGGCATCAGGGCTGTCAAGTTTGTAAAGCCCAGGCCCGCTGTGGGTGTCAATGGCTGTGTAACCCACCTCTTTTTGTGCAAGATAGTGCATCACAGAGATCAAAACCGTGTGTTTTAAAACATCGGCGTGGTTTCCTGCGTGAAAGGCGTGACGGTAACTGAACATGCACTATCGTAACCCGCTGCGGCAAAATCAGTTGGTAAGCCTTCTATTTGGCATAGAATAGTGGGCTTCGCAGCGAACAAGGCCCCGCGGCGAAGTACACATCCCCACCTAAGAGGTTCCCAGAAGAGGAACACCGACCGTGGAAAAGGGCCCCACAACCCACTCTAGGAAAACACATGTCCACTTTCAGCGCAAAACCCGCTGACGTGACGCATGAGTGGTTTGTGATTGACGCCACCGACAAGGTGCTCGGACGGATTGCCAGCGAAGCAGCCCTCCGTTTACGCGGCAAGCACAAAGCCATTTATACGCCCCACGTCGATA
>CANCVB010000018.1 GCA_947381415.1 Burkholderiales bacterium
AATTTCACGCCTTTCGCCTCTCTCACTGGCGGCATCATGTTGGGGGTGGCCTCGGCCATCTTCATCTTGGTCAACGGCCGCATCTTGGGCATCAGTGGCATTTTGGGCGGCTTGATGCCACCTAAAGTGGGCGACACCATTTGGCGCATTTCCTTCTTATTGGGTTTGTTCATTGCGCCCACGGTGTTTCACGCCGTGGTGCCTGCCCAGTACATCACCGCGCCCCGCATTGACGCGTCCGATTTGACCGTCATCGCTGCAGGCTTGCTGGTGGGCATTGGTACTCGTTACGCATCGGGCTGCACCAGCGGCCACGGCGTTTGCGGCCTGTCGCGTTTGTCACCACGCTCCTTGGTGGCCACTGCATCTTTCATGTTTTCAGGCTTCGTGATGGTCTACGTCATGCGCCACGTTCTGTAAAGGGATTCCAATGATCAAGAAAAACCACATCTACCACCTCACCGAATTCGCTGTGGGCCTCCTGTTCGGCATGGGCCTCATGCTCTCGGGCATGACCGACCCCGGCAAAGTCATTGGCTTTCTGGACTTGTTCGGCGCCTGGGACCCATCGCTGGCGCTGGTCATGGGCGGCGCCATTTTGGTGGGCTTCTTTGCTTTCACCATCGCCAAAAAACGCACCACCACTTTCTTGGGTGGCGTGTTGCGCTTTCCCACCAACATGGACATCGACAAAAAGCTGGTCATCGGCAGTTTGATGTTTGGCGCAGGCTGGGGACTGGCGGGCTTTTGCCCAGGCCCCGCCATGGTGTCCATGGCCGATGGCCAACCCAAAGCGCTGGTGTTCGTATTGGCCATGTTGGTCGGCATGTTGGGCTTTGAATTGATGGACCGATTTGTCCACGCCCCCCGCAAAGCCAAATTGAACGCAGCTTGAACCTCACCTCAGGAGACCACATGGACATCAAAGCACTCACCCCCAACCTTTCCATCAGCCCCCAAATTTTGGTGGCCGACATGCAAGCTGTGGCACAAGCGGGTTTCAAAGCCATCATTTGCAACCGCCCCGATGGCGAAGGCCCCGACCAACCCAGCTTCCAAGAAATTGAAGCTGCGGCTCGTCAATACGGCCTGCAAGCCCAATACCTGCCTGCTGAAACAGGCAAGGTGAGTGACCAAGACGGCAAGGCGTTTGGCCAGTTGCTCCACACCCTGCCTGGCCCCGTGTTGGCCTATTGCCGAAGCGGCATGCGCTCCACCACCATGTGGGCCTTGTCGCAATCTGGTGTCACCCCCCTGCCGCAGATTTTGGAAGCCTCCAACAAAGTGGGCTTTGACATGAAACCCTTGGTGCAACGCATCGCCAATGGCGGCAAAACGCCCACCAACCAAGCAGATGCCAGCCACGATGTGGTCATCGTGGGCGGTGGTGCCGCTGGCATCTCCGTGGCCTCCAGTTTGTTGGCCCGGAGCCCGCTGTTGGACATCGCCATCATTGACCCCGCCGACGCCCACTTTTACCAACCAGGCTGGACCATGGTCGGTGGCGGCATCTTCAAACCCAGCGACACCGCCCGCACCATGGCCTCGGTCATCCCCACCGATGTCAGCTGGATCAAGGCGGCTGTGGCGGCTTTCGAGCCCGAGCACAACCAAGTCATTTTGGAAGGCTGCCGGGTGGTGAAGTACAAACAATTGGTGGTTTGTCCCGGCTTGAAGCTGGACTGGCAAGGCATTGAGGGTTTGAGCGACACCCTGGGGCGCAATGGCGTCACCTCCAACTACCGCTTCGACCTGGCCCCCTACACCTGGGAACTGGTGCAAAACTTGAAAGGGGGCAAGGCGCTGTTCACCCAGCCGCCCATGCCCATCAAGTGCGCGGGTGCGCCGCAAAAAGCCATGTACTTGTCAGCCGACCACTGGACACGCCAGGGTGTGCTGAACAACATCGACATCCAGTTTTGCAATGCGGGCGCGGTGCTGTTTGGGGTGGCCGACTATGTGCCAGCCCTCATGGAGTACGTGAAGAAATACCACATTGGCCTGAACTTTGGCGAAACCCTGGTGGCCGTGGACGGCCCAGCGCACCAAGCCACGTTCATGAAAAACATGCCCGACGGCAGCAAAGAAAAAGTGGTGCGTGACTTTGACATGATCCACGTGGTGCCCCCACAAAAAGCCCCCGATTTTGTGCGTGTCAGCCCCTTGGTCGACGCTGCTGGTTGGGTGAATGTGGACCCCTCTTCCCTGCGCCACAAAACTTACAGCAATGTGTTTGCTTTGGGCGATGTGGCCAACACCACCAATGCCAAAACCGCTGCCGCTGCCCGCAAGCAAGCCCCCGTGGTGGCCCACAACCTCTTGGTGGCCATGGGTCAACGCCAAGGCGATGCCCAGTACGACGGCTATGGCTCATGCCCACTCACGGTGGAACGCGGCAAGATCGTGTTGGCCGAATTCACCTACGGCGGCAAGCTGGCCCCCAGCTTCCCCTCTTGGCTCATCGACGGCACCAAGCCTTCTGCACTGGCTTGGTACCTCAAAGAACGCATCCTGCCCCCCATCTACTGGGAAGCCATGCTCAAAGGCCGCGAATGGATGGCACAACCTGAAATGGTGGGCTGATGACCGCACTGACACGCTGGCTGCCCTCGGTTCCCCTGCTCGATTGGGGCCGCCATTACAACCGAGAAACCTTCACCAACGACGCGGTGGCGGCACTGATCGTCACCATCATGCTGATCCCGCAAAGCCTGGCCTATGCCTTGCTGGCAGGGTTGCCGCCCGAGGTGGGCTTGTACGCCAGCGTGGCACCGCTCTTGTTGTATGCGGTGTTGGGCAGCAGCCGTGTATTGGCCGTCGGCCCTGTGGCCGTGGTGTCCCTCATGACCGCCGCTGCCGTGGCCGAACATGCGGCGGCGGGCACACATGCCTATTGGCAAGTCGCAATCACCTTGGCATTTTTGTCGGGTGGCATGTTGCTTTTAATGGGTTTGTTGCGTTTGGGCTTCTTGGCCAATTTCTTGAGCCATCCTGTCATTTCGGGCTTCATCTCGGCCTCAGGTTTGTTGATTGCGCTCAGCCAGTTGAAAACCATCATGGGCGTTAAAGCCGAGGGCCACAACTTCATCGAACTGTTGTCGGCGCTCATGCACCAAGCCGCCAACCTGCACCTGCTCACCTTGGTCGTCGGCATCGCAGCCACGGCGTTTTTGTTTTGGGTGCGCAAGGGCTTGAAGCCCTTGCTCATCGATGCGGGCCTCAAACCCAAGCTGGCCGATGTGCTGGCCAAAGCGGGCCCCGTCGTGGCCATTGCCCTCACCACCGTCTTGGCTTGGCGCCTGGATTGGCAAGGTCAGGGCATGAAACTGGTGGGCACCGTGCCCCAAGGCTTGCCCCCGCTCACCGCCCCTTTGTGGGATTTGGCGCTCTGGCAAGAACTGCTGGTGCCCGCCTTGCTCATCAGCGTGGTGGGTTTTGTGGAGTCGGTGTCGGTGGGTCAAACCTTGGCCGCCAAACGCCGCCAACGCATCGAACCCGACCAAGAGCTGGTGGCCTTGGGTGCCAGCAATTTGTCCGCTGCATTCACGGGCGGCTTTCCAGTCACGGGCGGTTTTGCACGCTCGGTGGTCAACTTTGACGCGGGTGCAGTCACACCCGCTGCAGGCGTGTACACGGCGGTGGGCATCACCTTGGCCTCGCTGTTTTTAACGCCTGCTTTGTATTACCTGCCGCAAGCCACCTTGGCAGCCACCATCGTGGTGGCCGTGTTGTCTTTGGTGGACTTTGGGATTTTGAAATCCACCTGGCGATTCTCCAAACTGGACTTCATGGCCGTGGCCACCACCTTGCTGGCCACCTTGTTGGTCGGTGTGGAAAGTGGTTTGGTCATGGGTGTGGTGGTGTCCTTGGCGCTGTTTTTGTTCAGAGCCAGTCGACCCCACATCGCCACCGTCGGTTTGGTGCCTGGCACCGAGCATTTCCGCAATGTGCTGCGCCACGAGGTGTTGGTCAGCCCGAAATTGGTGTGTCTGCGGGTGGACGCCAGCATGTTCTTCGCCAATGCGCGCGGCGTGGAAGACCGCATCAACGCCGAGGTGGCGGCGCGCCCCGAACTCGAGCATGTGTTGTTGCAGTGCTCGGCGGTGAACGACATCGACGCCAGTGCTTTGGAGAGTTTGGAAGCCATTGCCAGTCGATTGAAAGACTCGGGCATCGCCCTGCACTTCTCGGAAATCAAGGGTCCGGTGATGGACAAGCTCAACACCACGCATTTTCTGGAACATTTGCACGGTCAGGTGTTCTTGACGAACTACCAAGCCATACAAGCGTTGACGCCAGAGGTGATTCAGCCGTAACTGGCGCTAGCTATAATTTTTTTCTTACAGCTAACACTTTAGGGGCCCCATCTTGGCAACAACTTCCTGTTTTGCAGCCCTGTCCAGCGACCAACCCTTGGTGGCTCACCACATTCAACGCAGAAACTTGGGCCCCAAAGATGTGTCCATCGACATCGCTTTTTGTGGTGTGTGCCACACCGATTTGCATTTCGCTAAAAACGACTGGGGCCGCAGCAACTACCCGCTGGTGCCTGGCCATGAAATTGTGGGCACAGTCCATGCTGTGGGTACAGAAGTCAAGCGGTTCAAACTCGGGCAAAAGGTGGCTGTCGGTTGCTTTGTTGGTTCGTGTCACCATTGCAGTTCGTGTGCCGCCGACTTGGAACAGTATTGCCTCAACGGTTTCACGGCCACCTACAACGGACCGAGCCCCGACCCCGGGGGATTCACCTACGGTGGCTATTCAAAGCACATCGTGGTGGACGAGCATTTTGTGCTGCGCATGCCCGATGGCTTGGACCTTGCCGGGGCTGCCCCCTTGTTATGCGCGGGTATCACCACCTATTCACCACTCAAGCATTGGAATATCCAAGCAGGCATGCGGGTGGGCGTGATTGGACTGGGCGGCTTGGGCCACATGGGCATCAAGTTTGCCCATGCCATGGGTGCCCACACCACCATGATCACCAGCTCGGCGCACAAAACGCAAGACGCCATGCGCTTAGGCGCAGATGATGTCTTGCTGTCCAGCGACAACGCCGCCATGCAAGCCATGGCCAACCAATTTGATTTTTTGCTCAACACCATTCCGGTCTACCACGACTACAACACCTACCTGCCCCTGTTGAAGATAGACGGCACCATGTGCATCGTTGGCACGATTGGCATGAATGCCGAGCTTAACGCCCGTTCACTCATTGCTGGCAGACGCACCATTGCCGGCTCCTTGGTCGGGGGCATCAAAGAAACCCAAGACATGCTGGATTTTTGTGCCCAGCACAACATCTTGTCTGACATCGAAATGATTCCCATGGATGGCATCAACCAAGCCTATGAACGCATGCAACACAGCGACGTGAAATACCGCTTTGTGATTGACATGTCCACCCTTGCCTAAAGCCCTTTTGCCATGACCGACTACACCACCTTGCGCTACGAGGTAGCCGACCATATCCTCACGCTGACGCTGCATCGCCCAGCGCATATGAATGCATTCACCGTCGAGATGTCGCATGAACTCATTCACGCCTTCCAACGCGCCAGCGAAGACGACGCCGTCGCTGCCATTGTGGTGACTGGCGCAGGCAAAGCGTTTTGCGCAGGTATGGACTTGAGCGTCGAGGGCAATGTATTTGGTTTGAACGAAGACATGCGCCCTACCTTGAAGGACATGCAAGACCACTTGAATGCGCCTGCCATGGTTGATGGCGTAAGAGATTCGGGGGGCAAAGTCACACTGGCCATGTATGAATGCAAAAAACCCATCATTGGGGCCATCAACGGTGCGGCGGTTGGCATTGGCGCGACCATGACCTGCGCCATGGATATTCGCTTGGCCTCAGAAAATGCCCGCGTGGGATTTGTGTTCAACAAAATCGGTATCACGCCGGAGGCATGTTCAAGCTGGTTTTTACCCCGCTTGGTTGGCCTGCAAACCGCATTAGAGTGGTGCTACACCGGTGACATCCATAACGCTGATACCTTGTTATCGGCGGGCTATGTCAAAGCCGTTTTTCCTGCTGATGCATTGCTGGAAGAGGCCTACAAGCTTGCACGAAAAATAGTGGCGCACAGCCCCGTAGCCATCGCATTGACCCGACAAATGCTTTACCGCAACGCGGCCCAAGACCATCCCCTGAAAGCACACCAAGTCGATTCACTGGCCATCTTTTATGCCAGCCAAACCAGTGGCAAAGAAGGTGTAGCCTCGTTCCGTGAAAAGCGAGCGCCTGTGTTCACAGACAAAGCGTCAACCGATATGCCTGACTTTTACCCATGGTGGGCTTGAGCCCCCACAAGCCCATGCCATCGATTTACGACCAAGACCTCGGCAAAACCCAAGCCAATTTTGCGGCCCTCTCCCCCGTCAGTTTTTTAGAACGCAGCGCAGAGATTTACCCTGACCTAACGGCAGTGATCCATGGCCAGCGCCGCTACACCTGGGCGCAGGTGCGCGAGCGCAGTGCGCGACTTGCCAGCGCCTTGCAAACGGTGGGTATCCAACGGGGTTTCACAGTCAGTGTGATGCTCTCCAACACCCCCGAGATGCTGGAAGCGCACTATGCAGTTCCCGCCTTGAATGCGGTCTTGCACGCACTCAATACCCGTTTGGATGCAGCCTTGATTGCTTGGCAAATCAACCACTGCGAGGCCAGCGTACTCATCACTGATCGAGAATTTTCGGCCACCACAACACAAGCCTTACGCATTCTGCACGACCAATACCAACGCGATTTGTTGGTGATTGATGTGGACGACGCCGAGTACACCGGCCCAGGTGAACGCACGGGAAAGTGGGAATATGAGGCTTGGCTGGCAAACCATCCCCCTTTAGCCCAACTCTCTGGGCCGCAGGAAGAATGGGATGCCATCGCAGTCAGCTACACCTCTGGCACCACCGGCGACCCCAAGGGCGTGGTCACCCACCACCGAGGGGCCTATTTGAATGCGGTCAGCAACGCAGTGACATGGCACATGCCGAATTTTTCCCGCTACCTGTGGACCCTGCCGATGTTTCACTGCAATGGCTGGTGCTTCCCCTGGACCGTGGCCATGTTGGGCGGTGTGCATGTGTGTCTGCGCAAAATAGATGCTGGGTTGATATTGCAATCGATGGCTGAACACGCTGTGGACCACTACTGCGCAGCACCCGTGGTGCACAACCTGTTGATTCAAGCCCCTGCCCACCTTCAAGCCGCTGTCACCCACCGCGTCAAAGGCATGGTGGCAGGCGCGAGTCCACCGGCCACCATGCTTGAGGGTATGGCAAAGCTGGGTTTTGACATCACACACGTGTATGGTTTGACCGAGGTTTACGGACCTGCATCGGTCTGTGTCAAGCACGAAGATTGGTCTGTCAAAAGTCTGGATGCGCAAGCCTTGCTCAATGGTCGCCAGGGGGTTCGCTACCCTTTGCAAGAGGGAATGTCCCTTAAGAATCCTCAAACAATGCAAACCACGCCAGCGGATGGGCAAACCATGGGCGAAATCATGTTTCGCGGCAATATCGTGATGAAGGGCTATTTGAAAAACCCGCGTGCCACCACCCAGGCGTTTGAAGGTGGTTGGTTCCATTCGGGCGACTTGGGCGTGATGGACGCCCAAAGGTATATGAAAATCAAAGACCGCAACAAAGACATCATCATCTCGGGCGGTGAAAACATCAGCAGCATTGAGGTAGAAGATGCGCTCTACCGCCACCCGGCTGTACTGGCCTGTGCCGTGGTGGCCAAACCCGACGACAAATGGGGCGAAACACCGCTGGCGTTTGTCGAGCTTCATGCCGACCAAAGCGCGGACGAACAAGACCTGATCGCCCACTGCAAAACCCTGCTGGCAGGCTACAAAATCCCACGGCGTTTTGTGTTTGAAAGCATTCCCAAAACATCCACCGGCAAGATTCAAAAATTTCAACTCAGAGAAAAAGCCAAAACGCTTTAATCTCACTACCTGGAGACTCACATGCTTGACCACTTCCCCCTTTCTGCCAATGAGTTCGATGGCCCTGTGCTGGTCACAGGCGCGGGCGGCTGCATAGGCAGTTGGGTGCTGACCTTGCTCACACATGCAGGTGTCCCCGTGTCTGCTTTCGATTTGAAAGCCGATACACGTCGACCTTCGCTGTTGATGTCAGAAACAGATTTGAAAAAAGTGCACTGGTACGAAGGCGATATTGCCGATACCGCGGCTGTCAAAGCGGCCGTGCAACACAGTGGCGCGCGTGCAATCATCCATTTGGCAGCCTTGCAAGTCCCTTTTTGCCGTGCCAACCCTGTGGCGGGTGCGCTGGTGAATGTGGTGGGCACGGTGAATGTGTTTGAAGCCGCCAAAGAAGCAGGCATCCAACGTCTGAGCTATGCCAGCTCCGTTGCCGCCTATGGTGCGTTGGAAAACGGTGGCGCCATGGCCACGCTGTACGGGGCTTACAAGTACTGCAACGAACAAACTGCCAAGGTGTATTCCGAAGAGAATGGTTTGCACAGTGTGGGCATTCGACCAGGCGTGGTGTATGGCGTTGCAAGAGACCAAGGCATGACCTCCAAGACCACCGTGGCCATGTTGGCTGCGGCTGCGGACCAAGCCTATGACATTCCCTTCAGCGGCCATGTGTCGTGGTTGTTTGCGGCAGAAGCCGCCAGTGCATTCACCCGCAGTGTCGCCAAAGTCCGCGTGGGTGCGCCGGTGTTTGACCTCAACGGCGTGTACGCCTCGGTGGAAGAAGGCGTGGCGATTTTGAAAAAGTGTGCGCCCCATGCGCGCATCGGTATCAAGGGCGAACCGCTGGCTTTCCCCATGGATAAATCGGATGAGCCCTTGAGAGCCTTTATTGGCGACTATGGCCAAATGCCCTTGGACCAAGGCATCGCATCCACCTACCAAACTTTTGTTGAATTGCTGAAAACCCAGCGTATCAGTGCGGCAAGCTTGGTCTAAGCAAACGCCTTGTTTGCGGCTTACTTGAAGAAGACCACCAACGCCGCCAAGACAGCGATAGCCACCCAGATTTCTCGGTTGTGTCCTTCGATGAACTTGAGGGCGCGGTCTTCCAAAGACGGGGGCTGTGTCACTGGGCTGAAAGCCATGGGCGCGATCAATTCGAACAGCGCTTGGGGTGAGGTCACCATGGCGTCGTGTCCTGCTTGCATCTCTACATACTGCCAATCTGTTCGGGTCTTGGCGTAGTTGCGCGATGAGGTGGTCGCAAGGTAGTGCGGTGTCACCGCAATATAGGTCGCGGGTAAGCCATTGCCCAAAACATGCGACAACACCATTTTGCTTTCATAGGTAGACAAAGGGTGTGGCGTGCAAAGGCGCTTTAACCATTGCACATCGTCGTCTTGGGTCACCCCAAAAACATTTGGCGCAGGCGCAGGCAGAGACAGGCCTGCGGATGTCTGCATAGACAGCTCCCGTCTGGCCTGGGCCATCTCTGGCGGAATAATGTCAAACACGCTTTGGCCGTTTTGCAATAACAACGCATCAAGGTAGACCAAGCGACGTATGCGCTCAGGCATACGGTCGGCGACCCCGCTGATGCTCAGGCCAGCGAAACTGTGCCCAACCAAGACCACGTTTGTCAGCTTATGTTCCGTGAGGAAGTCTGTGATGTCTGTGATGAAGGTCGTTAAGCTAATGTCGTGAGACAACATATGGGCTTTTTCACCCACCCCCGTTTGGGTGGGCGTATAGACCTCTAAACCCGCTTGCACAAGCAAGGGAAGCAACTTTTGCCAACTCCAAGCGCCATGCCAAGCACCATGAACCAACACGATGGGTGAATTTGAATTTTGAATACCATACTCCTCAGTAGGTGGGCACTTTGACGCTGAACCGACTTTCCACATTCAGCCTCAAGTCCTGGTTGCTTGATCATTATCAAAGCATCTGTGAATAAGTGTAAATAAATGCTCAATATCCAGACAATAGAACCGATCTAAGAAGCGTCAAGCAGGTTCTTTGTCCGCAAATTTCATAGAATAAGAAATATTACAAGATCGTCATTTAGGAGGGCAAAGCCGCATCATGCAACTCATGGATACCCCAGAAAACAAGGAAAAATTGGTTGACGCCATCAATTTGTTCTACAACAACGTCATGGAACAAAAAGACCTGCGGCATTTTTTCTTTGGCATGACCACTGAGAAGCTCGTCAAAGACATTGAGCTGTACCAAGACTTTTTCATGCCCAAGCCTGAGAGGTACTACCGAGAATCCTTTTCTCAAACAGCGCCTTCATCTATCCAAATCAAAGCTCCCCAATTCGATGAGTTGCAAATCACTTTGCAAACGTCTTTACGCTCTGGCGGTTACCTCAAATCGCAAATTCCTGTGCTGTCAGCGAAGTTGCTTGAATTGTTCGAAGAATCCCGCGCCCAAATGGCGGATGAAAATATCAAAGTTTGGAAGCCTTTGGAAGTCACCAACCAACTGGTTTGCGATCTGTACAACGCCAACCGAACCGATGCACGCTTGGAAAAAAACGGCGACGTGTATGGCTCGCGCGGCTTTTTCTACCCCTTTTGGACACGCGTCGCCAACGATACCAAGCAAATCATTTTCATTGGTCAAGGCTTCTCCACCAGTGTCGATACACCCGTGGCCACCGTCGATGCATTTTGTAAACAAGTGAATGAGAAATTCACCCATCAAAAATTTCAAGTGCGTGAAAGCCCTAAGGGGCCCGTGCTGTTTGCCCGTCACGCCATCTCTTATATGAGCGGTGTACCTACCCGTATGCTTTTCCGTGCGGCCAAGCAGTTTGCCACCACGTTTGAGGCCGCCATGAACATGGATACGGACAAACTGCTTAAAAACATCATTCGTTAAGAATTTTTCCGGATGAAGTCACCCATGCGTTGCAAGCCTGCATGAATGGCTTCGTCAGACGCGGCATAACTGAAACGGATATGCTGGCCATCGCCAGGCACACGGGGGCCAAAGTGGATATCAGCCAACACGGCCACGCCCGCCTCTAACAATAAACGCTTGCGAAACTCCTCAGAGTCAGCGCAGCGCGTGAGGCGACAAGCCTCAGTGACGTTAGGCCAAGCGTAAAAAGCGCCGCCTGGGCTTTGGCATGTCACGCCTGGGAGTTGGTTGAGCAAACTCACAATCAGGTTGCGCCGTTTCAAAAACACCTCGCGCATATGGTGCGCATCTTCTTGCGGGCCATTCAACGCCGCCACACCGGCCCACTGGGTAATGTGGGAAGCACAAGACTCGGTGTTGGTGATCCAGTTGGTGAAGAAAGGCGCAAGTTTTTTGTTGGCGGTAAAGCCCAAACGCCAACCCGTCATGGCCCAAGTTTTGGAACAGCCATCGGAGATGATGGTGCGCTCTTGCATGTCTGGCAAAGATGCAATGGAGTTGAATTCACCGTCATAGACCAATTGACCGTAAATCTCATCGGCAAACACCCATACCTGAGGGTGCTTGCGCAAAATATCGGCAATCGCTTCCAAGTCAGCTTTGGGAATGATGCCACCGGTAGGGTTTTGCGGCGAATTCAAAATCAGCAACTTGGTTTTTGGAGTGATTTTGTCGGCCAACTCTTGCGGGTCAAAGCCAAAGTTTCGCAACTCACGCAGGTA
This sequence comes from Burkholderiales bacterium, assembly GCA_947381415.1. Classification (GTDB taxonomy): domain Bacteria; phylum Pseudomonadota; class Gammaproteobacteria; order Burkholderiales; family Burkholderiaceae_C; genus Limnohabitans. The sequence goes on from CANCVB010000018.1 coordinate 11,609, forward strand.
AATCGGCACACCAACTGCCCCATTGGCTTTGATCTGTGAGTCGTAGATTGGAAAACCAGGCACGGGGTAAATCACTTCATCGCCTGCGCCATAGTCAGTCACCGATTGAATCGTGTAGCCGATGAAGGGCTTGGCACCCGCCCCCACCACCACGTCGTCTGCATCGACCTGAATACCGCGGGTGCGTGAAAAATAATCAGCCGCAGCCTGACGCAACTCGGCAATGCCCGCTGAAGGCGTATAGCCGTGCTTGCCTTGCTGTATGGCCGCAACACCCGCGTCTTGGATATGTTGCGGTGTCGCGAAATCCGGTTGACCGATACAAAACGAGATGATGTTTCGGCCTTCTCGAATCAGTTTATTGACTTCTGCCAAAACCACAAAAGCGTTTTCCGTGCCTAAACTTTGGGCACGTTGACTTAAATTCGCCATGTTCAAACGCCCTCAACGATGCGCATGTCCCGCACCACCGCGTTTTTACCCAAAGCAACCAATGCTTCTTGGTAGCCAGGGCTGTCATATACCGCCATGGCAGAGGCCAGGTCAGCGAACTCGATAAGCACAGTTCGCTCCATCTTGCCGTTTTCCTTCACAGCCGCAGGCATGCCTCGGGCTAAAAAAGTACCGCCAGCCGCTTGTATGGCAGGCAAGGCCAATTTGGCATAGGCAGCGACAGCATCGGTGTCTTTGATTTCTTGATAGACGCTTAACAAATAGGCTTTAGGCATGGTGCATTCCTCATTAACTTGGCGGGTCTTGAACAAGCCACACAGTTTAGAGCCAAAACCGCCTAGGGTTTCACCCCATGTTCTCAGCGAGAATGAACGCATGAACTGGTTGGTAAAAATTCTTTTGTTGTTGATGGCCGCCCTGCTGCTGACAGTGGTGCTGTTCATGTCCTTGCTGGCTTTGGCGCTGGGCATGTTGCGCTGGTTGATCACGGGACAAAAACCCCAAGCAGCGGTGATCTTCAGCACCTACCGCCAATGGCAGCAAAAGACTTCACAACACATGCGCAGCAGTCGACCGCGCGAGGATGTGATCGAGGCCGAGGTGCGCGAAGTTCCCTCCACACGCCTTGAAGACAAGCGATAAGCGGGTTTAAACGTGGGGCGCCAAGAAGGCCAGCGTCATTTGGTTGAAGCGTTGCGCGATTTCGGTCATGGGCACATGGCCACAGTTGTCAACCAACTCATACTGCGCATGGGCCAGCAACGGCTTAAGCAATGGCACATGGGTGACTGGCAAGAACCGGTCTTGCTTACCCCATACCACCAGGCTGGGGCATTTCACTTGCTGGATTCGTGCATGAAAAGCTTTGCGAGGGGCCTGAGGAAAGCCACCAAAACCCAACATTCCCCGCAAGGTTTTAAGAAACACAGTTTGCGCATGCGGCAATTTGGCCAGCGTCAGCTTTTCCATCAGCATGGTTTTCGTGACGAAGGATGTGTCGTGAAATGCCAGCCGCCAAATCATGCCCAAACCAAACATGCTGGGCTGTGTAAGCAACTCACCCAGGTAAGGAATACTGGCCAAACGGAAGTTAAACAAGGTATCTTGGCCAATACCCGCGGGCGCTGACAGTACCAAAGAGATCACGCGTGCGGGGTTCATCGCAGCGCACTCCAGGGCAATGCGTGCACCCATGGAGTTGCCCACCATGCTCACCGCCTTGAGTCCCATTGTGTCCATGAATGCAAACACAAATACGGCTTGCGACACCATGTCATAGTCCGCATCAAGCGGTTTATCAGACAAGCCACAGCCCAACAAATCCAGCGCAATCACGCGATGTTGCGTAGCCAGTGCCGCGATGGTGTGCTCCCACTCCAAGACAGAACAGCTGATGCCGTGCAGCAATAACACGGTGGAGCCTGACTCACCTTGGGTCCAGTAACGAACGGTGTGGCCTTGAACTTGGGTGTATTGGTCTGGTGGTCTTGAAGTCATTCCACAAGCATACAACCAGATGGCTGCCTCAAGGGGTGCGCGGCCGCCCAGCCCAAAACGCCAAGGCCAACCATGCAGCAACAAACGCCATCCCCCCGTAAGGGGTTGCAGCTTTGAAAGTGCCTATGCCTGCAAGGTGTACCAAGCAAATATTCAGACTGAACAGCACCAAGCCGACAACCAGCAAGCCAGCTGACACCATTAAAGATTTGCGAGGCTGATCAAGCAAGACCAAGGCAGTCACGCCGGCCAAGGCCAAGGCATGGATTTGCAGCATGTGCAAAGCTGACTGCACAGACTTCAAAGCGGATGGGTTCAGTGACTCACCCATGTGCGCCACATAAGCGGCCAACAAGACCGAAGCCGCACCCATCACACAGGCGACAACAAACAACACACGGCTAGCGAATTTCATGAGAATGGACAGGGGTTTGAGGGTTATGATTTTTGCCATGAACACATGGCAACGCTTGAAGTATGAAACGCTTGGCTTAGGCTTGATGTTACTCAGTGGTTGGGCGCTGGCAAGCCCTTTGACAGACACTTGGACCAACGACCTGCAGCCTCTGACAAAACAGGAATGGAACAGAGAACGAGCGCAACATTTGCTGGAACGCGCTGGCTTTGGCGCCACGCCGCAAGAGATTGACGAATGGGCCCAGTTGACACCTGCGCAAGCGGTCAAACGCTTGGTCCGATACCAAGCTATACCGGACAAGCTCAAACCTTTTGAAGCCTCGGGGGCACACGACAAAGGTTTAGAGCCTTTTGCTGCATCGCGACCTGCTGCCACCGATATGGCCAAGGCGACCGGTGAAGCCTTGGGCGTGAAAATCAAACCGGCAGGCAACCGAAGACTGCAGCAAGTGGCTGACCGCTATTTGTACTGGCTCAGAGCATCACGTTTAGAAACACACCGATTGGGCTATTGGTGGGCAAACCGTATGCTCAGTACATCCCGCCCATTTCAAGAAAAGTTAACCTTGTTTTGGCATGGCCACTTTGCCACGACCGAGGAAAAAGTCCGCGACTTTCGCAAGCTGTACATACAAAATACATTGTTGCGCTCACACGCCAATGGAAATTTTCGCGAATTGATGGTGGCTGTAGCCAAAGACCCTGCAATGCTGGCCTTTCTGGATGCAGGGGTCAACCTCAAGGGTGCGCCAAATGAAAACTTTGCGCGAGAAATCATGGAACTTTTCACCATGGGCGTGGGCAACTACTCAGAGCAAGACATCAAGGAAGCTGCACGGGCTTTTACCGGCTGGAACTACCACGACCTGACTTTTGTCATCAATCCTCAGCAACATGATGATGGCGAGAAAACCATTTTGCAACGAAGTGGACGTTTTAACGGCGAACAAGTCATTGACATCTTGTTGGCGCAACCCGTGACGGCTGAGTATTTGGCGGGCAAACTCTACCGATACTTTGTGCGTGAAGAGTTGTTACCCTCACTTCAGCAACAACTGGGGCAAAGACTGCGTCAATCCCACTACGACATTGCCGCTTTCATGGAAACACTTTTTTTATCCAAGGATTTTTACAGCTCAGCTTCGGTGGGCACACGCATCAAGCCACCGGTGGAACTGTTGATTTCTACCTATAAAAAAATGGGCTTGAAGGCTGTGCCTGGAATTCCTGACTTCAACGAACAGTCTGAGCTATTGGGGCAAAAATTGTTCTACCCACCCAATGTGGCGGGATGGGCACATGGACGCAGTTGGGTCACGCCTGGCTTGTTACTCGCACGGGGAAACGTGATGTATGACACGCTCTATCCACCCATTGACTTTGTCGCACCTGACCGTGTTCCCAATGGCCTTTACCAAATTCTGACCGTGGCCGACAAAATAGCCCAAGGGCAAGACGTGACAAGCGCGACCAAACCAGATGGCAAAAACATGGGAGAAATGTCCATGTCCAACCAAGGTGACCGTGACGAGGACTTCAATACCCGCTTGGCGAGTTACAACGCTTGGCGCAAAGCCATTGAACGTGTCAAACCGATTGAGCGCACCACGGCCCAAATCGATGTGTCTGCCATGCTGCGGCAAGCCAAATGCACAACGACAGATGAAGCCGTGTCGTATTTGATCAAGCGCTTTCTATCGGTGAAGATTGATGCGGAGGTTCAAGCCAAAATTTCAGCCATGCTGAGCCAAGACTTGGGCACCACAGACCTGAAAGCCGCCGACAGCTACATGGAAGACGCCTTAAGAAACGCGCTTCATGTGATTTTGTCGCTGCCTGCCTACCAATTGGGATAGCACCATGCAACACCTCAACCACCACAGAAGACAGTTTTTGCAAGGTTTGACAGGCCTGGGGCTGGGGGTTGCCCTGCCCTTTGGCCATCGCGCATTTGCACAGGACAGCAACCGCATTTTGGTGGTGGTTGAACTCACGGGCGCTAACGATGGTTTGAATACCTTGGTGCCTTATGCCGACGATGCTTACTACCGCTTGCGCCCCAAGATAGGCATACGCCCTTCGAAACTGCGCAAGATTGATGATCAACATGGCTTCAACCCAGGGATGGCGGGTTTTGAGCGTTTATTCAAAGAAGGGCAAATGGCGGTGGTGCATGGTTGCGGCTATGACAATCCTTCCTATTCGCACTTCACTTCAGCTGCCTATTGGCATACGGGTGCACCCAACGCAGGCGAACCCTACGGTTGGTTGGGACGATTGGCCGATGCGATCGACCCCCAACTCACACCTAACTTTTTAGTGAATATTGATGAACGTCAATCGCTGGCGGTACGTGCGGCGAAACATGTCCCTGTGGTTTTTGATGACCCTGAACGGTTTGGTCGCAAAGGTCTGTACCAAAGTCGTCCGCTGATCGATACCGATATGGCAAACGCCAAGCTCAGTGGCAATGCATCGCAACGATACTTGGAGGAAGTTGCGCAAAGCGCACGACAAGCCTCGGCGCAAGTTCGCGCAGCATGGCACAACTACAAAACGCCAGTGGATTACGGCATCTTGCCCATGGACTTACCCAAAGTAGCGGCCATGATCCATGCGAAATTACCCACTCGCATCTACCACACCGCTTACCGACACAACGCCTTTGACACCCATGTACACCAAGCCGAACAGCACCAACGCTTACTTACCTATGTTTCGGATGGTGTGAGCGGTTTCATGCAAGACATGCAGCGAATCGGGCGTGAAAAAGAGGTTGTTCTCATGGTGTATTCAGAGTTTGGTCGACGCCCAGCCGAGAACACCAGTTTGGGCACAGACCACGGAACAGCCAACCATGTGTACTTGGTGGGCAATGCCGTCAAAGGTGGACACTATGGCCAAGCCCCTAGCCTTAACCACTTGAATGCTGACGGCAATGTGTGGCACACCACCGACTTTCGCCGTGTGTACGCCACCCTCATGGAATCCTGGATGGGAGCCGACAGCCAAAGCCTGCTCCACGGCAAGTTTGATCCATTGGCAGTTTTTGCCTCGTGACGCTCGCAAGCCCTGTGCAGCATTGGGTTGTCTTCTGCAAGGTGGTGGACAACTTTGGCGATATAGGTGTGTGCTGGCGTTTGTCTGCGCAGTTGGCCAAGCGCGGTAAACAAGTGACGCTCTTTGTTGATGATGCCCGCCCTCTTGAGTGGATGGCGCCGCAAGGCTGCGACGGGGTGGTCGTCTTGCCTTGGCCAGACACCCAAGCGCTCTTCACCCATGAGCACCCTGTACACGTGGTGATTGAAGCCTTTGGATGTGAATTACCCCAAGGCTATCAAGCAGCAATGGCTGCTTGGGTAAATCCTCCTGTATGGATCAACTTAGAGTATTTCAGTGCAGAGCCTGTCGCAGTGCGCAACCATGGCCTGCCTTCGCCGGTGATGAGCGGACCTGCCAAAGGGTTGACGAAATGGTTTTTTTACCCTGGGCTGGTCCACCAGTCTGGTGGAATGTTAGGCCCTGGCGAGACAGGGACAGACGACGAGGCTTCGTCTTTCTTGCATGCACCCGAGAGCGACCATCCATTGAATATCAGTGTTTTTTGCTATGAACCGGCCAGCCTTGGTCTTTGGCTCAAAGAACTGAGCCGATTGCCCCATCCTGTGCGCTTGAGCCTCACTGCGGGCCGCGCAGTACAGGCCGTACGATGGGCTCTCACACAGATGGCGCCGCTCCCTAGACTGGAGATACACGAACTCCCCTTTCTGTCACAGGTCGAATTTGACCAATTGCTTTCTGGCCAAGACTTCAATTTGGTCCGTGGTGAAGACTCTTTGGCTCGCGCCATTTGGGCAGGCAAAGCCTTTTTGTGGCACATCTATCCCCAAGATGATGGCGCCCATTGGCCCAAATTGCAGGCTTTCCTGAGCGCCACGCTAGCCCCCGAGGTGGTGGTGCAAGCCCACTTGGCTTGGAACGCCGACCAGCCTACCCCGCTTCCACCGCTCACTGCGCAGAACTTGACCGAATGGCGCGACTGGGCGGCGCGAATCAAACAAGATTTACAAGCTCAAACTGACCTCGTGAGTCGCTTGGAAAGCTTCGTGGCCACGCACGGCTAAAATAGCCGCTTTTCCAAGCCCCTACCTTTATGAAAATAGCTCAAGAAATTCGCGCCGGCAACGTCATCATGCACGGCAAAGACCCCATGGTCGTTCTCAAAACCGAATACAGCCGTGGTGGCCGCAACTCCGCCACCGTGCGCATGAAGCTCAAAAGCCTGATTGCCAACTTCAACACCGAGGTGGTGTTCAAGGCTGACGACAAGATGGACCAAATCGTGCTGGACAAGAAAGAGTGCACCTACTCTTACTTTGCCGACCCCATGTACGTCTGGATGGACACCGAGTTCAACCAATACGAAGTGGAAAACGAAAACATGGGCGACTCGCTCAACTACCTCGAAGACGGCATGGCCGCAGAGGTGGTGTTTTATGACGGCAAGGCCATCTCCGTGGAATTGCCCACCAGCGTGGTGCGTGAAATCACCTGGACCGAGCCCGCAGTCAAAGGCGATACATCTGGCAAAGTGCTCAAACCCGCCAAAATCTCCACGGGGTTTGACATCAACGTACCCATCTTTGTGGCACAAGGCGACAAGGTGGAAATCGACACGCGCACGGCCGAATACCGCAAGCGCGTTTAAGCCCTTGCTGTCCAAAGCATGGGCGTAGGCTGATGACGCCAGAGGCTTTGAATTTTCTCTGGTGCTGTGTCTTGACTTCCCAGCTTGCCCTCGAGTCTTCTGATGTACCGAGGCAAGCTGAAGAATGCGCCCGCAATCAAGTCAACGACATCTAGCTGCCTTGGTCGATCAGGCATGGGGACCATGTCATGCGTCAGCCCCCATCCAGCGTAAAAAGACCTGCCATAACAACTGACTTTTTTGTTGCGTAAAACGGCTTCAAAGCCTGCCAAGGAAGTCATGACATGAACCTCGTTCACTTTAAGCAGCATGTGGCTGAGTGCGACATCCCCTACACACTCGTCACACCATAATTGCATGTCTCGTAAGTCACTGCCTTTTTTATGCATACCCGCCCACACCACTGGGTGCGGTTTGTAGACGATATAAGCGTCTGGATTGGCTTGACAGACGGCTTTAAGCAACCCAAGGTTGGTTCGAATGCTTTGCGTGCCATGTTTGAGAGAAGGATCTGTCTCGACCTGACCAACCACCAAAATAACCCGTTCTATATTGACAGGACGACGCCATTGAGCCCCGTTGTCATTGAATCGAGCGAGGCCATTCATAAGGATGTTTTGCCGAATTTCAGCGGCCTGATGCCGCATTTCTGGTGTAAATGCCATTTCCATCAAAACACCCTCAATATCATTTGGAAAAAGCATTTGATCGAACATGGATGTTTGAAAGCAGTTGGTGATGTAGGCCATGGGCCGAACCTCAATGTCAACTTATGGAGTAATACAATACCATGATTATTAATTACTTATTATTTAATTTATTAAAATTTGTGTATTTAATTACCTTTTCGCAACTGCTGTTGCATAGGTGCCTGAGAAAATCTAAAGGTCGACTTATATTTACAGGCGGTTTAACCGCACACCAAGGACACCCATCTCATGCAAAACGACACGTTTGAAGCCTTTCAGGAACGCAAATTGAAAGAGGGCTATGACCAAGTTCTAGAGAGAATTTGGGAAGCAAACTTCAGCAACGAGCCACACGACCACCCTTTTAACACAGACGCCATCGTCATAAAGGGGGAGTATTGGTTAACGGTCAATGGTCAGGTAACCCATCTGCAGGTTGGCGACCGCTTCAAAGTTGCACGAGGCGTGGTTCACTCTGAGCGCTATGGCCCAGAAGGGGCTGTGTTTTGGGCGGCCAGAAAAAACTAGCGCCCAAACACGTTCGTGAAATCCCTAGGCTACGGAGTGCTCGCCAGCAGGCACGGCCAAAGGTGTTCGAATCAAATAATCAAACGCACTCAAAGCGGCCTTGGACCCATCGCCTGCAGCGATGACAATTTGTTTGTAAGGTACGGTCGTTACATCACCCGCAGCAAACACCCCAGCAAGGTTGGTGTGACCTTTGGCATCCACCACAATCTCCCCAAACTTGCTCAATTCCACTGTACCTTTGAGGAATTCAGTATTGGGAACCAGTCCGATTTGCACAAACACCCCTTCAAGCGCAATCGTCTGCTCTTCTTGTGAGGCACGGTCTTTGTAGCGCAAACCGTTCACCTTTTGACCGTCACCCAAGATTTCAGTGGTTTGCGTATTCACTTTGATCGTGACGTTGGACAGGCTTTTGAGCTTGCTCACCAAGACCGCGTCAGCTTTTAAAGCGTCAGCAAACTCCACCAAGGTGACATGGGCGACAACACCTGCCAAATCGATAGCTGCTTCCACCCCGGAATTGCCTCCGCCGATCACGGCCACCCGCTTGCCTTTGAACAAGGGGCCATCGCAATGTGGACAGTAAGCCACGCCCTTGTTTTTGTATTGGGCTTCGCCGGGCACATTCACATTGCGCCACCGCGCACCTGTTGACAAGATAACACTGCGTGCGCTGAGAACACCACCATTGGCCATGTGCACCTGCACCAAGCCGCCTTCCTCTTTGGCCGGTATGATTTTTTCAGCACGTTGCAAATTCATGATGTCTACCTCATAGTGGCGCACTTGCGCCTCCAATGCAGCCGCAAATTTAGGTCCATCGGTTTCTAAAACAGAAATGTAATTTTCAATCGCCATGGTGTCATTGGTTTGGCCACCAAAGCGCTCGGCAGCCACACCCACGCGAATGCCTTTGCGTGCCGCATACACTGCAGCGGCCGCGCCGGCTGGCCCTCCTCCCACCACCAGCACATCAAAGGGTTCCTTTTCGCTGAGCTTGATCGCTTCACGCTCTGCGGTGTTGGTATCAAGCTTGGCCAAGATTTCCTCCAAACCCATACGCCCCGAACCAAACACGTGATCGTTCATGAACACCATAGGTACAGCCATGACTTGGCGAGCCTCTACCTCTGCTTGGTTCAAGGCCCCATCTATCACCGTGGTCTCAATCAAGGGATTCACTATCGCCATCAACGTCGCCGCTTGCACCACATCAGGACAGTTATGGCAAGACAAAGACATGTACACCTCAAACTTACGCGGTGTATCCAAGCCCTTGATTTGCTCAATCACTTGTGCATCTACTTTGGGTGGATGACCGCCCGTCCAAAGCAAAGCCAACACCAAGGAAGTGAACTCATGACCCAAGGGTATAGCGGCGAAGCGCACACCGCGCGATTCGTTTTCCTTGGTTACAACAAAAGAAGGTAAGCGAGCATCAGTGCCAGTATCTTCAAAGCTGACTTTGTCAGACAACTCGGCAATGTCGCTTAAAAGCTCACGCATTTCTGCACTTTGAGAGCTGTCATCCAGGCTTGCTACCAAGCGAATAGGTTGACGTAAATTTTGCAAATAGGCCTGCAACTGGGTTTTCATCTGGGTATCGAGCATGGTGATTCCTTCGGGGATGAGATATTTGGGACAACAAGGGTTCTGACAAAAGGGGCGCAATACGCACCCCTTTGAGCAGACCTCCTGCTTAGATCTTGCCAACGAGGTCCAGCGAAGGGGTCAATGTCTTGGCGCCTTCATTCCACTTGGCAGGACACACTTGACCAGGATTGGCTGCGGTGTACTGTGCCGCTTTGAGTTTGCGCAGTGTTTCCTTGACATCACGAGCGATTTCATTGGAATGGACTTCCGCGGTCTTGATCACACCCTGAGGATTGATCACGAAAGTGCCACGCAAGGCCAAGCCTTCTTCCTCAATGTGCACGCCAAACGCACGCGTGAGTTGATGCGTTGGATCACCCACCAAAGGAAATTTTGCTTTACCCACAGCAGGAGAAGTCTCATGCCACACTTTGTGGGCAAAATGGGTGTCGGTCGTAACGATATAAACCTCTGCACCTGCCTTTTGAAATTCAGCGTAGTTGTCAGCAGCATCTTCGACTTCGGTGGGGCAATTGAAGGTAAATGCTGCTGGCATGAAAATCAGAACCGACCACTCACCTTTGAGCGTCTCATCGGAGACTTGAACAAATTTTCCGTTGTGAAAAGCCTGAGCCTTGAAAGGTTGAACTTGGGTATTGATGATGGACATGAAAGATTCCTTTTCTTGGTTGATAAAAACTATCTAATGAGCAAAACTCATTGAGAGGAATCATAATCAAATTTCGGGTTATCCCTGATTGCTTGTGTCAATGACCGAGATTGAAGCAAGCTAATGGGCGCCACACGATGTGAACCTTGGGGGTCAAGTATTTCTGAGGCATATTGATGCCTCGTGTGTGAATTCGCCACTAGACTTGGTGTCAGCTTGGAAATAGGAGGGGAGAAAGCATATGGCCAGTTTGTTGACCCCGGCTCAATGGGCCGAATTTCAGACCAATGGGTATATTGTGATTCGCGGCTTGTTTGATCGCCATGAAATTCAACTGATGACCCAAGCCATTGAACAAGACCCTCAACTGCAAAGCAGTTTGTATGCTCGAAAAGATGCGCAAGGCAAAGCCACCATGATGGCTACTTGGAACCATCCAGGCGACAGCGTCTATGGATTGGCTGCTCGCTCACTGCGGGTGGTAGATACCATGGAGCAGATTCTCGGTGGAGAGGTTTATCACTACCATTCCAAACTCACAGCCAAAGAACCCTTTGACGGCGGCGCTTGGGAATGGCATCAAGACTATGGCTATTGGTACCACAATGGGTGTTTACGCCCACTGATGGCAAGTGTCATGGTGGCGTTGGACAAGGCATCCAAAGAAAACGGATGCTTGCAAGTCATCAGAGGTTCACATGCCGTAGGTCGGGTCGATCATGGCGTTCTACCTGGCGAGCAAGTGGGAGCCGACCCGCAACGAGTAGCGCAAATGCTTCAACACATGCCCCTCGACTATATGGAACTGGAGCCTGGTGATGGGCTTTTTTTTCATGCAAACTTGATGCATCGCTCAGACCAAAATACTTCACCCCATCGCCGCTGGACTGTTCTTTTTTGCTACAACTCGGCACAAAACAACCCGTTTATTGAACACCATCACCCCCAGTACACACCTTTAATAAAGGTGGCGGACTCAGAAGTGGCTAAAGCTGGCGTGAAATTTTCAGCGCTTGATGACCGTGCGTTCAGAAAAACATTTTCAAATCCCCCAGGCTTAACGAAGACCAAATAGCCACTGAGCTGCACCGCGCCAGAAAAACGTCTGCGCTTCACCCCGGCACCTGTTGGTTAAAGAATGCGTTGCCTTGGTTGGGGAGCGCACAAACTCTTTGTGCGTGCTTGATAAACAGACCACTACCGATCTGTTCGCTTACGAACAGACCCATGATTTTTCATTCGCTACATTGAATGCGTCTACTCCTTAGCAGGCAAATCAGAGTTTGAATGAACGCATAACCATAAAGATAAAAGAAAGTACATGATGAAAAAATTATTAGGTGTTTTATGTGTGGTGAGTGCACTGTTTGGTGCTGTTCAAGCAATCGCCAAAGACACCACAACGGATACAGCCAGTGAATATGTGGATGATGCAACGATTACAGCAAGGGTAAAAACAGTTTTTGCCAAAGATAAACTGATCATGGGTCGCGACATCAGCGTGCGAACCGATCATGGCGTTGTAGATTTAACGGGCACAGTCAGCAGCAAAGACGAATCAGACAGAGCCACTGATTTGGCTGCAAAAGTTAAATCTGTCAGCGCTGTGCACAATAACCTCAAGATCAAGCCACACTAACGAATGTTTATTTGGGGGTTTGTCTTCAATCAATAAAGACTCATCAGATAAACCTCAATGCTGAAAAATTAAGGTGCATCAATGTTGCTCAATATCCTCTTAATACTGCTTTTCTTCATGTTGATTGGTGTAATACCTACCTGGCCTCACAGCAGAAATTGGGGCTATTTCCCCAGCGGAGGGATTGGCATATTGTTGTTATTTATTTTGATCTTGATGGTCACAGGACGCATCTGAACAAACAAAAAAGCACTGAGTACATCAGTGCTTTACAAATAATCTGGTGGGTCGTAGTGGGATCGAACCACTGGCTTCCACCGTGTGAAGGTGGCACTCTACCGCTGAGTTAACGACCCAGATGTCTGTATTTTACACGGCAACTGATCGCCATAAGGTTTTGCCGTGGCTTACTTTATCAATATCTTGAAGCATTTGTTCATGCATTTGGATTTCATCCTCACTGGGAACAACCACAGGCAAAGAAAAACCTGATAAATCCATTTTCAAAGAATTTCCTAAATGATCAAGGGTTTCGGTTTCATGTATAAGCAATGCATTTTGACCGCGGGTCATGGCGATATACACATCAGCCAAAAGCTCGGCATCCAGCAAAGCCCCATGCAATGTCCTGGCTGAATTGTTGACACCCAGTCGATCACACAGAGAATCCAAAGAATTGCGTTTACCTGGATAGACTTCTTTGGCCATTGCCAAGGTATCTAAGATTTGTGAGACGTGATTTTTCAACGGTTCGTGGCCGCAACTCGTCAATTCTTTATCTAAAAAACCCACATCAAACGCTGCGTTATGTATGACGAGCTCAGCCCCCTGAATGAATGTCAAAAACGCTTGGGAAATTTCTTGAAATTTGGGTTTGTCCAATAAAAATTCGTTACTGATGCCATGCACCTTCAATGCATCTTCATGGCTTTCGCGTTCAGGATTCAAGTAGTAATGAAAATGCTGCCCTGTCAACTTGCGGTTAACCAACTCTACACAGCCAATTTCAATGATTCGGTCACCCGCTTCGGCGGAGAGTCCAGTCGTTTCCGTGTCTAAAACAATTTGGCGCATCGTGCTCAGTGATTTTCTTTGGCGTGATTTATCGTGTAGCGGGGTATTTCGATTAACAGGTCTTGTGTACCCAGCAAGGCCTGACAAGCCAATCGTGAATGAGGCGCTAAGCCCCAAGCCCTGTCGAGCAAATCATCTTCTTCTTCAAGAGCGGGATTTAAACTGGAAAATCCTTCTTTGACAATGACATGGCAGGTTGTACAAGCACAACTCATATCGCAGGCGTGTTCAATCAAAATGCCATTTTCCAGAAGTGCCTCGCAAATCGATGTACCCATAGGCGCATGGATTTCAGTTCCTTCAGGACAATATTCAGCATGGGGAAGAATTCGGATAACAGTCATTAGATAGATTCTATGGTTTTACCGGCCAATGCTTGACGAATGCCTTCATTCATACGGGTGGCAGCAAAATGTTCAGTCCCTTTGGCCAAGGCATCTGTCGCTTGTTCAATAGCAGCAGGATCTTCTAAAGTTTTGGATTGGGTTGCATGAATGATCAATGCTTCTATACGCTGCTGTTCTTCTTGACTGAGTAAATGGCCATCTGCATTCAATGCGGATCGGGTTGCCAAACACACACGGTCCACTTCAAGTCGAGCTTCAGCCAATGCCCTTGCATTTTTATCTATTTCTGCTGTGTGGAAGCTGTCTTGCAACATGGTAGAAATTTGCTCGTCGGACAAACCGTAACTGGGCTTGACCTCAATATGTGACTCTACGCCACTGTTCATCTCTTTGGCTGAGACAGACAACAGGCCATCGGCATCTACTGTAAACGTGACACGAATACGAGCTGCTCCAGCAGCCATCGCAGGGATACCCCTCAATTCAAACCGCGCAAGACTTCGACAGTCAGACACCAAATCACGTTCACCTTGAAGAATATGCAAAGACAAAGCGGTCTGTCCATCTTGGTAGGTGGTGAAATCTTGGGCCATCGCAGTTGGAATGGTCTGATTTCTAGGAACAATTCTCTCTACCAACCCACCCATGGTTTCTATGCCCAATGAGAGCGGAATAACATCCAACAAAAGCATGTTGGCATCCGTGTTATTTCCTACCAATTGATTGGCTTGCAGCGCTGCACCCAGTGCTACCACCTCATCAGGATTCAAATTGTTCAATGGTTCACGTTGGAACAGATCCGCAATAGCCTTTTGTACAGAGGGCATCCGAGTAGATCCACCGACCATGACAACACCTTGTATGTCTGTAACCCCGACTTGCGCATCTTTTAATGCCTTGCGAACAGCCGTTAAGGTGCGTTGTGTCAGTGACTTGGTGTGTGCTTCAAAAATTTCTCTTGAAATTTCCAGGCGAAGAGCGCCGCTCGAGAGCTCTGCAACAATCAGTGACTTTTGATCTGCAGACAAGGCTTCTTTGCACTGGCGAGCTGCTATCAAAACCTGACTTTTATCGCTGTCGGTGATGGCGTGAAGACCCGTTTGATCAAGCGCAAAGTTTGCCAACACTCGGTCATAGTCATCGCCACCCAAAGCAGAGTCGCCTCCAGTGGATAAGACTTCGAAAACACCTTTAGTCAATCTCAGTATTGAAATATCGAATGTGCCCCCACCCAAGTCATACACAGCGTAGATACCTTCGCTGGCATTATCAAGTCCATAGGCCAAGGCCGCTGCAGTGGGCTCATTGATCAATCTCAACACATGGATATTGGCAAGCTTGGCCGCATCTTTGGTTGCCTGTCTTTGCGCATCATCAAAATAGGCTGGCACGGTAATCACCGCCCCATGGATATCTTCTAAGAACGTGTCTTCAGCGCGCTGGCGCAGAGCTGCCAAAATCTCAGCACTGACTTCCACAGGCGACTTATCGCCGACCACTGTCCTGATCGTCAACATGCCTGGGGTATCGATCAATTGGTAAGGCAATTGATTGGCATTCGGTATATCTTTCAGAGCCCTGCCCATGAATCTTTTAACAGACACAATGGTGTTGGAAGGGTCATCCACCTGACTCTGTAACGCTCTAAGGCCAATCTCCCTTTGATTGCCCACCAAATACCTGACTGCCGAGGGCAAAATAACCTTGCCATTTGGATCCGGAAGACACTCTGCAATACCGTTTCGTACACTCGCAACCAATGAGTGGGTGGTACCTAAGTCAATACCAATACCAATCCTTCTCGCATGTGGATCAGGTGCTTGACCAGGTTCTGAGATTTGCAAAAGTGCCATAGATTGAACCGTTCTTTACGCTTTTTCTAATTGCTCTTGTCGACGATCAACATCTTCTTCGAAGCGCTCCATGAACATCAAGGCTCTGACTTGGCCCGCGGCCATCAACCAATCATGCTCCATATCTAGGTAATTTTCACAAAGCGTCAACGAAAGCTCTTTGGCAGCTAAAACTTTTTCTAAAAGTTGGCCAACATCGCCCAAGGTTTGTGCTTCTTCAAGTTCCTCTCGCCATTGCAATTGCTGTAGGAGGAAATCCGTAGGCATGCGGGTATTTTCTTCAGCCTGAATGGATGCCCCGTTCAGTTCACATAAATAGGCCGCCCTCTTTAGCGGTGATTTAAGCCTTTGATAGGCTTCGTTGATGCGAACGCTGTACTGCATGGCAACTCTTTGTGATGCAGCATCTTGCATTGAAAAATTGTCGGGGTGTGTTGCCCTCTGAAGATTTTTCCAACGCTCATCTAATTGTTGACGGTTGAGCTTGAAGCCAACTGGCAAATCAAACAATTCAAAATCATTCGATGACAGCGATAACTGCTGCACGCCCCCATCTCCTGCAATCATCGTTAAACCCTGAATGATTCACCACAGCCACAACGGTCACGTTCGTTGGGATTATTGAATTTAAAGCCTTCATTCAATCCTTCGCGTACGAAATCCAATTCAGTGCCGTCTAGGTAGGCAAGACTCTTTGGATCTACCAATATCTTCAATCCGTGGGCTTCAAACACCGTATCTTCTGGGTTGAGATCATCGACGTACTCCAGCTGGTAGGCCAAGCCCGAACACCCTGTTGTCTTAACGCCAAGACGAACACCTACACCCTTGCCTCTTTTGACAAGGTATCGATTGACATGCCGCGCAGCGGCTTCGGTCATAGATACAGACATATCAGTGCGTATTCTTCTTTTTATAGTCTTCAACTGCCGCCTTGATGGCATCTTCAGCCAAGATTGAGCAATGAATCTTGACTGGGGGCAAGGCCAATTCTTGTGCGATTTCACTGTTTTTGAGTGCTGCAGCTTGGTCTAATGTTTTCCCTTTGACCCACTCTGTCACCAATGAAGAGGATGCGATGGCTGAACCACATCCGTAGGTTTTGAATCGGGCATCCTCAATGACACCGGTCTTTGGGTTGACTTTGATTTGTAATTTCATGACATCCCCACAGGCAGGCGCACCGACCATGCCTGTACCTACGGAATCATCACCCTTGTCAAACGATCCCACATTTCGTGGATTCTCATAATGGTCAATGACCTTTTCGCTGTATGCCATTTGTTTCTCCGTCAAATATTGATCAATGGGCCGCCCATTGGATGGTGCTTAAATCAACACCATCTTTGTACATTTCCCACAAAGGACTTAATTCGCGCAATTTACCGACATTGGCACGAATGGTTGCAATCGCGTAGTCAATTTCTTCTTCGGTTGAGTAGCGGCCAACGGTCATTCGCAAGCTGCTGTGGGCGAGCTCATCGCTTCTTCCCAACGCGCGCAATACATAACTGGGCTCAAGACTGGCTGAGGTGCATGCA
This sequence comes from Burkholderiales bacterium, assembly GCA_947381415.1. Classification (GTDB taxonomy): domain Bacteria; phylum Pseudomonadota; class Gammaproteobacteria; order Burkholderiales; family Burkholderiaceae_C; genus Limnohabitans. The sequence goes on from CANCVB010000018.1 coordinate 28,621, forward strand.
GAACCTGAAGACACAGCCAAACCTTTGATACCCATGATGAGAGATTCACCCTCTACATAATTGAAACTGATATTCAAATTGTGCGGCACTCGCTGAGTCAAATGACCGTTCACAAAAACCTGTTCAATATCTTTCAAACCATTTAACAGTCTTTGCTGAAGATGCCGCGCCTTAGCGATGTCTTGCGCCATCTCAAGCTTAGCAATACGGAAAGCTTCACCCATTCCCACGCATTGATGTGTGGGCAAGGTGCCACTGCGCATGCCTCTTTCATGACCACCGCCATGCATTTGGGCTTCAAGCCGCACGCGTGGTTTGCGCCTCACATACAAAGCCCCTATTCCTTTGGGACCGTAAGTTTTGTGTGAGGCAAGGCTCATGAGATCGACCGGGAGTTGCGCAAGATCAATATCAACTTTTCCAGTTGACTGAGCCGCATCGACATGAAAAATAATACCCTTTTCACGACAGATATTACCGATAGCCGTGATGTCTTGGATAACGCCAATTTCATTGTTGACATGCATCACACTGACTAAGATCGTATCTGGACGAACCGCATCCTGAAATCGATTGAGGTCAAGTAGGCCATCCTCTTGTACGTCTAAGTAGGTGACCTCAAACCCTTGCCTCTCAAGTTCACGCATGGTGTCAAGCACCGCTTTGTGTTCTGTCTTGACAGTGATAAGGTGCTTGCCTTTAGTCTTATAAAAATGTGCCGCACCTTTGATGGCCAAATTGTTTGACTCTGTCGCACCTGAAGTCCAAACAATTTCTCGCGAATCAGCCCCGATCAAGGCCGCAACATCCGCACGCGCCTTTTCTACAGCTTCCTCCGCTTCCCAACCCCAGGCATGGCTCCGTGAGGCAGGATTGCCGTAATGCTCACGTAACCAAGGAATCATGGCATCCACAACCCTTTCATCGCAAGGATTGGTGGCGGCATAGTCAAGGTAGATCGGAAAATGAGGTGTCATGTCCATGAAAGTCAACCTTTGGCGAAAGCATTGCCCAATGCAAAAACCGAATTAGGGGCATTGACACGAATAGGCTTGACGACAGGTGCTGTTGAAATTGCGCGTCTAGAAATTTGCTTTTCCTCAACTTGCAAGCCTTTGGCGAGTTGTTCATCGACCAATTTTTGCAAATTCACAGAATTTAAGAAGTCAATCATGCGCTGATTGAGAGAGGTCCATAGCTCGTGGGTCATGCAGCGACCAGATTCACCCAGACAGTTTTCTTTGCCCGCACAATGTGTGGCATCGATGGGCTCATCCACAGAAAGAATGATGTCAGCCACCGATATATCAACCGCTTTGCGACCCAGCGTGTAACCACCGCCAGGCCCGCGGGTGGACTCGACCAACTGGTGTCGACGCAATTTGCCAAACAATTGTTCAAGGTAAGACAATGAAATTTGCTGACGCTGGCTGATGGCGGCCAAAGTCACAGGCCCATTGTTTTGGCGCAAAGCCAAATCAATCATGGCGGTTACAGCAAAACGTCCTTTGGTGGTTAAACGCATATAAAACTCCTCGTAAGGCTTTCTCGACTGGTTTAGTCAACTATAGCACAAAACCAAACAAAACAGTCGGGTACTAGACCGTCAGAGCTGATCCTTGGGCGCCGCACCAAAAGTGAGCGTTCTTAAGCGGTTTAGCTGGTCTCGAATGCCCGCAGCGGCCTCGAATTCCAAGTTTCGAGCAAATTCCAGCATTTGTTTTTCCAAGCGCTTGATTTCTTTCGCGACGTCTCGTTCACTTAAGTCCTCGATTCTTGCCTGCTCGAGTTCTAAACGCAAAGATTCTTTGTCTGATTTCTCGCTGTACACACCGTCAATCAGATCACGTATGCGTTTAACCACCCCGCGAGGAGTGATCCCGTTGGCCAGATTGAATGCCACTTGTTTGGATCGGCGTCGCTCTGTTTCGCCAATGGCCCTTGTCATGGAGTCTGTCATTTTGTCTGCATACAAAATGGCGCGCCCTTCCAAATTACGAGCTGCACGTCCAATCGTTTGAATCAAACTTCGCTCGGAGCGAAGAAACCCCTCCTTGTCAGCATCAAGAATAGCCACCAAGGAGACTTCGGGTAAATCCAACCCTTCGCGCAGCAAGTTGATGCCAACCAACACATCAAATGCACCCAGCCTGAGGTCGCGCAGGATCTCTACACGTTCTACCGTGTCAATATCACTGTGCAAATAACGTACTTTGACGCCATTGTCACTGAGGTAATCCGTTAGCTGCTCAGCCATACGCTTGGTCAGCGTGGTGATCAAAATACGTTCGTTCTTGACAACTCTGATACGAATTTCTTGAAGTACATCATCGACTTGGCTTGCTGCGGGACGAACCTCAACCATGGGGTCTACCAAGCCTGTTGGCCGAACCACCTGCTCGACAATTTGTCCGGAGCGCGCAGTTTCGTAATTGGATGGCGTTGCAGAGACGAATACCAGTTGTCGCATTCGTTGTTCAAATTCTTCTAACTTCAAAGGCCGGTTGTCCAATGCGCTGGGCAATCGAAACCCATACTCAACCAAAGTGGTTTTTCGCGCTTTATCACCGTTGTACATGCCTGAAAATTGCCCCATCAACACATGACTCTCATCAAAAAACATGAGCGCATCTTTGGGCAAGTAGTCCGTCAGCGTGCTGGGTGGCTGGCCAGGCGCCACACCTGACAAGTGCCTGGAGTAGTTTTCAATACCTTTGCAATGCCCCACTTCACTCAACATCTCCAAATCAAAACGGGTGCGTTGCTCCAAACGCTGTGCCTCAACCAATTTACCCATGCCAACCAGTTCTTTGAGCCTTTGCTCCAGCTCCAATTTGATGGTCTCGACAGCCGCCAGTACCTTGTCCCTGGGCGTGACGTAATGGCTTGAAGGGTAGACCGTGAAGCGCGGTATTTTTTGTCGAACGCGCCCGGTGAGCGGGTCCAGCAGTTGAAGACTCTCAATTTCGTCGTCAAACAATTCAATTCGAATGGCGAGTTCACTGTGCTCAGCAGGAAAAATATCGATGATGTCACCCCGGACTCGAAACCTTCCTCGGGCAAAGTCCATGTCGTTTCGTTCATATTGCATACGTACCAACTGGGCAATGATATCTCGCTGGCCAGGCTTGTCACCTGCTCTCAATGTCATGACCATTCGGTGATAACTCTCTGGTTCACCAATGCCATAAATGGCAGACACTGTGGCCACAATGATGACATCTCTGCGTTCTAGCAAACTTTTGGTGCAGGACAGACGCATTTGTTCAATATGCTCATTGATGGCACTGTCTTTTTCGATGAACAGATCTCTTTGAGGCACATAGGCTTCTGGTTGATAGTAATCGTAATAACTGACGAAATACTCCACCGCATTTTTGGGGAAAAACTCTCGAAATTCGCTGTACAGCTGAGCGGCAAGTGTTTTGTTGGGTGCGTAAATGATTGCTGGTCGGCCCATTTGCGCAATCACATTTGCCATGGTGAAGGTTTTTCCGGACCCGGTTACACCTAACAGGGTTTGAAACATCTCACCATCCTGGATGCCTTCTACCAATTGGGCGATGGCTTGTGGCTGATCACCTGCTGGCTGGTAGGGTTGGAATAACTCAAAAGGCGACCCTGGAAAGGTCAACCATGTGCCCTCTTTATGGTTGGCGTCAGTCGCTGGTTCAATCAAATCAGAATGCGAAGACATGCTCAATCTACCCCAGTAAGGCTCATACAAGCCGCTAAAATGACAATGAACCGCGTAGCCTACCGCAGACTGCGCGGTTTTTTGACGAACTCTCTACTTAAATCGCAAGGATCGATGATGTCACTGTTTTCCGCTGTTGAAATGGCCCCCCGTGACCCAATTTTGGGTTTGAATGAACAGTTTGCAGCTGACAAATCTCCCCATAAAGTCAATTTAGGCGTAGGTGTTTATTTCAACGAGGATGGAAAACTTCCCTTACTCGATTGCGTTCTTCAAGCTGAAAAAACACTCATGGCCAAACCTGTTGCCAGAGGTTACTTACCTATTGATGGAATTGCCGCCTACGATACCGCTGTCAAAGCCTTGGTTTTTGGGTCTGATTCAGACGCGGTCAAATCAGGTCGAGTCGCCACTGTTCAAGCCATAGGTGGCACAGGTGGTCTAAAAATCGGCGCAGACTTTCTTCACAAACTCAATCCTTCTGCGCAAGTACTGATCAGTGACCCCAGTTGGGAAAATCACCGAGCCTTGTTTTCATCTGCTGGGTTCGCCGTCGGAACCTATGCTTACTACGATGCAGACAAGCGTGGGGTGAACTTTGATGCGCTTCTTGCCAGCCTCCAATCTGCAGCTCGCGGTACTGTGGTGGTTCTTCACGCATGCTGTCATAACCCCACTGGATACGATCTCACGCCTGAACAATGGGACTCGGTGGTAGCTGTTCTCAAAGACAAACAACTGACACCTTTCCTTGACATGGCTTACCAAGGTTTTGGTAATGGCATTGCTGAAGATGGCGCCGTGATTCAAAAATTTGTTTCTGCTGAAATGGATTTTCTTGTGTCAACTTCTTTCTCCAAGAGTTTTAGTCTTTATGGTGAGCGTGTGGGGGCTCTGTCGGTCTATTGCCATGACTCTGAGGAGGCAGGACGGGTGCTTTCCCAACTCAAAATTGTCATTCGAACCAACTATTCCAACCCTCCTACCCATGGTGGTGCGGTGGTAGCTGCTGTACTTAACAATCCCGAATTGCGCGCCTTATGGGAAAAAGAGCTTGAAGGCATGCGAGTACGCATTAAATCGATGCGAAAAAATTTGGTCGCAGGACTTAAAGATGCCGGTATCACGCAGGACATGAGCTTTATCACCCAACAAATCGGGATGTTCAGCTATTCAGGACTGAACAAAGCGCAAATGGCTCGATTGCGCTCTGAGTTTGGTGTGTATGGAACGGATACTGGCAGGATGTGTGTCGCAGCATTGAATAACCAAAATCTTCCCTACGTGTGTCAAGCCATTGCCACCGTTCTGAAAAGCTGATGAAAGCACTTATTTTTGATGTCTTTGGCACGCTGGTGGACTGGCGCGAATCCATCGCCAGCCAAGCTCACGCGCTGTTAAGTCCACAGGGCTTCACAACCGACTGGCATGCATTTGCAGATGCATGGCGTAATGAATACCAGCCTGCCATGGAAAGAATAAGAAGCGGCCAACGGACATTTTGCAAGCTGGATGTTTTGCACCGCGACAACTTGGATATTGTTCTTGCCCATTTAGGTTGGACATCGGTAGATGAAGCCACCCGTGCCAAACTGACCTTGGCTTGGCACACGCTTGATGCTTGGGACGATGTCAATCAAGCGCTTTCGAGATTACGGAAAAAATACCTGCTGGCTCCATGCTCCAATGGACACATTGCTTTGATGGTTCAGCTTGCACGCCATAACAACTGGCATTGGGATGCGATTACAGGTGCGGAAATTGCCCATGACTACAAACCCCAAGCCGTGGTTTATCAAGCCTCTGCTGAGGCATTAGGTTGTCGTTGGGATGAAGTCATTATGGTTGCAGCACACTCCAGCGACCTTGAAGCAGCCAAACAAGCCGGTCTGAAAACGGCGTTCATTGCGCGTCCCAATGAACACGGATTGAACCTAGGAGAATCAAAAGCAACAACCTCTGTTGATTTTGAAGCTCAAAACCTCCAACACCTTGCTGATGTATTGGAATGCTAAGCAACTGCTGTTATATTGCACTGCAACATACTCTGGAAAGACAGGCCTTACATGCTTTACCAACTTTATGAAGCCCAACGGTCATTGATGGAGCCATTTGCTGACTTTGCATTGACCTCCTCCAAAATGCTGGGCAATCAAGTCTCCCCTCTTGCACAAAACCCGTTGGTCCAGCGCATGTCTGCCGCCTATGATCTCGTGTATCGACTTGGTAAAGACTATGTCAAACCTGAATTTGGCATTTCTTCTATTGATATCAATGGATCAGAAGTTGCCATCAGGGAAGTGGTAGAGGTCAATACTGCATTTTGTGAATTAAGACACTTCAAGACTTTTTGTGACAACGCCAGCACACTCGAAACCTTAGAAAAACTGCCTGCTGTATTGATTGTGGCGCCTCTGTCAGGACATTATGCGACGCTGCTGCGCGACACGGTTAAAACCATGTTGCAGGGGCATAAGGTCTACATCACCGATTGGAAAAATGCCAGGTTGGTGCCCTTGTCCGAGGGCGAGTTCCATCTTGATGACTACATCAATTACGTACAAAAATTTATTCGTCACATCCAAAACATACATGGATATTGCCATGTCATGAGTGTTTGCCAGCCCACGGTACCTGTATTGGCTGCGGTGTCCTTGATGGCGAGCAGAGGAGAACCCCTCCCCTTAAGCATGACCATGATGGGTGGGCCCATAGATGCCACCAAATCTCCCACTGCAGTGAATAACTTGGCAATGAACAAAAGCTTTCACTGGTTTGAAAACAATGTCATCTATAGGGTACCTGCCAATTTTCCAGGAGCTGGACGACGAGTCTACCCAGGGTTTTTACAGCACACAGGCTTTGTCGCAATGAATCCTGATCGACATTTGAAAAGCCATTACGATTACTTTAAAGACCTTATCAAAGGTGATAACTCCAGTGCAGATTCGCATCGTCAGTTCTATGATGAATACAACGCAGTTCTTGACATGGATGCAGACTACTATTTAGAGACCATTGCCACAGTTTTTCAAGACTTTAAATTGGTAAAGGGAACATGGGATGTGATCTCTGAAGACGGCCACACTGAAAGGGTTAGACCTGAGGACATCACACACTGCGGATTGCTGACAGTCGAAGGCGAGCTCGATGACATTTCTGGCTCAGGTCAAACCAAGGCGGCTCTGACACTTTGTGCAGGAATTCCTAAACAAGATAAATCGCATTACGAAGTCAAAGGTGCGGGGCATTACGGTATTTTCAGTGGCAGGCGCTGGCGAGAGATGGTTTACCCTGAAGTGAGAGATTTCATTTTGGCGCATCAAAAAAAGGTCAAGCCTAAGCGAACACCCGCTGCCGCCAAAACCACTCAAACCAAACGTAAAACAGCAACTGCTTCATCAGCAAGGTGAGCCTGAGCCAGCGCATCTTAGACGCTTTACCGCAAACGCAATGTACGCGATGCGGTTATCCAGATTGCGCCGCGTATGCCAATGCGATCGCCAATAAAGAGGCTGGGATCAACCAGTGCCAGCCGGGTGGACAGGAGGGCGTCAGACGTTTATCTGTCATTACAGACTTACCAGAATCACCTCTCGATCCAGTTTTCGGAAAAGAGACACCCAGAGGTATTGCCTGGATTGATGAGCAATGGTGCATTGGATGCACACTGTGCATCCCTGAATGCCCGACCGACGCGATCATCGGTAGCAATAAACAAATGCACACCATCATCGAAGATGAATGCACGGGTTGTGAGAAATGTCTTGCTGTTTGTCCGGTAGATTGCATCCATATGGAAAACGCAAGTGGCGCAGCATCGGGTTGGAGTGCGTGGTCTGACAAACTCGCCTCTCATGCCCGTCATCGCTACGAGCAAAAAACACAACGATCTGCTATGTCGAAAACCCAAGCAACAATGACAGAAGGAAAGACTGCGCATAAACAGTCTGCTGTTCAAGCAGCCCTTGAAAGAGCCAAAGCACTTAAACAGTCTATTTCATGAACCTAATGCGGTTTTAATGAAAATGCATTGAATGCTTCAATGACAGCTAAAGGGGCTTGTACCAATTCAATCAATACGCCTTCGCCACTGTAAGGAAACTCATCGTTTGATTTAGGGTGAACAAAACAAATATCGAATCCAGCAGCACCTTTACGAATACCGCCTGGTGCAAAACGCAAACCTTTAAGACTTAACCAATCGACTGCAGCAACCAGGTCATCGATCCATAACCCAACATGGTTTAACGGGGTGGTGTGGACAGCCGGCTTCTTGTCTATATCCAAAGGTTGCATTAAATCCACTTCTACTTTGAACGGCCCTTGACCCATGGTACAAATATCTTCGTCTACATTTTCTTTTTCTGATTGAAAGTGGCCAGTCATTTCCAAACCAAACAAATCAATCCATAAATATCTTAAAGAAGATTTACTGACGGCACCGATAGCAATTTGTTGGATACCCAACACTTTGAAAGGACGGCTCACACAAACTCCACAATAACTTGATCGACAGACAAAGAGTCACCTTTTGATGCCTCTATCGATTTCACAATGCCATCTTGCGCAGCAAACAATACATTTTCCATTTTCATGGCTTCAATCACTGCAATACGCTCGCCAGCTTGCACCTTTTGACCTGGGGCGACAGCGACTTCAACCAAAAGACCTGGCATAGGCGACAAAATAAATCGCGACATATCGGCTGGTGGCTTGTAAGGCATCAAGCGGTACAGGTCTGCCATACGAGGAGAAATCACCAAGGCTTCTATGCGTCTTCCATGGTGTTGGATTTGCAAAACCAGCGGGTTTTTGACTGAGCCTCTTTCAACTTGCGCGACAAATGGCTGCCCATTGACAGTGCCCTCAATAGCAATATCGTTCAAGCGTGAATGGCTTTCAATCGCATAATTTTTGTCATTGACTTTGATAACAGCCGTGCCTTTGCCACCTGCGTCATCCACTTCTACCTGCGTAAATACATGCTGTCCGTTGGTATCGAGTGTGATGACCGTGTAGGTTTGCCCAACTTTGACATCGTAGCCAGGCAACTGGCCACTCAGTGAAGCCGCACGCTCTCTGGACTTGCGTCTGACAAAGGCCGCCAGTGCAACCAAGAAATCAGCATCGGGGTGTGGAACATCTTCGGCATGAAAACCCTTGCCAAAGTGCTCTGCGATAAAGCCAGTATTGAATTGACCGGATACAAAGTCTGGGTGGGCAAGCAAAGCAGACTGAAAAGGGATATTGGAGTTGATGCCTCGGATCACAAATCCATTCAGTGCATCCCGCATTTTTGCGATGGCGTCATTTCTATCGCGCCCATGAACAATCAATTTTGCGATCATGGAATCGTAATGCATGGGGATCTCACCCCCCTCTTGAACGCCGGTATCCACTCGTACACCGTGAGACGTCTCTGGCCTGGCTTGGTACATGGTTGGTGCAGGCGGTTGAAAGCGTACCAATCGACCAGTGGAAGGCAGGAAATTTCGAAACGGATCCTCCGCATTGATTCGACATTCCATGGCCCAACCATCGCGACGGACATCAGCTTGCGAAAAAGGAATTTTTTCGCCAGCGGCCACTCGAATCATCCATTCAACCAAATCCAATCCAGTAATGCATTCCGTCACAGGGTGTTCAACCTGTAAACGTGTATTCATTTCTAAGAAATAAAAGCTTTGATCTTTGCCAACAACAAATTCAACCGTACCCGCACTTTGGTATTTCACAGCTTTGGCAAGCGCAACGGCTTGCTCACCCATAGCGTGTCTTGTTTCATCACTGATAAAAGGCGAAGGGGCTTCTTCAATGACTTTTTGATGACGCCGTTGAATTGAACATTCACGTTCATTGAGGTAAACCACATGACCATGCGCATCGCCCAATAACTGAATCTCAATATGCCGTGGTTCTTCAACAAACTTTTCAATGAAAACCCGATCGTCACCAAAACTGTTTCTGGCCTCGTTACGACAAGATGCAAAACCTTCAAGAGCTTCCTTATCGGTGTAGGCCACACGCAAGCCTTTACCGCCACCGCCGGCACTCGCTTTGATCATGACTGGATAACCAATACTCTTGGCAATTTCGACCGCTTTTTCAGGGCTTTCAATCGCTTCATTCACACCAGGAATAGTATTTACCTTTGCCAAACTCGCCAGTTTCTTGGATGCAATTTTGTCACCCATGGCTGCAATAGCCTCATGCTTGGGTCCAATAAAGACTATTGAATTCTCTTCACAGGAGCGTGCAAATTCTTCGTTTTCACTCAAAAAACCATAGCCTGGATGAATTGCTTGTGCACCCAGTTTTTTGGCGGCAGCAATGATGACGTCACCTTTGAGGTAACTTTCACGGCTGGGTGCTGGACCAATGCATACCGATTCATCAGCCAAAGAAACATGGCGCGCGTTTTTATCGGCCTCTGAGTAAACAGCAACGGTTGAAATACCCATGCGCTTGGCAGTTGCAATGACTCGACAGGCAATTTCACCCCTGTTGGCGATCAAAATTTTATGGAACATGAATAATCAATCCTAGGAATTCAAAGAGGAATATTGCCGTGCTTGCGCCACGGATTCTCAATTTTCTTGTCTTTCAGCATGACCAGTGAACGACAAACGCGCTTACGTGTTTCACTGGGAAGTATCACGTCGTCAATAAAGCCACGTGCACCCGCAACAAAGGGGTTGGCAAACCTGGCCTTGTACTCTGCTTCTTTGGCTGCAAGTTTTTCAGGATTTCCTTTGTCTTCTCGAAAGATAATTTCAACTGCGCCTTTTGCACCCATAACCGCAATCTCAGCGTGAGGCCAAGCAAAGTTAACATCACCACGCAAATGCTTGGACGCCATCACATCGTAAGCACCACCATATGCCTTTCGGGTGATCACCGTAATCTTGGGAACCGTACATTCCGCATAAGCGTACAAAAGTTTGGCGCCATGTTTGATGATGCCTCCAAATTCTTGGCTGGTACCAGGCATAAATCCAGGCACATCGACAAAGGTAATGACTGGAATATTGAATGCGTCGCAAAATCGGACAAATCTTGCAGCCTTGATACTGCTCTTGATATCAAGACAACCAGCCAAGACCAAGGGCTGGTTGGCGACGATACCGACTGTTTGACCCGCCATGCGTGCAAAGCCAATCAAGATATTTTTTGCATAGTCTGGTTGCAACTCAAAAAAATCTCCATCATCGACTGTCTTGAGAATGAGCTCCTTCATGTCATAAGGCATGTTCGGGTTGTCAGGTACCAAAGTATCCAAACTAGCGTCCATGCGCTCAGTTGGATCACCACTTGGGCGAACAGGTGGCTTTTCTCGGTTATTCAAAGGCAAATAGTTGTAGAGACGCCTGAGCATGAGTAAAGCCTCAACATCATTGTTGAAAGCCATATCAGCCACACCACTCTTGGTTGTGTGGGTCACAGCTCCCCCAAGGTCTTCGGCACTGACCTCTTCATGGGTCACGGTTTTCACGACTTCCGGGCCAGTGACAAACATGTAGGAACTGTCTTTGACCATAAAGATGAAATCCGTCAAAGCAGGTGAATACACCGCACCGCCAGCCGATGGCCCCATGATCATGCTAATTTGAGGCACAACACCGCTCGCCATGACATTGCGCTGAAAAACTTCAGCGTATCCACCTAATGAAGCAACACCTTCTTGAATACGTGCGCCGCCAGAGTCATTTAATCCGATAACAGGCGCACCTACTTTGAGGGCTTGATCCATGATTTTGCAAATTTTTTCAGCATGCGATTCTGAAAGAGCACCACCATAGACCGTAAAGTCTTGACTGAAGACAAATACCAATCGACCGTTGATCATGCCGTAACCGGTCACCACACCATCGCCAGGAATTTTGTTGGACTCCATTCCGAAATCAACACAGCGGTGCTCTACAAACATATCCCACTCTTCAAAAGTGCCTTCATCCAAAAGAATCTCTAGGCGCTCACGAGCAGTTAACTTGCCTTTGGCATGTTGTGCAGAAATTCTTTTTTCTCCACCGCCCAGACGCGCAGCAGCACGTTTTTCTTCGAGTTGTTGAATGATTTCTTGCATGAATCAACCTTTAACTAAATAACCAATTGAAATAACGGTTTCAAGCCCACAGAGCCAGTAATTGTCTTGCCGCTGTAGAAGCAGCAATTCGCCCTTCTAATACATCTTTCTCAAGTTCAGGCAATACCAAAGCGACTTTAGGGTATTGTTGAAAATACCTCTTTAAGCCGCTCTGAATCAATTCTTGCATCCAAGTCAATGACTGTGAACGACGGCGATTCTGCCACTGTCCTGTGCTTTCTTGAGATTTCTTGAAATCAGAAATTTCTCCCCAAAGCTTCTCTACACCTTGTCCATTCAACGCAGAAACACGCAAGACTTTGGGTTGCCATAAAGGATCATCCGCATCAGAATGTTTAAGCCCCCTGAAAATATGCATGGCACTTGAGATAAATGACTCGGCTTGAAGAGCCGCTTGCTCGTCCAAATCAGCTTTATTGATCAGAACCAAATCTGCAATCTCTACGATACCCTTTTTGATGGCCTGTAAATCGTCCCCCGCGTTAGGAAGTTGCATCAAAACAAACATATCTGTCATTCCTGCGACAGTGGTTTCGCTTTGACCCACCCCAACCGTTTCAACAATCACAATGTCAAATCCGGCGGCTTCACATACCAAAATACATTCACGGGTTTTTTCAGCCACTCCCCCTAAATTTCCACTGCTGGGACTTGGTCGAATAAATGCACCAGGGTGATTGGACAAAATCTCCATTCGGGTTTTGTCTCCCAATATAGATCCGCCTGACAGATTTGAAGATGGGTCAATAGCCAATACAGCCACTTTGTGACCATGCTTGATCAGCCACAACCCCAAATTTTCAATCAAGGTCGACTTGCCTACACCTGGAACACCACTCAGCCCAATACGCAAGGATTTACCAGTAAAAGGTAAAAGTTGCGTTAACAGTTGATCTGCCGTTGAACGATGGTCTTCCCTGGTTGATTCAATCAAGGTGATGGCTTTTGCCATTGCTCGTCTTTTGCTTAAGGTGTCACCTTCAACCAAATCTGCAAATAGAGACGCTGATTCAAACATGAGGTTAGGAATTATTTTTGAGAACGTACGGAATTCTCAATATGCGAGAGCACATCACGTGCGCTGACGGGAATGGGGGTTCCTGGTCCGTAAATACCTTTCACCCCAGCAGAATATAAGAAGTCGTAATCTTGCTTTGGAATAACTCCACCTACAAAAACAATGATGTCATTCGCACCTTGTTTTTTTAGCTCATCAATGATGGCTGGCACCAAGGTCTTGTGGCCTGCGGCCAAAGTCGATACGCCTACAGCATGAACATCGTTCTCGATGGCCTGCCTTGCACACTCTTCTGGTGTTTGAAACAATGGGCCAATATCCACATCAAAACCTAAATCGGCAAACGCAGTGGAAACCACCTTGGCACCACGGTCATGACCATCCTGACCTAGCTTGGAAATCATCACACGAGGTCGCCTTCCTTGCTGCACAGCAAAATCTGCAATGTCCTTTTTTAGTTGATCCCAATATTCCATGCTATCCCCCACATGACCACTGTCGTAAGCAGCAGCGTAGACGCCACTAACCTTTTGCGTATCTGCTCGATGTCTGCCAAATACCTTTTCAAGGGACTCACTCACCTCACCGACTGTCGCTCTTACTCGGATGGCTTGGATAGACAGGTCAAGTAAATTACCATGCCCATCTTTTGCAGCCTCGGTGAGCTTATCCAATGCCAGCGCGACAGCATTGTTGTCACGCTTATTTTTGAGTTCAGTCAGTCGTTCAATTTGACTGGACCGGACTTTGACATTGTCAATATCTCTCACCTCTATGCTGTCTTCTTGCGACAACTTGTACTTATTCACGCCGACAATGACATCTTGGCCTGAGTCGATTCGCGCTTGCTTGTCTGCAGCAGCAGCTTCAATTTTAAGTTTTGCCCAGCCTGAATCAACCGCTTTGGTCATTCCACCCATGGCATTGACTTCCTCAATGATCTTCCAAGCCTCATCGGCCATTTCTTGGGTGATCTTCTCCATCATGTAACTACCAGCCCAAGGATCAATCACATTGGTGATATGGCTTTCCTCTTGAATAATCAGCTGCGTATTTCTAGCAATGCGAGAAGAAAATTCAGTGGGTAAGGCAATGGCTTCATCGAAACTGTTGGTATGCAAACTTTGGGTACCCCCAAAAACCGCCGCCATCGCTTCAATGGTGGTTCGAACGATGTTGTTATAAGGGTCTTGCTCTGTAAGACTCCAGCCGGAAGTTTGGCAATGCGTACGAAGCATCAAACTTTTCGAGTTCTTTGCTCCAAAATCTTTCATGATGCGACACCACAATAAACGTGCGGCACGCATTTTGGCAATTTCTAAATAAAAGTTCATTCCAATTGCCCAAAAGAAAGACAACCGCGGTGCGAATGAATCGACATCCAAGCCTTTGGCAATGGCAGTACGGACATATTCTTGACCATCTGCCAATGTAAGGGCCAGTTCGAGCGACTGATTAGCACCAGCCTCTTGCATATGGTAACCACTGATACTGATAGAGTTAAATCGTGGCATGTGCTCTGCTGTATAGGCAATGATGTCACCTACGATACGCATACTAGGCTCTGGTGGGTATATGTACGTATTCCGCACCATGAACTCTTTCAAAATATCATTCTGAATCGTTCCACTGAGTTGATCTTGCTTAACACCCTGCTCTTCTGCAGCAACAACATAACCTGCCAGCACAGGCAAAACTGCACCGTTCATGGTCATAGAGACAGAAACCTTGTCCAAAGGAATCTGATCAAACAAAATTTTCATGTCCTCAACAGAGTCAATGGCCACTCCAGCCTTGCCCACATCGCCCGTCACTCTTGGATGGTCTGAGTCATAGCCTCGGTGCGTCGCTAAATCAAATGCCACAGAGACACCTTGCCCCCCACTTGAAAGTGCCTTGCGATAAAAAGCGTTGGATTCTTGCGCAGTTGAAAACCCCGCATACTGCCGAATGGTCCAAGGTCGTACTGCATACATGGTTGCTTGCGGCCCCCTCAAATAGGGCTCAAATCCAGGCAAAGTATCGGTATGCATCAAACCCTGCAAATCATTTGCTGTGTACAAGGGCTTGACTGTGATGCCGTCAGGTGTGTGCCAATTCAGACTAGATACGTTGGAATTTGGCAATGACTTTGCAGCGGCATTCGTCCAATCTGACAAATTAGCTTGAGGGTATTTGAAATTGAATGTACTCATCTGAAAAATTAAGTCTTGACACAGTCTGCAAAATAATGGGTCTTACCTTGGTCATCTTTAACCTCAACCAACCCATGAATGTCGGTTTCAAAGCCTGGGCATTGAAGGTTAAATTCCCTCGCAAATTTTAAATAGTCCACGATTTTTTTATTGAACACTTCGCCGGGGATGAGAAGAGGAATGCCAGGTGGATAAGGAGTAACCAAGCTGGTAGTGATGCGTCCTTCCAAGTTATCGATGGATACCCTTTCAGTGTTGCGGTGTGCAATCTGAGAGTAAGCATCGCTTGGTTTCATTGCTGGCTTAAGGTCACTCAAATACATCTCTGTCGTTAGCTTGGCAATATCAAATTTGGAATACAAAGAATGAATGTGGTGACATAAATCACGCAAACCCATTTTTTCATAGCGCGTATGCTTTTGGCAAAACTCTGGCAATATTCTCCACATCGGTTGGTTTCGATCGTAATCATCCTTGAACTGCTGCAGTGCTGTTAGCAAAGAATTCCAACGTCCTTTGGTAATGCCAATGGTGAACATGATGAAAAAACTGTACAGGCCTGTTTTTTCAACAATCACACCGTGCTCTGCCAAGAATTTCGTCACGATGCTTGCAGGTATGCCAGCCTTGTCAAACTTACCGTCTAAATTTAATCCAGGCGTCACGATGGTCGCCTTGATTGGATCAAGCATATTGAATCCATCGGCAAGATCGCCAAATCCATGCCAGTTAGGGTCTTCGTTCTTCTTTTTTCGTCCCTTTTTTTCTGCCTTGATAATCCAGTCATCCGCACGACCAATGCCATCCTCAACCAACTCTTCAGGCCCCCAAACTTTGAACCACCAGTCTTTGCCGTACTCTGCATCGACTTTACGCATGGCCCGCCTGAAATCCAAAGCTTCAGCAATACTTTCCTCAACCAAAGCCGTTCCACCGGGCGGCTCCATCATGGCGGCAGCAACATCACAACTTGCAATGATGCTGTACTGTGGACTGGTACTGGTGTGCATCAAATAGGCCTCATTAAACAAATGCCGGTCCAATTGATGTGTTTGTGAATCCTGAACCAACACATGGCTTGCTTGGCTGATACCCGCCAATAACTTGTGAACAGATTGGGTGGAATAAACCATTGCCTCTTTGGGCCTGATTCGCTTTTTACCCATCGCATGGTATGTGCCATAAAACGGGTGAAATGCGGCATGCGGCAACCAAGCTTCATCAAAGTGAATATTGGGAATATACCCATCCAACATATTTTTGATGGTTTCGGTGTTGTACAAAACACCATCGTAAGTTGATTGGGTGAGTGTCAAAACTTTGGGCTTTACCGCACTGTTGCTTTGGCCTTTTAACAATGGGTTGGATTGAATTTTTTCTTTGATGGCCTCGGGCGAGAACTCACTTTGCGGAATGGGGCCAATGATGCCGAAATGATTACGTGTGGGCTTGAGGAAAACTGGAATAGCACCCGTCATGATGATGGAGTGCAACACAGATTTATGGCAATTCCGGTCAACCACTACGATATCCCCAGGGGCAACCGTGTGATGCCAAACAATTTTATTGGAGGTACTCGTTCCATTGGTTACAAAAAAACAATGGTCAGCATTAAAGATACGAGCGGCATTTCGTTCACTCTCACCAATTGCGCCATCATGATCAAGAAGCTGACCTAATTCTTCGACAGCATTACATACGTCAGCCCTGAGCATGTTTTCACCAAAGAATTGATGAAACATCTGTCCAACGGGGCTTTTGAGAAAGGCTACGCCACCCGAGTGACCAGGGCAATGCCACGAATAAGAACCGTCCTCCGCATAATCCAGCAATGCTTTGAAAAATGGAGGTTGAACGCCTTCTAAGTAGCTTTTTGCTTCGCGAATGATATGCCTTGCCACGAACTCAGGTGTATCTTCGAACATGTGAATAAAACCATGCAATTCGCGAAGAATATCGTTGGGCAAATGACGTGAAGTTTTTGTTTCTCCATACACATAAATGGGAACATCTGAATTTTTTCGACGAACCTCATCAATGAAGCTGCGAAGGTTGACAACAGCCGGGTCTAAATCTGGTCCGGGCGTGAATTCTTCATCATCGATGGAAAGAATAAAAGCACTCGCGCGTGATTGTTGCTGAGCGAATTGACTCAAGTCGCCATAACTTGTGACACCCATGACCTCGTAACCCTCACTTTCAATGGCCTGAGCCAAGGCTCGAATTCCAAGTCCCGACGTGTTTTCGGAACGAAAGTCTTCATCAATAATGACGATAGGGAAACGAAATTTCATTAACTACTCCGAGCTTGCGCTGTTCAAAGGAACAAAGGGTTAAGTTTACCCGCCGGAGGCACTGATACAATGAAAAAACTGGAGAGGTGGATGAGCGGTTTAAGTCGCACGCCTGGAAAGCGTGTGAGGGTTAATAGCCCTCCGCGGGTTCGAATCCCGCCCTCTCCGCCAATCAAAGCGCTGGCTTTGATTACTATAGGGTCTTAAGGCCCAATCATTCAATTATTTTTGAGCATCACCTGACTTGAACCAACCACTGACGGTGCTGCTCGCAGAGTCATAGGCAGAACTCAACGTAGAGCAAGCTGTTAAACACATGCTCATGCAAAAAATAAGGGACAGTGATTTGACGGTTTTAGACATGATTTTCCTTTGGGTTTATAAATTTTCCGCGTCAATGATAAATGAGTTCCGAAAAAGCTTCAAATTAAAGTTTACCGACCATTTAGCATTAGATATTCGTATAAATTGATACTTAAAAGTAGCTTCAAAACCAGCAACTACAACATTTCAGGCGTTTGTACTGTGACCAAAACAGTTTGATTGGTTTCCAGTCTTGATCTCGAACGTAACCACCAAACAGCACCCTTCTTGACAGCACATTCTTGCTTTTGAAATTCCAGCAATTGCGCTATAGCCTCGCCTAAGATAGGTTGATGTCCAATGACCAATACAGCGTTTTTACTTTGGGGCCATTGCGCTGTAGCAAGTAACATTTCTGCAGAACTTTGAGGCGCCAACGCTGCGCTCAGCTTGTATTTTCTGCCTAAGGCCATGGCAGTTTGCTCCGTTCGCCTCGCTGGACTGCAAATAATACGAGTCCCTTCAGGCAATTGACGCTCTAACCAGTGTGCAATGCGAGCAGCTTGTCTTTCACCGCGTGGGGTCAAACTTCTGCTCATGTCGTCTTCACCGTCCGCAGCTTCATGGGCTTCTGCATGTCTCCAGAGAATCAAGTCCATGTCAATTCACCTTCTGGTATTTCTTCACAAGTTCCGTTTGGGCACTCAGTCCACCCGTTTGTTCTGCAAGCGGTTGACGGTGATAGGTTCCATCCGCTTGAAGCAACCAAGCGTCAGAGGTGTCGAATAAATAAGCTACCAAACATTCATCAATGATTCGCTGCCTGTGAGTTGCGTCTAGAACAGGCCAAGCGATTTCAATTCGACGCATCATATTGCGGTTCATCCAGTCAGCACTGGACAAATACAAGTCCTCTTTGTCGCCAGAACGAAAATAAAACACACGGGAGTGCTCAAGAAAACGACCGATGACAGAGCGAACCCGAATATTGTCCGTAAAGCCGGGCTGTAATGCAGGAAGAATGCATGCACCACGAATAATCAAATCGATCTTGATGCCACTTTGACCCGCTCTGACCAAGTCGCTGGCAAGACTTTCATCGGTCAAGCTGTTCATCTTCAAAATAATTCGTCCAGGCTTGCCTTTTTTCGTTGCTTTGATCATTTGATCAATGGTCGCGCTGAGCTTGGAGTGCAAATGAAATGGAGCAACCCACAAATGGAACAGCTTAGGTAAACGGGTCTGACTGGCGAGTTGTGAAAAAACTTGCTCAATATCAAAGGTGATTTGGGTATTGGAAGTTAGGTAGCTGATATCGGTATAAAGCTTAGCAGTTCGAGCGTTGTAGTTGCCCGTTGAAAGATGCGCATAGCGCACCAAGCGACTGCCTTCTTTTCGAGTGACCAACAACATTTTGGCATGTGTTTTGAGCCCCACAACCCCATAAACCACTTGAGCACCAATAGACTCTAATCTTTCGGCCCAATTGATATTGGCCTCTTCATCAAATCGAGCCTTGATTTCAACCACCGCCGTGACTTCCTTGCCTCGACGCACGGCTTCACGAAGCAAATCCATCAATTCGGAATCAATACCCGTACGGTAAATGGTTTGCTTGATTGCCAAAACTTTCGGGTCGTCAACCGCCTGACGCAAAAACTCCAATACACCCGAGAAACTTTCAAAAGGTTGATGAATAAGCACATCTTCTTTTTGCAACTTGGCAAAAATTGATTCATCTTCATTCAATTGATAAGGGTATGGTGATCGGTGTGGCGGAAATAATAATTGCGGCTTGTCTACCAAGTCGATCATCTGGCTTAAACGTACTAGATTGACAGGGCCTGGGACACGATAAAGTGCTTCGCTAGGCAATTTAAATTGATGCATCAAAAAATTGGCTAAGTGGTCTGAGCATCCAGAAGACACCTCCAAGCGTACTGCGCGACCAAATTGCCTATGCTCAAGACCATGTCTTAATGCTGTACATAGGTTTTTAACATCTTCTTCATCAACCAAAAGATCAGAATCCCTGGTCACACGGAATTGTGAGAAATGCCCCACGATTCGGTCAGGAAACAAATCCTTCAAGTGAGAGCGGATCACACTGGAAAGAGTGACCATCTGAATCACAGAACTGCTTTTATCGCTGGGAAGTTTGATAACGCGCGGTAAAGACCTAGGCACCTTCACAATAGCAATGTCATTTTCACGTCCGAAAGCATCCTTGCCTGACAAACGAACAATAAAGTTGAGGGATTTATTGGCCACCAATGGAAAGGGGTGTGCAGGATCAAGGCCAATCGGCGTCAACAAAGGCTTAACTTCTCGGTCGAAATATTGCTTAACCCACTTTTTATGAGCGACATTTCTGTCATCATGGGTCATTAAGTGAATGCCATTTTTTTCAAACTCGGGTATTAATTCTTCATTAAAGACCCTGTATTGCTCTTGAACCAACTGATTCGCAGCAATCGACACTTTGCGATAAGTTGATTCAGTAAAGTTACTCTTGCTAGATTTTTTATCGATTCCATGCAAATGAAGCGCAACCCTGACCTCAAAAAATTCATCTAAATTGGAAGAAACAATGCAGAGGTACCGCAAGCGCTCCAGTAAGGGTACATGTTTTCTTCGCGCCCAATCCAATACCCTCTCATTAAAAAGAAGGGTACTTTCATCGCGGTCAACAAAATGCTCCATAGTTTTTAATTGTTTGGTAATCTCATATGATTAAATGAAGATTCAATGACAAATTTATGACAACGATTCAGCGAGGTAATGTGCATATTCAGTCGATATAGCCAAATCACTCGCTTCGACCATGATACGCAAAAGAGGTTCTGTCCCACTTTCTCGAATCAAAACCCTACCCTTTGCGCCGAGTTTGCTTTCAACGTGTGCCATGCGAGTTTGAAATTCAGTATGTTGACGCCAATCGATCTGAGAATCAACAGGAATATTTAGTAAGCATTGCGGAAAAAGGGGCACTTCTTGAAGAGTCTTTTGAAGAGATGTTTTCATTCTCAAGCAAGCTTGAAGAACTTGCAAAGCACTGATCAACCCATCCCCTGTGGAGTGCTTATCCAACATGAGTAAGTGACCTGAACTCTCTCCTCCCAATAACCAACCATTTGCAAGCAGCGACTCCAATACATATCTGTCGCCAACCTTAGCTCTGATCATTTCAATTCCCAATCGGCTTAAGCCTTCCGCTATGGCTTGATTGGTCATCAAGGTTCCAACAACACCAGAAATTTTCTCGCCTTTCTCAATCCGATCTCTCGCTAAAACATAGAGAAGTTGATCGCCGTTGTAGAGTTGACCATCTTTATCTACCCACTGCAACCGATCAGCATCTCCATCCAAAGCAATGCCAAGGTCAGCCCGATTTGCCAAAACAGCCTGCACCAAAGCTTCAGGATGTGTGGCCCCAACAGACTCATTGATATTGACACCGTTTGGTGAGCATCCGATCGTGATGACTTCTGCGCCTAACTCGGCAAAGATTTTTGGTGCAGCCACGTACGCAGCGCCATTCGCCGCGTCCACCACAATCTTCATTCCCTTGAGGGTTAATTGGAGATCAAAAGTACTTTTACAAAATTCAATATAACGCCCAGCTGCATCATCTAACCTATGGGTTTTACCCAGCAAGTGCGAAGCCACCCATCGCGGCTCTTGAGAAAGCGCGTCTTCAACAGCGATTTCCCAAGCATCGTCCAACTTGGTACCAGAAGCAGAAAAAAATTTGACGCCATTGTCATTGAACGGATTATGTGATGCGCTGATAACCACGCCAAGTGATGCCCTTAATGCCCGCGTGAGATAAGCCACGCCAGGCGTAGGAATGGGTCCTAACAAAACAACATCAACGCCAGCTGAATTGAATCCGGCCTCTAGTGCAGATTCAAGCATATACCCCGAAATTCTGGTGTCCTTGCCAATCAAGACTTTCGGACGAGGGTCTGATTGTTTGAGTACCTGCCCGACAGAGTGAGCCAAACGCAGCATGAAGTCAGGGGTAATAGGTGATTGGCCAACCGTACCGCGTATACCATCTGTTCCAAAGTAGTGTCTTTTCATAAAACTGTGAAGTGTAAAAATCAGAAAGGAATAGCTTGAAGGTTTTTATCAACCTTCCAAACAGACAAAGCTGCAACGGTCTCAGCAACAGCGTGGACTCTCAGGATTTTTGCGCCTCGCTCAGCGGCCAAAATTGCCGCAGCGATACTTGGGGCCAGTCTTTGCTTGACTGGCATACCACTAACGACTCCCAGCGACGATTTATTTGACCAACCCACCATCAAAGGGAGGCCCATTTCCAAAAGTTGTTCTTGCTTGCGCAAGATCTCAAAGTTTTGGTCCACCGATTTACCAAACCCAATACCAGGATCAAGCACGATCCGTTCACGGGCAATACACTTTTCGTCAGTGAATGCCAATCGTTCACAGAAAAAAGCATTCAAGCATTCCATGATGTTTTGCGTGACTGGTTGGACCTGCATGCTTAAGGGTTCTCCATGCATGTGCATCAAACACACGCCACATTGACTTTTTGCAAGTACTTCAGCCGCGCCACTTTGTCGTATGCCCCAAACATCATTGACTATATCTACTCCCATGTCTAAGGCTTTTTGCATTGTTTCAGGGTGGTAAGTATCAACCGATAGCGGGATATTCAATCTGATTAACTCAGTCAAGACTGGCAGGATGCGTTGCCACTCCACATCAGGCGGTGTAGCTTGGGCGCCTGGTCGGGAGGATTCCCCGCCAATATCGAGAATATCGGCACCTTCACTGATTAAACGCTGTGCATGAAGAACTGCAGCTTGGGTCGATGCGTATGCGCCTGCATCCGAGAAAGAATCAGGGGTTACATTGACAATCCCCATGACAAGTGGGTGAGATAAATCCAAGTTAAACCGCGTGGTTCTCCACAAAGCAACATGGGGCCGAGGCCCCATGTTGCTTTGCATTTCAGCAGCTCTCATCAAGCAACTGATGGAGAAGGATTAGACTGAACACCAGGAGTACCTCCACTACCGTCACCTGACGAAGGTGTACGCGGAGTCCAATCTTTGGGGGGGCGCGGTGGACGCCCAGCCATGATGTCGTCGAGTTGATCACTGTCTATTGTTTCCCACTCAAGCAACGCTTTGGCCATTGCATGCATCTTGTCTGAATGTTCTTCGATCAAACGGCGAGCAAGAGAATACTGCTCATCAATGATGCGACGGACTTCAGCATCCACCTTCTGCATGGTTGATTCGCTCATATTGGTGGTTTTGGTCACTGAGCGTCCAAGGAATACTTCACCTTCGTTTTCGGCGTAGACCATCGGCCCCAAAGCTTCAGTCATACCGTATCGCATCACCATATCGCGGGCAATTTGGGTTGCTCTTTCAAAGTCATTAGATGCACCAGTAGTCATCTGGTTCATAAAGACTTCTTCTGCAATACGACCACCAAACAACATACTTATTTGACTAAGCATATAGGTGCGGTCGTAGCTGTAGCGGTCAGCTTCGGGCAAACTCATAGTGACACCCAACGCCCTTCCACGAGGAATGACTGTGACTTTGTGAACGGGATCGCACTTGGGTAAGAGCTTGCCAATCAGCGCATGGCCAGACTCGTGATAGGCAGTGTTTCGGCGTTCTTCCTCAGGCATGACCATGCTTCTACGCTCTGGACCCATCAAAATTTTGTCTTTGGCTTTTTCAAAGTCTTGCATCTCAACCACTCGCGCATTGCGACGCGCAGCCATCAATGCAGCTTCGTTCGTGAGATTGGCCAAGTCAGCCCCACTCATTCCAGGTGTACCTCTTGCGATCACGCTTGGAGACACATCTTGCCCCACAGGAATTTTGCGCATATGCACATTGAGAATTTGCTCTCTTCCGCGAATATCCGGCAGGGTGACATAAACCTGGCGGTCAAAACGACCTGGGCGCAACAAGGCTGCATCCAAAATATCAGGGCGATTGGTTGCGGCCACAACAATCACACCTAAGTTGGTTTCAAAGCCATCCATCTCCACCAGCATCTGATTGAGTGTTTGCTCCCGCTCGTCATTTCCCCCACCCAATCCAGCCCCACGCTGCCGACCTACCGCATCAATTTCATCGATGAAGATGATGCAAGGTGCATTTTTCTTGGCGTTTTCAAACATATCGCGTACACGAGCCGCACCTACGCCCACGAACATTTCGACAAAGTCAGAACCAGAAATACTGAAGAAAGGAACTTTGGCTTCGCCAGCAATGCCTTTGGCTAACAAAGTTTTACCGGTGCCAGGAGGCCCCACCAGCAACAAGCCACGGGGAATTCGCCCCCCAAGTTTTTGGAATTTTTGGGGGTCTTTGAGGAAATCAACCACTTCTTTGACTTCTTCTTTGGCTTCATCGCAACCAGCGACATCAGCAAAAGTCACCGTGTTGTTGTTCTCATCAAGCATGCGAGCCTTGCTCTTACCAAAGCTAAAGGCACCGCCCTTGCCACCGCCTTGCATTTGGCGCATGAAATAAACCCATACCCCAATCAGAAGCAACATGGGTCCCCAGCTGACCAACAAAGTCATCAATAAAGAGCCTTCCTCACGAGGCTTAACATCAAATTTGACGTTATTTGCAATGAGGTCTCCAACCAATCCCCGATCTAGGTAGGTTGCATTGGTGCGTACTTTCCGATCGTCTGTGGTGGTTGCGATAATTTCAGTACCGCCTTGCCCCTCTTGAATCGTTGCTGACTTGATGCGCTTACCCCTGACTTCCTCTAAAAAATCGGAATAAGCCAAATAGCCATTACCAGAAGATCCTCTGGTGTCAAATTGCTTAAAAACCGTAAAAAGTACTAAGGCGATTACTAACCAAACGGCCACTTTAGAAAACCA
Organism: Burkholderiales bacterium; assembly: GCA_947381415.1. Lineage (GTDB taxonomy): Bacteria > Pseudomonadota > Gammaproteobacteria > Burkholderiales > Burkholderiaceae_C > Limnohabitans. Next base: position 53,130 of record CANCVB010000018.1, read on the forward strand.
AGGGTTGTTCAATGCAGGCTCCAGTCAAAGCAAAAACAAGGATAAATTTAAAGAGATAGCTTGAGACCATTTTAGGCTTTTCAAGGCAAAAAGATACTTTTTGTGTGTTTCTAGCCATCCCATTCAAGCGGTTTTTGTGCGAATCCCTCACTTTAAACCAATTCCAACCAAAAAGTTCTCAGAAGAATTGCTTCTGCTAGCCTTTGGCTTTAGAGGCTTAACCACTTTGAAAGAGTCTTTGAAAAGTTTCACCAGTTGGGAATAACCGCTCCCGTGAAATACCTTCACGACCAATGCGCCTTGTGGTTTCAAATGTGTGCGTGAGAACTCAACAGCCAGCTCCACCAAATGCGACATTCGAGCCGCATCTGCAGACTCTATGCCTGATAAGTTAGGCGCCATATCGGAAATGACCGTGTCCACCTTACGTCCTGCTAAAACAGTGCTCAACTGAGATTCCACTTCGGGTTCACGAAAGTCACCTTGAAAAAATTGAA
>CANCVB010000019.1 GCA_947381415.1 Burkholderiales bacterium
TTGATGCCGTCAATCAAGAGATGCGAATCGTCAGCACGCACAGCCACTTTGCCGCGCTTGCCCTTGTCGCGTCCTGTGATGACGATGACCTCGTCGCCTTTGCGAATCTTGTTCATGGTCGATGTCCTTAAAGTACTTCAGGCGCCAAAGACACGATCTTCATGAACTTCTCAGTACGCAGTTCACGCGTGACTGGGCCGAAGATACGGGTGCCTATGGGTTCGAGTTTGGCGTTAAGCAACACAGCCGCATTGGTGTCGAACTTGACCAAAGAGCCGTCGCTGCGACGGATGCCTTTGGCGGTGCGAACCACCACAGCGCTGTAAACCTCGCCTTTTTTGACGCGGCCACGTGGAGCGGCTTCTTTGATGCTCACCTTGATAACGTCGCCAACGCTGGCGTAACGACGCTTGGAACCGCCCAGCACCTTGATGCACAAAACGGATTTTGCGCCGGTGTTGTCGGCCACTTCTAATCTGGATTCAGTTTGGATCATTTCATTTCCCAACTTGTACCGGGTATATGGCCGAAAAACTCAACCACTTTGCCCGATCAGTCTTGGGCCCGTCATCCACGCCTTGAACCATTTCAAGGCGCTTTTGCTTGGGGCTGTCGTCTGTCTTTGTCTGCCCTTTTAAAAGCACAGCCGGCTATTATGGCATAGTTTGACTCAACTGCAAGCAACTTACACCTGAAAATTGGGCACTTCGATGAAAAGTAGCACTTATTTACTGTCTTTAGACCAAGGAACCTCGAGTTCTCGCAGCATTGTGTTTAAACCCGATGGCAGTGTTTTAACAACAGCCCAACAAGAAATTCGGCAAATCTACCCCCAGTCGGGCTGGGTGGAGCACGACCCACAAGACATCTGGTCCAGCCAACTCGCCACCGCCAGACGGGCGCTTGAACAAGCCGGGCTGAGCGCCCAGCAGATCGCCGCAGTGGGTATTACCAACCAAAGGGAAACCACGTTGGTGTGGCGGCGCGATACCGGGCAACCGCTTTACAACGCGATTGTTTGGCAAGACCGCCGAGGAGAAACCGAATGCTTGCGGTTGCGTGAAGCGGGTTTTGCGCCCATGGTTCAGCAAACAACCGGCCTGCTGATCGATGCCTATTTTTCCGCTACAAAATTGCAATGGATCTTGGACAACGTGAGCGGTGCGCGCGCCATGGCCGAAGCAGGGCTACTGGCTTTTGGCACCGTGGACAGCTGGCTGTTGTGGCAACTCAGTGGCGGACGCATTCACGCCACCGACGTCAGCAATGCGGCGCGCACCATGCTTTTCAATGTGCACACACGCCGCTGGGACGATAGCTTATTGGCGCTGTTTCACATCCCTGCGGCTGTTTTGCCCGAGGTGTTTCCATCGGTCAGCGATTTTGGCCATGTCCAAGCGCAATGGCTGGGCAGTGAAATACCTATAGGGGGGATGGCTGGCGATCAACAAAGTGCTTTGTTGGGTCAAGCCTGCTTTCAAGCTGGCCAAGCCAAAAACACCTACGGCACCGGGTGCTTCATGCTGATGCATACCGGCGGTGAGTTTCAAACCAGCCACAACGGCTTGATCTCCACCAGCGCCGCCCAAACCGACAGCGCACCCGCGTATGCCTTGGAAGGCAGCGTCTTTATGGGTGGCGCGGTGGTGCAGTGGTTGCGCGATGGCTTGCACGCGTTTGACAAAAGCGCCGATGTTGAGGCCTTGGCCAAGAGCGTTCCCGACGCTGGCGGTGTGGTGCTGGTGCCGGCTTTCACCGGCTTAGGCGCACCCTATTGGCAAGCCGATGCGCGAGGCACCATGGTGGGTTTGTCGCGCGGCACCACGATGGCGCATATCGCCCGCGCCGCATTGGAAAGCATCGCATTTCAAAGCGCGGCTTTGCTGCAAGCCATGAACCGCGACGCCAAGCAAGCGGTCACAGAGTTGCGGGTGGATGGCGGCGCTTGTGTGAACGATTTGCTGATGCAATTCCAAGCCGACCTGCTGGGCATTCCGGTGGTGCGCCCTGCGGTGGTGGAAACCACCGCCTTGGGTGCAGCGTATTTGGCGGGCTTGAGCGCTGGCATCTACCAAAGTCCGCAAGAGCTGTCGCAGCATTGGCGGGCCGAGCGCTGCTTTGCGCCCGACATGTCGCGTGACCAAGCCCAATCCTTGATGGCCCAATGGGAAAAGGCCGTGCGTCAAACAGTGGCACACTGAGGTTTTGTTCGATTGCGGGAATGGCATGACGCAGGTTTCTTCACTTTTGCAGCCCATGGCTTTTATAGGCGGGGGCAACATGGCCAGCGCCCTGATCGGGGGCTTGGTTAAAAACGGTACGCCAGCGTCGGCCATCCATGTGGTGGAGCCGTTGGAAGCCACCCGCCAAGCCTTGCAAGCCCAACATGGCGTGCATGTTTGGCCCGCCCCTGATGATTCTTTGAAAGACTGTGCATTGGTGGTCTGGGCCGTCAAACCCCAGGTATTCAAAGAGGCGGCTTTGCGCACCAAAGACCATGTCGCCAAGGCCTTGCACTTGAGCGTTGCCGCGGGTATTGGCAGCGACAGTATCGCGGCTTGGCTGCACACCGAAAGGGTGGTGCGCGCCATGCCCAATACACCTGCCTTGGTGGGTTTAGGGCAAACCGGCTTGTTCGCCAGAAGCGCCGTCAGCGAGGCTGAAAAACAGGCCATCACGGACATGCTGGGCTTGGTGGGTGCGTCGCTGTGGGTCAACCAAGAAACTTTGCTTGACGCGGTCACCGCTGTCTCGGGTTCAGGACCGGCCTATGTGTTTTATTTTTTAGAAGCCATGGTCGATGCCGGTGTGCAAATGGGTCTCACCCAGGCGCAGGCACATCAACTCGCCGTAGGCACGTTTGTGGGTGCGGCCGAACTCGCTCGCAGCAGCAGCGACACGCCTGCCGTACTGCGCGAAAAAGTCACGTCCAAAGGGGGCACCACTTTTGCGGCATTGACGGTGATGCAAGAAAAAGCTGTGCACGCCAGCGTGGTTCTAGCCATGCAAGCAGCCTGCGACAGGGCCCACAGCTTGGGCAAAGAACTGGGCGACTAAACCGCGTGAAACAGCCTTTACATGGGCCGCAAATGTAGTGTCACAATACACTCTGTCTTCACTTTTTAGGTTGTTACCCATGAACAAACTTTTGTTGGTCCTCATCAGCGCATTGGCTTTCTCTGCAACACCCAGTTTTGCAACGCCCTCTTCTGAAACCAGCATGGTCTCTGCGGCCTCTTCTGTCACCGATCACCTGCTGATGACCAAGAAAAAGGGCAAGTCGCACAAAAAATCTAAAAAGCACAAAGCGGGTTAATCTACACCCCTGGTTGCAAAAGCCACCTGCGGGTGGCTTTTTTCATGCCGCAACGCCCGCGCCCACATGCAGGCCCCAAGCCACCCCAGCAAACACCGTCGCCCCCAACCAGTGGTTCATGCGAAAAGCTTTGAAGCAGTCGTCTCGCTCGCGCTTGTAAATCAAGCCGAAATGCCATAAGGCTTGAATTGCGGCGATCTCCATGGCAAACCACAGCGGCCAACCCAAACCAAAACGCTGCAACAACAGCAAACTGCCCAACAGATACGTCACATAAAACCACAATACCGCCCACACATCCCAGCGCCCAAGTGTGATGGCAGAGGTTTTCATGCCAATGCGCACATCGTCATCACGGTCGACCATGGCGTATTCGGTGTCATAGGCCAATACCCAAAAAAGATTGACGCCCAACAAACCCCAGGCAACCGGTGGCACCGCTTGCCACACACCGTCTGGCGTGAGCGGGCCGCCGTTGACAGCCGCGAACGCCATGGGTATTCCGAAGCTGAAGGCGACACCCAACACGGCTTGCGGCATGGCGACAAACCGTTTGGCATAGGGGTAGACCAGTGTCACAGCCAAAGCCACGAACGACCACGCCACGGTGACGGCGTTGGTGGTGAGCACCAGGGCAAAGGCGCACATGGCCAATACCGCGCCCGCTGTCAGCGCTTGTTTGACAGACAACGCACCCGAGGTCACGGGGCGTTGCGCGGTGCGCTTGACATGTTTGTCAAAGTCACGATCGGCCACATCGTTGATGCAGCAACCGGCACTGCGCATCAAAAAAGTGCCCAGCACAAACACCCCCAGCAAATGCCAACCCGGAAAACCACCACTGGCCAGCCACAAAGCGCTCAGGGTGGGCCACAGCAGCAGCAGCCATCCAGCAGGTCGATCAAAGCGAATCAGGTCAAGATACAGCGCCAACTTGGTTGGTGGGTGCGGCGCATCAGGTGTTGTTGGGTCGTTCATGGCGTGCAGTGCTGCTGTCAGGTGAGTCGGTGCACGCCAGGCAAATCGCTGGCCACGATGGCGTTACGCAAAGCGGCAATGGCTTCGTAGCGGGTAAAACTGCGTCGCCATGCCAACACCACGCGCCGAGATGGTGGCGCATCGTCACCCTCGACGATGGGTAAATAGCGCACATAGGTGTCTAGCGATTTTTTCTTTTTGGCGCTGGCCAACAAAGCGTCTTTGGGCACACTCAAACGTGGCACCACAGTGACGCCCATGCCTGCGGCCACCATGTGTTTGATGGTCTCCAGCGATGAGCCTTCAAAGCTTTTGCGTATACCCTCGGCGTCGCTGGAGAAGCGGGCAAATTCGGGACAGACTTCCAAAACATGGTCGCGAAAACAGTGCCCATTGCCCAAGAGCAACATGGTCTCGGCTTTCAATTCGGTGGCGCTGATGCTCTCGCGCTTGGCCAGCGGGTGGTTGTTGGGCAAGGCGGCCAAAAACGGTTCGTCATACAAAGCCGCGACGGCCAAGCCCGCATCGGGGAAAGGCTCGGCCATGATGGCGCAATCGATCTCGCCGGTGCGCAGCATTTCAAGCAACTTCACCGTGAAATTTTCTTGCAACATCAGCGGCATTTGCGGCGACATGTCGATGCTGTGGCGCACCAACTCGGGCAACAAATACGGCGCAATGGTGTAGATCACGCCCAAGCGCAAAGGCCCCGAAAGCGGGTCTTTGCCGCGCTTAGCGGTTTCTTTGATGCTGGCGGTTTGGTCCAACACGCTTTGCGCTTGGCGCACGATTTCTTCGCCCAAGGGTGTGACAGTCACTTCGTTGGCATTGCGCTCAAACAGTTTGACTTGCAATTCTTCTTCAAGGTTTTTGATGCCTACCGACAGCGTGGGCTGGGAGACAAAGCAGGCCTCGGCCGCGCGACCAAAATGCTTTTCGCGGGCCACTGCGACGATGTATTTCAGTTCGGTCAGCGTCATGGGTGTCAGGCTTTAAGAAAGTCGGATTTTCCACCCAACCAGCGTTCGATGTGGCGAGCGGCTTGTTCAGGGTAGGCATCGAGCATGATGGGTGCGAGATGTTTGGCCCAGTCCAACAGCGCCGTGTCCACGTTTAAATCCGCAAAGCGCAGCAGCGCAGCACCCGATTGGCGCGCACCCAAAAACTCGCCAGGGCCGCGAATATCGAGGTCGCGCCGCGCGATGTCAAAACCATCGTTGGTCTCGGCCATGGCACGCAGGCGCTCGCGCGCGGTGTCGCTGAGGCGTCCGTGCTCACCCAAGGCATACAGCAACACACAGGCCGAAGCCGCCGCGCCACGCCCTACCCGTCCGCGCAACTGGTGCAACTGGCTCAGGCCAAATCGCTCGGCGTGCTCGATCACCATCAGTGAGGCATTGGGCACATCCACCCCCACCTCGATGACGGTGGTACTGACCAATACACCCATTTGCCCTTGCACAAACAAGGACATCACCGCTTTTTTCTCGGCTTGCGGCATGCGCGAGTGCAGCACACCCACCATCACGCCTGGCAGCGCCTCGCACAAGGCTTGGTGGGTGTCAGTGGCGTTGCGCAAGTCCAGCGCCTCGCTTTCTTCAATCAAGGGACAGACCCAATAGATTTGCCGCCCCTCGGTGAGTTGCACCCGTATGCGCTCGATCACCTCGTCGCGACGCGTGTCGGCCACCAACTTGGTGACGATGGCGGTGCGCCCCGGCGGTAACTCGTCGATGGTGGAAACGTCCAGGTCATCGTAATAGCTCATGGCCAAGGTGCGTGGAATCGGCGTGGCACTCATCATCAACAAATGCGGCTCCTGGGCCTGCGCGGTAGGCGCATCCAAGGTTTCGCTGTCCGACAATTTTTGCCGCAAGGCCAAGCGCTGGGCCACACCAAAGCGGTGCTGCTCATCGATGATGGCCAGCCCCAGGTGCTTGAACTGCACCTTGTCCTGGATGACCGCGTGGGTGCCCACCACCAACGCGGCTTGTCCACTGGCCACCAAGGCCAGCATGGCGTCACGTTCTTTTTTCTTTTGGCTGCCGGTGAGCCATGCCACTTGCAAGCCCAGCGGCGCGAGCACAGGTGCCAGCCAACCCACCAGTTTGGTGAAATGTTGCTCGGCCAAAATTTCCGTGGGCGCCATCAAGGCGCACTGCCAGCCAGCGTCTATGCACTGGGCGGCCGCGAGGGCGGCCACCACGGTTTTGCCCGAACCCACATCGCCTTGCAACAAGCGGTGCATCGGCACCGCGCGCGCCAGGTCGTGCGCGATCTCTGCAACCACACGCTGTTGCGCTTGCGTTAACTGAAACGGCAATGCGGCTCGCAACTGTGCCAACACACCTTGTGGACTGGCGCTGTGGGCCAACACGGGCGCATTGAGCAACTGGCGTTCACGCTTGGCCTGCAACTGCGAGAGTTGTTGCGCCAACAGTTCCTCGGCTTTCAAGCGCTGCCACGCTGGGTGGGTTTTGTCCTCCAATTGCGCCAGCGACACGCTGGGGGCGGGGTGGTGCAAAAACTGCAAACCTTGGGCCAAGCCCCAGCTGTGCGGGGGCAGGTGCTGGGCTGGGATGGTGTCGTTAAACGCTTGCGAGCGCAGCGCTTGGGCCAAGCCACCTTGCACCGCTTTGCGGATATAGGCTTGGGGCAGCTCGGCGCTGCTGGGGTAGACCGGCGTCAAGGCCGTGGCCAACAAACCACCTGCCGCCTGTACCGTGGGATGCATCATGGTGCGACCCATGAAGCCACCACGCACCTCGCCACGCAACCGGACTTGGCGTCCCACCTCCAAGGCCTTTTGCATGTTGGGGTAGAAGTTGAAAAAGCGCAGGGTGCAGGTGTCGCTGCCATCATCGACCACGGCTTGCAACTGGCGGCGCGGCTTGAACACCACCTGACAGCTTTTCACCACCGCTTCAATTTGCACCAAATCGCCGTCGCGGGCGTCGGTCAACTTGACCAGACGGGTTTCGTCCTCATAGCGAAACGGCAAGTGCAGCGCCAAATCGACGGGGCGCAGCAAGCCCATTTTGCGCAAGGCTTTTTGCGGGGCTGACAAAGGCTTGGGCGCTTGCGCTGCGCCTTCAGAGGTTCCAGCGCCAGCCATGCAGCACCATCTCCAGCACCTTGATCAGCAAAATCAACACCATGGGTGACAAGTCCAAACCCGCCAAGGGCGGCAACCAACGCCGAATGGGGCGCAGCAAAGGCTCAACCAAGCTTTGGACCCAATAGACGGTGGCCGCATCCACGCGCAGCCAAGATACCAACATGGCGGCCACCAGCAGCCAAAACACGCCCGACAAGGCCAGACCCACCATTTCGAGCAACGCGCCCAGCAACACCGCTATGGGGTCTAAGTTGGCGCGCCACAGCAAGGCCATGACCACGGTTTGCAGCACCATGACCAACAACGCGGCCAGCAAACTGCCCAGATCGATGCGCCCTATCTTGGGCAACACGCGTCGCAGCGGCAGCACCAGCCAATCGGTCAATCCCAGCACCCAAGCGCCTGCGCTGTTGCCCAAACCCATGCGCAAGCCCAACCACAACATATAGGCTCTGAGCAAACACAAACCCGCCAACAAACTGGCGATGGTTTGCACCACCATCCACACAATTGAATTCAACATAGGTGCTTATTGCACCACACTGGAAAGCCAAGTGCGAGAATAAGCCCATCTTCACTTGGAACGGGCCTGTTCAGCCCTCAAGCCCATGACCGCATCCACCCCCTCGCGTCCGTTCGTCCTCAGCGACTTTGACTTTCACCTCCCCCCCGAACTGATCGCCCAAACACCTGCCCCTGAGCGCAGCGCCTCGCGCTTGCTCGATGGCCGCGACCTGTCGCCCGTGGACCGCATCTTCAAAGAACTGCCCGCCTTGTTGCGCGCTGGCGACCTCTTGGTGTTCAACGACACCCAGGTGGTGCCCGCGCGCCTCTTCGGTGAAAAGCCCAGCGGCGGGCAATTGGAGTTGCTGATTGAGCGGGTCTTGCCACTCACAGAGGGACAGGCTCCCCACCAAGTGGTGGCGCACATGAAGGTGAGCAAGAAACCCGCGCTGGGCTCGGTGCTCACCATGTTCAACCGCGATGGCTCAGCACCTGCGTTTCAAGCCACGCTGTTGGGCCGCTGGCCCACCGACGACGGGCCCTTGTTTCGCTTTGCGTTGAGTGACGAGCCTTTGACGCTGATGCAAGCACACGGCCATGTGCCCTTGCCGCCCTACATCGCACGCGAGAAACACCTCATGCAAGCCGAGGACGTGAAGCGTTACCAAACCGTGTTTGCCAAACACCCAGGCGCGGCCGCGGCGCCCACGGCGGCCTTGCATTTCGACGAGGCCTTGCTCGCGCAATTGAGCGACATGGGTGTGCAACGCGCCAGCGTCACGCTGCATGTGGGCGCGGGCACGTTTTCGCCGGTGAAAACTGAAACCTTGAGCGAGCACCGCATGCACAGCGAGTGGTACAGCATTCCCAGTGCCACTTTACAAGCCATCGCCGATTGCCGCGCACGCGGTGGTCGTGTGGTGGCGGTGGGCACGACCACGGTGCGCACGCTGGAGAGCTGGGCGCGCAGCGGATGCGTGGAAGGCGATACCGACATCTTCATCACACCAGGTTTTGAGTTTCAGGTGGTCGACCTGTTGGTGACCAACTTCCATTTGCCCAAAAGCAGCTTGCTGATGCTGGTGGCGGCCTTCACGGGCTACGCGAAGATGCAGGCTTTGTACGCGCATGCCATTGAAAACCGTTATCGGTTTTTCAGTTATGGCGATGCGATGTTGCTTCAACAAACTGCCACTTAAACTGCCCCCATGCTGACTTTCGATCTGATCAAAACCGAAGGACTGGCCCGCCGTGGCCGCCTGACCCTCAACCACGGCGTGGTGCAAACGCCCATCTTCATGCCGGTGGGCACCTACGGCACGGTCAAAGGTGTGATGCCGCGCAGCCTGCACGAGATGGGCGCGCAAATCATTTTGGGCAACACCTTTCATTTGTGGATGCGCCCGGGGCTGGACATCATGCAAAGCTTTGGCGGCTTGCACGGGTTTGAAAAATGGGACAAGCCCATACTCACCGACAGTGGTGGCTTTCAAGTGTGGAGCTTGGGTGCGATGCGCAAAATCACCGAAGAAGGCGTGCATTTCGCCTCGCCCGTGAACGGCGACAAGCTGTTCATGTCGCCCGAGGTGAGCATGCAAATCCAAACCATCTTGAACAGCGACATCGTGATGCAGCTGGACGAATGCACGCCTTACGAGACCAATGGCACATTGACTACCGAAGCCGAGGCCGCCAAAAGCATGGAGATGAGCCTGCGCTGGGCCCGTCGCTCGCAAGATGAATTTGCCAGGCTGAACAACCCGAATGCGCTGTTTGGCATTGTGCAAGGCGGCATGTTTGAGAACTTGCGCGAAGCGTCTCTCGAGCAACTGGTGGCCATGGATTTCCCCGGCTACGCGGTGGGTGGCGTGAGTGTGGGCGAACCCAAAGACGAGATGCTGCACATCATGGCGCACACCCCACACCGCTTGCCCGCCCACAAGCCGCGCTACCTGATGGGCGTGGGCACGCCGGAAGATTTGGTGGAAGGCGTGCGCTGCGGCGTGGACATGTTCGACTGTGTGATGCCCACCCGCAATGCCCGCAACGGCACGCTGTTCACGCGCTATGGCGACTTGAAACTGCGCAACGCCCGTCACAAAGCCGACCCGCAACCCATCGACCCCAGCTGCACCTGCCATGCGTGTGCTGGCGTTGAAGGCGTGTCTTGGGAGCAAGGTGGCAGAGGTGGTTTCAGCCGCGCTTACATGCACCACCTGGACCGCTGCGGCGAAATGCTGGGCCCCATGCTGGCCACCATCCACAACCTGCACTACTACCTGAACCTGATGCAAGAGGTGCGGGATGCGCTGGACGCGGGGGACTTTACGGGGTTTGCGGGGCGGTTCAAGGGGGACAGGGCACGGGGGGTTTGAAGGCTTTCCCTGCTCAAGAGATGCCCAACAAAGCTCTGATTTTGGCTCTCACATCACGCATGACGGCATCAGGGGCTTGGTCTTTTTTAATGGCTTTGCGCACTTTCCAGTCAAGAGACTTCACTTGGTCAGACAGCACCACCCCCTCTACGCCGTTCATCGTGAGTTGAACTTCAAAGGGATGCTTTTTCACCTTGGTTGACAAGGGGCAGCACACCATCAACTGGGCTTTGCTGTTGTAAATAGCGGGGCTCAACACCAATGCTGGACGATGTCCTGCTTGTTCGTGGCCTGCTTGCGGGTCAAACTGCAACCAGACGATGTCACCCGCTTCTGGCACATAAGCGCGCCGGGTGGCCATCAAAGCACCTCTTGACCAACAGGTTTTCCAAATGAAACTTCACCGTGTCGATTTTTGGCAGTCATCCCCGCCACCAAGTCGTCAAGTTTGTATTCCAGCTTTTCGCAAGGCTCGATGATGATGCGGCCTTTTCCCGCTTTGATGGTCACACGTTGTTCCAAATCAAAGTTGGCCAACTTCATCGTGGCGGCACTGAGTCTGAGGGCGGGGCTATTGCCCCATTTGCGAATCACGGTTTCCATAGAACATCTCCGAATGTAGATACATTGTAGATACTTTGTTCAATGTCGACGAATCCATCGAAGTGCGGCTGACTTTCTCGACAGCGCTACTCGTCATGCGTCCACATGCGCAGCACCTCGCACACCAAGCGATGTTGAAACCAGTCTTTTCAATTGGACTTGCCGTGTCGAAGGTCTTGCGTCAGTTTGCCAAACGCCAACACATCGGCATCATGGGCAGGCTCGATCCAAGGTTCTGCCAATGCGGCTTGGTACCAGGCTTGCATGGCGGGCAAGGCCAGCAGTGTTTGCACATAGGCCATGCAAGGCGCGGACAACGTCAGGCCATAGGTCTGCACCCGAAACGCCACGGGGCAGAAAAACGCGTCCACCGCCGTGAAATGTGCCCCCGCCAGAAATGGCCCGCCAAAGCGTTGCAAACCTTCATGCCAAAGCGCCTGCAAGCGATGCAAGTCTTGCAGCAAACCCTCTGGCAATGGTTGGTGAAGTTCTACCCGCACACCGCAACTCATGGGGCAGGTGTTGCGCAGCGCGCCAAAGCCCGAATGCATTTCAGCCGCTGCACTGCGCGCCCATGCGCGGGCGTTTTTATCAGCGGGCCAAACGGCGCTGTGTTGCTCGGCCAGGTACTCGGCAATGGCCAAGGTGTCCCACACGGTGTGCTCACCATCAACCAACACAGGGACTTTGCCAGTGGGCGAGAACGCCTCAAAGCCTGTAGGTCCCCCGCCCATGGGAAAAGGGTGCAGGCTTTCTTCAAAAGGCACACCCAAGGTGGTCATGAGCACCCAAGGGCGCAGCGACCAAGAGGAATAGTTTTTGTTGGCGATGTGAAGTTTCATCGCTTTACTTTACTTCAAATGTACTCATTCAAAAAGGCTTTGACCGCTTGCACCGAAAGCAGTGGTGCTTCTTCGTGCACCACGTGGCCCGCCTGAGGGATGGTGGCCAACCTAGCCTGTGGGATGGCCTTGAGGTAATCCTGTGCATTGCTGATGGGAATGAAGGTGTCTTTTTCGCCCCATACCAACAGCACCGGCATCCCCAAGCTTTGCAATCTGGGAACGGGGTCGCTGTTGCGGCTTTGGCGCATGCGCTCGATCAGGGCCGCCCGCACTCCAGGCGCGCGCATCATGTCTTGGTAGCGCTGCAAGGTGGCAGAACTGGGTTTTGACGCGTCGGCATACGCCGGTGCCACGGCCATTTTCAAAGCCCACGCTGGCAAGCTGTATCGCATCAAACCCAGCCAAGGTGAGACTTGGTAGGTGAACTCGGAAGCAGCGCGAGGGTCTGGAAATCCATCGGGCGAGACCAGCACCAAGTGGCTGACGCGCTCAGGGTGAGCGGCCGCAAAATTCCAAGCAATGCGTCCACCCATGGAGTGCCCACCCAAGACCACTTGCTGCAAGCCCAGGTGGTCCAGCAATGCGGCCAGTCGCGCAACGTCAGCAGCATCCGAATAATCGTTGTTGACTGCGGGCCCCGTCAAACCGAAGGCAGGCACATCAATGCGCACCACCCGCCACTGTTTGTCCAACTCGGCTGACCAAGCGTCCCACGTCTGCAAGCTCGCGCCAAAGCCATGCAACAAAACCATGGTGGGTGCATCGCGTGGGCCCGTGTCTTGCAAAAAATACGGCTGCTCACCTGCCACCACCTGTGATGTGCCACTGACTGCGTAGTTGTGCAGCAAGCGCTCGCGGGGCAGGTCGGGCGTCCAAGCCAACCACAATGACAAAGCGATAAGCAGCGCCGCCAAAAAAGTGACTTTCAAGACTTCGTGGCGCGTTGCGCGGTTTTGCGCGGCTTGGTTGGCGTGCCAGACTTGGGCGTTGCGCGGGTTTTGGCAGCCGCTGCTTTGGTGCTGGCAGGTTTCACGCTGGCTGCGACAGGGCTGTGCTGTTGCATCTCTTGCAGGGTTTTGGCTGCAATGCTTTGGAATTGATTGCTGATCGCACCCCACCACTGCATGGGGTCCACCACCGGTGGCGCTGTCTTGTCAGCGGGGCTGGCTTGCCCGGTCTTCGCCTTTCCCGTCATGGCCGAAGCCACATCGGCCATGCCCACGTTCATGCCTTGCAGGGTTTCCAAGGTCATGCGTTGCACCTCTAAGGCCTGAATCGTGGCGCTTAAAGCTTTGGCGTTTTGGTCTAACCAAAACTGCACCGACTTCAGTTCTTGAATGCGCTTTTCCAATTCCTTGGGGTCCAGCGTGGGCGTGACCCACTGCGCGGCTTGCGGCATGCCAGCAGGTCCACCGGCGGCAGCAAACTGTTTTAAAAAATCAAAGCCAGGCAAGAGATGGTCGAAATTGAACGGAGGTGAACTGGCCATGGTGGTTCCTTCAAGGTGAGGTGCGTTCAGTGATAAAGCCTATTTGGGTCATACCCGCGCGTTGCGCTGCCGCCATCGCTTGCGCCACACGCTCATAGCGTACCGCGCGGTCGCCACGGATATGCAAAGGTGACTGCGGTTTCTTTTGCGCGGCTTCTTGCAACAGGCTTTGCAACTTGGCGTCATCTACCGCAGCGTCGTTCCAAAAATACCTGCCCTCGGCATCCACTGTCAAACGGATGGTTTGTGGCTTGGCATCTTGCGGTTGGTTGGTGGCGCGGGGCAATTCGATATTCACCGCATGCTTCATGACAGGGATGGTGATGATGAAGATGATGAGCAAGACCAGCATGACATCCACCAAGGGCGTCATATTGATTTCGTTCATGACCTCGTCGCTGTCGTCTTGCGTGCCAAATGCCATGGTTTACTCCTGGGCTTTCACACGCGAACCGGTCATCAACAAGGCATGCAAATCATGGGCAAAGCGGTTCATGCGAGAGATCACCGCCTTGTTGCCGCGCACCAAGGCGTTGTAGCCCAGCACCGCAGGAATGGCCACGGCCAAACCCAATGCCGTCATGATCAGCGCCTCGCCAATCGGGCCCGCCACTTTGTCGATGGTAGCTTGGCCCGCCATGCCAATTTGCATGAGCGCGTGGTAGATGCCCCAGACCGTGCCAAACAAGCCGACAAACGGCGCGGTCGAGCCCACCGAGGCCAACACGGCCATGCCCGATTGCAGTTGCGCGGTAGCGTCGTCAATCGCATTTTGCAAACTGCGCGTCACCCAGTCACTGGTGTCGAGTTCTTTCAGCAACTCGGGTTGGTTGCTGCTGTTTTTCAAATGCGCCAAAGCCTCCTGGCCGCGCAGGGCCAGTGCCCTGAAGGGGTTGTTCTCTTCGTTGCCCAATGCCTGCAGACCCCCTGCGACATTGGGGCTGTGCCAAAACGCCTCGATGCGCGCGGCCTGACTGCGTGCGCCCAGCAAATTGAGGGACTTGACCATGATGACCAACCATGAAGCCAAAGACATGGCCAACAGCAAAATCGCCACAAAGCGGGTGACAGCGTCGCCCTCGGTCCATAAATTGATGAGTCCAAATTCGTTGTTCATGTCTGCTCTTTATTCCAAAGTGAATTGAATGGGCACTTGGTACCACATGGCCTCTGCCACACCGCCGCGCTTGCCTGGCACATAGCGCCAGCGCATCACCACTTCCAACGCTGATTTGTCCAAACGCTCAAAACCACTCGAGGTCTGCAACTCGGCTTTTTGGGGTTGCCCATCTTCGCCGATCAACACCTTCAACACCACCCGTCCCTGCTCACCCAAGCGCTTGCTCATGCGCGGGTAATCGGGGGGAGGATTGTGCAGGTAATCGGCTTTGGACGACGGTAACTCCACTTTGGGTGGGGCCACAGGTGCAGGAGGGGCTGGTGGTGGCGCGGGCGGTGGTGGTGCTGGTGGCGCGGCTTGCACCGCAGGTGCCGTGGGTGCAGCGGTGGGCGCACTCAACACCGCAGGGGGCTCAGGGCTGGCCACCGGCAGTGCAGGCGTTAACACCGGTTGCAGGATTTTGGGCGGCGGTGTGAGTGGCACAGGCTTGAGGGGTTCGGGCTTGGGCGGCTCAACGGGTTTGGGGAGGTCAGGCGGTTTGGGTGGTGGTGGTTCAGACTGGCTGATGACCATGACAGGCACCACCACCTCCACCATTCGCTGCAGCAAGCCTTGGTGCAAAGCCCACAGCCCCGCAAGATGGAACACCACCACGCTGGCCACGATGACGGGGGTGCGGGAAAATTTCAATGCTTGTGTTCTTCAGGCTTATTGGCGTCAGCAGGTGTCTGAACCCAAACTTCCACTTCAACTTGACCGGCTTTTTTGAAAGTGAGCCCTACTGGAAATTTATCGCCTTCTTTAAGAGGTTTTTTCAAACCCATCAACATCAAGTGATAACCGTTGGGATTGCCTTTGGCAATGGAAACCTCACCACCTACCGGAATATCAATACCAGTCAAAGAACGCATTTTCATGACGTCACCGTCCATTTTCATCTCATGGATTTCAACTCGATCTGCCACTTGGGTTGTCGCAGACAGCAATTGATCCAAAACATTGCCCGCGTTTTTAATGCTCTTTATGTAAACAACCCCATTTTTGCCCCCTGCCATTGAAGGTGTTGAATAAGGGTGCTTGATAGAAATATCACCTACTTCGAACCCATGCGCAGACAGGCCGGGGGACATAAAGATCATTGTCATTGAAATAGTGGCATAGAAAATTCTTTGTATCCAATGTTTCATTTTTTTCCTTCAGTTAAGTTTTCAAGCAGCTTCGATAGTGAGATTGACTGGTCAATTGTTGGAGAAAGATTTCATGGTGAAAGAGATGGGTTAAAAACTCACGGTCATGCCAACATTGACTGAACGTCCCATGGCACGCGTTGGATTTAATTTATTGAACCCCGCATAGGAATACTCTAGCCCCCCTAAAGGTAAGTTGTATTGCTTGTTCAACAAATTATCAACCCCTGCGTCCAAGCGCACAGTATTGGATACTTTGTAATTTGTGCGGTAGTTCGCAACCGAATAGCCACCTGTCCTTTTTTCCGCCCTGACTGTGTTCAAGTCAGTCTTAGCACTCACCAAAACAGCTTCTATAGTATGAGACCATGTCCCATTGATGTGTTCTAAAGCCAAACGTGCGTTCAAAGGCATGATGTTGTAAAGATTATCTCCGCTGGTGGATTTTCCACGGGTGTAACTTAAATTAATGTGGCCGACCACATTGCCATTGAAGTGAGCGATAAGCTTATTGGCCGACACATCAAATCCATACAAGTAGGCATCTTGATTCTCAAAAGTCAAAGCCTGACCGATTCCCATGCCGGCAAGAATTGCATCACTGTCCACTGCAGCATTGATGTAGTTTTTAACGTAGGTGTAAAAAGGCGAGATTTTCATCTGCCAATTGTTGTGATCGGCATCGTGCCAATCTGCACTGACTTTAAAACTGTAGGCTACTTCTGGCTTTAAGTTGATGTTACCGACATAAGAGTTCAAATCGCCAAACCAATTGTTCATGAGGCCCGCCATCATGTTTTCGTGAGACCACGTGTAACGCTCATGCAAATTAGGCGACCGTGTTTTTCTGGAAAAACCAAAATCATATGTTTCGGTTGAGCTCTCAACATACCTTGCGGATGCAGTAATATCAAGATTCAAATCCTTGCGGGAGTGATCCATAGCATTGAATGCATTGGCATTGGTTTCATAACAACTGCCTCCGCAAATTCCAAATGGATCACCGGAGTAATACCCCTGCACATAGCCTGTATTCATTCTCACTTGCTCAATTCGGACTCCGAATTGAGTGGACCACTTTTCATTCACTTGTGTATCCAATTCACCAAATACAGCTAAGCGTTCTCTTTTGCCTCCATTGATATTCCAGAATGTGTCTGGTCCCATACCCATCATGGGCAAGTCTCCAGGCCACCAATCATCCAAGGTGTAACGATGAAACTCATGCCCAAATCGTGCAATCTGTGTTTCGTTCATCGGTAGTGTTCCCAGGAATGAATAACCCAGATCAACAGTTGACGTTTCCATCGGCATTGCAGATGCAGTCGGGTTGTACCCTGCTCCATACGTACTTTTTTGCTTTTCATCAAACACGTCCATCTTGTGGCGAACATGCTGACGGAATACTCTGGTTTCCAAACTACCCCATTCAAATACGCCAAGGTAACCAGCGTTGATTGACAAACTCTTGTTGGAAGTCATGTCCATAGACTGGTTGGGAAACCCTTGGTAAGGAATGTCTTGCCAACCGATAGCCATGGTGTACAGATCAGCGCCCGATTTACTGGCCAGATTGACTTGGTTATTTCTGACTTTATAGGCGCTCGCAAGTACCGCTTGGCCATTGGCATCTTTGTAGCTCTTGGATTCAACAGTATTTCCTGTGTACCCAATGCTGAATTGCTCTGCGGCCTTTGTCAAGCGAACACTGCCGCCGTTGACATCGCCATTGCTGCGATAAAAAAGAGAGACATCGCCTGAAGATTTTAAGCCTTCACCTGAATTTGCAAAAGTGGGTGGCAAAGAGCGCACTGCAATTGCGCCGCCAATGCTGTCACCGCCTTGGCTTACCGGAACGATTCCCGCAAATACATTGATGGAGCCCAAAGCTGCAGGGTCGATATAAGACAAAGCTGGGTTCATGTGATTGGGACAAGCTGCCGTGATTGACATGCCATCAACAGTGATCTTTAAACGGTCATCTGCCAACCCGTTGATAACTGGCAAACTTGACACCCCCCCTCCTGTGTACAAGCTCAAGCCAGGAATCCCATCTAACAAAGATGCCGTGTCATTGGTTCCAAATCGACGTGCATTTAATTCCTCGCCTTTCAACGACTTGCCAAAATATGGAAACTCACTCCTGCCAATGATCGTAACGGTTGAAAGCTCTGCTTCATTTTTTAAAGTTTGTGCATTGACTGTATTTGTAGAAGCAACTAACAAACTGGCAAAGATACAAGCTGAAGCGATAAGGGATTTTTTCATGGAAACCTCTGAAATTCAAAACAACAAAAACACACCAAGCAGTGCTTAGTGCAAAAGTCAG
This sequence comes from Burkholderiales bacterium, assembly GCA_947381415.1. Lineage (GTDB taxonomy): Bacteria > Pseudomonadota > Gammaproteobacteria > Burkholderiales > Burkholderiaceae_C > Limnohabitans. The sequence continues at coordinate 17,865 of CANCVB010000019.1, forward strand.
ATGAAATTCAGAGTGCGGGCGGTCCGCGAGAAGGCAGCGGCGGCGCGGTGGCCGACGCAATATGCGCCGCTGCAACAGGCTGCAGGGCATGCGCAAGGGGAGAAACAGGCGCGGGCTGAAGGCGAACAGGCGCTGGTGGCAACACCACAGGCAAACACAAGGCACAGTCCATCGTGCCATGGCTGGGTGCGGCGCTGTCATTGCCATCCACATCCACGATTTTGAGAATGCCTGCGCTGGTACAAACCCACTCGGTGGCTTTGGGTGCCACCAAAGAAGACGCCATGGCCACACCCAAAGACAAAGCAAACCACACCAGCACGAAGCGGGTGAGGTGGCGCAGTTGTCTAAAGGCTTGCATGGCTTATTGAACTTATCGTTCAGGTGCTTGAGTACAAAGGCATCGATTGGTCTATATTCTTGGACCCTTGAACATAACCCATCGCCCAAGCGCACCAAACGGTGATTGCGACGATACAGGGAACTAGGCCACGTAAGAAGCCTCTGCGTGAAAAGTACTTTGACATATGAATTCCCTACAAAAATCAGTGATGCTTTTTATGACCACCAGCGTCATGGTGGCCCGTTGTCTCAACCTTCACAACTTCGCCAAACAAGGACAGTTGCTTTAGCTGAGCTTTAGTCAACTTAGCTTCTGCATCCATCACTTTCTTTGACAACAGATCTGCCGACTTGGCTTGCATGCCGGCGAGTTTGAGAGCCTGTGCTTGGCGCAAACCGTCGCCACCACACACCGTGACTGTCCATTGCCCGTTGACCAGATGCAACAAAGCCCGACCACCCTTGTCTTTTTGAAACCAGCCGGCGACGGCATAGTCGCCCTCAACCACCACAGGATGAACCGTCAAGGCTGCGTCAGGGCGGTCAAATTGGGACTTCAGTACACGCACAATCTGCTGCTCAGGCTTAGCCATGTTGTGGGCACCCCCTGCGCTTGGCGAAGAAGGGTCATTTGCGTGTGCACAGTGCATTGCCAAGGCCACTACGCCAAAACCTAGGTACCTAGCCATTGAAAAATGAAATGTCATGATGTTCTCGCTTAAAAATGGGTGATCAAACCAACCCGAAAGTTACGGCCTGGCATGGTGTAGCCAGCGTTGTAGACGTAGGTTTTGTCAAACAAGTTGTTGAGAGAGGCGTAAACCTCGGCGTTTTTTCCTGCCCCTTGTATCGGTCGTGCGATGCGCATATTGGCAATCGTGAAGCCAGACACATATTCAGGGGTGTAGGTGCCGCGCTCCTGCGTCATCGAATACATGGAAGATTGGGTTTGGGTATCGAGCGCCAATTTATAAGCGCCTAGTTGGCCATTTAATCCCAGCGACATCACGACTGAAGGTGCGTAGGGAAGAGAGCTTAGCGATGAATCTAGGAATGTGAGGCCAACAAACATTTTCCACGTGGGTGAAAAGCTATGCTGAATTGAGATTTCTGCGCCGCTGATTTGGTAATCGGGGTATACGCTGCTAGACCATGATGAAGTTTGAAAGCTGTTGCTCCATGTATAGCGCTTGCTGATTTCGTCTTGAAAGACACTCATATCAACACGGGTGTTTGGATTGACTTCCCACTTCATGCCAATTTCGCTGTGCTGATCTTCGGTGGGTGAAAGGGTATTCCAGCCATTGCTGCCATCAGCCAAGAACATGAAAGGAATAGCCCTTGTCAGCGCATAAGTTTCTGCGCCAGGGTACAGAAGGGCCTTGGCATAGTTGGCATAAACCGTCAGATCTTGACCAATCAATGACAAGCCTGCATGGGGGGATGATTGGGCATCGTAATGGTTGCTGTCATACGTTCTGACACCTGCTGAAGGCTGCAAAACCCAATTCTCAGAAATATTGAATTTTTGATTAACGCCGATATACGTGGACATGATTTTGAATGAGGGAATCGTGGCTGAACCCTGAACAACGGAGGGAAACCCTCCTAGCGCACCCCCAACATAGGGACCCGACATGTTGCCACTGATGTCATCTTGGTCCAAGCCAGCAATGATTTGTGCGTTTGTCCAAGGTGTGAATTCTTCACGCCAGCGAAAACCTGTCATTTTGAAAGCGGTATTGAATGTGCCGTAGGAGGCATCCTCCACCAAATCATTATTTCCCTCGGAATTGAAAACCTTGAAATCGCCCGTCCACCCTTCATGCTGATGGCTCAAGCTGGCAGACACCATATTGACCGATGAATTGTTTCTGGCAACGCCGTTCGAATAAATCGTATTGTTGGTACCGCTTATTGCTGTACTGGTCCAGTTGGTGGTGGCGTATCGACTGTCACCTGGGTCACCCACTTTGTTATTCACTGACAAGAGCATGGCACTGGCAGACCAAGCGCTGTTGATTTTGATGCCTACGCGTGCCAAGGCGTTTTGTAAATTACTGTCTGAGTTGGATCTGTCGCCATTTGAATCAATATAGCCAGCAGCAAACCCATAATCGATATCTTCTTTTTTACCTAGAACATGAGCTTGCAAAGTCTTCGTCGAAAAGGACCCAATAGACATATTGGCCCCACCGGTAACCCCATCAACTGAGGCTCGCTGGCTGGTCAAGTTAACAGCGCCAAAGTTGTTTCCGCTGACCTGAGGTTGTGCGCTTTTATAGATGTCCAGTGACTGCACCGCGTTAAGGGGCAGCAAGTCCATCAAAGGATGGTTCCAAATACCCATGTAAAGCGGCACACCATCAAGATAAGTTTTGATTTCACTGCCGGGGCGACTCGCTCCCATGCCGCGAATATAAATAGTGCCTCCTTGGTTTCCACTGTAAGAACCCACCTCGTTGTAGCGGGAAATTTGAATGCCGGGCGTCATGCGCAGGGATGAAGCCAAATCTAAAGCGCCCAAGTCTTGTAGTTGTGTTCTGGACACAGAGGTTAAATAGCCTGAAAAGCCATCCAATGTGTTGGACTCAATGACGGGAGAGGCCGTCACGACGACGTCTGGGAGTGATGCTGTCTGGGCTAAGCTGGATTGTGAATAGGAACAAGCAATGGCAACTGCCATGGCAATTTGGGCTCTACGCATAAAAAACCTCTGAAATTCAAAATTGAAAACTGCCTAAATGTTCTAGGCAGGGAAAATTTGAAAAGTTCAGAGGACGGGCGGGCCGCGAGAAGGCAGCGGCGGCGCGGCGGCCGACGCAATATGCGCCGCTGCAACAGGCTGCAGGGCATGCGCAAGGGGAGAAACAGGCGCGGGCTGAAGGCGAACAGGCGCCGGTGGCAACACCACGGGCAAACACAAGGCACAGTCCATCGTGCCATGGCTGGGTGCGGCGCTGTCATTGCCATCCACATCCACGATTTTGAGAATGCCTGCGCTGGTACAGACCCACTCGGTGGCTTTGGGTGCCACCAAAGAAGACGCCATGGCCACACCCAAAGACAAAGCAAACCACACCAGCACGAAGCGGGTGAGGTGGCGCAGTTGTCTGAAGGCTTGCATGGGTGGAATTGTAAGCAACAGGCGGTTCAGCCGAATTGCGGGGGGCGCTTGGCTTTGAGCGAGGCCACGCCTTCACGCACATCGGGTCCGCCAAAGCCCATGAACTCCAAAGCCAAGGAGGTATCAAACGCAGGGCCGGCTTGGCGCAGCCAGTTGTTCAAGGCGTACTTGGTCCAACGAATGGCACTTTGACTGCCGTTGGCCAGCTTGTCGGCCACCTCATAGGCTTTGTTCAACAGTTCACCGTCTTCCACACACAAAGACACCAGCCCAATGCGCTCGGCCTCTTCGCCACTGAGCGGTTCGCACAGCATGAGGTAGTACTTGGCCTTGGCCATGCTGCACAACAATGGCCAAATGATGGCGGCGTGGTCACCCGCGGCGACACCCAGACGGGTGTGGCCATCGACAATCTTGGCGCTCTTGGCAGCTATCGAAATATCGGCCAGCAAGCCCGCCACCAAACCCGCACCTACCGCTGGGCCATGCATGGCGCTGACGATGGGCTTATCGCAATTGATGACGTTGTAGACCAGGTCGCGCGCCTCTTTCCACACGCGGGTGCGCACCTCGAAGTCGTCGACCATGTCTTGCACCAGGTTCAGATCGCCGCCGCCCGAAAACCCCATGCCCTCGCCGCGCAACACCGCGCAACGCACGCTGTCGTCGCGCCCGACATCGCGCCAAATCTCACACAAGTCTTCGTGGCCGTCGTGACCGGCTGTGGGCAATTTGCCATTCAGGGCTTTCATCTGAATATCAAGCACACTTTGCTGGGGGCCTCGGCGGGTAATCGACAAGGTGGTGTAGGCGCTGTAATCAATGGCTTTCATCTTGGGCTCTTGGGTCAGGTCAGAAAACCAAGATTGTGCCTGCTGGCCAGTGCGCAATTTGCGCTTTGTTGACCGAGGTCAATGCGAGGCGCCCAAGCCGAGCGCAACATGGCCAGCGTGGACTTCACAGGAGGCTTGATGGACGCTGTCACCGCACAGAAATACAAACACCGCCTTGTACTCGAGCGACAAGCCTTGTTGGCGCAAATGGATGCCCAACACGGCGGCCGCATTGGCAGAGTTGAGGTGGCCAGCGAGTCCTTGGACAAAAGCGAGGACGATAACGCGCAAATTCAAACGGGGCGCGATGTGGCGTTTGCCATCAACGAACATGAAACCGCAGCATTGAACGCTATTGCGGCGTCACTGCAGCGCATCAAAGAAGGCGTCTATGGCCTGTGCCTGACGTGCGGCACGCACATACCCATACCTCGCTTGGACGCGGCACCCCATACCCAACGCTGCGTGGCTTGCCAAACCCGCTTTGAACAACAAACCGCATAAATTGCCAAAGGATTCCCATGTCTACTTTTCACGCTGTCGTTTGGATGGACCATGTTGAAGCCCATGTGCTGATGTTTGACAGCGAGCATGTGCAAGGAGAGCGTATCCATTCACGCAGCAAGCACAGCCACCAAGGCAAGCACCCTGATAACAAAGCGTTTTACAGCGAGATCGTGCAAGCTTTGGCGGGCACCCATGAGGTGTTGCTAACGGGGGCAGGCTCTGCGCGCAGCGAATTCAAAACCTGGTGCGACACCCACGCCAAAGCATGCGCGCACACCATCATTGAAAACATTGCCAGCGACCACCCCACAGACCCTCAGCTGATTGCGCTGGCCCGAAAATACTTCGTGAAGTTTGACAAGATGGCAGGCAACCCTAGCCTGTTTTAAGGGGCGCGATGGTTTGGTCAATGGCGCCAAACACGCTTTGACCATCCTTGCCCTTCATTTCTATACGCACCGTGTCGCCAAACTGCATGAAGTCGGTGCTGGCTTTGCCATCCAAAATGGTTTCGATGGCGCGCTTTTCGGCGATGCAGCTGTATCCCTTGGGCCAGTCTTTGCGGCCATCCACCTCGACCGCTTTGTTGCTGACCGTGCCACTGCCAATGATGCTGCCCGCGCGCACATTGCGGGTTTTGCACAGATGCGCAATCAGTTGCCCAAAGTGGAAGGTCATCTCAGGGCCGGCTTCACACATGCCCACACGCTTGCCATTCCAATCCACGCGCATGCTCAGGTGCAAACGACCCTGCGTCCACGCGTCGCCCAATTCATCCAATGTCACCGCCACGGGGCTGAAGGCGGTGGCGGGTTTGCCTTGCAGAAAGCCAAAGTTTTTGGCCAACTCATTGGGTATGAGGCGACGCAGTGAGACATCATTGGCAATCATGACCAAACGAATGCCATCCAAGGCCTGCTCGGGCGTGGCCTGCATGGCCACATCACCGGTGATGACGGCCACCTCGGCCTCAAAGTCAATACCGTAGTCGGTGCTAGGACACACCACATCGTCACAAGGCCCCGCAAAATCATCGCTGCCGCCTTGGTACATCAAAGGGTCGTCATAGAAGTTGGCGGGGACCTCGCTGTTGCGCGAGGCGCGCACCAACTCCACATGGTTCATATAGGCTGACCCGTCGGCCCATTGGTAAGCGCGGGGCAGCGGTGCCATGCACAGCTTGGGGTCAAAAGGGAAAGCATGGCGCGCCTTACCCTGGTTCAAGGTTTGGGAAAGGTCCTCGAGTTGCGGCGACAGAAAATTCCAATCGTCCAGCACTTGCTGCAATTTGGAAGCGATGCCGCTTGCATAATGGGCAGTGGTTAAATCGCGCGAGACCACCACCAATTGCCCATCGCGAGAGCCGTCTTTGTAAGTTGCCAGTTTCATGCATGCATTCTATCCAGCGTCACCTTTGCATCTCCCTTTGACTTGGGCTTTGGTGCTGTTGGTGATCGTCTTGCACGGACTGGGCCTGCAAACCCTCTCCACCTCCATGGCTTGGCCGCGCATGTCCGAGCCCACGTTGGTAGCGCATGTGCGCTTATCGGCCCCCGCGCCAGTCGCTACCGACTTGATACCGCTCTTCGCCCCCCGCCAAACATCGGCCCCCAAAGTGGCCAAGGTGGTTGCGCCGACCCTGTCTGCCAACAACGCCACAGCACCTTCCGATGTCACAGACACACCTACACGGCCCAGCACCACCCAAGCCGATGCGGCCACGCGCCCGTCGGTGCCCGAGCCTGTGACGCCAGCGGCCAACTCTGCGCCGCCCTCCTTGCCTGCCGAGACACCCATCGCCGCTGAATCCTTGGCGCCGACCCCGCCGCCGAGTGCACCGCCCGTCGTTGCGCCAGTTTCGTGGTTGGGCAAAGCACAGTTTGTGTGGCCAATGCCCGCTTTGCTTCAATTTGATTTAAGCGGCACTTCCAAGGGCGTGCGCTACACCGCCAATGCCAGCATCCGTTGGCAGCACCAGGACAACAACTACCAACTGCGCCATGACATTCAAGCGTTTTTGTTTGGCACCCGCAGCCAAACCAGTGCGGGTCAACTCGACGCCGCAGGTTTGCTGCCCACGCGTTTTGGGGACCAATTTCGCCAAGAACAGGCCGCGCACTTCGACCGCACCAAAGGCTTGCTGATCTACAGCGCCAACACGCCCAGCCAACCGCTGGAAGAAGGTGCACAAGACCGTCTCAGCCTGTTTTTTCAAATGGCTGGCGCCATGGCGGGCACACCCAGTTTGCGTAGCGCTGGGCAACAACTGTCGATGCAGGTGGTGTCAGCCAAGCAAGCCGAGGCGTGGACCTTTAAGGTGATGGGCTCCGACACCCTCTCCACGCCTTTGGGGGCTTTGGACAGCTTGCATCTGCATCGGGTGCCGCGCAACGACTACGACCAAAAAATCGATATTTGGCTCAGCCCTGCCCACGGCTATGTGCCAGCACGCATCCGCATCACCCAAGCCAATGGCGATGTCATTGAAGAAACCCTGAAGTCGCTAGGCAAACCCTGAACCACGGTTGCCCGTTACAGTAGCGCTTTTGAGTTGTCTGTAGCCCGATGAACGCTGTCACCTCTGCTGAAAAAACCTCCCTGACACTGGCCGCTTTGCGCCAAGTGCTGCCCGCGCATGCGGTCTTGTCCTCCAGCGAAAACACCACGCCCTACGAATGCGACGGCCTGACCGCCTACCGCCAGCGCCCCATGTGCGTGGTGCTGCCTGAAACCGAGAGCCAAGTTCAAGCGGTGCTGCGCACCTGCCATCGCCTGGGCGTGCCCGTGGTGGCGCGAGGCGCGGGAACAGGTTTGTCGGGCGGCGCCATGCCGCACCCGCAAGGCGTCACCCTCTCACTCGCCAAGTTCAACCGCATCTTGCGCATGGACTTGCACAGCCGAACCGCCGTGGTGCAAAGCGGTGTGCGCAACCTCGCCATCAGCGAAGCGGCCGCGCCCTTGGGCCTGTATTACGCGCCCGATCCGTCCAGCCAAATCGCTTGCACCATTGGCGGCAATGTGGCGGAAAACTCGGGCGGTGTGCATTGCCTGAAATACGGCCTGACCTTGCACAACGTGCTCAAGGTCAAAGGCTTCACCATGGACGGTGAACCCATCGAGATTGGCGGCGACGCACTGGACGCCCCTGGCCTGGACCTGCTGCCGCTGGTGGTGGGCTCGGAAGGCATGCTGGCCATCACCTTGGAAGTCACGGTCAAACTCACCCCCAAACCCCAGTTGGCGCGCTGCATCATGGCCAGCTTTGACGACCTGCGCAAAGCGGGTGACGCCGTGGCCGCGGTGATCGCGGCGGGCATCATCCCCGCAGGTTTGGAGATGATGGACAAGCCCATGACCGCCGCCGTGGAAGACTTTGTGCACGCCGGCTACGACCTGAATGCCGAGGCGATTTTGCTGTGTGAAAGCGATGGCACGCCCGAGGAAGTGGAAGAAGAAATTGGCCGCATGAGCGCGGTGCTGCAAGGCTGCGGCGCGACCGCCATCGCGGTGAGCCGTGACGAGGCCGAGCGGCTGCGCTTTTGGAGCGGCCGCAAAAACGCGTTTCCTGCCAGTGGGCGCATCAGCCCCGACTACATGTGCATGGACTCGACCATTCCGCGCAAACGCTTGGCCGACATTTTGTTGGCCATTGCCGAGATGGAAAAGAAATACGGCTTGCGTTGTGCCAATGTGTTTCACGCGGGCGACGGCAACTTGCACCCGCTGATTTTGTTTGACGCGAACGACCCCGACCAGCTGCACCGTTGCGAACGCTTTGGCGCGGACATTTTGGAAACCAGTGTGGCCATGGGCGGCACGGTGACGGGCGAGCACGGCGTGGGCGTGGAAAAACTCAACTCCATGTGCGTGCAGTTTTCAGCCGCTGAAAACGAGCAAATGTTCGGTGTGAAGCGCGCCTTCGACCCGCAAGGTTTGCTCAACCCCGGCAAGGTGATTCCCACCCTGCAGCGCTGCGCCGAGTACGGCAAGATGTTGGTGCGCGGGGGGCAAATCAGCCACCCCGATTTGCCGAGGTTTTGACGCAGCACTTTCAATGTTTAAGCGTCGGGCGACCCGGACACCGGCGTACCGCCGGAGCGTGTCGGCACATTTGAAAGGTACGTTTTCATCGCTGCTGTGATTTGTCCCTCTTCTGTTGTACTGTCAGGGTAAAAGCGGTAACTCGGTGCAAGGATGGGGTAGGCCTGCACAACCTCCACAAGCATCACGCCTTGAATATTGAATCTATCGCCAACCATCCCCAGCAAGGGCTTGGCATAGGCATGAAACGCCTCATCGCTGGCATTCACATACTGCGCTTGGCCCATCAACTTCCAACCCTTTTGAACAAAAATATCAATCAAGCTGACGCACACCTTGGGGTTTTGCTGGATATTTTTGACGCTGAGGGGGGACGCAATGTGCGCGATGACCAGGTGCTGTTCGCCGACAACAGCAAAGACCTCTTTGGGGGAGACATTGGGTTGACCTTGCGCATCGACAGTGGCCACCCAACACAGCACACATCTTCCTAGAGATGCATGCCAAGGCAGTGGTTTCTGAACTTCAAGTGCGGACACGGGTTTCTCCATTTTTTTCCGCAATATATCCATATTTAATTCGTAACGATATTTTTAATAAGAGTTCTTTTACTGTATACGTTAACGCCCCCCAAAAACCGCCGTGCCCACCCGCACCATGCTGCTGCCGGCCTGCACCGCGGCTTCCAAATCGGCGCTCATGCCCATGGACAAGGTGTCAAAGTCGGGCAATCCCAGGGTGACCTGCAAGCCATCAAACAAGCGCTTGGCTTGCATGTGCACCGCCACTTGGGCCTCGAAACCTTCCACGGGATCGGGAATCGTCATGAGGCCACGCAAAGCCAAGCGTGGCAAAACGGCAACGGCTTGCGCCAAAGCCAAGGCCTCGCTGGGGGTCACCCCCGCTTTGGTCGGGCCGCCGTCGATGTTGACTTGCAAACACACTTGCAATGGCGGCAAATGTGCAGGGCGTTGCTCGCTCAAACGCTGGGCGATTTTCAGGCGGTCCACGCTGTGCACCCAATCGAAGTGCTCGGCGACTTGTCGGGTTTTGTTGCTTTGCAAGGGGCCGATGCAATGCCAAACCAAACCCGAGACGCCCTTGAGCGCGGCGATTTTGTCGACACCTTCTTGCACATAGTTTTCGCCGAAATCGCGCTGGCCCAAGGCGGCCACGGCGGCAACGGCATCGGCGGGGAAGGTTTTGGAGACCGCCAGCATGTGCACGCTGTGGGGTGTGCGCCCCGCCCGCAAGGCCGCTTGCGTGACGCGTTCACACACTGCTTGATAACGTCTGCTCAATTCATCCATGATGGGACTGTAACAAGCGAACTTTCCATGAACCAAACCTTGCTGCATTGGCTGACCCGTACCGTGGGTTCAGGCGGCTCAGACCTGCACTTGAGTGCGGGTGCGCCACCCATGGCCAGGGTGTTGGGCGAGTTGCACCTCTTGCATGACACACCGATAGACAGCGATGCGATGCGGCAACAACTCAAAGCGCTTGTGCCTGCTTGGCAAGGGCTTGACCATGATGATGCCGTCAGCATCGCGGGGCTTGGTCGCTTTCGGGTGAATGTCTTTGCACAAGCAAGGGGTTGGTCCAGTGTGTGGCGCTGCATCCCCGAGCACATTCCCAGTTTGTCCGATCTGAACGCACCCGCCTGCCTGACACAGTGGTTGCAACACCCCCACGGCCTGTTGCTGGTGACTGGCGCGACCGGTTCGGGCAAATCAACCACATTGGCGGCATTGCTTGCGCATCTGAACCAGACCCAGCCCTTGCATATCCTGACGCTGGAAGACCCCATCGAATTTGTCCACGCAAGCCAGCGCAGCTTGGTGCAACAGCGCAGTGTGCCTGGTCACAGCGCAGACTTTGCCACGGCGTTGCGCGCCGCTTTGCGCCAAGACCCGGATGTGATTTTGGTCGGTGAATTGCGCGACTTGCCAACCATTCAACTGGCCTTGCGCGCCGCCGAGACCGGTCACTTGGTCCTGGCAACACTGCACACCCGCAGCGCCAGCCAAGCCATAGAGCGCTTGGTAGATGTGTTTCCTGGCGAAGAAAAAGCATTGGTTCGCCAACAACTGAGTTTGTCTTTGCTGGGGGTGGTGCACCAGGTGTTGTGCAAAAGTGCAGATGGCCAGCGCCGCGTCGCCGCGCACGAAGTGCTTTATGCCTCAGCGGCGGTACGGCAAATGATTCGCGACAACAAAGCGGCTCAACTGCCCAATGCCTTGCAGACCGGCGCACAGTTTGGCATGCACACCTTGGCGCAAAGCCTCGCGCAATTGCGCGCCCAAGGCACCATCTCTGAACTTGAATGGGCTCGCCACACGGCCTAGCTAAGATAGCTGTATCGCATTTTCAGAAAGTACCCACCATGGCGCGCACCAACCCCAAAACCTACGAACCCAGCACCCCCACCAAAGTGGCATTCATTGGCCTGGGCGTCATGGGCTACCCCATGGCCGGTCACTTGGCGCTGGCCGGTCACCGTGTGACGGTGTACAACCGCAACCCCGCCAAAGCCAAAGACTGGTGCAACGAGTTCCCCGGTCACGCCAGCGCACCTACACCACGGGAAGCCGCTCAGGGCGCGGACATGGTGTTTTGTTGTGTCGGCAATGACGACGATTTGCGAGCAGTCATGTTGGGCGCCGATGGCGCTTTAGCCGGCACCCAAGCGGGCGCGCTGTTGGTCGACCACACCACCGCTTCAGCCAATGTGGCGCGCGAGTTGTTTGCCGCGGCCCAGGCCAAGGGGGTTCACTTTGTGGATGCGCCCGTCTCAGGCGGTGAAGCAGGTGCCATCAACGGCATGTTGACCGTGATGTGCGGTGGCGAGTCGGCCGCTTTCGAACGCGCCAAACCTGTGGGCATGGCCTTTGCCAAAGCCTTCACCTTGATGGGCGACAGCGGCGCGGGACAACTCACCAAAATGGTCAACCAAATTTGCATCGCGGGTCTGGTGCAAGGCCTGTCTGAGGGCATTGCTTTCGGCATGAAAGCGGGCCTGAACATGACGCAGGTGCTGGAAGTCATTGGCAAAGGCGCGGCCCAAAGCTGGCAAATGGACAACCGTGGCAAAACCATGGTGGCCGACAAGTTTGACTTTGGCTTTGCGGTGGACTGGATGCGCAAAGACTTGGGGCTGGTGATGGACGAGGCCAAGCACAATGGCGCCCGCGTGCCAGTCACCGCTTTGGTTGACCAGTTTTATGCCGATGTGCAAGCCATGGGCGGCAACCGCTTTGACACCTCAAGCCTGATCAAACGCTTGCGTTAAGCGGCTTACTTGGCGGGTGCGGCAGGTGGGGGCAAATAGTTGCGCAATTCATCTTCGGTGATAGGTTCAAACAAACGCACCACCTTGTTCACACCGCTCACGTTGCGGGTCAGTTGGGTTGCGCTGTTGGCTTCGCGCTGTGTCACGCGGCCCATCAAATACACCGTGCCACGCTCTGTCACCACCTTGAAGGCATTGGCAAACAGGTCTTTGCTGTCGACAAACCGCGCTTTAACTTGCGCTGTCACCAGCAAATCGTTGGAGCGCTCAGACAGGGTCGACATGGGTAAGACAGCCATCTCGTTCACCACCGACTTGACGTTTTCAATGCGCTCGACCAACTGCAGCACTGCTTGACGGTCTTTTTCGGCAGTGACTTCGCCGGTGATCAACACCTGTCGATTAAAGCTGGTGACATTCACATGCACACGCTCTCCCAAGTTGTCGCGAATGCGTGCCTGCGCACGCAATTCAATGGCTTCATCCTCGAGTTGCGCGCCCGAGGTGCGGCGGTCACTGGCAACCATCACCGTCCCAGCCATGCCAGCAAACATCAATGGGGCACAGGCGCCCAACACGCTGACCAACAAAAGACTGCTCACAGCTTTGACGACAAAAGATGATTTCATGGTGTGCTCTCCTGTTCACCTAACAACTGACTGTCCACGCCGTCGCACAAACAGTGCAATACCAGCAAGTGAACTTCTTGGATTCTGGCGGTGCGGTCGTGGGGCACGCAAATATGCACATCGGTTTCACGCAGCACCTGCCCTATCTTGCCGCCGCCCTTGCCGGTGAGCGCCACCACAATCAAATCGCGCTCATGTGCGGCCTCAATGGCAGCCAACACATTGCTGGAATTGCCACTGGTGGAAATGGCCAACAACACATCGCCGGGTTGTCCCAAAGCACGCACTTGCTTGGAAAAAATTTGGTCGAAATGGTAGTCGTTGGCGATCGCGGTGAGGATAGAACTGTCGGTCGTCAAGGCTATGGCGCCCAACTCGGGGCGTTCTCGCTCGAAACGCCCGACAAACTCGGCCGCAAAGTGTTGGGCATCAGCGGCTGATCCCCCATTGCCACAGGCCAAGACCTTACCCCCACCTGTGACACACATCAGCATGGCCCCTACGGCAGCGGCGATGGGTTTGCTTAAAGCCTGGGCCGCCTGGTACTTCAGGTCAGCGCTGTCAATGAATTGCTGTTCTATGCGTTGCTCTAACATGGGCGAATCATACCTTTGCACTGTTTCGCTTGGCTTCATTCTTCAAACGCGGCTTTGAGCCAGATTAAACGCTCTTCTTGCAAGAGCACCACATCAAAGCGACAAGCAGGCGGCGTGCAGTAGCGACGTAAAAAGTGTTTGGCGGCATACACAATGCAGCGGCGCTTGGTGGCGCTGATACTGGCACCCGCGCCACCAAAATCATCGCGCTGGCGCGACCTGACTTCCACAAACACCAAGGTGGCGTCGCTGTCGCGCACAATCAGGTCTATTTCACCGCCACCGCGCCCAGGTGTGCGGTAATTGCGCGCCACCAAGGACAAACCTTGTTGGCGCAAATGGTTCAATGCACGCAACTCGGCTGCATCGCCGCGTTGCTTGGCACTGGGTACAGGGAAAGAGGTGTTTTTTGGCTTCACGTTTTGATTCGGCGTTGAGCGCAGCGCACGATGCCAGCGCAGCGCAAGACCATCCGACCGCTTGCTTGTATGTGCTGGCCACGCCCATTGGCAACTTGGCCGATGTGGGTTTGCGGGCATTGCATGTGCTGACGCTGGCCGATGCCTTGGCCTGTGAAGACACCCGCCACAGCCAGTCGTTGCTGCGCAGCTACGGCATCAGCAAAGCGTCACATGCTTTTTTGGCGCTGCACCAGCACAACGAAATCGCGGCAGCTGAGGCCGTGATTGTGCGTTTGCAAAGTGGTCAAAGGGTGGCTTATTTAAGTGACGCAGGTACACCCGCGATCAGCGACCCTGGCGCCAAGTTGGTGGCTTTGGTGCAAGCGGCTGGCTTTCGGGTCATCCCGGTACCGGGTGCCAGCAGTGTCACCGCCTTGCTCAGTGTCAGCGGTTGCCAAGGCGATGGCAGTTTTGTGTTTCTGGGTTTTTTGCCCAGCAAGTCGAGCGAGCGGCAAAAAGCCTTGCTCACCATGTCGGCCGAATCACGGGCACAGGTGTTTTTAGAGGCCCCGCACCGCATAGAAGCCTTGGCCAAAGATTTGCAGCTATTGGGTTCACGCGAGCTCAGCGTGGGGCGTGAACTGAGCAAGCAATTTGAAGAGGTTGCCCGCATGCCTGCCCATGGCTTTGCCAGCTGGCTTGAGGCCAACCCACACCGTGCCAAAGGTGAATTTGCCATGGTGCTGCACCCCTTGGCGCAAGAAGCCTCGGGCTTGGCAGAGGCCGAGCGGGTATTGGACTTGTTGTTGCCAGAGTTGCCCGTGAAGACCGCGGTGAAACTTGCCGCCGAAATCAGCGGTGCACCGCGCAATGCGCTGTATGCACTGGCTTTGCAAAAGAAACCACACGCCAACGGCGAGTGAGGCCTACGTCACCAGGTGCTGCGGCTTGTTGGCAACGAAGGCTTCGACGTTGTCTATCAATTGATCAGCCAAACTTTGCATGGCTTGCTGGGACGCCCATGCCACATGCGGCGTCAAGATGAAATTGGGCGAGGCAATCTCCAGCAAAGGATTGCCGTTTCGGGGCGGCTCTTGGCTCAGCACATCAAAGCCCGCGCCAGCGATCACGCCGGTTTGCAAAGCCAGTTTCAACGCCGCTTCATCCACCAGTCCCCCACGCGAGGTATTGATGAGCAAGGCACTGCGCTTCATTTGCTGCAACTGCGCCATGCCAATGAAATGGCGCGATGCGGGCGTGAGAGGGCAGTGCAAACTGATGATGTCTGATTCTGCATAGACCTGTTCAGGTGGTACAAAATCCACCCCCGCGGCTTTGGGGGGCGCATGGTCGGCAAACAACACCTTCATTCCCAGCGCGCGCGCAATCTGCGCCGTGGCCTGACCCAACACACCTTCGCCAAAAATACCCAAGGTGCTGCCATGCAAATCGCGAATGGGGTAGTCAAAAAAGCAAAACTGCTCTTCGGTTTGCCAGCGACCTTGGCGCACATCGTCGCGGTAGGCCATCAGATTGCGACGCAAAGCAAAAATCAAGGCGAACGCATGTTCGGGTACCGTGTGAACCGCGTAGTTGCGGATGTTGGCCACAGCCACGCCGCGTTCCCGGCAGGCCTCCACATCGATCACGTCATAGCCGGTGGCGGCCATGGCAATCAACTTCAGATCAGGGAGTTGCTCGAGGGTCTCGCGCCGGATGGGCACTTTGTTGCTGATGGCCACCGTTGCCCCGCGCAAGCGCTGCAGCACATCCTCCGGTCGGGTTTGCACATGTTCCACCCACGTATGTTGAAACGCGGGTTGTCTTACATCGGCTTGTAAAGATTGCCTGTCCAGAAACACGATTGTGTGCATGTGCCCCCCGATGACGGATTGTCAAAAGATCAATGGTAGCGACTCACCATGGCGTCGAGTGACACGACTTTGATACTGGCTGCTTTGCCGGCACAGCCAAAGGCTTCAAAGCGTGCTTTGCAAATGCCCTTGGCCGCTTTGCGTGCCGCGATCAAGGCCTTGCGTGGGTCAAACTCGCTGCGGTCTTGGGCAAAGGCTTGACGCATCGCACCGGTCATGGCCAAGCGGATGTCGGTGTCAATATTGACCTTGCGCACACCAGAGCGAATGCCGCGCTGAATTTCTTCCACGGGCACGCCATAGGTTTCTTTGATGTCGCCACCAAACTCGCGGATGATGGCCAGCCACTCTTGCGGCACGCTGCTTGAACCGTGCATCACCAAATGGGTGTTGGGGATGCTTTGGTGAATCGCCACGATTTGGTCCATGGCCAAAATATCGCCTGTGGGCTTGCGGGTGAATTTGTACGCACCGTGGCTGGTGCCAATGGCAATCGCCAAGGCATCCACGCCTGTGCGCTCGACAAAGTCCTTGGCTTGCACCGGGTCGGTTAGCAACATGTCATGGGTCAATTTGCCCACGGCACCCACACCGTCTTCTTCGCCCGCTTCGCCCGTTTCCAGCGAACCCAAGCAACCCAGCTCACCCTCGACAGACACGCCTACGGCATGTGCCATTTCACAGACACGGCGGGTCACGTCCACGTTGTAGTCGTAGCTCGATGGGGTCTTGCCGTCTTGCATCAGCGAGCCGTCCATCATCACGCTGGAAAAGCCCGAACGAATGGACTGCTGACACACAGCAGGTGACACGCCATGGTCTTGGTGCATCACCACAGGGATGTCAGGGTGGGTTTCAATCGCCGCCAACACCAGGTGACGCAAATAAGCTTCACCAGCGTATTTGCGCGCGCCTGCAGAGGCTTGCAAGATGACAGGGCTGTCGGTCTCTTGCGCAGCTTCCATGATGGCTTGCACTTGTTCGAGGTTGTTGACGTTGAACGCTGGAATGCCATAGCCATGCTCGGCAGCATGGTCTAACACTTGGCGCAGGGATACAAGGGCCATGAAATTCTCCAATAGGTGTTTAAAAGGGGTGGCCTCAGGCCTTTTTCTTGCGTTCCATCATGCGCCACACAAAGGGCGTGAAGATGAGTTGCATCGCCAGTTCCATCTTGCCGCCTGGCACCACCACGGTGTTGGCACGCGACATGAAAGAGTCGTGGATCATGTTGAGCAAATAGGGGAAATCGATGCCCTTGGGGTTGGCAAACCGAATCACCACAAAGCTTTCATCGGGCGCGGGAATCTCGCGCGCAATAAAGGGGTTGGAGGTGTCGACACAGGGCACACGTTGGAAGTTCACATGGGTGTGGGCAAACTGCGGGCAGATGTAGTTCACATAGTCGGGCATGCGACGCAAGATGGTGTCGGTCACGGCTTCGGTGGAGTAGCCCCGCTTGGATTTGTCGCGCCAGAGTTTTTGAATCCACTCCAGGTTGATGACGGGCACCACGCCAATCAATAAATCGGGGTGCTGGGCAATATTGACTTCAGGCGTGACCACCGCGCCATGCAGGCCTTCGTAAAACAACAAGTCAGTGGCGCTGGGCACGTCTTCCCAAGGCGTGAAGGTGCCGGGTTCTTGCTTGTAGGGCGCGGCTTCTTCATGGTCGTGCAGGTACTTGCGGCGCTTGCCTGTACCGGTTTCGCCGTAGGTTCTGAACAGGGTCTCTAGTTCGGAGAACAAATTGGTGGTCGGTCCAAAGTGGCTGAAATTTTTATCGCCTTGTTTTTCCGCATCGGCTGCTTTTTTACGCATTTCCAAGCGGTCGTAGCGGTGGAAACTGTCACCCTCAATGATGGCGGCGGTGACTTTTTCGCGGCGAAAAATATTCTCAAAGGTGCGGGTGACCGAGGTGGTACCAGCACCAGAAGAGCCAGTGATGGCAATGATGGGGTGTTTGACGGACATGGTGTTCTTTCTATCTACTCAGAGGGGCAAGGCACTAGACCCTGAAAAGGGTGCGCTCGGCAAACAAAGGGTTGTCAATGTCACGCGGTGCTGGTTCGCTGTGGTAACGCTCAATGCGTTCGACTTCATTTTTGGAGCCAAACACCAAACCAATGCGTTGGTGCAAACCTGTGGGCTGCACACTGAGCATGGCTTCGCGACCGGTGCTGGCGCGCCCGCCAGCCTGCTCCATGATCATGCCAATCGGGTTGGCTTCGTAGAGCAAGCGCAGGCGCCCGGGCTTGCTGGGGTCCTTGGTGTCGCGCGGGTACATGAACACGCCGCCACGCATCAGAATGCGGTGAGCCTCGGCCACCATGGAGGCAATCCAGCGCATGTTGAAGTCTTTGCCGCGCTCGCCCGATTTGCCAGCCAAGCACTCGTCCACATAGCGCTTGATGGGCGGCTCCCAAAAACGGCTGTTAGATGCATTGATCGCAAACTCTTGGGTGTCTGCGGGAACTTGCAGATTCGCATGGGTCAGCATGAACTCGCCCAGGTTGGGCTCCAAGGTGAAGGCGGAAACACCGTTGCCCACCGTCAACACCAACATGGTGGTGGGGCCGTACAAGGCATAACCAGCGGCCAATTGGGTGGCGCCCGGTTGCAAAAAGTCTGCCTCGACCACATCGCGTCCGCTGTCGATCACCTCTTGCGGCGCACGCAAGATGGAAAAAATGCTGCCGACAGAGACGTTGACATCGATGTTGGACGAGCCGTCCAAAGGATCAAACACCAAGAGGTATTTACCGCGAGGAAATTTGCCTGGTATCTGGTGCGGGTCGGTCATTTCTTCTGACGCCATGCCCGCCAAATGTCCCGCCCATTCGTTCACACGAATGAACAAGTCGTTGCTCAGCACATCGAGTTTCTTTTGTGTTTCACCTTGCACATTGATGGCGCCGCCTTCTTGGGCCGCATGGTCGCCGTACATGCCGCCCAAGTCACCCATGGCGACCGCGCGCGCAATGGCCTTGCAGGCCAAGGCCACATCCAAAATCAGCGCATTGAATTCGCCTTTGGAATTGGGAAAGCGGCGACGCTCCTCGATCAGGTATTGGGTCAGTGTGGTGCGTTGACGTAAGGGCATAGCGTTTCCTTGAATTTCTAGTGTTGATGCCAAGCGCGCAGTTGTTCAACATGCACGTCTGCAAGGTCGGGCACGACTTTCAGGGCCCCCGTGAAATCATGGTGCGCGGTGAATTGGTTGGGTGTGATGATGGTTTGCAGTCCCGCGGCAACGGCTGCACGCAAACCATTGGCCGAGTCTTCGATGGCCATGCAGGCTGATGAGGGCAAGCCCAAGCGGGCCAAGGTTTGCACATACACCTGCGGGTGGGGTTTTTTCTTGGGCGCTGTGGAGGCGTCTTCGATCACCAC
Organism: Burkholderiales bacterium; assembly: GCA_947381415.1. Lineage (GTDB taxonomy): Bacteria > Pseudomonadota > Gammaproteobacteria > Burkholderiales > Burkholderiaceae_C > Limnohabitans. The sequence continues at coordinate 36,900 of CANCVB010000019.1, forward strand.
AAACAAGTCTTTCCAGTCTGGGCCAATCGCGTTGCGAAGCAAGACCGCGATGTTGACCGGCGAGGTGGTGGTGGCAATCGCCAAACGCAAACCCTGTTGGTGGGCGCTTTGGATCAGGCTCAAAACCCCAGGGCGCAAAGCCACCGCACCGTTTTGCACGGCGTTTTCATAGGCGGCTGTTTTCAAGGCATGCAGGTGATCGATGGTGTCGGTCAGGCCCGAGCCGTCAATGTCTTTCATGTCTGGATGCACTTGCTTCCAGTAATGGGTCATGCGCTCTTTTCCGCCGGAGATCTCCAACAAGCGGGTGTACATGGCCTCATCCCAGTGCCAATCCAAACCTTGCTCTGCAAACGCATGGTTGAACGCGGCCAGGTGCGCACTTTCGGTGTCAGCCAAGGTGCCGTCCACATCAAATACCAATGCTTGTAAGCTGTTCATGCGACTGCCTTTGGGTTTTGGAATACGCGACTGGCCAATATATCCTCTGCACACAAGGTGCTGAGGTCGTTGGCGGTGAGCACTTTATCGGGTTGCGCAAACAAGCGACTGGCTTGGCGCAATCGCGCTCTTTCCAAGGCATTGCGGATGCTGCGTGCATTGGCAAAGTGCGGTTGCTGCATGCGCAGTTGTATGTATTTTTGAAACGCCGCGTGGGCGCCCGAATCCATGCTGTAGTGCTGCTCTGTGAGCATGCGCTCGGCAATGTGAGACAGTTCCAGCGGCGCGTAATCGGGAAATTCAATGTGATGGGCGATGCGTGAATTCATCCCCGGGTTGGATTGGAAAAACGTGTCCATGCGGTCTTTGTAGCCGGCCAAAATGACCACCAAATCGTCGCGCTGGTTTTCCATCACCTGAAGCAATATCTCGATGGCCTCTTGGCCATAGTCGCGCTCGTTCTCAGGGCGGTACAGGTAGTAAGCCTCGTCGATGAACAGCACACCGCCCATGGCTTTTTTCAGCACTTCCTTGGTCTTGGGTGCGGTGTGGCCGATGTACTGGCCCACCAAGTCGTCGCGGGTCACCGCCACCAAATGGCCGCTGCGCACATAGCCCAGGTTGTGCAGAATTTGTGCCATGCGCATGGCCACGGTGGTCTTGCCCGTGCCGGGGTTGCCAGTGAAGCTCATGTGCAAGGAGGGTGCGCTAGATGCCAAGCCCAGGTTGCGCCGCAACCTGTCTATCACCAACAAGGCCGCAATGTCGCGCATGCGTGTTTTGACAGGCAGCAAGCCCACCAATTCGGCATCCAACTCATCCAAGATCGAGGTGACTTGCGATCCCGCCAGAACCTCACCCACGGTACGCGCACCCGTGTCATCCAACGCCCCACCCGTGTTCAAGGCACGGGCAGGGGTTTTCTCAACATCTGTTTCAGGTGTTTTGACACCAGGCAAGTTGTAGGTCGATGTGTTCATGGCGAGGTCTGAGTCAAGCGAAGCGCATTACTTGGAATAGCGTTGGTTTTCAGGTTTGTCGCTGGCATAACCATGCGTGGTGTAACGCAGGCTGCGGCCATTCACCTCTTGACGATCCAGGCGGAAGCCGGGTTCGTTGGCAGGGCGGTGCACGATGAAACTCATGGCCACGGACTCGATGCCACGGGTGGAGTCAAACGCCATCAAGCGGATGTAATGGTTGGGGAAGGTTTTGCGGCAGTTGTTCACTTCCATCAACACGCCTGCAGGGTCTTGCAGGTCGAACATGGGCATGCCAAACATGTCCCAGTAAGTGTTGCGTGGGTGCGGGTCGTCGGTGTATTCCACGCTCCATGCGTAGCCTTTGGACAAGCCGTACTTGATTTGCAGCCCGATTTCAGCGTCGGTGAGTTCAGGCAAAAAGCTGAACTGGCCTTGGGTGATTTTGCCGGTGGGGTTGGTCAACATGTGATGTGCTCCTGTGTATCAAGCGACGGAAGGGGTGACGGCATAGTCGCTGCTGTCGGTGGATTGGTAGTTGAAGCTGATGTCGCCCCAGGTGTCCAAAGCGGCTTGCAAAGGACCGCAGGTTTTGGCGGCGTTCTTCAAAATCGTGGGGCCTTCTTCCAGGATGTTCTTGCCTTCGTTGCGGGCTTTGACCATGCATTCCAAGGCCACACGGTTGGCCACAGCACCCGCTTGAATGCCTTGGGGGTGACCGATGGTGCCGCCGCCGAATTGCAAGATCACATCGTCGCCGAACAAGTCGATGAGCTGGTGCATTTGACCGGCGTGGATGCCGCCCGAGGCGACTGGCATGACTTTCTTGGTGTCGGCCCAGTCTTGGTCAAAAAACAGGCCGCGTGGCAGGTCTTGCTTGGTGTAGCTGTCGCGGCACACGTTGTAATAGCCTTGCACGGTGAGGGGGTCGCCCTCGAGCTTGCCCACTGCGGTGCCTGTGTGCAAGTGGTCCACACCTGCCAAACGCAACCATTTGGCCATGACGCGGAAACTCACGCCGTGGTTTTTCTGACGCGTGTAAGTGCCGTGGCCTGCGCGGTGCATGTGCACGATCATGTCGTTCTTGCGCGCCCAGTTGGCCATGCTTTGGATGGCCGACCAGCCGATCACCAAGTCCAGCATGATGACCACCGAGCCCAGCTCTTTGGCGAACTCGGCGCGCTCGTAGATGTCTTCCATGGTGGCGCCCGTCACATTCAAGTACGAGCCTTTGACTTCTCCCGTGACGGCTTGTGCCTTGTTCACGCCGTCCATCACATACAAAAAGCGGTCCCGCCAGTGCATGAAAGGCTGCGAGTTGATGTTCTCGTCGTCTTTCATGAAGTCCAGGCCGCCTTTGAGGCCTTCGTAAATCACGCGGCCATAGTTGCGACCTGACAAGCCCAACTTGGGCTTGGTGGTGGCACCCAACAAGGGACGGCCAAATTTGTCCAAGCGCTCGCGCTCGACGATCAAACCAGTGGGTGGGCCTTTGAAGGTCTTGATGTAGGCCACGGGCAAACGGATGTCTTCCAACCGGGCGGCTTTGAGCGGCTTGAAGGAGAACACATTGCCGATGAGCGAGGCGGTCATGTTGGAGATGGAGCCTTCTTCAAACAGAATCAGGTCGTAAGCCACCCATGCGAAGTACTCGCCTGGTCGGCCTGGCACGGGCTCGACCTTGTAGGCCTTGGCGCGGTAGCTGTCGCAAGCTGTCAGGCGGTCGGTCCATACCACTGTCCAAGTGGCGGTGGAAGATTCACCAGCGACTGCCGCTGCGGCTTCTTCGGGGTCCACGCCCTCTTGGGGGGTGATGCGAAACAGACAGATGGTGTCTGTGGCAATGGGTTGATAGTCGGGCATCCAATAGCCCATTTGTTTGTATTTCAATACGCCTGCGCTGTAGCGCTTTTTGGCGTCGGTGATTTGGGTGCTTGCGGTCATCAAAAAACTCCATCGTGGTGAGAAGATGGAAGGACTGTAAAAAAGCTGGCAGAATAAGTAAATTCAAATTTTCAGAGCTTTCACTTCAGCTTTACTTAATTGAAAAACGCCACTTTCCGCCAATTGCGTGTGTTCAGTGCGGTTGCACGGCACCTGTCCTTTGCCAAAGCTGCCGAGACTTTGCATGTGTCTGCGCCCGCTGTCACTATGCAAATCAAGGAGTTAGAAGCGGAAGTGGGCATGCCACTGTTTGAGCGACAGGGCCGAAAAGTGTCTTTAACCACCAGTGGCGAGTACATGCTGGTGTACGCCAGAAAGATGCTGGCCTTGCTCAAAGACGCCGAAGATGCTGCGGCACGTTTACAGCGCATAGAGACAGGCAAGCTGACCATTGGCATGGTCGACACCACCACCTACTTTATTCCGGCCTTGCTCAACAAGTTTTTAAAGGAGCATGAGGGAATCGAGTTGGTGCTGAATGTGGGCAACCGCCGCGAACTGGTGCAATGGTTGCAAAACAGTGAAGTCGATATTGCCATCATGGGCAGCCCACCCTCTGAAATGCCCACCCGCGCCGAGCCTTTTGCCGCCAATCCCTTGGTGTTTGTGGCCTCTCCCGAGCACCCCTTGGCGGGCGAGTCAGGTTTGCGCGCAGAAGATTTGCGTCAGCAGTCCTTCATTGTTCGCGAGCCAGGCTCGGGCACGCGCAGTGCCATGGAAGCGTTTTTTTCGCAAGCGCGCTTTCAACCGCGGTTTTCCATGGAGTTGCAAAGCAATGACGCTATCAAGCAGGCGGTGAAAGCCAATTTGGGTTTGAGTTTTTTGTCCCTGCACACCATCGGCTTGGAGTTGCAGACCCGCCAACTGTGCATTTTGGATGTGCGCGGCTCGCCTGTGGTGCGTGCTTGGCATGTGATTCATGCGCTGGCTAAGCTGCTCTCACCGGCGGCTGAAGCCTTTCGCTACTTTGTGCTGGAACATGCGGAAACCGATTTGGCGGCACAGTTTGGCGAGCTTGGTCGACTCTCGTCTTCGTCAACAAGTTAAGGAGGGGGAAACCTCGTTGGTGCGGCTGGCGGGGATCGAACCCACGACCCTTGGCTTCGGAGGCCAATACTCTATCCACTGAGCTACAGCCGCATGCAGACTATTGTAGGTGGCGTGTCTGTGTCAGTCTCTTGTAGGGTGTGCGCTGGCTATAATTTCCTTTTGATTTGACCCTCTACAGAAAGTCTTTATGAGCGACACCCACGAAGAAGCACATACCGGCCCCATCAAAACACCCAAGGCATTTGCTTGGCTGGTTTTTTTGTCCTTTGTGGGCCCCGTTTTCATCATCATCGCTTTGGTGAATTTCGTCGTCTCTGGTAACAAACCTGCTGCTGGCGCCACCAACCAAGCCGAGTCCGTGGCTGCGCGCATCGAAAAAGTGGGTGCCGTGCAGGTCAAAGATGCCAACCGCCCCCTCAAGACGGGTGAAGAGGTTTTCAAAGCCCAGTGCTCCGCTTGTCATGCGGCCGGTTTGGCTGGTTCACCCAAGTTTGGCGACACTGCGGCTTGGGCGCCACGCATCAAATCTGGCTATGAGGCTTTGCTCAATTCCGCGCTCAAGGGTAAAAATGCCATGGGTGCACAAGGCGGTGGCGACCACAGCGACATTGAAATCGGTCGCGCCGTGGTGTACATGGCCAACGCAGGCGGTGCCAAGTTCGCTGAGCCTGCTGCGCCCAAGAACTGAGCTGTCAGTGCTGTCAACAAACCGGCTTGTCAGCCGGTTTTTTTTCGCCATTGGCAGGACTGCGCACATAGCCGTAGGTCTGGGGCAACTGTTCTGACACCACCACTTGGGGTGTGGGCCAGCGCTTGTCTTCTATGGCTTTGGCGGCGTGCCATATGTCCATGGAGTGAACCAGCCCCAATCCCATGGAGGTCAGCGCGTACAAACGGCCGTTTTCATCCAACAAGGTGTCTGTGAGTGCCACGGTTTGTTGCGCATGGGTCAGCGCGCCATCGTCTTGAACACGCCAAACAAATGGCGTGGACTGCAACTCCACATACACACGCTGGGGCCCATTTTGAAAATACCAACGACCTGAGTCGTCCACACCGTAATTGCGCTCGATAAAGGCAATCAGTTGGGTATGCACCAGCTTGCTGCCCTTGGCACGGGCAAAGTCACCCTGGGCTTGAACAGCATCGTCGCGCATATACCAGTCACCCCTGTCGTCCAAACCCAGCCAGCCGTAGCAATCAGGCACCTGCGGCCACTTCGCCATGGCTTGTTTAACGATGTCATCCATTGGCTGTCATGCTGGCCCGCTTTCAGTGAAGAATGGTGGGCGTGTCGATGTCGCTGTGAATTTCTGGTGGCGTGCCTGGACTGGCATGGTGGGCGACCATGCGCCAACCTTCTGCCGTACGCATATACACATTGGTGGTGGTGACAAACGCTATTTGCGCGCCTTCTGGCGTCATCACCTCAACCCGCTCTATGAGGTTGTGCACCGCGCTGGTGATGGTCTCTAATTTGTGCAGTCTTTCGGGAAATGCGCGTATGGTGCCGTGCCCAAACATGGTTTCGAAGGAATGGCGAATGGCCACCGCGCCGAGTAAACGCGGTCCCCCTGGGTGCACACACACAATGTCTTCTTCATTGGCCCAGCAAGCCATGAGGCGTTCAATATCGCCCGTCTGCAAGGCTTCGTAGAACGTGGCCTCCACATCATCAGCGGACCCGCCAACGGTGGCTGCGCGCAGATGGGGCTTGGACAAGGTTTAGTGTTTGCTGCGGTACTTGCGCAACGCGGCAAGCTGAGCAGCCATCACCGTCAACTCGGCTTGCGCGGCAGCCATGTCGACTTGGGTTTTCGCGTTTTGCAAATGTTCTTGTGCCGCTTGTTTGGCGGCATTGGCCCGCTCTTCATCCAAGTCTTTGCCACGCACAGCTGTGTCGGACAAGACGGTTACCGAGTCGGGCTGAACTTCCAAAATGCCGCCCGCGACAAACACGAACTCTTCTTCGCCGTCGGGTTTTTGTATGCGCACAGAACCGGCTTTGATGCGCGAGATCAAAGGGGTGTGGCGCGGGTAAATGCCTAACTCGCCGACCTCACCCGGCAGCGCCACGAAAGTGGCTTCGCCAGAGTAAATCAGCTCTTCTGCACTGACCACATCAACATGGATGGTGTTCATCTGAATTCCTTATCGGACACGTTGCTGATCAAATCTTTTTGGCTTTTTCGATGGCCTCGTCGATCGTGCCCACCATGTAGAAGGCTTGCTCGGGCATGTGGTCGCACTCACCAGCCACGATCATTTTGAAGCCGCGAATGGTTTCAGCCAAGGTGACGTATTTGCCGGGTGATCCGGTGAACACCTCGGCGACGTGGAAAGGCTGGCTCAAGAAGCGCTGAATCTTGCGCGCACGGGCCACGGCCAATTTGTCTTCGGGTGCCAATGCGTCCAGGCCCAAAACCGCAATGATGTCGCGCAATTCCTTGGAGCGCTGCAAAGTGCCTTGCACAGCGCGGGCGGTTTCGTAATGGTCGTTGCCGACCACCAAGGGGTCGAGCTGGCGGCTGGTGGAGTCCAAAGGATCCACCGCGGGGTAAATACCCAGTGAAGCGATGTCACGCGACAACACCACGGTGGAGTCCAAGTGGGCAAAGGTGGTGGCAGGAGAAGGATCGGTCAAGTCATCGGCTGGCACGTAAACGGCCTGGATGGAAGTGATGGAGCCCACTTTGGTGGAGGTGATGCGCTCTTGCAAACGGCCCATTTCTTCGGCCAGTGTGGGTTGGTAACCCACGGCAGAAGGCATGCGGCCCAACAAGGCGGACACTTCGGTACCGGCCAAGGTGTAACGGTAGATGTTGTCCACGAAGAACAACACGTCTTTGCCTTCGTCACGGAAAGATTCGGCGATGGTCAGTCCTGTCAAGGCCACGCGCAAACGGTTGCCAGGAGGCTCGTTCATCTGACCGTAGACCATGGCCACTTTGGACTCTTCCAAGTGCTCCAGGTTCACCACGCCAGAGTCAGCCATCTCGTGGTAGAAGTCGTTGCCTTCACGGGTACGCTCACCCACGCCAGCGAACACGGACAAACCGCTGTGCGCCTTGGCGATGTTGTTGATGAGTTCCATCATGTTCACGGTTTTGCCCACACCGGCACCACCGAACAAGCCCACCTTACCGCCTTTGGCGAAGGGGCACACCAGGTCGATCACCTTGATGCCGGTTTCCAGCAATTCTTGTGAAGGGCTGAGTTCGTCGTAAGCGGGGGCTTTGCGGTGAATGGAGGCGGTTTGGGTTTGGTCCACAGGACCGCGCTCATCGATCGGTGAGCCCAACACGTCCATGATGCGGCCCAAGGTGGCTTTGCCCACAGGCACGGTGATGGCTGCACCGGTGTTGGTGACCATCAAACCACGGCGCAAACCGTCAGAAGAGCCCAAGGCAATGGTACGTACGATGCCGTCACCCAATTGCTGCTGCACTTCCAAGGTCAAGGCCGTGCCTTCGAGTTTGAGCGCATCGTAAATATGCGGCATGTGATCGCGGGGGAATTCGACGTCCACCACCGCACCAATACATTGGACGATTTTTCCTTGAATACCTGCGTGTGTCATTGCCTGAGCCATGATGATTTGCTCCAAAAATAAATAGGGTTACACCGCTGCCGCACCGGCCACGATTTCGGACAATTCCTTCGTGATCGCTGCTTGACGGGTTTTGTTGTAAATGAGTTTGAGTTCGCCAATCACACTGCCGGCGTTGTCGGTGGCGGCCTTCATGGCCACCATGCGTGCAGATTGCTCTGAAGCCATGTTTTCAGCCACCGCCTGGTAGACCAAGGACTCAATGTAGAGTTCCAACAAGTCATCAATGACGGCGGGGGCATCGGGCTCGTACAAATAGTCCCATGCATAGCTGCCAGCAGCCTTGGTTTCTTCGCGCATCTTGTCATTCGACAAGGGCAGCAATTGCTCAATCACAGCCTCTTGTTTCATGGTGTTGATGAACTTGGTGTAACAGATATACACCGCATCCAACTGACCTTCGGTGTAGGCATCCAACATGACCTTGACAGGACCAATCAAGGTTTCAATGTGTGGCGTGTCTCCCATTTGGGTGAGCTGTGCGAGCACCTTCACGCCTGCACGGTTGAGAAAACCCAGACCCTTGTTGCCGATCGCCACGGTTTGGGCTGTTTTGCCAGCGGCTTGCAGTTCTTTGAGCTTGCTCATCAAGGCACGCAAGACATTGGTGTTCATGCCGCCGCACAAGCCTTTGTCGGTGGTCACCACGATGAAGCCGGTGGATGTCGCCGGGTGAATCTTCATAAAGGGATGCACATACTCAGGGTTGGCTTGACCCAAATGGGTGGCGATGTTGCGCACTTTTTCGCTGTAAGGGCGAGCTGCACGCATGCGGTCTTGCGCCTTACGCATTTTGGACGCAGCCACCATTTCCATGGCCTTGGTGATCTTCTTGGTGTTTTCCACCGATTTGATCTTGCCGCGTATTTCCTTGCCGACTGCCATGAAGGGCTCCTTGCTGCTTGATGGCTTAGACGAACGATTTCTTGAACGCTTCGATGGCAGTGACCAACTCGGCCTCTGCATCTTTGTCCATGGCTTTGGCGGCCTCGAGCTTGGCCAACAAGGCAGCGTTTTTCGATTTCAAATGCTGGTGCAAACCGAATTCGAAATGCAACACCTGCTTGACCTCGATGTCGTCCAAAAAGCCTTTGTTGGCGGCATACAAAGTCGCCGCCATCAAGCTGATAGACAAGGGGCTGTACTGGGCTTGCTTGAGCAATTCAGTCACGCGGGCACCGCGGTCGAGCTGCTTGCGGGTGGCTTCGTCCAGGTCGGAGGCGAACTGCGCAAAAGCAGCGAGTTCGCGGTACTGCGCCAAGTCGGTACGGATACCACCAGAGAGGTTTTTCACCAATTTGGTTTGCGCGGCACCACCCACGCGGGAGACTGAAATACCCGCGTTAATGGCTGGACGGATACCGGCGTTGAACAAGGAGGTTTCCAAGAAGATTTGGCCGTCGGTGATGGAAATCACGTTGGTGGGCACGAAAGCCGACACGTCACCCGCTTGGGTTTCGATGATGGGCAGCGCTGTGAGTGAACCGGTTTTGCCTTTGACTTCACCTTTGGTGAAAGCTTCCACATAGTCGGCATTCACGCGGGCGGCACGCTCGAGCAAACGGCTGTGCAAATAGAACACGTCGCCAGGGTAGGCTTCGCGGCCTGGGGGACGGCGCAACAGCAAAGACACTTGGCGGTAAGCCACGGCTTGTTTGGACAAATCGTCATACACGATCAAGGCGTCTTGGCCACGGTCGCGGAAGTATTCGCCCATGGTGCAGCCCGAGTAGGCCGACACGTATTGCATGGCGGCTGACTCAGAAGCGGATGCGGCCACCACGATGGTGTAGTCCATGGCGCCGGCTTGCTCGAGTGAGCGCACCACGTTTTTGATCGATGAGGCTTTCTGACCAATAGCCACATAGATACAGGTCATGTTCTGACCTTTTTGGTTGATGATGGCGTCAATGGCCACGGCGGTTTTACCGGTCTGACGGTCACCAATGATCAACTCACGCTGACCACGGCCAATCGGCACCATGGAGTCGATGGACTTCAGGCCGGTTTGCATGGGCTGGTCGACCGACTTACGTGCGATCACGCCGGGGGCGACTTTTTCGATCACGTCGGTCATTTTGGCGTTGATCGGGCCTTTGCCGTCGATCGGTTGACCCAAGGCGTTGACCACGCGGCCAATCAGCTCAGGGCCCACGGGAACTTCCAGAATACGGCCTGTGCACTTGACAGTGTCGCCTTCCGAGATGTGCTCGTATTCACCCAAGATCACGGCGCCAACCGAGTCACGCTCGAGGTTCAACGCCAGACCGAATGTGGGCACGCCTTCAGCGGTTGCTGGGAATTCCAACATCTCGCCTTGCATCACGTCCGACAGGCCGTGCACGCGCACGATACCGTCAGTCACAGACACCACGGTGCCTTGATTGCGGATGTCTGCATCGGCAGACAAGCCTTGAATTCGGCTCTTGATCAGCTCAGAAATTTCTGCGGGATTGAGTTGCATGACTCTTTCCTTCTTTCTTTAAATAGGTCCGGTCCCTTGCCGCCTTAAGCGGTAAGAGCCGCTTTCATTTGTTCCAGACGGGCCTTGACGGAAGTGTCGAGCACCTCATCACCCACGACCACACGAATGCCACCAATGAGTGACGCATCGATCTCAACACGCAGGTTGAGTTTGCGGGCAAAGCGTTTTTCAAGCGTTGTGGACAGATCGGCCAATGCAGTTGCATCGATCGCAAAGGCGCTGAAGACGGTGGCGTCCGCAGTGCCGCTCTGTGCATTTTTCAGGGCACGGAATTGCTTGGCAATTTCGGGCACTGCAACAAGTCGGCGATTCTCAATCGCCAGTCGCAAGAAGTTTTTTCCGGCCTCTGGCAAAGCGGTTTTCACCACACCAGAGATCAGCTCAAACAACTGCGCATCGGACACCTTGGGACTGTCGGAAAACTCGAGCAATTGCGCATTCTGCGCAATTGCGGCGAGCTCTTCCAGCCAGGATGCTGTGCCTGCGAGGTCTGCGGCCTGGGCTTTGTAAAGCGCTTCGGCGTAAGGACGGGCGATGGTTGCAAGTTCGGCCATGGTCTTCTCTGGCGATGTGATTACAGCTCGGTCTTCAGACGGCTCAAGAGGTCTGCGTGAACGCCGGCATTGACTTCCTTGCGGAGAATCTGTTCGGCGCCTTTGACAGCCAAGACCGCGACTTGCTCACGCAATTGCTCACGGGCTTTGACCACTTGCTGTTCGGCTTCCACCTTGGCAGCAGCGATGATCTTGTTACCTTCTTCAGTGGCACGTGCTTTGGCATCCTCAATGAGGGTCTGAGCACGTCGTTCGGCGTCTGCCAAACGTGTGGCCGTTTCAGCGCGCGATTGGCTCAATTCGACTTCAACACGATGGTAGGCAGTGGCGAGTTCGGATTTGGCTTTGTCTGCTGCTGCAAGGCCGCCGGCGATTTTGTGTGCGCGTTCGTCCAGTGCGTTGGCAATGGGCGGCCACACGAATTTCATCGTGAACCACACCAGAATTGCAAAAACGACGGCCTGGAAAAACAGGGTTGCATTGATACTCACGGCAACACCTTTCTTTTGGTTGTTGCAGGAATTACTTCAGAACAAACGGGTTCGCGAAGGCGAACATCATGGCGATACCGACGCCAATCAGGAAAGCCGCGTCGATCAAACCAGCCAACAAGAACATTTTGGTCTGCAATTCGTTCATCAATTCAGGCTGACGAGCAGCTGCTTCGAGGTATTTGCTGCCCATGATGCCGATACCGATACAAGCGCCGATAGCGCCCAGACCAATGATCAGACCCGATGCGAGTGCTACATAACCGAGGACGTGTTCCATTTTGTTACTCCTATGGATGTTGATGGAAAGGTTGAGAAAAAAGGAAGATCAGTGCGCGTCGTGCGCTTGACCGATGTAGACCAAGGTCAACATCATGAAAATAAAGGCTTGCAATGCGACGATCATGATGTGAAACACAGCCCAGATAGAGCCGGCAATCACATGACCGATAGGCAACAAAATACCCGTCAAGGACATGGCAGCGGTGCCGCCCATCAGGGCGATCAACATGAAAATCAACTCGCCTGCATACATGTTGCCGAAGAGTCGCATGCCGTGCGAAACAGTCTTGGCCACAAATTCAATCATCTGAAAGACAAAGTTGAAGGGCCACAAGATAGGGTGCGCGCCGAAGGGGGCTGTGGTGAGTTCATGGAACCAGCCGCCAATGCCTTTGATTTTGATGTTGTAGAAAACGCAGATTAACAACACCGAAGTAGACATGCCCAAAGTGCTCGACAAGTCGGCGGTAGGCACCACGCGGAAATAATGGATGCTGTGGTCCAAGCCCGTCCACTCAAACACTTTGTGGAACAAGTCCACAGGCAAAAAGTCCATGGAGTTGAGCAGGAAAATCCAAACAAACACCGTCAGGGCCAATGGAGAAACCAGCTTGCGACTCTCGGCGTTGTGCACGATGCCCTTGGCTTGGTTGTCCACCATTTCGACCAGAATCTCGACCGCCGCCTGAAACCGACCGGGCACGCCCGAGGTCACATTGCGCGCCGCTTTCCAGAGCAACAAGCTACCGACCACACCCAACAGGAGCGACCAGAACATAGAGTCCAGGTTGAAGACCGAAAAATCGATGACACCCGCCATCGGCTTGTTTTGCAAATGGGTAAGGTGGTGACCAATGTAGGCACCAGCGCTAGGAGCAGTTTCAGCTGACATTCGTTTGCTCTGATTTGAAATTGACTTTTGAATAAAACAAGGAGCGCGCGCCCAATGCCATCCAATAAACCTTCATTGTTAAAACCAGACCCACCAACATGGCAGGCCAACTGACTTGCGGGACCACCCTTGGCGCCACGATAAGCATCGCCAAGGTCAGTCCAATTTTGACGATCTCCCACAACAGGAAACCCATTACAGACGCCCCCACACTGGCGGAGGTCACCGGACTGGTCATTCCCCTGGCAAACAATGCCGCTGGCACTGTCACTGCCAAGGCGCCGTAACCGGCTGACCAGGCCACATTCCATTTCGAAGTGAACAACCCTGCAAGCAAGGCCACCACAACACCCATCAGGACTTGCGCTGCCACCACTCTCCACACGGAGAGCAAGGGCAATTTTTGCCTGAGCAACTGGGCCTCTTGCGAGGTCAGCGGCTGAAATGACTCAGCGTCTTGTGAATCTTCAGGCTCGGTCTGGGTCACGATTGTCATCATGTTCAATTACACCCAGTTTACAAACCCGACACATTCAACACCAAAGCCCACGAGTATAAGGGATAACCCAAACGACTGACAAGCCCCTTTGGTTCCATGCACCACTTTGGCCTTGTGATTTGGCTGTACGGCACAATCTAGGGGGCTGATATGGCCCGCTCACCCTGAATAAGAGAACCTCTATGTATGAAGTGACCAAATTTTTCCATTTGGCGGCCGGCTTGATCTGGCTGGGGGGCATGACCACGCTGCTTTGGGCGGTTCGCCCCACCGCTGCTGCCCTGCTGGAACCCCCGGTGCGCATTCCTTTAATGACCGGTGTTTTGGCAAGGTTTTTTGGTTTGGTGGCCGTGTGTGTTGCCCTGCTCTTGGTAACCGGCGGCCTGATGTTTGCAGGTGTTGACATGAAAGTGGCCCCCGTGGGCTGGCACGCCATGCTGGGCCTGGGACTGTTGATGTGCGTGATTTTTGGTCATTTGTACTTTGTGCCTTTTCGCCGCTTGCAGCGCGCCAGTGCGCTGAGCGATTGGCCTGCGGCAGCCAAACAATTGGCTCAAATTCACATTTTGGTTGTCACTAATTTTGGTTTAGGCTGGCTGGCCGTGGCCGCCGTTGTCATCTGGCGATAACTTTTATTTGTCAACGCCATGAGCGCTTCAGCCACACCGCCCGCTTCCGACGACCCGCGCAAAGACACGCTGATCGAGTACCCCAGCATCTTTCCCATCAAGGTCATGGGTGCATCGCACGATGGTTTTGTTCATGCCATGGTGCAAGTGGCGCAGCAGTTTGACCCCGGCTTTGATGCCGCCACGGTCGAATTGCGGCCCAGCAAAGGCGGCAAGTATTTAGGCGTGACTTTGTCGGTGACGGCCACCAGCCGTGAACAGTTGGACGATTTGTACCTCGCCTTGACCTCGCACCCGATGGTCAAAATCGTTCTGTAAGGCTTGACCATGGACTTGCGCAACTGGGGACGGGTGGACTACCTGTCCACCTATGCGGCCATGCAAACCTTCACCGATGATCGCCACGAAAGCACCCTTGATGCCTTGTGGCTGGCCGAGCACCTGCCGGTCTTTACCCAGGGATTGGCCGGTCTGGCAGGCCATGTATTGAACGCGGGCGACATCCCCGTGATCGCGACCAACCGCGGCGGACAAGTGACCTACCACGGCCCAGGTCAGGTGATGGCGTACCCCATGATTGACCTCAAGCGCGCGGGCTATTACGTCAAAGAGTACGTCTACAAGCTCGAAGAAGCCGTGATCCGCACCCTGGCCCATGTGGGCGTGACGGGTCACCGCGTGGCGGGGGCACCTGGTATCTATGTGCGGCTGGACGACCCGTTTGCCCACACAGCCTTGGTGGGGCCTGCGGACCCGAACGACCCGTTCAAAGGCCTTGGCAAGATCAGCGCGTTGGGCATCAAGGTCAGCCGCCATTGCACTTACCACGGCTTGGCGCTGAACGTGGCCATGGACTTGTCGCCGTTTGAATGCATCAATCCGTGTGGTTATGTCGGTTTGCGGGCCGTGGACCTTTCTACAATCGGGGTACAGGTGTCGTGGTCAGAAGCTGCGAACCTCTTGAGCCAAAAGCTCATGGCCCTTTTAGCCCCTTGAAAAATCCATCATGACGACTCCTAACGTGGTGCGCGAAGCACAATCGGTCGAGAACTACGACCCCACAGCCAAGCAAAAGGCCGCCGCCAAACTCTCGCGCATACCGGTCAAAGTCGAGGCGGGCGAAGTGCTCAAAAAGCCCGACTGGATCCGTGTCAAGGCCGGCTCACCGACCACCCGGTTTTATGAAATCAAAGATGTTCTGCGGGCCAATAAACTGGTCACCGTGTGCGAAGAGGCCAGCTGCCCCAACATTGGCGAATGCTTTGGCAAGGGCACGGCCACCTTCATGATCATGGGCGACAAGTGCACCCGCCGTTGCCCGTTTTGCGATGTGGGCCATGGCCGCCCCGACCCGCTGGATGTGAACGAGCCTGAGAACTTGGCCAAGACCATTGCGCAGCTCAAGTTGCAGTACGTGGTGATCACCAGCGTGGACCGTGACGACTTGCGCGACGGCGGCAGCCAGCATTTTGTGGATTGCATCAGCCGCACGCGCGCGCTGTCACCCCAAACGCAAATCGAAATCCTGGTGCCCGATTTCCGTGGGCGCGATGACCGCGCCTTGGACATTTTGAAAGCCGCGCCACCCGACGTCATGAACCACAACATGGAAACCGTGCCCCGCCTGTACAAAGAAGCTCGCCCCGGCTCGGACTATGCGTTCTCATTGAATTTGCTCAAAAAGTTCAAAGCACTGTTTCCCAATGTGCCGACCAAAAGCGGCCTGATGGTGGGCCTGGGCGAGACGGACGAAGAAATTCTGGACGTCATGCGCGATATGCGT